>DASXLK010000127.1:0-30393 GCA_036496365.1 Candidatus Angelobacter sp. | reverse complement strand
AAATGCGATGGGCGGCATGAACGTCTGCATCTGCTCAAGAAAAACATTGGGCTGGCCGGAAACGCCCGGCTGAAGAATTTTCTCGATGAACTGCTGCAGAGCTTCCAAATATGCAGGATCGTCACTGATCCAGCTCAGGTTGATCTTGGCCTCATGCACGGCCTTACTCATATAGTGCTGGATCCTCTCCAGATACTCCGCGCGGGAGGCTTCATTACCGGATTCAAACGGCCACGATCCGATGAGCGTCTGGTAGAGAAAATATTCTTCGTTGAAGTCGGGCACATGGCGGCCGTCAGAAAGCGTGCGCTTGCGCGAACGGTTTGTCTTGCGCCATTTGAGGGCCTGCGCGGCCCAGGTCTTGGGCATTTCTGAGAGCACGTCAAGCCGGGTGCGTATATCTTCACTGCGCTTGGTGTCATGCGTGGAGGTGGCCAGCATAGAGTAAGGCCAATGCTCCGCGCGCTTGAGGCTGCCGGCATGAAATTCGCTGACGAGACTGCCAAATTGCCGCGGCGATCCGCCAACCTCATTCACAGCAATGAAGCGGTTATAAACATAGCAAGCCGTATCTTCCATGCCCTTGGCCATGACCGGGCCGGTGAGCTGCTGAAATTTCAGGGTGAAATGCAGCTTGCGGCGATAGGTGTCCATCTGATCGTCTGAGTCTTTGCGGCGGAGCAAAAGAATGTCGCGCAAGAAGTCAAAGCTGGTGGGCGCTTTATCAGGATTGCGGCGCTTGGCTTTGACAATGGCTTCATGGATATGCGCCTTGTCGCGTTCGGTCATCTCTCCGCGCTCGTCAATATACGTACGATAGACGGGGAAGCAGGCAATGGTTTCACGGATCACGTCGCGCAGGGCCTTGCGGGTGAAATCACGCGCATAGCGGTCGGTCACGGAAATGGCGTCCAGCATGTGGGCGAGCACGTTGACTTCACTGGCCAGCGAAGCATGCATGATCAGTTTTTTGCTGTTGTAGATCACGCTTTCCACGTCATACGCCGCGCCGGTAAAACGATGATAGAAGTTGGTGAAATAACGCTCATTACGGCGATCAATGAATAGTCCGTTTACCAGCGTGGTGAAGTCATAACCTGAAGTGCCGTCAATCGGCCATTCGCGCGGAAGGTCTTCTCCGGGTTCCAGGATTTTTTCCACCACGGTATAGAGCAGAGCGCGGCGGTTCATCCAATCGTGCTGCCCAAAGACCTGTTGTAAATCCTGTTCAATGCCGTTCTCCGCCAGAGGCGGATGCGGCACTGCACCGGTACATTGGCTGGCAGCATAAAGCATTTGCAGCCGGACCATATATTGCCGCGGATTCAACAGGCCATCGCTGTGGTCAATGCGCAGCCCCTGAATCATGTCATCGGCCAGCAGGTGGCGCAGGAGCTGGTGTGTGGCGGCAAAGACCCGTGGATTTTCCATGCTGAGGCCGATGAGATCATTCACGTCAAAAAAACGGCGGTAATTAATTTCTTCGCCAGAGACGCGCCAATTGGCCAGCCGGTATACCTGTGCTTCCAGAATGCGATGCAGACCATCAAAGCTGCGCGGATCACCGGAATACCCGTTGATCAGGCGGACTGCTTTCTCAATGGCGCTCTTTGCCGCGGGAGATTTTTCTATCAGCTCTTTTAACGCCACTGTGAGAGACGGAATAGCACGGCGGCGCTGGCGGACGAGATCACCTTCCGTGGCACTGTGCGAGGGCAGATTGCGCAAGCCGGAAAGAAGGTTGCGCAACTCCTGCGGCATCTCATTCGGCGTTTCATAATTCAAGGGCTCAAAAATCAGGGGAATGGTTTGCGGATCGAGCGGCAAGAGCTTGTCAAAGTACTCAAAGTGAAATCCATTTTCGTCTGACACCAGCCGGATGTGACCAGACTCAAGCTCGGCGCCATATTGGTTCCCAAGGATCGGCAGCAGCAGTTTGTTGTGCAGCTCAGGCTTGAGCGGGTCCCAATCAATATCAAAGAATTCCGCAAATTCCGATGAGCGGCCATTGCCCAGCACGTCTGACCACCAAGGATTGGTGCCCGAACCAACGCCCATGTGGTTGGGCACAAAATCAAGGACTTGCCCCATGCCGTAATCTTTTAGCTCAGCCACAAGTTCCTTGAGCTCTTCATAACTGCCGACCTCAGGGTTCAACTGATTATGGTCAGTAATGTCATAGCCGTGATCACTGCCTGCACGCGCCTTGAGTATGGGCGAAGAATAAATGTGGGAGACGCCAAGCGCATGCAGATATCCCACGAGGCGGCGGGCGTTTTCAAAACGAAAGCCAGCATTGAATTGCAGACGGTAGGTGGAGAGCGGCTTGGCCGTGCGCTTCTCTGAGGCCAAACGATCCAGGCACTCTGAAATACCACTCGATTCTGGGGTTAAAACCGCTGGATTAGCTCGCATGAGATCAAAATGAACGAAGGCAGTTTTTGAGACAGACAGCTCCAGCTTACTTGGATGCATGAATCCGTGGCAGGGAGGGCAGGCCGGAGCGCTTTGCTAATTTGCCCGGAAGAGTTGAAAATAGCTGTTGGAAAAAAAGGAGCGACCTCTAGCATGCCCGCAACCGGTGAATTGATCCGAATGATGAATTACGTGGATGACATTGCCGCCACAGTGCGCCGTATCCAGGTTGGAATGAGCACCATGACGATAGAAGAACGCAAGCGGCTGGCCGACTATATACGCAATTCCGAGCCGAGTTTTGTGAAGACACTGGAGAGCCTGGATAAGGACTAAATGGCGGAAATCCGGAGCATCGCGGTCGTCGGCGCAGGAGCGATTGGCCGCGGCATAGCCCATGCCTCTGTGCTGGGCGGTTATCGTACGATCCTGGAAGATATTCTGCCCGGCAGCCTGCGCACCGCAGCGGCAGAAATGCAAGAATATCTGGCCCAAGCCATAGCCCTGGGCACGGTGAGCAAAACCGAAGCCGATGCCGCCTTTGACCGCCTGGAATTCGCTGCAACGGTGGAACAGGCCGCGCGCGCGGCTGATCTGGTGATTGAATCTGTCCCGGAAGAGATGGAATCGAAGATCGAGATTTTTACGCTGCTCGATAAGATTTGCAAACCCGGAACGATCCTGGCAACGAACACGTTGTTATTCAGCGTGACGGAGATTGCTTCCGTGACGTATCGCGCAAAACAGATTCTGGGCATGCGTTTTGTGCACCCGGTTTATGAGATGAAGCAATTGGAGATTGTGCGCGCACAAGAGACTGACGAAGAAACTTTTGCGGCGTGCGCTGCCGTGGCGAGACGCATGGGCAAGCAAGTGGTGATGGCCCAGGACCATCTCTACTCTCAGTGAATCTGGAGCTAGGTTTTGCGGCGCATCAAGCGCAGGTCAGAGATATAAATATCCAGCGGGTTGAAATCGGCCGGTCCCTGAGCTGGTGCATTCTCTTGATTGGCTTGTTGCAACCACTGTTCCTGGCGCTGGATCTTTTCCGCGATGGTCGCGATTCTTCTGCGGAGATACTTCATATCACAAGGTTTTGTCAGATAGTCGTCCGCGCCAGCTTCGTATCCTGTCTGGATTTCCTGCGGCCGGTCTCTGGAAGTAATCAGCACCACATAGGGAGTAGGGTCAGTAACGTTTGCCCGCAGCCACCGGCAAATCTCAATGCCGGTCATCCCGGGCATGTCCCAATCCAGGATGCAAACATCCACGCGACGGCTCTTCAGGAGCTCATGAGCATTCTCGCCATCTACGGCTGAGATCATCTGATAACCCCACTGGACCACGGAACGCTCCAGGACCATGCGGGACAGCAAATCATCTTCAGCAATGAGGATCGTGAGAGGTTTCATACTTAATGATTATCGACTGCAAACTCTGTCACTTTAGCAAAACCTGGAGCTTTCAGCACGATAGTACATTAGTTTTTTCAGTCCCAAAACGGGACAAGCATTTACTAATTTTTTGCGGCAAATTCCCTATAAAAATCCCCGAAAAGAAAAAAGCGCAGGATGATAGTCCTGCGCCCTTGGTAATTTTTCAGGTGCGGCTTAGTTGCTGCCGCCGCCCATGGCATTTGGCAGAGGCAGTCTGCCGTCAGCTCCGCTGGTTAAAGAAATAAACGTTGGATCTTTATAGAGCGAGGCAAACACCGCATCCACCCTTGCTTCCATCATCTCTTTGCTGCGCACGGACTGATACCGCTCATACTCAAAGAAGTGGCGTTTCAGCAGCGCTAGCGCTTTGTCTTTCTGCCCCAGCTGCGCGTAGATAGCAGCCAGATTGTAAGAAGCACAGAGGATTGGCTCATTTTCTTTGGCGATCTTCAGCGCTTCGTCGGCATGTCCGTTGCCGGCCATGAAGGCGGCGGCAAAGATCAGGTTAAAAGGCTCATGAGGATCAAGAGAGAGAGCCAGCTGTGTATACTCACTGGCTTTTGCCTTGTTACCTTCAGAGTTCCAGTAGACGGCCAGGTTTCTATAAGCCAGCGCCAACGGAAATTCCTTCACGGACGCTTCCATCAGCCCCAGGCCTTTTTTGAAATCGCCTTCATGGATCGTCATCTTGCCCAGCCCATGCAGCGCCACGGCGCGCGAGAGCGGATCAGCCGGCATGGCCAGAATCTGGTTGAAGGTGGCGCGGGCTTTCTCCCAGTCGCCAGTTTCGTGGCGGTAAAGTTCACCAATGTAGCGCAGCGGTGTAGGATCGTTTGGATCAAGATTGTGCGCTGCGGTATAAATCTTCAGCGCTTCCATGTATTTCGCGTCGTTCTCGGCCATCAGGCCAGCGGACATCGTCCGCTGAATTTTTGCGCTCACGGCTGGATCAAAGTTCGGGCCGTCGGGCATTGCTTCAGCGTTGGCGTCCGTCACGCCCAGCTTCTTCAGCTCTTTTACGGCGTCTTTGGCCTTGCCGGGGAACATGCATTTCTGGTCGACGACCTGGCGGAGCTCGTCAATCGCCGTCTTACTGTCGCCGGCCTTGGCCTTGGACTTGGCGTCTTCCATCTTCTCTTTTACTGCGGACTCGCGCTTCTTCATCTCGCCTTCGACGACTTTTTCCACGTCGCCGACGGCAAGCTTGCCGTTTTTGTTTTCAACCTTGTTGAGTACCGTGCCATCGGGCTGCACCAGCACGGCCACCGGCAACTTTCCGTCCGGGACATATTTCTGGCCCAGCGGCTCACGCACGTCCACAATGCCCATGGTCACACACTGCTGCGAATAGAGTTGCAGCGTGCGTGATTCGCGCAGGCTGGATTTCTGCACTTCATCCACGCCGGTGGGGAACCAGTAAACGGCCAGGCCGGTTTTCGGCGCGTCGTCAGCCTTGATCACCTTCCACGGCACTTGATAGGTCTGGGCGCTTGATCCGCCAGACATGCCACCCATGCCGCCACCGCCGCCGCCTCCGCAAGTTGCCCAGCTTTGCGGCACAAGAAGCACATAGATCATTACCAGGGCTAGCACGCGTTGGAGAAGTGATGTGGTTTTCATGCGGAAATTATAGCCCAGAACAGGATGAGGAATGGCAAAGGCAGACTTTCAGGCGTGATGGCAGCATGGATTAGTCGAGCAAAAATATTTTTAAATATTGCGAAGATAACTATTGACTTATTCGTTTTATATTTGCTATTATCCAGATGTAATTTTAACCGGGAGCGGCGCCGGAGGGATTGGATCCCTGAAAGGCCAGCACCCTTCGCTGTCTGGCGATAATGGCCCACAGCGAACCCCTTTTGTGTGATTTTTCACAGAAGGCCGGAGAGGATAAGTGTGTCTGCGCGATCCTGACAAGGGTCGCTTTTGTTTTTTAGGCCTTAGCTTTTAGCTATTAGCCTTTAGCTATTAGCTTTTGGATCTTAGCCAGCCAAAATCAAATTGCAGACCAAAGCTAACCTTTCCAAGCAACTTTCACTAGAACCAATCAACATTCACTAAGCAGCACCAAAACCATGCAGCACCAAACTATGCAGGACAGTGAGCCACCTGAAAACCAGGTGGCTTTTCCATGCCCCAAAACCAATTCACATATGAGAGAAGCCATGACCAAAGAAGAGATAGTACGTGCGATCCGGCGGACGGCGAAGAAGTTAAAACGGAACCCCAGCTTTCGCGACCTTGAAGAGGTGGGCGTGACGCGGGGCGTGCTTGAAAACCGGTGGGGAGGGTTGCAGCCAGCACTGACTGCGGCTGGTATTGAAGCGGCTGGTCCAGGATTTAAAAATACATCGGCAACGTTGCTGCTGGACTGGGCGAAGGCGGTCCGCAAACTAAAGAAAGTTCCAAGCGTCAGCGAGCACAGGAAGTTGTCACGGTTCTGCCATGCGCCGCTGCATGCGCGGTTTGGATGGAAGCTGGTGCCGGACGCGTTTGAAAAATACGCACACGATAAAGGCCTGCAGAAAGAGTGGAGAGACGTGCTGGCGATCATTGCGGCGCGGCCCCGGAAGGGAAGCCGCTGCCAGATCAGCACGGCGCGAAAATCGCAGAGCGTGGACACATTTCCGGGCCGGCCGATCTATGGCAATCCGCTGCCCTGGCCGGAACTGGTACATGAGCCGGTGAACGAAGGCGGCGTGGTTTTTGCGTTTGGCATGATGGCACGGCGGTTGGGATTTGCCGTCCGGCGGATTCAAAGAGCATTTCCCGATTGCGAGGCGCTACGCGAGGTATCAAGAAACCAGTGGCAGATGGTTCGGATTGAGTTTGAGTTTGAAAGCCGCAACTTTGTGCTGCATCGACACGATCCGAACGGGTGCGACGTGATTGTATGCTGGGTGCATAACTGGCCGGAATGTCCGGTGAATATTGAGGTGGTGGAGTTGAGCAAAGCTGCACGGAGGTGCGGCTGGGCAGAGAGGATTGCGCCGGAGACAGGCGCAGATTTGGCCGCGAATTGCGCGAAAGGGCGCGAATAAATTTTTAGGTCAAATTCGTAGCATCGCGGCAGGGCGCGCTTTCTCAAACCCGGTACAGTCCAGGCGTCATTTGAGATAATCACCCAGAAAATTATGCCAAACGAAACCAATTTTCAACCGCTCCTCGACTACCTTAAGAAACTACCTGGTATCGACGCGTCAGTCGGCTCCGGTTCAAGCGGACTGGCATGGTGGGTGAAGTTCATTATTCAGGTCGATCATCCGCTGGCATGGCGTGTGGTTCAGGAACTGGGTCATGTCTTGAATTATGTCTCCCTCGATGAAAGATTGCCGACCGTCTTTATGCCCGTTTCTCCGCCACCGGCACTGAATGGCGGCCCGCGCGATTTCCTCTCCTGGGTAATCGAGTGCAAAGATACTGATTTCTCACCGGCAGATTGCGCCGAATGGCTGGAGGGACGGTTGCCGCATCCTGCTGAGGACATGACGCAGTGGGAGATTGATGAAGACTAGGTGCAGGTGCTGCTGCGTTAACGTAATATGACAATTCTAGAGTGATCAGCAATGGAAATGACTCCAAGACTGATGGTGGTGGATAGCGAACGTGTCATCGCCGACACGCTTGCCATTATTCTCAGAAGCCGGGGATATGATTGCACTGTGGCTTACACTGGGGTTCACGCGCTCCAGATAGCCCGCCAACTCCGTCCCGATTTAATCCTGATGGAGGTGGTCATGCCTGGAATGCATGGAACTGAGGCAGGCCGGATCATTCTGGATGAGCAACCAGAGTGCAAGATCGTTTTCCTTGTGAGTTCTTCATCCTCGGAAGCTTTGTTGGAAGAGCTGAAGCAGCATGGCTATACATTCGGAACACTGGTGATGCCGGCGCCCCCGCAGGATATCCTCAAAATGGTGTGTGAGCTGGGCTTTGAGCCTCCGATAACGCCGCCTTAGAGCTTTGTGACTGACACTACCTCAATGTCGCCCTCGCCAGGATCTTTTATACAAGCAGAAATCTCGTCTGAAAACTCGTCGAGTAAAGCCAGGCCTTTATCGTCATAATCATTGTCCGCTTGCAAGATCAATTGAGCACCGTCCCACTCACAAGTTACGTTCTGGTGCCACGGCCTGTGTGTGAACGCTTCCGTGATATCGCGAGCACCCGGGGCTCCGGCATGAGTTGGCACACCTTTACAGGCTAGCACTATACGAAACATATCCATTATTTCTACATCATCCTGGTCTGCGGATTACTCATGCTATTGATTGGAGAAAACCTTCAAATTTCATCGTCTAAGAGATCTCGAGTAGATTTTTTTTGAGGCGATTCGAATCGCCATCATGTAGCAGTGCTTCAACCTCTGCGTGCGTACTCTGCCAGACGGGAACGGCGCGGACCAGCAAGCTGCGCCCTTTGGCCGTGAGGGTCATTACACGGCCGCGACGGTCATTGGAATCCACCGTGACCTTGACCAGACCACGGCGCTGCAATGGTTTGAGAGCGGCTGTGAGGGTGGTTCGATCCATGGCGAGCAATGATGCCACCACCGCCATGCCCGGCGGCTTCGGGCGATTGAGTGACATCATCAGCGAAAACTGACCATTCGTCACACCGAGGGGACCAAGCGCGCCATCAAAGCGCCGCGCCAGCGCCCTTGCCGCCCGCTGGACATGCATACAGAGGCAGGTGTCGCGGGCCAGGAGGGCGGTTGCAAAAGATGGTTTCATGGCCTTTGCTATAAAGTATATTATATTGATATCAACGTATTTTTCTCAATGAATATTTGCAGGAGAATGCTTATGAAGTGGATGAAGAAGGCTGTTGGTGATGATAGGGATCTCTCGCTGCGCTCGAGATTTCAGAAAAAGCGGAAGATTCTCACCACGATCACAGCCAGCCTGGCGCTGGCCATCATGCTGGGCACAGCATTGCCAGAGCAAGCGCAGGCGCAGGCCGCTAAATCACCGTATCCCGCGATGGCCCCGCTGGAGCAATACCTGATTGCCGACCGCAATGCCGAGATAGCCATGGCGCGGAGCGCTGCGCCGAACTCAATCTCAGGCGATGCGGCAGTGATGGTGCTTGGACGGCATGGCTATGAAACCGCAATCCCTGGGAAAAACGGTTTTGTATGCATAGTGGAGCGATCATGGACGGCTGGCATTGACGATCCGGATTTTTGGAACCCAAAGTTGCGTGGTCCCATCTGCTTCAACTCGATAGCCACACGGACCTATCTGCCGCTTACCATCAAGAAAACTGAGTGGGTTTTGGCTGGACAATCCAGAACGCAAATGTTTGACAGCCTTAAAGCCGCCTTCGACAAAAAGGAATTGCCCACGCAGGAACCAGGCGCGATGTGCTACATGCTGTCAAAGCAAGCGAACCTGGGCGATGGCAACGGACACTGGCATCCGCACCTTATGTTTTTTGTCCCGCAAAGTGAAGCTAAAACCTGGGGCGCAAATCTGCAAGGCTCTCCCATTCTGGCGGCTGACGACCCGCAGGACCGGCTGACCATATTTATGATTCCAGTTGCCAAGTGGTCAGACGGAACGGCTGATTCGGGGGAGAAACATTGATAGGGTTTTGTGCGAAGCGACGAATAGGGTTCAAAAGAACCTGGAGGAGATTTAGTTTTATTCTCCATCAATGGGCCATAAGAAAGGGAAGAGTTTGCCTGCTTCTTCTGGAGTCAGTTTCACTCCCACCAGCTCCGCAGCCCGGGCCAGAACAGGATCGCGTCCAGCAGCAAGGTCAGCGGCAGTGGGAATAATCAGTTCATCAGGGACCATGCCCACGCCTTCCAGGCTCTTGCCATCGGACATCACAACATTGGCATCAGTGATGGCGACTGCGTATTGAATATCTCCGTGCATGGTTGGCACTTCATGTGGATAAACCTTGCTCTCCATTACCATACCGGAAGAGCGGTCACCAATGACTGTGCCGCGTTTTTCCAGCTGTACGACTCTGGCAAACAACTCCGCCGCCGAGGCTGATTTGCTATCCACCAGGACAACCAGCTTTCCCTGGAATGTTTTGCTGCCGCGCGATCTGGTAACAGAACCGCGCAGCGGCTTTCTTCCGACACGGTCACCAATCTTTACTTCATGGTCAAACATGCCGCCCAGAAAGCGCGATAGAAACTCAACATAGCCCCCGGGATTTCCGCGAAGATCCAGCACCACCGACTCATGGCCGCGAATTTTATCCAGCATCTCATTCGCACGATCAGGGTCATAAGCAAAATCCGGTAACTTATAGATGATTGCGTTTTTGCCATACTCAACGGTGCGGGCCAGGTGACGATGGTAAAGGGTAATCAGCTTCTCTTCATAGTTCCATGGGTTCCATGACCTCTTGCTCATCTCTGCCATGGCATCGAGCTGGCGCATCTCGCCCTTGGGTGTGCGGACAACAAGCCGCAATCCAAGCTGCGGACGCAGAGCGCCATAGACGTAATCTATCTTCCACAGGTCGGGGCGTATGGCCGTGTAGGCGGCCACAGACATCACCTGGTCTCCGGGTTTGAGCCCTTTTTTCTCCGCATCTGAACCCGGCTTAACGGCGGTGATAAAACAATCTGACTCGCCTTCCGCCTGCATCCGCCAGCCATATTCATTGGTGTAAGGGCGCGGCGGCGGCAGAAAAAATGTGTGTGAATCATTCAGTGCGCTCACGGCGCCGGCAATGTCAGCCACCGCATAATTGCGGTCAGGCGCCGTGGCCATCTTGATTGCAGCCTGCTGAAAGCGCTGGTCGATATCCAGCCCATGAAAGCTGGGATCATAGTAATTTTTCTTGATTTCATCGCGCACGGTCCACAGGACATGGTCAAGCCATTCGCGGTCTTGTTTAGTGATCGGGCTGTCCGGCGCCTGCGCGGAGGCACAAGTGACAGCATAGAAAAGTAGAAGGAACCCAGTGACAGCTATCCGTTTGAGCATAGGTGAAATTTAGCTTGGATATTATCGGGTTGATTAGTCCAGATTTGCAACTAGAAACTGACTTATCCTTGGTTTCGTGTTGTGCAACCGGATAGGTTGGCTTACGCAGCAAATAATAAAGGCAGCTGATGAAAGAAAACTCGTACCACGTGAAGGATCAGGTACTCTTTCATAAACAAGATATGTGAACTGGGCTTTGAGCCCTCAATAATATTGCCTGGTGTGAGCAAGGTAAAGCGTTTGACCGATTAAGGGCGTTCACTCTTACGAATTTATTCCAACTATTTTACCGAGAGCGCATGGTCACCATAGGGTTCCCTCCCCTTCGGTAAGCTCAGGGTCGGGATTGCAGAAAAAACCTACTTCATCCCCATAAACAAATAATCCATCTCCCAATCCGGGCGGACTCCATGATGCCTTACCAGCGTGGCCAACTGCGCATAATGCCGGATGGAGTGCGTAAACAGGTGGACCAGGATTGTGCGCCGGGTGGCACGAAGAGTGCCCGCACTGCGGGTGGGGAATTCCAGAACTTGCTCCCACTCTGCCGCAGACCACTCCGGCAGGCCGCGCAGAAGTTCCATGGCGCGGTCGTGGGTGGTAAAGATCTCTTCAGCGGAGCCGTAAGGAATTGTGCTGTAGTCAGATTGGGGAATGCCGCGTAGACGCTGCACATAGCGCAACTCCACGGCGACGATATGTTGCAAGAGCTGCGCCACGGAGCTGGTTTCACGCACGTCACAGGGCAGTTGCAGTACCTGCGGGTTTTTGGCGACGAGCTGCCGCCATCCTTGAGTGGTGCGCTCGACCCAGGCTTGTAATTCTTCACCGGTGAGTGCGGTCATTGGATTAACTCCTGTTGGTGGAGGAACCATATTAGATGGATGGCAGTCCTGGCGGATGCAGAAGATTGCTTTGAGATCGGGACATCTGGAAATCGAGACATCGGATCATCAGAACATCGGAGAATTTGAGCCTGAAGAGTGAAGTGGCTATAGGGGGCCTCGCCGTTCGCTTCGCTCAGGGTCGGGATACAGAAAAAACGAAAGCTAGACCGGCAGCTCTTCCTGCTGCCACGTAGTCGGCAACACTTTGGGCTCTTCACATAGCTGGATCACCAGATTTTCCAGCACGAGGCGCTTGCTGGGAGCGTTGGAACGCAAGGCAAGATCAGCGCGGGCGATGAGTTTGATGGCGCGGGTAAGTTCCTTGCGGGATTTATAACGCCGTGCCTGGCGGATGACATCGTCGGCGGCGAAGGGCGGCAGGCGAAAGCCCTGCCACAAGGCCTGCCAGATGGCGCGCGTATCGCGCACATTTTTTTCCAGGATCACCAGCATCTGGCGGAAGGTGCGGGCCAGCATATAAAGGTGGCCGATGGCGGCGTCATCACCTTCACTGGTGGAGAGCAACGCATCCATTACGGCGAGAGCGCGGGTCTTGTCGCGGGCGGAGATGGCGTCAGTAAGTTCATAGAGCGAGCGCTGTTTGGCGGCGAGCACCATGGTTTCCACGTCGCCCAGGGTGACGTGTTTTTTCTCGGCGACATAGAGAATAAGTTTTTCCAGCTCATGGCTTGCAAGCATCATGTCCGCGCCGAGTGCGTCAATGAGTTCGCGGGCCGCGTCCTGGTCCACTTTTACATTTTCTTTCAGCGCCTGGTCGATGACCCACCTTATGCCGTCGGCTTCTTCCACGCGCGCCAGCTCAACGATGCCGCAAAATTCGCCCAGCGTTTCCCGGATACGCTCATAGCGGTCTTTGTCCTGCATCTCCATGCGGCGGACGTCGGCGGGAATGCTGATGTGGTCGGCGACGAAGATGATTACCGCGTCAGGATTCGGGTCTTTCATGTAGGCTTCAATGGCGGCGAATTCTTCCGCGTGTGAGCCGCGCCCGTAAAGCTCTTTTACGCCGCGGACGAAGAGCACCTGAAACGGCGCCATGAGTGACGGCGTCTGCGCGCGGTCCAGCACTTCCGCAATGCTTACTTGTGTGAGATCAAGATCGTGCAGGCTGAAGTCGCGCAGGTCAGCGGGGACAAGGTGTTGCAGGAGCGCCTGGCGGCATTTGTCGCGAAAGAAAACTTCGTCGCCGATCAGGACGTAGCCGGGGCGGAGTTTGCGGTTGGCAACTTCTGCGGCAAACTTTTCTGTGGGAGCAAAGCTGCGTCCTGGGCCGGGCATGCTAGAAGGCCTCCGTGAGGTCACTGATCAGGGTGCGCGCAAAGTCCTGTGACATGCGTTGCAGCGCGGGCGTTTCTTCTTCAAAGAAGCTGGTTACTTCCCGCGACACCTGGTACTGCTGCCGGAAAGTGTAATTCTGATTTTCAAAAAGCGTGTGCCCGTCGCGGTTAGTGAGTGAAATTTTCATTGAGACGGTGACGATGGCGCTGGAGATGCGACCGGTTTGCGCGTCATAGGTAAGCGGCGAGGCTTGCGCGGAAATGACGGTGCCTTTGAGCGTGGCGTCGGCTGATTCACCGGCTTCATTGGCCACGCGATACTTGGAGCGTGCGATGAGTTCGCGGACAACGTCACGCGTGAGCAGCTGTTCGATGCGGTACGTTTGCGTCTGATTGATGAACACGGGCACGGCGATGGTGCGCACGCTGGCGGGCAGTCGCGTGGCGTGGCCAGCCGTATGATAGCCGCAGCCGGCGAGAGCAACAGCGGTCGCCAGCAAAAACGGAAGCGCGCGTTTCACTGCACCTTTCCATGTGGCCGCACGGCAGCCAGCGCAGTGGCGCAGTCGGCAGCGGTAAGCGCGGCAAGACGAAGATTGTCCACGGCAACCCAGAGCCAGAAGCCGTTTTCGTGGACCGTATCACGCCGCACCGCGACCATGATTTCATCCTTGCCCGCAACATTCACGTTGCTGGGAGAATCTTCCGGAGCGCGCGCAATCTGTACGTGCTCGCCGGCTAGGTGCCGGGCAAAATCTCCGGCGGAGATCGTCTGCGCCAGCTCAATGTAAATGGAAAACGTATGCGCGTGAAAGACCGGGGCCTGCAGCAGCGTAATGGCCGGCATCGGCGCATGCGTGCCCAGCAATTTGCGCAGATGATTGGCCACGCGGTGCTCTGTGGTATCCAGCGGATGCTTTGCCGCACGCCCGAATCGGTCCAGCATGTTGAAGGCAATTTGCGAATCAAATACGCTCATTGGCAGCGCTTGGAAAGATAATAAATTGGTGGTCTGTTGGTGGAGCTCATCCATTCCATTGCGGCCCTGTTCGGAGACTGGCTCGAAGATCGTGGCCACTGTGCTGTGGACTTCGCCCGCTTTTCTGGCTCGCAGCAGTAATAGTGCCAGCACAACTGCCGCAGGATGCGCCGCTACCACCGAGCTCGACTCCAGCGTAAAGTGCGTTGGCTCGCCTGTTTCGCGTTCTACCCAGGGTGCACAGATTGGCACATTCGGCTCAGCTTCCAGCGCGTAGGACATATCCACAATCGCGCTGCCAGCCTCTTTCGCCAGCTTCCACTTTTTGCGTGTAAATTCCGCGTCAGAAGCAAAAAAAGTAAAGTCCGTCTGGGCTAGCTGATCGCGGCCCACCGGCAGCACCACCGACACTTCTTCCTGGACTACATCCAGCTGCCCCAACGATTCTTCGTCATCCAGCAGAGCAATTTTTGCTGAAGGGAAGTTACGTTCTTCCAGCACATCTTTTAGCTCTTTGCCTTTGAGCGTTGCTCCGCCAACAATAGCCACGCGAAAGAGGTTCTGTGTCTCGGTTTTCATCTGGATTCCGGAGCTTCCTTATAGGCCGGCTGTGCTGGCTCAGTTGGCTTGCGATGGAAGAAGTAAGACAAGCGGGTAAAGATGCCTGAGCCCGCATACGTTATCGCGATGATAAACAGCATGTAGTGGTGGAACGCCACCAGCAGCCCAAGAAATCCGCAAATAAGAATAAAGATCTGGAATGGATGCCGGCTGCGCAGGTTCAAATCTTTAAAACTATAGAACCGCCAGGTACTCACCATAAGAAAGCTCACCACAAGGAGCAGTCCAAGCCAGATGGGTGCAAGCTGCGGCCAGAAAATCGGCTCGCCCTTTACCAGATGGATCGTCGCGGCAACCACGCCTGCGCCTGCCGGAATCGGCAAACCTACAAAGTATTTTCTCCCCGGCCGTCCCGGGTTCGATGGTTGAGGATTCAGCTGAATATTGAATCGCGCCAGCCGGCTTGCTCCTGCGACGAGAAAAATAAAAGTCGCAATCAGCCCCAACTGCACCATCTTGTCATGCACCGCAGGGAAGCCCCGGTCCGGCAGCAGGCTGAAGCCCCACATAAAGGCCAGCAGGGCCGGCGCAACGCCAAAGGTAATCACGTCCGCCAGCGAATCAAATTCGCGGCCAAAATCGCTGGTGGTATTTGTCATTCGCGCAATGCGGCCATCCAGCCCATCGGCCACCACGGCAATGCCAATCGCCAAAGCGGCGTGGTCAAAATGCCAGAAGTCCTGGCGCGTGCCCAGCATCGTCTGGCTCAGCGCATAATAGCCAGCGCCAATATTCGCCGCCGTAAATAGTGAAGGCAAAATGTACATGCCTTTGCGCATGCGCCTTCTCTGCGGAGGCGGTAACTGGTCTTCCCATCGGCGCATCGGCAACGGCATCTTCATCGCATGGCACCTGTATTTTGGCGTGTAGTCGTCGGCCCCATCTTCGTCGGGACCGTCACCTTGGCCAGAATGCTTGAGCCGCCTTTTACCCGATCTCCCAGCTTCACGCTGATCTCCGCCGGCTGCGGAAAAATCACGTCCGTGCGCGACCCGAATTTAATCAGGCCCACGCGCTGTCCGCGCGTTATCGTCTCTCCGGCTTTGTGATTAAACACAATGCGCCGCGCCAGCAATCCGGCAATTTGCTTGAATACCACCGTCATGCCGTCGCCTTCCACCGTAACAATATTTTGTTCGTTGTCATCGGCGGAGGCCTCGGCCATGGCGTTTAGAAACTGGCCTTTTTTATAAACCGCGCTTTTGATCACGCCGCTGATCGGGCTGCGGTTTACGTGTACGTCAAATACGTTTAGAAAGATGCTGATTCGCGTGCAGGGCACTCCGTTCAATTGCGTGCTGGAAACGTCGGTAATTTTGCCGTCCGCTGGTGAAATCACCAGCCCCGCTCCGGCGGGGATTGTGCGTTCCGGATCGCGGAAGAACCACAGAAAAAACGCAGCCAGCAAAATTGGAATCAGGGCAAGAAAAAGTGAATGCGTCAGCCAGCCCAGCACCGCGGCCACCAAGAGCATTCCCAGGGCGTAATAGATCCCGTCACGAACCATTCTCTTCGATTATAACGATTCGGCGCGCAGCAGCCATCAAAGTTCTTGCTCCGCCTGTGGGCTGCCTTGGTTCGCGACGCGCATGTATCGTGCTCTGAAATAAGGAGTTGCAGTCCAATAAGAAAAATCAAAGATTTTTTGTCCGTGGGTATATTTCCCGGGGCACTTTTGACTCTATTAGTTAGAGGCAAGTTCATCCGTCAGAACTGCTGACATATTAAAGGGGCATGGTCCGGAAGCCGTGTCCCTTTAACTTTTTTTGGGCCTTATCTTTTCATCACCTGAAACCTAAAAAAACCACCCTCATTGTCCCTGGTTCGCCATACCGCCGTCGAGAAGTTCAAGCAAATTTTGTCGGAATCGATGTCTAACGGTAATATTGCTAAAAATGGAATCTCTTAATTAGAATTTATAATCTAAATTCAACCAATCTTTAATGTTGGGTTGGAATAACCGATGGAATGAATTATATGTAATTAAGTTGATCAGGCTTAATTTTGACAAATGCAGGAGTGATGCGTCATACTATGAATCCCTTGTAAGTTTCACGGCAGACCCCCCTCTGCACTTCGTACAAGTACGGGCACAGCCTTGGCGATAGTAAAAAAGGAAAAAGAATTACCAAAGCAAGATACTACTGCATACCGCCCGTCGTCTTGGCCTGCAGTCTTCGAAAAAATTGCCGATAAATTCGGCATACCGACTGCATTTGGCGTCATGAGTTTTGTTGCGGTATCGATGTGGGCCACTACCGAGCAAAAGCGGGCGATAATTGATATGTACGTTCTTGGTAGGGGTGTTGACCAGATTTACCCGATTGTGATTTTCAGTGTGATTGCGGTAGTCCTGTCGTTTTGTCAAAATAGATATTTTCGGCGTCAGTTGAGGCTCAAAGATGATGAGATTGCTAGATTGGCTGAATACAAAAGTGAGCACCAACAGTCGCAAATAGATAAGCGTTTGCATCATACAAAGAAGGGCTAGACCATGCTTTTAATTTTGACGCTTGTATTGCTGGCGATGTACTCCGATCTTAGATCAGAGCGCAGGCGCACGTTTGTAACGGAGCGCCGATATAAGCTTTATGCCCTACGAGATAAATTGCGTAAGCGTGCTGTATCTCATCCGGAGTTTGGCAAGGGGTGGCTGTTCGATTATCTCGATAGTACGATTGCCAAGACAATTGTTTTGCTTCCCTCCTTTAGTGTGTGGAGGCTAGCTTTCATTGATGTGTCCCATCATGAAAAATTGAAGGAACTTAACCACAAACTTGAAATCGAAAGGTCTAAGCCTTATAACCGTGGGCTGGAATCGATCCTGCAAGAGTTTGCGGAGCAAATCAATAAATTTTTGTTTCATAGGCACTGGCTTTTATCGAAGACAGTGAAAGCTGTTTCCGCTACTTCCAGTTTAATTAGAAATTGGCTTATTGCATGGAAGCATCGCAGTGTGTCTACGGCACTTGTAGCGCCAGAAACGTCAACTCTGAGCCAGGTGCTTAAAGCAAGCTAAGTTCTTCCATTTCAAGATGTAAGGCAGCAGAACAAGCTGCCTTTTTATTTTTTGGTTTGCCTAATCAAAGGTTATTCCCCCCAGTTGTGTTTCCAAAAGGTTTTCCATCAAAAATGTGGAGCGTAGCACCAAAACAACAAACCTCTCCCGGCAGGTGTAAGACCCGCGCAAAGAGAGGTTGAAAGATCGTGGGCCTGGTTTTTAAAGACGCGATTAAGCTACCTGCGAGTGTAAGCGCAGATATTCCTGCTCAATCGTCATCATCTGGTCTTTTAATCGGAGTTTGACTTTCTTTAGGCGTACTTCTTCCAGTTTTTCATCCTCTGTCAGGTATCTCTTCTCAATCAGAGAATGAAGCCGCTGGCAATGTTGGTTGTGTTCCTGGGCCAGCCTACGAAACTCTTCGTGACTGGCCAGAAGCTGTTCGCGAACGGAATCCACCATTCTTGAAGCCTCCTGCTGTTCTTTCACCGAACGTTAACATACGGCCAGCGCTGGTTCAATCAAAATGAGTCCCATTATGGAAAATTAAATCTTAAGAGCAGGGCATCCTCTTGCGGGTTTTCATAGTACTCTTTTCTGCGTCCTGTCTCCAGAAACGTCCATTTCCTGTAAAGTGCTCTGGCAGCTAGGTTTGACTCGCGTACCTCAAGATAAATAGTCCGTCCGCCGCGCCCATGAACCAGCTTCAGGAACTCGGTGAGCAACTGTGACCCCAGCCCGCCCCGTTGCGCCGCGCTCGTAACCACAATGTTCTCAATGTCCCATTCGTCGCCCAGTTGTTGCCCCAGCTGGGATCCACCCAGCTGATGTCCAATGACAAAGCCGGCCACCTTGCCGTTTTGCTCAATCACCAGGGCAGCCCGGTCCCGCTGAGTTTCCACGGCAAAAAGCTTTTTGTACTCCGCCGGATTCCACTGCGCCGCCGTTCCCGCTTGCGCCGCAATTTTCGTGATCTTCGGCAGATCGGCTTCCACTGCCGCGCGCACGTCCGCCTTGGCAGGATTTGGAAACTGTAGAACGTTTGAGGAATCTGTCATAAATTTCTGAAGTGCATGCTACCTATAAATGATCTTGCAGCGGTGTTCAAGGTGGCACTGCAATCTCAAGTCTGAGAGGGGTGGAACAGGACTTCAGGTTAACCAGGAAACTTTCACGTCAGAGGGTGGAGCAGAGCCTGCCCTGAGCAACTGGAGCAAAGCGAAGGCGTCGAATGGGCCTTCAGGCCTGCGGTAAAGATGAGTCCTGAATTTTTTCTTCGTCCTTTACCAAAAAAGTGGGTGCCCCATCCTTTGCGCCCTGCGAGTTTGTGTAACTTTCATAGTGTGCGGCTGGCGCAAAGGGTGGGTAAAGAAAAATTGGACCATTAAGCCCTGAGATCTCGACCTCATGCTAACTAACATACTTTTTCATGTCAGAGGGTGGAGCAGGCCTTTAGGCCTGCGGTTAAACCCCAAAAAATTGGGCCTTTAGGCCCTGAGGTCTGAAATTTAAAGCCTTCCTTTGAAGAAAATCTCCGCATCAGATCGGCGCAGATAGTTCGCATCCAGTGCTTCCACGGAAACAGTCTCACCTGCCAGCAATTTCCCTGCGCCAATCCGCGCAATCACCTCGCTACCCGGACGCGCCACCACATTCACCGCACAACCTGCTTGCGCTGCCAGTTCAGCGAGGGCCGCATCGCTTGTCACCAGCCATACAGGCTCTTGCACCGCCAGCGACGCCAGTGCAGCCAAAAATCCTTCCTGCGTCAGCAGCTCCTCGCGTTGCATCGTCAAAGCCCGTCCGTCTCCTTGTCCTGACTGCTCAAACGCGCCAAAAAATATTTCTTTCCTGCCCGCATCCATGGCTGCGGCAATCGTCCCCTGATGGTCCGTCAGCATCGCCATCGCCTCCAGCAGTGAAACCGTGGCGATCGGCTTGTGCAGCGTCTCCGCCAGCCCCTTGATTGCGCTCAAACCCACGCGCAGCCCCGTGAACGATCCCGGCCCCGACGCTGCGGCAAATCCGCCAATATCTTTTACGCCATAGCCATGTTTCTTCAAGAGCGCGGCCAGCGTGGGAATCAGCTGCGCGGAAAATGTGCCGCCGGCAATCGCCGACGATTCAATCAGCCGAAAGGATTTTTCCTCCGCTTCGGCAAGAGTGATGCCGCCGGATTGTCCTGATGTATCGATGGAGAGAATGAGCATTTGTCTTTTTTTACATCCCGACCCTGAGCTTGTCGAAGGGGAGGGATCCCTACAGCCAGAATAAACTATGGGGCGCGATCTAAACACTCAACGTAGAGACGCAGCATGCTGCGTCTCCAATTCTTCGATTTTGTTCTTGATCGCGTGGTTACGTCTCGGCCTTTCTCCGCGCCTCCGCGGTGAAATAAGGTTTTCCCCGTTTTCCAGGAACCTAATCCCACCTCCACGGTGTCAAAACACTTACGGCCGATACACACTGGAAACGCGCATTCCAGCATCAAGCTCTAAACCATGGAGGAACGACTATGTCTGGCTTGAAACTGCCTTTAGTTGCCGTGTGGATTTTTCAGGATTCCGCTTCACAGTCTTATGACCTGCTTGCCATGTGGGCGCACATGGGCTGGCCCGCGCGTGCCATCGCCATCATTCTGCTGGGTATGTCGGCCTGGTCCATTGGCGTAATGATGGACCGTTGGCTGGCCTTCAGCGCCGCCCGTAAGCAGTCGCGCCAGTTTGCTCCGGTGGTCGCCGGCGCTCTGCGTGAGGGTAAATTGGATGAAGCCATCCGCATCGCTGAGCGCAATAAGAAGAGCCATCTCGCCAAGGTGGTAAATGCCGGGCTGCACGAATTTCGCGCGCATGGCTCCGCGCAGGAAATCCCTGAAAAACAGGCGATCTCTGAAAAAAAGATTGAAGCCAGCCGTCGCGCCCTTAACCGCTCCGCCGCCATCGTCCATGCTGAGCTTGAGCGTGGCCTCAGCGGGCTCGCCACCATTGGCTCAACCGCGCCGTTCGTCGGATTACTGGGGACCGTCATCGGCATCATTGACGCTTTTCGTGAAATTCAGGGCCACATGACTACAGGTATCAGCGCGGTAGCCGGCGGCATTTCAGAAGCGTTGCTCACCACGGCCCTGGGACTCACCGTGGCCATTCCCGCCGTGGTGATGTTCAACTATTTCACCAGCAGAATCAGGGCATTTGATGTGGAGATGGATAATTCTTCCAGCGAACTGGTGGATTATTTCCTGACCCGCGAGACGGTCGCGCAACGTTCATAGAAGAGTAAAGCCTGAAGAAGAGTAAGCTTGGCGGGGCGGGCTTACTTCACCAGCATGAGCACGCCAATGCAGACCAGCGCGGCGGAGAGCCAGCGGCGGCGGTCAACATTCTCATGCAGCACAAACTTGGCCAGAATGGCCGAGCAGATATACGTGAGTGACGCCGATGCCGGCGCAACCAGGCTGGCATCGCCCCAGGAAAGCGCCGTAAGCAGGCAGAAGAAGCTGAAGATAAGGCAGCAGAGGGCGATCAGGAAAAGCTTTTCGCTGATCACGCGGCCAATCACCGCCAACAAGCCTTTCTTTGCGCGCAGTTCTTCCAGATCACCAATGCGCTTCATGGCCGCGGAGAGCATTACGTCTCCGGCGCTGGAAGCCATCACCAGCATGCCAATGGCGATCCACAGCTTAAGCGAGCTCATGCTGCTCCTTTTGCGTCGATGCCGACGCGGAGCTTTCCTTGGTTCTCTTTGTGAGTGACGGCCCTTTGGCCACCAGACCAACTCCGCCGGTAATGAGAAGCACGCCGGCCCATCGCCACGGGCTGACTACTTCGTTCAAAAAAAAGCGTGAGAGAAACGCCGTAACCACATAGCCAAAAGCCGTGGCCGGCAGAACAAAAGTCAGATCTGCCCATGAGAGCGCGGTCAGGTACGCGTAGAAGAATCCGGCAAGACAAAGAATCCCCACCACTACCCAGGGATTAATGAATGCGTTGAAAATATGTATCCAGTTATTGAGATGGATTTCGCCCAGGTCGTCCATGCCGCGTTTCAGCAACACGTCTCCCGTGCCGTTGCAGCACGCGATGGCCAGATAAATTAAGATTTTTTTTGGCTTCAAACGCCTGCATCCGTCTGGGACCCGCATGGCGGGTGAGATTCTGGATTTTTTTCATCCAGACCGTCTATCAAGTTCGCCGCTATTTTTCTTAGCGAATCAGAAATTTCCATAACGCGAAAATAACGGCTGCGGCCAAACCAATTCCATAACCAATCATTCGCGCGTTACCGGTTTTTTCCTGTTCCCGCATTTCTTAAATCCTTGCTCAAAAAGACTGGCGGGCAGGAGACCGCTCTAGTCTCCTGCAACTTCAGACTGGCGTGGTTTCTCTGGTGTGTTCTGTTTGGCCGCTATCATTGCTTTGGTGGCCTTGTTGCGCGCGGCGCGCAGCTTCATAAATGATTTTGCTTCCTTATACAGGCGCTGGCGCTCTTCACCGTTGAAAACTGCCTTGCGCACAATCCTGAACACGGCCTTCGGACGGAAATAATATTCGTCGTAAAACTTGTGCACCATCTCCATCACGTGCTCGCGCGGCAGACCTGGATACTCAATCTGAGCAACCTGGTGCCCGCCTGAATCAACCATCGCCTCTGTTCCAACGATAAAGCCGCTCTTCTTGGCAAAATCGTACAACTCTGTTCCAGGATAAGCATGGGCAATGGAAACCTGGATCGTCTCCACGTCCAGTTCTTTGGCAAAGTCAATGGTGCGACGGATCGACTCTTTGCTCTCGCCCGGCAAGCCTAGGATAAAGTCGCCATGGACTTTCAGCCCCAGCTTCTTGGTGTCCTTGGTGAACTGGCGCGCGCGTTCCACGGTTGCGCCCTTCTTGATGTTCTTGAGGATCTGCGCATCGCCCGATTCATAGCCCACAATCAGCAGCCGGCAGCCAGCTTCTTTCTGGGCTTTCAGCGTTTCGTAATCAGTGGTTACGCGTGACGTGCAAGACCACGTCATATTCAGCGGCTTCAGCTTCCCGCATAGCTCCACAGTGCGCGCCTTCTGGATATTGAAGGTGTCATCGTCAAAGAAATATTCTTTTACATACGGCCAATATTCTTTGGCCTTGGCCATCTCACGTGCGACGGAATCCGTTGACCGCTTGCGCCACGGATGTCCGCTTAAAGTTTGCGGCCACAAGCAGAATGTGCATTGCGCGGGACAGCCGCGCGTTGTGTACAGCGCCACAAACGGATAGAGCAAAAATGGCACGTTGTAACGGCGCACGTCCATATCGCGGAAATATACGTCAGTCACGTCCGGCAATGCGTCCAGGTCCATTACGTCAGGACGGTCAGCATTGTGTACAACTTTTCCACTCGCGTCGCGATAGGAAATGCCAATAATGTCAGAGAGCGGCTTGCCGTTGGCGTACTCCACCACGGAATAGTCAAACTCGCGGCGGCAGACAAAATCGATTGCCTTGCAATCATTTAGCGAACGTTCCGGCAGCGTGGTTACATGCGGGCCCACAAACGCAATCTTCAGCTTGGGGTTGGCCTCTTTCATTTTGGTAACCAACTGGATATCGCCGGGGAACCCTGGCGTGGAGGTAAAGAGCACCAGGAACTCATATTGCTTACCCAGTTCAATGGTCTCTTCCGCGCTCACGTGGTGCGGAGGCGCGTCCAACAGGCGCGAGCCCTCCAGCATCCCGGCCGGATACGCCAGCCATACCGGATACCAGTAGGATTCAATCTCGCGGGTGGCGGGCCAGCGTGAGCTGGCGCCACCGTCAAAGTTCTCAAACGACGGAGGATTCAGGAATAATGTTTTTAATGGCATGTCTGTCCTGCCCTTAATATTAACACCCTTTGCAGCCCGCTAAGGCCAAATGAATCCAAGCGGTTACAAGCAGTAGGTCAATGGTCGAAAGCCGCATTGGGCGGCTACCGCCGGCCAATCTCCGCTTGCTAGAGCCAACCCCGTTCTCTACCATTTCAGCTCTGCCGCAAGTTGCCGGACGCTTCGCATTTCTTGTATTTAGAGGTGACTGCCATGTTCAACCTGCTCTTAGCTGTAGCCATGATTCTCCCGCCAGTTCAGCAGGCGGCGTCCGCGCCTACCAGCGAGCCAGCTCCAATTCGGGTTTCCAACAAAGAAGCCGATGACCATTCCATCAACCATGACCTGCTCTACCTCCGGGCTGCCAACGGCCCGCGTTTTCCGGGGATCACCATTACCGTCGTGGTCGATACCACGGGCTCAATTGTCTCTGCTCTCGCTCTACCTGAGAACCAGGAAAACGATACCCAGCCTGCATTGCTGGTCCAGGCAGAAGCCATGGTGCGCGGCCTGCAATTTAAGCCTTTTTATCGTTACGGACATCCTGTCTCCGTAAGCTTTGAGCGTTATGTAACCACACTACCGCTAGAACTAAAGCTAGATCAGCGTGTGCCGTTTCCTGAAGTTCATGACTGGAATTCCATCAAGATTACTCTGGAACGCACCGTCTGCTATGGCATGTGCGCGGCTTATAAGGTTGAGCTGCATGGTGACGGAACTGTTCTTTATGAAGGGCAAAGTTCCGTTGCGATTACCGGAATCCAGCATGCTTCAGTCCCTCAGGCAAACATCGTCGAGTTGGTGAAACTCTTCGAACAAGCCGACTATTATTCTCTCCGCAGTGAATACAAATCCAGGATCACTGATAATCCAACGCAAACCACTTCCATAGAGATAGACGGCCAGCGGAAACAAATCGTGGACTATGTTGGCCTATATGTGGGAATGCCAGTTTCTGTTATGAAGCTGGAAGAAGCCATTGATCGCCTTTCCGGCGATACGCGCTGGGTTCATGGCCCGGCTGCACCGTCGTCCGCGACTGGAGAGCGGAACTAGGATTTTCAATCCGCTCAAGCGTAGATTGTAAAACTCCGTCAGTCCCAGCGTTTTCTCGCCGAGGATTTTAAATTGGTGAGGTGTGCTCGTTTGCTGAGTTATTCAAAAAAACAAGAGCCAGAAAGCGAATTCCCTCCGCATCGTCGCCTTAACAGCGTAGGATAAAAACAGACACACAAGATTCTTTAGACACCCGATCCTCTGGGATACTCTAGTTCAGGTGCTGAAGACCGAAACCAAGGAGCACCACCATGCCAAAACTTAATGCCCGCGAGAACACGCGCAATCGCGCCCAAGCCAAAAAGCGCGAAAGAAACCGCCTTCTCCGGACCACAATGGCCCCAGTTGCCGCCAAGTCTTCAGCGAAGCCAGCCGCCAAAACCAAAAAGCCTGCTGCCGCCGCTAAATAACCAATTCACCGTGCTGCGGAGCTATGGAGCCCGCAGCAGCTTTCCGCCATTTCCTTGTTTCTCCTGTCCGCAATCATCTGCGTTTCTCCGTGCTGGGGTTTCTCCGTGCCTCAGTGGTAGGTTTTTCTGTTCCATCGCTCCCAATTACCCTCCTCAACTCCAGCACCTCCAGCGGACAGTTTTCCAGTTAGCTAGCCGTTATTGTCCTTGTTTCTCCGCTGTTTGCAGCTCTTTCGCGTGGGCCACCAGTTTCTTCAGCTTGCCCTCAATGGAGGCATCGCCGATTCGCTCATCTTGCAGCACGCCGTCCGCGTCAATCGTAAAGGTGTGGGGAATCGCCTCCACGGAGAACATCTTGGCAATAGCTCCGTCAAATCCGCCATCCCGGTACTGCAGCCACGCCATGCCGTTTTTTGCGACATAGTCTTTCCATTTCTGCTCGTCAGTGTCCAGGCTTATGCTCAGCACCACAAGAGGCTGACCATCAAAATTTTTGGCAATTGATCGCATGTGCGGCAGTGCTTCGCGGCAGGGGCCACACCACGTCGCCCAAAAGTCGATCAGCACTACTTTGCCCTTCAGTTCATCCAGGGAAACTCGCTGGCCATCCAGCGTCGTGACGGCAAACGGCGGGGCCATTCTCGCGCGGGCAAGTTCAGGCTGGTTGATATAGCGCAATGCCCGCTGCCGGTCCGGATCGCCTTCCGGTTTCATTTTCACGAACCGCTCAAACTGTGTTTTGGCCGCGTCATCTTGCTTCAGGTGCGCCAGTATCCGTCCATCGGCATAAACCGCGCTGGGGAAATTTGTATTCGCCGCCAGGGCCTTGGTCATTTCGTCATGGGCCCGGTTGTATAAATCGTCTTTGTGTTTCGACATCGATTCATTCATCAGGATCACGCCCATTTGGTAGTGGGCCATGGCAACATCATCGCCCTGGGCCTGGGCTATCATTTCTTCGCCGGCTGTTTCTACAATCTTCCATTCACCCAGCTCGATTCCAATCTTGATCATTTTTTTCTGGCAGGCCATGCAGTGGCCGCCATCCTGCTTGTCCGCTTTTTTAAAACTGTCGAGCGCCGATTCTGTCTTGCGCTGCTTAAGATATTCCAGCCCTTCCTTGTAACTTTTCTGCGCCTTCTCGTCTTGTGGTCCATCAGATTTTTCCTGTGCTGTCAACGGCATGACCAGGCAAGCCAACAGGGCAATAGCGGCGTATCGCATGAAAAACTCCTTATTCCTTATTAATTGGTGGGCTGTGGCAAGAAGTTAGCACGCTTTGTGGATTTGATCGATAGTTTTTCCACACCAACTTAACCTTATTTAGAAATAAGTATTGGTAATCCCAGTTTGCCGCTTCTCGCGCTAGGCCAAACAACTTAGAATGCTTTCCGTATGAGCAATCCTGCCCTCTCCGCTTCCCCAGACGGTAACTTTGCTGCAGCGCTCAATGCTTCCACCGGTGGATGGAATCTCGCCATGGGAATTCATTTCGTCCACGCTACCGCGGATGAAGTGATTGCAGAAATGGAAATTGCTTCGCATCACCATCAGCCTTACGGCATCGTTCATGGCGGTGTTCATGCCGGTCTGGTGGAGACCGTTGCCTCAGTCGGCGCGGCGCTGGCGGCCTTGGCAAGAAATCAATCCGTAGTCGGCCTGGAAAACCACACGTCATTTCTTAATGCGGTGCGGGAAGGGAAGTTGCGGGCCACCGCCCGTCCGCTCATGCGCGGACGCCGCACGCAAGTCTGGGAAGCCACCATTACAGACGATGCCGGCCGCACCGTTGCCAGCGGCCGCGTGCGCTTTTTGGCACTTGAGGCAGGTGCTTCTCTGGCGGGTGAAACCGTTAAAGTAAAAAGCCCGGATGAAACAAAACCGACTGCCTGATCGGATCAGTGTTATCCGTGTAAATGTTCATCCGTGTAAATCAGTAGTGAGATTTTCTGGTTTTCTCCGTGCCTCGTGGAGAGATTGATTTGCCTTTCCCGATGACGGGCGATGTCGGCGATGTCGTGCGATGATCCGATCCAACTTATCGCTTCGCTGGCCCCGTCGCCCAGTTTTCTAACTCTCCAACTTGCCGCATCAGCTGTATCTGCGCGCGGTCCAATTCAAAATTGGAATTTAGATAAGCGGTGTAGCGCTCGTGTTCCACCACACGGGCGTTCTCTTCATCCTTAATGCTGGCTGCGCCACTCTCGATTTTTGCGTGCGTCGCGTCAATATCTGCCTGGGCCAGTTGATGCTCCAATTGCGCCACTTCCTGCGCCGCCGCCAATTGTTCTACTGACCGTTGCAGTTTCAGCGTGTCCGCGCTTACCTGCTCTTTTACGCTCTGAGCTTCTTTGCGTGACTTAACGGCGTCCGCCTTTGCCACGTCTGCCGTGGCGCGCTGCACTGGATTGAAAAAAGGGAAGCGGATGGCCACGCCTGCCGTCACATTGTGGCGTTGGAATTTCTGGAAGAACTCATCGTAGTTGTTGAAGCGTGCCAGCACGGCATACTGTCCCACAAAATCCACGGCTGGATACAGTTGCTTGTGCTCTGCCTGTGCGCGGAATTCTTTTGCCGCTGCTGCTGCGTCCGCAACTTTTACGGCCGGATTATTCTTGACTGCTTCTGAAGGAAAATCCTGGTCCTGCGCCACGGTCGGCATTTGCGGAATAGATTCTGTGGAAGTCACAATCGAGGCAGCTGGTAGTCCCGTAAGTTGTGAGAGCCGCAGCCTCAGTTGATCAGCTGCCGACTGCGTCTGTGCAATGTCCAGACGCGTTCTTGCGCTGAGAAGTTTTGCCCGCGTGGCATCTAGCTGGCTGTCCAGTCCCGCCTGGACACGCTGGGTAACAATATCCTGAAACTTCCGTGCATTTTGCTGTTGCTCGCGCTGAATGGACAACGACGATTCCAGCAAATCAAGTTGCACATAATCCACTGCTGCCTCCATAATCACATCATTGCGCCGGTCGGCATTCTGCGCCACTGTAACCGCCACATCGCTTTTGGCCGCCTTAATGTAACTTTTGTCCGCTGCATTAATCAGTGCGCCCTGAAAATTCACGTTAAAAATAGAAGGAGCGGCCCCCTCCAGGCTGAGCGGAAATCCATAAGAAGCTCCCAGTCCGGAACCCATGACCGCCTGCGGCAGAAATACATCGCGCGTTTGCCGCACGCTGGCCTGCGCGCGCTGCAGATCAGCCTGGGCCACGCCGCTGGTGGTGCTGTTCTTGATCGCCAGTTCAATGGCGGTGCGGAAAGCCAGCGGCCTGTCTTTGCTGTAAGAAGCATCTTGCGCGAGCAGCATTGCGGGAAGCGCCACCATCCAGGCTGCAAACAGGATGACGCCTGGGCTCCAAATACGCGCGGTTTTCGCGTGATGGGGTGGAGTGACACGGGCATACAGTTTCATTTTTCACCTGCGCGATATTTTCGAAGTGGATGGGTGGAAAAACGTGATTCTATCGGGAAATGCGCGCCAGCGCATCCCGCGCCGGTTTGTATTGTGAGGCCATGTTCAGCGCTGATTGGAACTCCGCGGCTGCTTCCTTCTTTTTGCCTTGCTTCTCCAGCAGCACGCCCAAAAAATAGGAGGCCTGAAATGCCGGACATTCTTCCGCAGTCTCTTCCTGGGAAACATAATGCCGAAGCATCTGTGTTGCGCCCACAAAGTTACGGTTGGCATGCATCAGCAAAGCAGCGCCATCAAATTCAGTGCCATCACCCGGACGCGCCAGGCTCACTGCCTGATTCACGGCGGATTCCATATCAGCGAGCCGGCCTGTGCGCCGGTAAAAATGCGCCAGCTCCACCCAGTAGTGCGCCGGAGCGCTGCTGGAAGCAATCGCTTTTTTGTAAGCTGCTTCCGCCCCACTGTTGCCCTGCTTTTCCTGCACGCGGGCATACATATAACTGGCCATGGCCAGATTGGTCCTGGCTACGTGGTCAGCCTGCTGGTTGGCTTTATTTTTGTCGCCTCCCAGAAAGCCTGGCGCTTCAAGATAGTATTCGCTCAAGTCGGCGCGTGCAGGAAGATTGTCTCCATCCAGCGCCACGGCGCGTTCAAACTCTGTTCTTACTTTGCGCGCCAGATTGAAGGCCGTTACTGGGTTCGCGTCCTCTGCTTTGCGGCCCATGGCGCGTCCCAGCCACAGGTGATATCCACTGTTTTGCGGCGCCAGCGCAACCGCTTTTTCCGCCATGCGTATGGCATTGTCCCAGAGTTCAAGCTGGTAGTAAACGCGGGAGAGCAGGTTATATGCTTGTGCGTTGTTGGGTTCGTGGGCAATTGCTGTATTCAGCTCGTGAATCGCCTGGTCGGCTTTTCCGGCCTTGAGCAATGACGTTGCGTCCGTGTCCGCCCCGGCCGCACAACCAATCGTCAGAAGAACCAGAACTGCTACCCGGTACAGGATCCTCAACGCTCAACCACCTTCACATCCATTCCGCTGTGCAGCGGCTGCGCATTGATGGCGCCCAGCGCAATCTGTGTTCCTTCCTTGACCCCTTTTATCTCCACGCGGGTCAGGCTGGAAAGGCCCGTCTGCACTTCCTGCGCCTGGATCTTGTCATCGGCAATGGTGTAGATGTAACGCTTGCCTTCAATATCGTGTACGGCCTCGCGGGAAACCGTGAGCGCTCCCTCATGCCGTGCGGAAATAATGCTTACGTTCACATTCACGTTGGGCAGAAGCTTGCGGTCTGAGTTGTCGATCTCTGAAGTGATTTCGCCCACGGTGCGCGTGCCCACCATGGTCACTGAAGTTGGGACGCGGGTGAGCGTGCCATCCCACGTGCGGCCGGGTATGGCGTCCCATCTGATTTCTACGGGCTGGCCTTTTGCCAGATGCCCAATTTCCGGTTCGTCCACAAATGCGCGTACGCGGACTTTCTCCAGGTTTGCCACCTGTATCAGCAGATCACCGCCATTTACGTAGGACCCTGCCTTTACCGGGACTTGATACACCGTTCCGGCAAACGGCGCAGTCACATTGGAGTGGTGCAGCAGGTCCTGGGCGGACGCGTAAGCAGCGCGCGCCTCCACTGCCTCTGCCTCAACCTTGGCCACTTCAGGCGACGAGAATCTGCCGCTGGTCTTCGATTGCAGCAGCTGTACGTCGGCCTCAGCTTTCTTCAGGCGATTCTGGGCTGCATCTACTTCAGCCGGCGAAGCAGCACCGGTCTGGCGCAGTTTCTGGATCGCCTGCAAGTTGCGCTGGGCATCGTCATGCTCTGCCTGCGCTTTGGTCAAATCAGCGCGCGTGGTCAGGACTTCTTCCTGCGTTCCGCCGGACTTGATTGCCTGAAGCGCTGCTTCCGCCGAACGCAACTGCGCCATAGCCCGGGCAGCCTGGGCCCGTGCCTCAGCGTCATCCAGCTGCACCAAAGGCTGACCAGCTTTCACATGGTCGCCTTCCATCACCAGAACTTTGTTCACCGTGGCCGGCGCAGGAGCATGTGCTTCAAAACTGTTGACTGGCTCAATTTTT
>DASXLK010000126.1:0-8365 GCA_036496365.1 Candidatus Angelobacter sp. | reverse complement strand
CCGCGATAGCGCGAAGGATCTTTGCCCAGCGCTTTATATGCATTCCGCATTGCAGCAATCTGCGGAATGGAGCCTATTTGCTCAGGCTTGATGGTAGATGTCAGATGCGCAAGATGCCGGTTGATTTCTTGCCACAGCTCTTCATTGTGCTTTTCCACGATAACTTCAGCAGTAATGCAGCCAAGCGCAAGCGCTGGAATCACTCGCTTTATATCCGCATGAATTGAAATTGAGATCATCGCGTAGGAACAGTGGACGGAAGCGTAAGCACGCGCATTCGTTACGACACAAAGCTAATCGCTAAGTGCTCATTGCCGTTTTACGCCAGATTCAACGCGCGTTTAAATGATCCGCGTTCTTTTTGGATTTTTTCCTGCAGCAGCGTGATGGCATAAATCAACTGCTCAGGGCGCGGGGGGCAGCCGGGTACGTAGATATCTACGGGAATTACTTGATTCACGCCCTGCACCAGCGCGTAATTGTTGAAGACGCCGCCTGATGTTGCGCAGGCGCCCATGGAGATCACCCACTTGGGTTCAGGCATCTGCTCCCAGAGCTGGCGGATCACCGGGGCCATTTTCTGTGAGACGCGTCCGGCAATAATCATCAAATCAGACTGGCGTGGCGACGGACGAAACACCTCAGCGCCGAAGCGCGCAACGTCAAAACGCGAAGCGCCCATGGCCATCATCTCAATGGCGCAGCAGGCCAGGCCAAACGTCATGGGCCAGATGGAGCTTTTGCGCATCCAGTTCACCACGTTATCGAGCGACGTGAGAATTACGCCCTGCGGCTGCTCATTGCCAAACAGGACGTCCCGCACATGCTGGGCATCGTCGGGATTGCCGGCAGTGTTTTCGAAGCGTTTGGTTAGCAACTCGCGGTCGACATCAGGGGTAACTAGGTGATCGCTCATGACATCTCCATTTTAATTGGATGTGATGAGGAAATAAAGGCCTTAAAAACAGCCGCAAATACCGCCGAGCCCGCCTTCAAAATTGGGATTTAATTTAAAATCTTGCTCATGCCTTCCCACAGCGACCGCATTCTTGACCAGTTCACGCGACAAGCCGCCCCATTTGCCGGCTCAGCCTCCATCCGCAATGAAGAGGCTCTGAACCGCATTGTGCAATGGGCTGGAACTGGCCCTGAAGATACGGTCCTGGATGTGGCCAGCGGCCCTGGTTTGCTGGTCTGCGCTTTTGCCCGCGCCGCCAAACACGCTACTGGCGTGGACATGACGCCAGCCATGCTGGAGCAGGCACGCAAACTGCAAAAAGAAAAAGGGCTCACCAACGTAAGCTGGCAGCTCGGCGACGTGTATGCGCTTCCCTTCCCGCAGCCGCAGTTTTCCATTGTGAGTTCTCGCTTCGCTTTTCATCATTTTCAGGACCCGCTGGCCGCGCTCCAGGAGATGAAGCGCGTATGCCTGCCAGGCGGCAGAGTTGTAGTCGCGGACATGGCTCCGCAACCGGAACGGGCTGCCGCGCTGAATGCCGCAGAAATTCTGCGTGATCCCTCTCACGTCCGCGCCTTGCCGTTGCAAGAGTTGTGTGAACTGTTTGAGCAAGCTGGCTTCGCAAGTCCACAAGTCAACCACTATCGCGTGGAAGGTGAGATGGAGGAACTGCTGGCGCGGTCTTTCCCCAACGAAGGCGATGCTGATCGTCTACGCAAAATTTTTGGCGACTCGCTGGCCGACGATGCCCTTGACCTCAACACCCGAGAGGAAGACGGAAAGATTTATTACAGCTTTCCCGTGGCAGTTTTGGCGGCAAAGAAAAGCAATTAGCTCTGATATCTCCGATAATCCAAAATTGTTATGTGAATCCACCAACCATCTCCAGTCATCAACATAGTCGCTATGCATGTCGCTGAAATATGGCGCTATCCGATCAAGAGCCTGAAAGGCGAGCGGCTCACTGAGACGGAGATCACTCCTGTCGGCATCCCTCATGACCGCCAGGTGGTCGTCATCCGCACTTTAAACAATCGCATTCTCACCTCGCGGACGCGCCCAAAGCTGCTGGGTCTGCAAGGCTCGCTTGATACAGATGGCACGCCCACTATCAACGGTCTTCGCTGGAACTCCGCCGAGGCGTTGCAACTGGTGCATGAAACCGTGGGCGAACCCATCACGCTGGAAGAAATCGAGCCACCAAAAGCCTTTGACATTCTGCCGCTGCTGGTCGCTACAGACGGCGCTGCCGGCTACCTGAACATTGACCATCGCCGCTTGCGCCCGAATATTTATCTTGCCGATGTGCCAGAACTGGAAGAACGCAAATGGCAGCGGCGCACACTGGCCATCGGCGACGTGCGCATCAATATGGTCAAGCTGCGCGAGCGCTGCGTGATGACCACCTTCGATCCTGATACGCAGGAGCAGGATTCCTCCGTGCTGAATCGCATCATCTTTGAACTCGATGGCCTCACGGCACTGGACAGCTCTATCGCGACTCCCGGCAAAATCCGCGTTGGCGATGCCGCGCAAGTCCTCGATTTTTTCTAGCCAGTTCTCTGTTTATTACTCCCAACACATTTCAATCAAACAGCTTCAATTGCGGCCATATCTCCTGCAGGCTGGTCTTGGGGCCGCGGCAGAGCAGAATGTCAAAATATTCGTCGCGCCGGGAATACGGATGCTCCACGTGCCCGACTTTTTCCACGCTCTGAAAAAATTCGCGATCATGCCGGCCACTGCTACCCAGAATAATCATGGTGCTTCCGTCATACTTACCCGGCCCCCATATCCAGTAGCTGTTGCTCTTGCTAATGGCTTGGGGCAAGCCATAGCGCGGCCCAAAATAATCCACTGCGGCAGCTTCACCCCAGCCGTTGGCAAAAATCGCCGTGCGTGCGCGCTCCTCCGGCGGAAGGCTGTTATAAACCTGCGCCACTTTTTCTACCATTTCCGGCCAGCCAAATTCATCGGCATACCACTGCGGCAGAGGACCATTGGGTTCATGCTCAATTTCGGGCGGCGCCATGCCCAGAGTCTTTTGGTAGCGAAGATAATTTTCCGGCGAGAGCACCGGCACGGAGAATGGCGCAAGCAGCGCACCCACGGCAATCACCAGGCCAACGTAAATGGTTCTCGCCCATATACCCGCGCGTCTCCCTTGCGTGATTCGCTCCAGTCCAATAGCGCCTGCGGCAAACAACATGGGATAGATGGGGACCACATAATAGTTCTTGGCTTTCATTGCGATGAAAGTGGTGAGCACCACGAGAAACGTCCAGCCTAATAGGCGATAGATGCCGCCGCGCTGCGATTCATCCGCGCTCAGCGCTGCACGTGCTTTAATTTTGCCGATAAAAAGCCAAATCACGCCGCCAGCCCACAGCGGGAACAATATGGGGTTCATGATCATGGCCTGGTCAACGATAAATGCCACAGGACCGCGCACCACATCGCGGTTACTCATCCGGATGTTGTGGATCAACTCAAGAAACGGAAAGTGGTAATGCACCTGCCACAGCAGATTTGGAAGGGCGATGACGGCACAAGCCAGCACGCCCAGCCACAGATAGCGGCTCTTCAGGAAACGGCGATGCGGTGTGAGCACCACACCGGCCAGCAGTCCCAGCAGCAGAAAAGCGATGGAATATTTGTTCTCAAATCCAAAGCCGGCCAGCACGCCGAACCACAGCCAGTAACGCGCATCGCCGGTATTGATCGCGCGAAGCACCAGCCAGACGCAGCCCATCCAGATAAGCTGCTCGAAGACGTTGTCTGTCAGCCAGGATTGCGCCACCAGATAGATAGGAACCACTACCACGGCAAGCGCCGCCATGGCCTGGGCAAAGCGGCCCCCGCCCATTTCACGCGCGAGTTTGCCAGTAAGCCATACCAGCACTGCTCCGGCAAGAATTGGCAACAGGCGCACGCCCAGAAGCGAATCACCCAGCACGTTGCGTGACAGCCATGCAACCCAGACAGTGAACGGCGGATGGTCAACATATCCCCATGCCATGTGCCGCGAGCATGCCAGGTAATACATTTCGTCGCGAAAAATGCCGTAGCGATTGACCGTCAACAAGTGCAGCAGCAATTTGGCTGCGACGATATAAAGCACGAAGGCCGGTCCAGCGGTAAAGCGGTTTGCTGGCCGCTCGGCAAAGCTGCAAGTCGCTACTGCCCGGCTATCCGTCAGTCCATTTGGTTGATTCATGTCCAGATTTTATCTGCGCTGCTCTTCTGCGCTGATCCGTGGCGAACTTATGGATTCAGAATCACTTTGCCGAATTGCTCGCTCTTTTCCAGTCGCTCATGCGCAGCAGCAGCATCACGCATGGGAAAACTCTTGTCTACCACAGGCTTAATTTTGCCGGCGAAAATATGCTTCATTACTTCGTGGAAATCACCCATGGTACCCATGAATGAGCCCAGGAATGAAAGCTGGCGCGCAAAAAGAAACCTGATGTCAAAACTCGCTTCCGGCCCCGTGGTTGCGCCGCAGGTCACAAGCTTGCCTCCGGGCTTGAGCGACTTCATGCTCTCCGCCCAGGTGGCTTTACCTACGTGCTCAAAAACGATATCGCACATGGCTTTATCGGTGATCTTTTTTACTTCGTCGGCAATTTTCTGCGTGTAATGGTTGATTACATGGTCCGCGCCAAGGTCTGTGCATTGATCCAGTTTGTTCTCGTCGCCCGCAGTGGCAATGCAAGTTGCGCCAAACATTTTGCAGACCTGAATGGCAATGCTGCCAATCCCAGATCCGCCGCCCAGAACCAGCACCGTGTCTCCTGGCTTGATGCCGCAGCGGCTCACCAGCATGTGCCAAGCGGTGACGGAAACCAGCGGCAAGGAAGCAGCTTCGTCATAGGTGAGCTCGTCTGGGATGGGAAGCACGCTAACGCGCGGCACGGCGATGTACTCACAGTTTCCGCCATCGTTTAAATAGCCAAGCACGCTGAACTGCGGGCAAAAATTCTGCTGACCTTCTGTACATTTTGGGCAGACGCCGCAAAAAGTCATAGGCGCCAATAGCACGCGCTGACCGGCCTTCAGATCCGTAATGTATTCGCCCACTTCGGCTATATCGCCGGAAACATCACTGCCGTTGATGTGCGGCAGCTTCACTCCGGGGAGTCCTTTGCGGATAAAGAGATCCAGATGGTTCAGCGCGCAGGCTTTCACCTTGATCAGCACCTGGTCTTTGCGCGGCTGCGGATCAGGCACATCTTCGTATTTAAGAACTTCAGGACCGCCAAACTCATGGAAGCGAATGGCCTTCATTTGTGGAATTCTCCTGGTAATGGGCAACCAGCGAATGTATCAAAAGCAGAAAAACCTTACCACTGATGAACACGGATTACACTGATCAGAAAAGGGCCAAACTCACCACAAATTGCTGCACATAATTATCAGTGTCATCAGTGCCAATCAGTGGTAAGGTTTCCGCATGATCTCAGGTCTTCATGCCATCATCTACTCGCCGGACGCGGACAAAGTTCGCGCTTTTTTGCGCGATGTGCTGGGCTTTAAATCGGTCGATGCTGGCCACGGCTGGCTGATTTTTGCTGCTCCGCCGGCGGAGATTGCCATGCATCCAACGGAAGCGGACGGAAAGCCGCATCATCAACTTTATTTGATGTGCAATGACTTAAAAACCACAATGCAGGAGCTGACAGATAAGGGCGTGCGATGCGGCGCGATTACAGAAGCGCGGTGGGGATCGATTACGTCCATTCAGTTGCCAGGTGGCGGCGAGCTAGGACTGTATCAACCCAAGCATCCAACGGCGCTAAATCTATAGTTGCCGCTTAAAAGTTGATAATTCTGTGAATTTTGCGCCATCCGTTAAAATACTCCTGTGGACATTTATGAAGAGATAACCCGGCTGCGGCGTGAAGGCCGCAGAGGTGCGCTTGCCACCATCATCAATGTGCGCGGCTCAATTCCCTCTTTTGAGTCAGCCAAGATGCTGGTGCGGGACGACGGCTCCATTGTGGGAACTATTGGCGGCGGATGTGTGGAAGCCGAGGTCTGGGAAGCCAGCCGCGAGACCATGAAAACCGAAAAGCCGCAGACGCTCCACTTTGACCTGAATAATAACCCGAAATACGATACCGGCCTGGTTTGCGGCGGCACGCTGGAAGTTTTTGTCGAGCCGATTCTTGCTGTCTCCACGCTTTATATTTTTGGGGCCGGGCACGTGGCCTGGAGCCTTTATAAAGTTGCGCGTCTGGCCGGCTTTGATGTAGTGGTAACCGACGACCGCGAGAGTTATGCCAACCGCGAGCGCTTCCCTGATGCCCGCGATATTTACGCCGACGAATACGAACGCGTTACCGCACAGCTTGCCCCGAATGACGCTTCTTACATTGTGATCGTAACGCGTGGCCATCGCGACGACATGCGCGTGCTGCGCTGGGCGGCAGAGACTCCGGCACGCTATATCGGCATGATCGGCTCGCAGCGCAAGACCATTGCTATTTATAAAGAGCTGGAAAAAGAAGGCGTCTCAGCGGAGAAGCTGGCGCGCGTGTATGCGCCGGTAGGCATTGATATTGGTGCGATCACGCCGGAAGAGATTGCCATTGCGATTATGGCCGAGATGATCGCCATCCGCCGCAACTCTCCCACGCCCATTCCACACATGAAGAGCGCCAAGGCTGCGGAAATCCTCAAACAATTATAGATATACTTCCGTATGGCACTTTCTCCATCGTTTGCCGGGGTCATTCTTTCCGCAGGCGCATCTTCGCGGATGGGCCGCGATAAAGCGCTGCTGCCCTGGCGCGATGGTACGTTTCTTTCCGCTGCCATCCGCGCGCTGCAACCAGCGACGGAACTGGTGATTGTGGTTGCTGGCGCGAATGCGCCACAGCTTCAACCCATTGTGGATACTCACGCCGCATTTCTAGTAGTAAATCCTGATCCCCAGCAAGGGCAGTTCAGCTCGCTGCAAGTTGGCTTGCAGGAAGTGCTCAATCGCGGTCGCGATGCCGCGATTGTAACGCTGGTGGACCGTCCGGCAGCCGATGTGGAAACCGTGCAGCAAATGAGATCTGCATTTCTTTTGAGCGATGAACAGGTTTGGGCGGCAGTGCCGGATTACCAGGGCAAGCATGGCCATCCTTATGTGATTGGCCGCGAGATGATTGAAGCGTTTCTGCGTGCGCCCACGCCCAGTTCAGCCCGCGACGTGGAACACGCGAACCAGGGACATATCCGCTATGTTCCGGTGAATGATCCGCTGGTTACGGCCAACGTGGACACGCCGGAGGAGTTTGAAAAACTTCGCGCAACGAATTTTATTTAGGGGTCCTTATTTGACGACAGATACGCAAGCCTCCTCCGCCAGCCAGCAGTTTATCGATTCCATTCTGGCCATGCGCCCGCGTGTAGCCGTGTTTGACTGTGACGGCACGCTGTGGAGCGGCGATTCCGGCGCAGACTTTTTCTATTGGCAGATCAAGCGCAGGATGATCCCGGCAAAAGTAGCGCAGTGGGCCACAGTCCGTTATGACGATTACAAGGCCGGCAACGTGGGTGAAGAGGCGATGTGCGGCGAGATGGTTACCATCAACGCTGGAAATACCCTGGAAGCGCTGGAGGCGGCTGCGGCAGAGTTTTTTGCCAGCGTGGTGGCCCCGCGCATCTTTCCGGAGATGCTGCAGCTCACGCGCGAACTGGATTCAGCCGGATGCGAGATCTGGGCCGTCTCTTCCACCAATGACTGGGTGGTGCGTGAAGGCGTAAAGCGCTTTGGCATTCCGGGAGGCCACGTGCTGGCGGCATGCCTGCAATTTCAAAATGGACGCGCCACGGATACGCTGATTCGCGTTCCCAGCGGGCCGGGCAAGGCTACGGCCATTGAAGAAGTGGTTAAAAAGCCGGTGGATATATGTTTTGGCAACTCCATCCATGACCTGGCCATGCTGGAGATTGCGCGGCACCCATTTGCCGTGAACCCCAATCCTAATCTGGAAAAAATTGCCAAAGAAAAAAAGTGGCCGGTTTATTGGCCTGCGGGAACCAGGTAACCAAAGTCCGAAAAGAGGAAGAGGTAGAACTTGCCTTTTGCTGAGATCAACAACTCGCGTCTTTTTTACCGGCTGGAGGGCCAGAGTGGGCTGCCGGTTTTAGTGCTCTCTCATTCGCTGGGCTGCGACCATGCAATGTGGGACCTGCAGATGCCCGATTTGCTACATCACTTTCAGGTGCTGCGGTATGACACGCGCGGCCACGGCGCATCGTCGGTTCCGGCGGGAGATTTCACGCTAGATCAGTTAGGACACGACGCGCTTGGACTCGCCGACAAACTTGGCATTACGAAATTCGCGTTTTGCGGACTCTCCATGGGCGGCGCAGTTGGGCAGTGGCTGGCAATCCATGCTCCGCAGCGGCTCA
>DASXLK010000125.1:0-11165 GCA_036496365.1 Candidatus Angelobacter sp. | reverse complement strand
AAACCTGCCGTTGTCGCTTCGTAATAGCCATACAAGCGAAATATTAACGAATTAAAGGCGAACTGTCCAATAAATTGTGCAAAAGGAACCAAAATTCTCAACTGGCTATCTCGCAGCCATGGTGGCAGGCATTGCCGCCAGGATCTCATCCACGGTCTTGAGTGCCTGGTCAATTTCTTCCATGGTGTTGTAAAAATGCGGGGAAAACCGTACGCCGGCCAGAGGACGATAGTCCACCAGCACGTCGCGCCGCAGTAATTCCTGGCAGACTTCTTTAGCATTTGGCATATCAATAGCCACGGTCCCGCCACGGAGTTCAGGGTCGCGCGGCGCATTTACACGCCATCCTCGCTTGTCCGCCAGTTCAATCAACCTGGCGGTCATCTTTTTAGATTTCTCGCGGATTCGCGCCACGCCAGCCTCGCGAATGATCTTCAACCCCGGCATTGCCGTATAAAAACCGGGCACGTTAGTGGTCCCTTGCATGAACCTGAAGGGCGCTTCGCCATACTTGCTGGCACCAATCTCAAAACCAAACGGATTCTGGTGCGCGAACCAGCCGGTGAATTTTGGCTGCAGCGTCTTGCCCAGGTCAGGACGCACATACAGATACGAAGTGCCGGCGCCGCCACAGAGCCACTTAAGCACTCCGCCTACGGCAAAATCCACATTCAGCGCCTGCACATCTACCGGCACATTGCCGAGAGACTGAAAACAATCCAGCACCACATGCGCTCCCACGCGGTGCGCTTTCTCAACAATGGCCTTTACGTCCTTGATAAAAGAGCTGCGGAATACCACATGCGAAATTGGAACCAGCAGCGTTTCTTCATCAATCGCGGCAATCAGGCGCTCAGTGGAAACATGCACCCCATCGTCGGTGGGGACCATCTGGACGCGCGCGCCGCGTTCGCGCTGCGCTTCCCAGAAGTACATCACCGAGGGAAAATTCATGTCACTGTAAACAACTTTATTGCGCTTGCCGCTAAAGTCAAAGCAGCTGGCCACCACGGCCTGGCAGCTGGCCACATTCAAGTGCGGACTGACCGTGCCAGGCAGGGCATTCATGAGCACGCCTACGGCATCGCCCACTTCCTGCGCCATCATCCACCATTTTTCTTCCCAGGCACGCACGCCGCGGGTCGCCCAGATGTCACAGTACGCATGTACTGAGTCATACACACCGCGAGGCATTGCGCCCAGCGAGTTGCTGATCATATAGGTAGTGGTTTGCAGAATTGGGAATTCCGCGCGGAAGCTGAGTAGATCGTCGGTCATGGGCCGTCTCCAAGGAGCTGAGAACTAAAGTCTACCTGAATCGGGCCGATACAACTGTCAGGAATTTTCCGGCAGGTGGATCATGCAGGCTCCTCTAACCGCACTTTTATTGTGTAATGACTCTGAATCGCTCCAGGTGATTGATCGCACGTTTGAGGACTATAGCGTTTCAACCTACTTTTGCATGAACGGCCAGACGGCAAATGTATCCGCCAGCCAGCGCAAGTTTGACTTGCTGATGCTGGACTTTGATGAGCCCGGCGCCGACGAACTGATTGACTTCCGCCCCACCGATCTTTGGGGATATCCCAGCGTGGTCATCGCCATGGGCAGCAATCCTGACGTGATGAAGCAGGCGCTCAATAAACGCGTGCATTTTACGCTGCAAAAACCTTTTACTCCGGAGTTAATGACCAATACCCTCAAGGCGGGCTACAGCCTGATCGTGCAGGAAAAGCGCAAATCATTCCGCCATCCAATCTGTATTGACGCGAATGCAACGTATTTGCAGGGTGATACGCGGTTGGCGCTGGAAAATGCCAGGGTGCTGGACATCAGCCAGACTGGAATCTGCATGCAATCCGACTCGGCGATTGCAAAAGACAGCATCGTCTTCCTCGATTTTAAGTTGCCGGAAACGGAAGTTCCTCTCAGCGTGATCGGCAAGGCCATGTGGAGCGACGCGAATGGCCGTGCAGGAATCCAACTCCGTTTCATGACTCCGTTTGAACTCCAGAATCTGCGCAACTGGCTGGCGCAGCGCTACCCATGGGACGTGGAATTAGCGGCACGGGCACAGCAAGAGCCGGCGCCGGCAACTGTCCCCATCTGGATTCACTAAAAATAAACTCGCAGCAAAAAAATAATTTCCTCTCTCTGTGTAAAGACCTGCCTGCGTGCGCCGCGCGATGTTATATTGCATTTCACCACATTACATTTCACTACGATGCGAAAAACTCAACCCGGTCAACGCCGCAAGCTGACGGTTTTGTCACTGGCAGCGGCAACTTATTTCATGGTCTCAGGCGGCCCATACGGAATGGAAGAACTCGTCCAGGATGCCGGATACAAGCTCGCCATTGTGATTCTTTTTGTGACTCCGCTGATCTGGAGCCTGCCCACCGGATTAATGGTTGGCGAGCTCGCTGCCGCTCTTCCCGCCGAAGGCGGCTTTTACGTGTGGGTGCGCCGCGCCATGGGCCCGTTCTGGGGATTTCAGGAAGCATGGCTCTCTCTGGTGGCCAGCATCTTTGATATGGCCATCTATCCCACGGTGTTTGTTCTTTATCTGGGAAATCTCTGGCCTGCCGCAACGGCGGGGCACAGAGGAATTGCTATCGCCGTTGCCATGATCGTGGTCTGCCTGATCTGGAACCTGCTGGGCGCAAAAGCCGTAGGTGCGGGCTCTGTTCTGCTGGGCGCGGTCATGTTGAGCCCTTTTGTCCTTATTACTGTTTACGCTTTTTTCCGTCACGTGGCGCTGGGCACCGCACCACCCGCACAAGGGAGTTTTCTTACCGGCATTATGGTGGCCATGTGGAATTACATGGGTTGGGACAATGCCTCAACGGTAGCCAATGAAGTTGAAAATCCGCAGAAGACTTATCCGCGCGTAATGCTGCTCACGCTGGCGGCAATCTTTCTTTCGTATGTGATCCCGGTGCTCGCGGTGTGGCATCTGCACGTGCAAGCCGAAATCTGGACCACAGGAAGCTGGGCCAGCATTGCCACGATGGTCGTCGGTCCATGGCTGGGCGCGGCGCTGGTGGGCGCTGCCATGATCAGCGAATTTGGCACTTTCAATTCGCTGGTTATGTCTTATTCCCGCCTGCCCGTGGCAATGGCCGAGGATGGCCACCTGCCCAAAATCTTTACCCGCAAATTAAAGAACGGCGCGCCCTGGGTAGCGATTTTGATTCTGAGCATCGCGTGGGCCGCGTCACTGGGCCTGAGCTTTGACAAGCTCATCATGCTCGATCTGCTTCTTTATGGCGCAAGCCTGATTCTGGAATTTCTTGCGCTCATCATGCTGCGCATACGCGAGCCGGAGCTGGCGCGTCCGTTCCTCGTGCCCGGAGGCATGGCCGGAGCGATTTTTCTTGGAGTTGGACCGACGGCGCTGCTGGTTATCGCTATGGTAAAAAACCGCTCTGAGCATCTTGAGTTGAAGTGGCTGGGCAGCGTAAGCCAACTGGGCTTTGGACTCGTCTTGATGGCGCTGGGAGTGGTCTATTACTTTGTAGCGGGCAGAGCGCCAGCTTCAATTCCTATTGAAGCCGGCTCTGAAATTGGGAAGCGGAGCAAGGAATCGGTTTGAGTTACTCTCATCTTTCGCCGCGGACGCATCGCGATCGGCAACTCTGGCGCGATAATCCACCTTCAGTTTTTGCTTGATCTGTAGGCGAACAAATGGTAGAGTCAGATGTTTCCTCAATACCGCCTAGGCGAAGCGAAAAATCTGTTCTTTGACAAATCAGCTCTTAGCCATTGGCTTTTAGTTTTTGGCCAAATCCTTTGGGGCTCAAGTCCACGCCAATCGAACCCAAATTGCGCAACTCCACGCCAATATGGGATGACCTTGGGATGATGTGGTCCAAACCCACGCCAATCTTGGATGGGTATAGGAGGGGGAGGGGAGAAGATTGGGTGATCTGGTCATCGCACATGATCGGTTGATCGGGACAAAATAGTTCCCTTTTTCCGTACCAGCCAATACGCTATGCTCAGCACCACCAGATAAATTCCTGCACTCTTCACGGCTATGCTTGATTGTGACACCCACCAGGTACAGGCAATCGCCGCCACGATGGCGATAAATCCCAGAATCGATCCCACGGCTCCCAGGGGTGAGCGCAACCCAATCTCCTCGAGTTGCGCGGCAGAGACAGTGCGGCGAAAGCGGACATGCGCCAGCAGAGAGATGAGCCAGGCCAGCATCCCGCCCACCAGAGACGCGTTGATGATGTAAAGATAAGCGTTGGAAGTGCGCAGTTCGAGAAGAATGGCCGCCACAATTCCCAGCATGGAGACCACCAGAGCATCCATGGGCACGCCGTGACGATTCAAGACGCCCATGCGCTTTGGCGCATATCCGGCGCGGGAAATAGAAAACAACATGCGTGACGTGACATAGAGACTGGCGTTGGCCGCCGAAAGCGCCGCAGTGAGCACGACGAAGTTCATGATGAATCCGGCTGCGGGAATTCCGGCAACTTTAAAGACCGTAACAAATGGGCTTTCTGAGATGCCGGCGTTTCTCCAGGGCATTACGCCCACCAGAACTGCCATCGCTCCCACATAAACAAATGCCAGCAGCGCAAAAGCCATGCGCGTGGCCCGCGCCACCTCTTTGCTGGACCGCGCTTCACCGGAAGAAGTGGCGACCATCTCAATGCCAAGAAAACTATAGAGTCCAAAAGAAATGGCCAGCAGCGGCGCAGACCAGCCTTTGGGAGCGAATCCATTTTGCGCCACATACTGCGGCTGCACCTTTCCGGCAAGAAGCAATACTGCACCGGTGACGATAAACACAAAGATGGTGATTACTTTGAGCAGGGCAAACCAATACTCAAACGTCCCATAATGGCCGACGGAAAAGAAATTGATGGCGAGAAGAAACACGGCAAAAATCACCACCCAAACCAGCGCTGGCACTGCGGGATACCACTGCCGCATATACGTGGCAGCGGCCACAACTTCTGAGCCAATGGCAATCACCACGGAAAACCAGTATCCATAGCGGGCAATAAATCCGGCCCAGCGGTTAACGTATAACTCCGCGTAAACGCCAAATGACCCTGCGGCAGGATGGACGGCGGACATTTCCCCCAGCGCCATGGCGACAGTCCAGGAAATAAGCGCGCTCAAAACAAACGTAAGCACCACGGCCGGCCCAGCAACCTGTATAGCAGCTCCGGAGCCCAGCAAAAGGCCGGTTCCAATGGAGCCGCCCACGGCCACCATGGCCATTTGGCGGGCGGTTAATTCCCTTTTCAGCCCCTGCTCTTGTTCAGTCATTGGGGGAAGTTATAACGGTTGTTACAGCGGATTGCCAGATTCGTTTGATTTAAGCTGCCTATGCCGTTTTATTGGTGATGGTCCAAATTCCTTTCGATTCATCACTAAGTGATGAACGTCTGCCTAAAGGCACGCGATTTGTTACAAATCGCTAGACGCTGACACTGCTAGTGGTCCAGCTTTTTTAACCTTACCACTACCGTTTTATTTCAAGCATTGAGTGCTCCGCAAATTCCGCATAGAATTACTACCTCAGCCTCGGTGCATCTCGGCCTGGCCCTATGCGAGAGCATTCTGAGGAACTTGACCCATGGCGGACATCTCCAAGCGACTGGAAAAAGCGGAAAAGTATCTGCAGCGAAGCAAGCCTGAGGCTGCTCTGGAAGAGTACCTGAACATTCTTGACGATGAACCCAGGAATGAACATGTCCGCCAGGCAGCCGCTGACCTGTGTCTGGCGCTGGACCGCCGTCCGCAAGCCGCTGAGTTATTCAGCGCCCTGTTTGAGCAGGAATTTGAGGCCGGCGAGAGCGGCAAAGGCTCAGTAACCTATAAAAAGCTTTGCAAGATCACTACCCCCACGCCGATGCAGACCTTCCATTTCGCCCAGCTCACGGAAAAGCGTGACCGCAAAGAGGCGCTGGAAGCCTACCTGACAGCATTGCAGGGGTTTGAACGGCAGAAAAAAGACAAGCAAGCGCTGGCCGCCTGCAAGCGCATTGTGGAACTTTCTCCCACGATTGAGAACCTACAGCTCACGGCAGAAAAAGCCGCTGCCCTGGATGAAGGCAAGACCGCTGCCTCAAACTTTGTTCAGCTTGGCCTGCTGCAGGACCAGGAAGCGCCGGGATCAGGCTTCCAGTCTTATGAACGGGCTTACAACTTTGACCATCTGAATTTTCAGGCCATCTTCCTTTATGGTCGTGGCTTGTTCGCCCGCAACGCCGTCAAAGAATGCATCGCCGTATTGGAAACGGTAGTGACCACGGTAAAAGGTCTGCCGGAGTTGCGGGAACTCTACGCGCATGCTCTGATGGCCGCCAAGCGTCCTGCGGAGGCTGAGCCTTACACCTGGGAGTTGTTTGAAAAGGACCCACAGCAGTTGGAAGAAGTGGCTTCACTGGTGGGCGTCTATCTGGATACAAATGACACGCGTGGCGCGCTGGACCTGGCCAAAAAACTTGAACACCATGAGACTGCGGCAGGCCGCCGTCGCGAGTTTACCACCAGCATGTATGAGATGTCTGACCGCAGACAGGCCACGCTGGGATTTACGGAATACCTGGTTAAACTCTTCGATACGGCCAATCGCGAGCACGAATACAGCCGCACCCTGCTGAAACTGTTCCAACTTTATTACACAGCAGGCAAATATGGGCAGGCAGGTGAAACACTGGATCGCGCGGCGGAACTCGATCCTTATGAGCCGGGACACGGCAAGCGCCTGGAAATGCTGCGCGGACGAATTGATGAGAACCAGTACAGCCGCATTGCCAATCGCTTTCACCGCGTTGCCAGTAAGCAAGCGGAAACTGTTGTGGTTGCGCCAGAACAGCCCGTAGCCACGGCGCCTGCGCGCGAATCCGAGCCTACGGTGCTGGAAGATTTTATCCTTCAGGCGGAAATTTACCTGCAATACGGCATGCGCTCAAAGGCACTGGAAAGACTGGAGCGCGTGAGCAAGCTGTTTCCGCGCGAAGAACAGAAGAACGAAAAGCTGCGCCATCTTTATATAACCGCCGGTTTCACCCCGGTCTATGAAGTTGCCGCCGCGGTAGCCAAAGCGACTGCGCCGCTCCCTGCCGTTGAGCCACCGGCCAAAGCACAGCCTGTTCCCACACCGCCAGCCGCGCCTTCACGCTATGAAGAGAATGCGGTGGATAATTTTGCCCGCGTCACTGAGATCACACGCAATATTTATCGCCAAGCGAATGTAAAAAGCGTGCTGTTTACCGCAGTCAACGATATTGGCCGCCACTTCAATGCCAGCCGGTGTGTTGCCGGACTATGCACCATAGGCAAGCCTCCTTCTGCGGCGCTGGAATATTGCGCACCAGGCGTAAAGCAATCGGACGTGATGGCGATTGTGAAATTAATTGGCCTCTCACAGCAGCTGGCAGCAAGCGGCTCAGTCGCCATCCCGAACGCTAAGGCGTCGCGCGAACTGGCCCCCGCGGCGGAGCATATACACGCTTTAAATATTGAGTCACTGCTGGCGGTGCCGTTGATTGATGCCGGTGAACAGTCGGGCATTTTGATTCTGGAACAAACCTCACCCAGACAGTGGCAGCAGACTGACATTGTGGTGCTGAGGACGATTGCCGACCAGATGGTGCTGGCGGTAAGCAACGTCCGCCTGCGCACTTTGATGAAAACGCTGGCTGTGACCGACGAAAAATCAGGGTTGCTGAAGCGCTCTTCTTACCTGGACGTTTTGCTCTCTGAGGTGCGGCGGTCACTGCAGCAGAAAAGCCCGATGACGCTGATGCTTCTGCATTTTGGCAAGGCGTCAACGCTGGCCAAGGAGATTGGCGAGAGCCAGGTGGAGAGCATGATGCAGCAGGTGGGGCAGGCATTGGCTTCGCACATCCGCCAGAATGATGTGGCGATTCGCTATGACCTCACCACCATTGCGCTGGTCCTCTCTGATACGACGGAAAAAAATGCATTCATGGTAGTGGACAAAATGAGGAAGGTGCTGGCTCCCACCAAAGTCCCCGGCACTGAGCGCACACCGCCCATCAGCGTTGGCATCGCGGAAGCCGTGCTGCAGGAGCGCTTTGATGCCGTGGATATGGTCACTGAAGTGATCAATCGCGTGGAAAGCGCGCTGGAAGTGGCACGATTGGAAGGGGGCAACAAAGCCCACTCGCTTGCGCCGACTCTCCAGCCCAGCGCCATGGCCTAAGTTCCATCCTCTTCCAAATTACTCAGAAGTAAAAGTGGATCGCCCGTCGCAAGAGCGATCCACCCGCATAGCAGCTGAGGCCACAGCCGCTAACCTCGTGCATCCGGAAGAAATTGCGAGGCTGCAGATTCTTTGATCGCGCCTCATAGCCATAAGTGACGGAGGGGCACTTGCCGTTACAGAATTGTTGATTGCTGCCAGACTATTTTTTGTCTCGATGATTGAGGCCGCTAGAGAAAAAACTTTATCCACCAAAAAACGAAGGCCACACAATCGTGCGGCCTTCATCTAAGAAATCATCCTTCAGAAAAATATCAGCTAGAAAGAAAATGCCACTTGCAGATCAATGCGGCGGTTCGCCGATTGCGTATTGAATACGCCTCCGGCCAGCGCGGTTGATTTGCCGAACAGCGCAGAACTCAGGTTACCGATGGGTGGCGCAGGATTCACGTCATTAAAGATGTTGCGGGCATTTGCGCTGAAGGTCAGGCTGTAACGCTGGCTGGATTTTTCAGCTCCGCCAAACGGCCCCCTGCCAGGACCGCCTCTCGGTCCGCCTCCCGCCCCCGGGCGGCCAGCGCCAGGAATGCCGCCTGGGCCATTCCGTTGTCTGCCTTGCTGCTGGTTATCGGCTGCTTCTGTTTTGGGGCCAATGCCGATAGTCTTGCTGAGGCGCATATTCAATGTGAACTGTGCCGGACTTTTACCGAAGTTGATCGGGACAATTGTCTGTCCGGCAATCGGTGCGGTATCAAAAGCGCCAAGCGGCGTCTGGACTACGCTCGGCCGGGAAAGATCAGTAGCAAATGCAGGACGGTCATTGAAGATGGAATCGCCATTCTCATCTTGGCCTGTAGTTATATTGAATGGAGCGCCTGCATTGGCCACCATAAATGGACTTACGCGGAAACCGTGTGGAAGGGCCACAGTCCCGCCAAGAAACAGGCGCTGCCGGACATCAAACGCAGCGCGCCCATAGTCCGCCGAGATGCCTCTTACAGGATCTGAAGCGAAACTAGTAGCGCCGAAAGTATTGCTGTCAGCATGGCCAAACATATAAAAGCTGAAAATCGTCAGCTTGGTGCTTAAACGCATGTTGAAGTTGGCGATCAATTGGTTCTGGTTAAAAACGCCGCCAGATTCAAACTGATATTGCGGGGCCGGTGTCGAGCTAAGCACGCTGGAAAACAGCTGATGAACGCCGTGAGAATGAAGATATGTACCTGTAAGCGTGGCAGACTTGCCGATCTGACGCTCCACTGAACCAGCAAACTGTACCGTATACGGCGCTTGCAAATTCGGGTTGATGCTATAGACGGTGGTGGGCGTCGCAGGCAGACTGCCCGCCGGCGGCGTTGTGTTCGAAAATGACGAAAACAGCGAAGCCAGGAGCAGGCGGTTGGCAACGTCAGTGGGGGAATTGGTATTGCCAGCTGTCAGCGTAAACTGCTGCTGGTTGATGCCGTTCAGCCGCTCTGACTCCATGATGAGGTTCTGTGCAAAGCGATCATAAAAAAGACCAAAGCCAGTGCGGATAACGGTTTTAGGCGCCGCATTTTTCTTGCCGCCCAGCCCCCAGGCAAAGCTTACGCGCGGGGCCCAGTTGCCATGATCGTGGATGCCATTCTGCGTCTCAAAGCGGAAACCATAGCTCACGGTCATATTCGGGCGAATCTTCCAATCATCTTCCGCATAAAGGCCTGTGTCCACAAATGTATCTTGCAGCAATGGATTGCCGGTGAAAAGTGTCAACTGAGTAGGCGTGCCGTTGGCAAAATTCGTTAAGGGAGAAATCGTTTGTTGTGTGGTTGGGTCTTTGGTAGCGCCAAACGTAAACGTTCCATTGAAATTTTGTGTCGATGTGTCGGTATTCGCGGTAACGCGCAGCCGGCCACCCAGCCGCGCAAAGTGATTGCCTTTATTGATGGAGGTATAGTTCTGCACCTCATAATGGTTCGTAATCACTGAACTGATACCAAGCGGGTTGCCGCCATCAGTAAATTGCCCCAGCACGCTGATAGTAGGAGTGGTAAAAAGCGAATCCTGGCCCGTGTTGTTGCGCTCCCATTCAAAGCGCGTTTCATTAATGATGTGCGGGCTCAGAACCTGCGTATCGCTCACCTGGATCGTGTTCTCATTTTCATTCTGGTTAAAGCCCTGGGACGGCAGGGAGAGCTGGCTGATGCCGTCATTCTCTTCGTGGTCGTGCGTGTACTGGTAGCGAACCATTAAGGTGTTGGACGCGGAAACCTGATAGTCAAGCCGGGAGCTAAAATTCGTGCGATTGCGCGGATTGAGCACGCCGACGACCGGCACGCCGGCTGCGGTAAATGCCTGCGGCAGCACAACCGTGGCTTCATTAATGTTCCGGCGCTCAGCGTTGATCTGGTATGAAGCTTTCTTACCAATCGGCCCGCCTACGTTTCCGTTGAACTGCTGCGTGCTGAAATCGGGCTCGGAGGCAGCGAAGGGATTTAAAGCGTCAAGAAAAGAATGGTTGTCATTAAAAAAGAACTGGCCATGCAGTTTGTCTGTGCCGGGCTTGGTAAGAATCTCAATGCGGCCAAAGCCCATGCGGTCATACTGGGCGGAAAACGGGTTCTGGTTGATGCGAATTTCGCGGATCGAAGACTTGGGCGGAAGTTCACCGCCGGTAAATCCGTCAATATAAATCTGTCCGCCATTAGGACCAGCAGAAGGCCCAGCCAATGCCTGCAACTCCTGCTGCAGCTCATCAGGATCGTCAGACAGCGCATCCAAATCTTTGCCGGTAATTACCACGCTGCTGGAGTTGCTGTCAGGGTTCGTGCTCACCTTGGCGGCATCGCTCTGGACCTGTATATCTTCTTCCTTCACCAGAATTTCCATCGGGATATCGGCGTTCTTGTTTTGCCCGGCGGCAATCGTAATTTCCTGCTTGGTGGGCGCAAAACCTTTGGCTGTTACGCTCACGGTGTATGTG
>DASXLK010000124.1:0-10727 GCA_036496365.1 Candidatus Angelobacter sp. | reverse complement strand
GGAGTCTGAGTCATCTGTGCCTGCGGCAGCGGCTTTCGCTTTCAGCACCTTGTTAGCGGCGCGAGCAACTTTTTTGCGCGCTTCGTCTGCTTTGTCGCCTTCGATGACATCTCGTTTTAAAACTTCCTGCACCAGAACGTCATGAATCTGCTCGGTATCAATTCTCACATCCGGAGACATGCGCCGGAGTTCACGACGGATTATGTCCAACACAGGGTCAGTAAGGACCATGGCGGCAATGAAGAAGCGATTGAGCGCCTGCTTTTGAGCGCTAAACTCGCCAAGAGCAGAGCGGACGAAGCCTTCTTTGGCGACCAGAAAGAGGCAATTGATGTCTTCCGCTTTTTTGTAGCTCAGGGATAGTACGTCGAAGTCTAAAACCAATTCCTGGCATATGGGTTTCGTGAAATTAACTTTATAGACTTTCCATATAGCTCCATTGGTGAGAGCAACCCAATCAACACCCTGATTAGCCGCATAGTCCACGGCCTGCTTTATGTGGTTTTCTTTCAGTTCTGTTCCGGCGGCCTTTACTTCAATAATGCATTGCACGTGACCGTCAAGCTTGGTAGCCAGGTCACAGAAGGTGCCGCGAATGGCGAATTCAGAGGTAATTTCTGAATATTTGTCGTATCCAAAAAGCTCTGACAGTAAATCGGTGACGATAATCACAGTGTCAGATTCGTTTACGTCTCTCTGCTTTGCAGATTGAATGATAGGTTGGAACTTCTTGAGACCTGCTGTTAGCCTGTCTGACACACGACCGGGAATGGATGACATTCAATCTCCTCAAAGTGGCTATAGTTTCCGCTGGTTTGGCGCGGATTATACAACGGGTTATCTAGAATGCAATGCTGAATGTCTATTAGATTTTTCTAATAGAGGTTGGATTTACTGGAAACAGTTGAGGATAGGCGTTAGAAATCCTCTTCACAGTTATCGGTCGTCCCGGGATCTGGCATTTGTTGTTTTCGCTTTGAGCGTGATCGTTGCGGACTGAAATTTGGTAGGGGTGTCGCCGCCTACGGGGCTTGAGTGTTATCTGCGAACCGGGCACTGCCGTGCCCGGCTACAGATTGTCCCGTCCCTGCGGGACTCGGTAATGCTGTTGAGCCGCAATCTTTATGGTGTATTGGCCGCAACCTGTTTCTGGTGCTCAAGACGCTAGTTTCGTATGCGTTCTAAGTCCCGAAGGGACGTTACAGACTGTAGCCCGGCATGGGAGTGCCGGGTAACGATGAAAGAATTATGAGTCCCGGAGGGACGGCACATTCTCAAAGCCGTGGACCTTTAAGAGCCGTGCCATTTCTGCCACGAAATCGCGCTTCTTGTGATGCTCACGCTGGTTGGCAATGTATTTCATGACTCTTGATAGTTGTGACCGGCTTACGCTGCAGGCAAAATATCCTTCCTGCCATTCAAATCGCGTGCGGCGAGTTTCATTCATCCATCGCGATGAATTGGCCTTTAGCACCTGAGTGGCCTTGGCAATACTCATGGTTGCGGGCAATGCAATGAGGGCGTGAATATGGTCCTCTATGCCTCCGATAGCCAATGCGTGCATTCCGTGGTTTGTTGCGATACCGGCCATGTAAGCCCACAGTTTTGGCTGCTGCACTTCTGAAATCGCGCGCAGCCGTCCCTTGGTGCCGAAAACGATGTGGACATGATTGCTGACATAGGAATTTGGCATTTTGTGGCGTCCCCTCCGGGACTCAAATGATTGATGCTTTACCCGGCACTGCCGTGCCGGGCTACAGATTGTAACGTCCCTGCGGGACTTAATGACAAAGGTAAGCAGATAATTTGTAATTCCACGCGTTCTGATGCCGGGGATACAAGATCTGAAGTGTCGCCAGCTAGAGGCTTGGGTTACCTGTATGGGCCTAGGGTTTATGCCCTGAGCCAGGCTGTTCGCGCCCCGCAGAGGCGGAAAGAACTCATAGCCGGAAGAGCGCAAGGATCGGCAACAAGGGCGCAGGTACGAAACCGCAACGAACCCCGGAAGGTTAAAGATCGTAAAGCAAAAAAAGCGTAAATCGCGAAAAATGGCTTGGCGAAGAAGTTTTTATGCATATAGAAACGCTCCTTCTTGGGTAGAAACCATTCCTCCTTTTCACCGTCTAAATCCATGGAACCAAAAGACAGTCCCTTCCGTATTACCAGCCAGCAATCAGAGGAATTGCCAAAATCGCCGAAATTGCCAAAAAGTGCCAAAATTGTAAAGATCAAAACCAAAATCGTGAAACGAGCAAGCGAGACTTACATATCGCAAAAAACTTCGAAAAGCGCGATCAATAGAAGCACATCCGAAAGAGTTGAAAATCGGTAAAAGTGCGACGAGCGAGAGGACGACGGATATCCGCAGATGAGAATGGCATTGGACACGATTGGGCAGGTGTTGAGCATTTTGTGGGCGCACAAGCTGCGCTCATTTCTAACCATGTTTGGCATTGCCTGGGGCGTGGGCTCATTGCTGTTTCTGGTGGGCGTGGGCGAGGGGTTCAGGTCTGGGCAGCACAAGAACATGGCCACCATTGGCGAAGACGTGATCTTTATATGGGGTGGACAGATTCCGGCGGTGGCTGGACAGGCGCAGGACATGCGCAGGTACTGGCTGACGTATAAAGACTATCTCGACATTAAGAATGAAGCCACGCTGGTGGCGGACGTTGCGCCGGCGGTGAATCGCGGCGATATTCGGGCGCAGAGCGATTTTGCCACGGCCAGCGGATCAGTTACAGGCAGCACGCCGAACTTTAGTAAGATCCGCTTTTTGCCGCAGGGCGAAGGGCGCTGGCTGGATGACGGCGACGAGGCGCAGAAACGCCAGGTATGCGTGCTGGGCTTCCAGATGATGCGGAATTTGTTTCCGGGGCGTCCGGCGATTGGGAGCATGATTCTGCTGAATGGCGTGAGCTTTCAGGTGGTGGGCGTGCTGGCGAATATAGGACGGCAGGAAAACAACATGAACAACCTGCGCATTTATATCCCGTTCAGCACCATGCACCAGTATTTTCCGATGAAAGACGCGCATACGCCGGATGATATTGGCAACATGGTGCTGCGTCCGGTGAGCCGCGCGCAACATGCGGGCGCGGTGGAGCAGGTACACCAGATCATTGCGCGCAACCATGGCTTTGACGCTAAAAACAAAGACGCGTTTGAAGGCTGGGACACGGTTCAGACGCAGGACATGGTAGGCAAAATTTTTGATGGCATGGATATTTTCCTGGGCGGCGTGGGCATGGTGACTCTGGTGCTGGGAGCGATTGGGATTGTGAATATCATGCTGGTTTCAGTAACGGAGCGCACGCAGGAAATTGGATTGATGAAGGCCCTGGGCGCGACGAACCGCCGCATACTGATGCAGTTCTTTCTGGAAGGCGCATTTCTTACGGCGCTGAGTGGCGGCGTGGGCATTGGCGTGTCCGCGGGCATCATGTGGTTGCTGGCCAAGGTACCAACGCCTCCGGGATTTGATTTGCCGCATATTGTGCCGGCTTCGGCGGCAGTAGCGGTGATTTCTTTGTCGGTTGCGGGGATTGTTGCGGGATTGTATCCGGCGCGGAAAGCCTCGTTGCTGCAGCCGGTCGAAGCCCTAAGACGAGAGTAACGAGAAGAGAATAAATATGGTTCATGATCTGTTAGGCCAGGCTTATTCGTCCATCAAGCACAACCGCAGGCGCACGGCGCTGACCATGCTGGGCATGGCGTGGGGCATTGCCACGGTGGTAATCCTGCTGGCCTATGGCGCTGGCTTTGGCCGCGCCATCACCGGAATCTTTTCTAACTTCGGCATGCAGATGATGGGGATATTTCCCGGTCGCACCTCTTTGCAGGCAGGCGGATCCAAGGCGGGCACGCAGGTGCGATTCATGATCGATGATGTGCAGCATTTGCAGGAGCAGATTCCGCTGGTAAGACACATCTCGCCGGAAGCGTCATTCCAAACAAACGTGCAGCACGATAACCGCACGCAGCAACTTACCGTGAGCGGCTTCACGCCGGAAATTATTCCTGTGCGCGCGCTCAAGCTGGAGAGCGGCCGCTTCTATAACGATGCTGACGAGATGCAGAGGGCCCGCGTGGCCGTGCTGGGATCAGACGCCAAGGACAAACTTTTCTCCGGCCTGCCCGCGCTGGGTGAAAGCGTACGCATTGGCGGCATCAGCTTTGAGGTCGTAGGAATTTTAGAGGCCAAAATGCAAGAGGGTGACGACAACATAAATAAAGTCGTTTACATTCCTTTTTCCACCATGGGTGCCATGCGCGACACAAGATATCTCGATGGTATATGGATGGACTATGACGGCGTTGACTATGAAAAAGTTGAAGGCAGCATCCGCAGCGTTTTAGGTGAGTTTCATGGCTTCAATCCCAAAGATCCGCGCGCGGTCTTTGTCTGGAACACGATGAAGAACCTCAATAATTGGCAGATCATCACCATGGCGCTGCAAGTTCTTCTTACGCTTATTGGCACGCTCACACTTGGCATTGGTGGCGTGGGATTGATGAACATCATGCTCGTTTCCGTAACGCAGCGCACGCGCGAAATTGGCGTGGAAAAAGCTCTCGGCGCCCGCCGTCGCGATATCCTCACGCAGTTTTTAGCGGAAGCCATGGCCATCACCTTTGCCGGAGGCCTGCTCGGCGTGCTGGTTGCCTACGTAATTTCCTGGATCATCGGCACCATCCCGGTCTACAGCGTCATGGCCAAAAATGCCGATGCGGGTGATATCCATCTCAGGATTGCGCCGATTCATCTGCTGGTTTCCACGGGAATCCTGATTGTGGTTGGGCTCATCAGTGGTATGCTGCCGGCGCTCAAGGCTTCTCGCCTGGACCCAATTGAAGCCCTGCGCTACGAATAAACTCTGCAATCTAAATCACAGTACATCTATCCTTAAATTGCGCCTGCCGCGCCTACTGCAAAGTACATTTGTTTCATTGCGCTCGTAATTTGAAAGTACCGGCAAACTCTGCCGATAACTACGGTACACGACCTTCGTGTACAGGAGCGGCAAAATGCAGAAGCTGAAAATACTAGTGGCGGAAGATGATCCTCTTACATTGACGTTGCTGGAAAGATTGCTGGTGGGCTGGGGTTATGAAGTCTTCACTGCGCAGGATGGTGAGCAGGCGCGCCAGATTCTCAGTGGCGGCGGTTTTCATCTTTGCATTCTCGATTGGGAGATGCCAGCCATGAGCGGCCGCGACCTCTGCCAGTGGATACGTTTTGCCGATCTCCAGCCGGTGCCCTATGTGACCCTGCTGACTGCAAAGGGCAATCCGCAACAGATTTGTGATGGCTTTGCCGCTGGCGCTTATGACTACATCACAAAGCCCTTTGATCGCGACGATCTCCGTTACCGGCTGGCTGCGCTGGCTCTGCGTATATTGCGCGCTCAGGCCCTGGGGGAATCAGCCGCCACCATGGACCCAATCGATATGTACCGGCTCGATCTCAGCAATTACGATAAGACACTTTCATTGCCGTCTTAGCCGCTTCTGTGTTCGCGGCCAGAGTTTTAGTCGGCAACTTTTCGCGCCTTGCCTTCAAGCACGGGCTTCCAGTGTGCGCCGCCATCGTCGGAATTTACAATCTTAAAGACTTCCGTCTTTGGGTCAGTGAACTCATTTGTATTGTGTACCTGCACGGTTTTGCCGTCAGATTGATAACTTGAATCGTAAATCCACACATTGCCTTTGATTTCCACGTTGCCCACAAATGGCTTTCCGCCCGGCTCGGAAATTGTGGTGTAGCTGTAGGTGTTGCTTTTGCTGTTGTAAGCGTAAATCGTGAGCTGCCGCGTTTCACCGGACGCCATGGTGATCAATTGCTCGCAAACCAGAAAAGCATTCTGCGGAGACCACTGGCAGTTCAGCTTTGAACTTACCTTGTTACCGTTGGCAAACGTACCTTCCAGCTCCCACTTGCCTAAAAAAGCGCCAAGCTTCTTTGTGGGATCTTCCGTTGGGGTTGCAATGGCGCTTGTAAACAGAAGAGCCCCGATTATTACAGCAAGGATTTTTCCAATGCGCATAATCTCTCCCAAACTATTTTTGTAAAATTAGCGGCAACTCATCCTACTATGTTTGCACGCGCCGGATCGTCTGCGAGTAAAGCACGGTGCGTTCTGTGAATCCAAGCTTGCGGTAGATCTGGATAGCGCGGCTGTTGTCCGTGCGGACCGTAAGAAACGGGCGCTCTCCGCGTGAGTAAATGCGCTCCACCAGAGCACGCATCAGCGCCGTGCCGTAACCGCGGCCTTCAAACTCCGGACGCGTGGCCACAGTGGTTATTTCGCGGTGTCCCGCAAAATGTAGCCGTATGCCTCCCATGGCCACAAGCTTTCCTTCGTTACGTACGCCCAAAAAAGTGCCCAGCTTTTGAATACGCTGGCATAGCGCGCGTCCGGGGCGCGTTGCGGCATAAATCTCGCTCATCTCGGGCAGATCGGCTGTAGTCAGCTCCATTGCCTGCGGCGCAGAATCATTCTGTGCGGATAAAGCCACGGCGGTCTCCCGGACCATTTGATGAAGTTCCACGGCGCGCACCACCTCCCAGCCCACGGCTAAATTTGGCGGTGCCAGAAAATATAGAGTGACCGGATCACGTTGAATGAGCTGGGCCAGCGAATCAAACGCCATCGCCGTATTGGCGGCCAGCGCGCCCAGGAGTGCCATCTCTGGCGGAAAGCGGCGAGCCAGAGCGGAACTGTGGGCCAGCGTTGCCTGCTTGGTGGTAAGCGCAGTCCAGATTGGATTGTCGAGTGCCTGCATGCTGCTAGGAGTTTAGCGCACTTGCCAGGGTGTTTGAGCGTTCAGGCAGGCAGTTCAGGAAGACTTGCTGTCACCGTTTTTTTTTCATCGTCTTCGCGAATATCTTCTTCGCCCTGTCTGTTTACCCTGATGCCGACGGCGGCGAAGATACGCTCTTTCGTTACCAACTCATCTTCAGTACCCGGCTTCTGCAGGCGCGCCAGCGCTTCTGATGTAAGCGGCGAAGCCACGGGATCGTGCTGGGTGATGGTCCATATCCAGCTCAACAGGGCAACCAGGTAAGCCACCTGACCAACTTGACTGCAAATGCTGACCAGTGCCCGGCTTTGATAATGGCCCAATACAAATCGCGTGGTCGACTGTACCGTTAGATATAGAACAAAGCCAATGGCAATCTCCGCCACGGAAGATTTCCATGTGATGCCCAGTTTTTTTGATTGCACCAGCAGGATCCAGAGCAGGGAAGCGTCCGCCAGATAGATGGTCCGCTCAATTGTAATGGGGACTTCCATATAGCTCTCTCTGTGTGTTGAAGGCAATGCAACAGAAAGCGCTACAGCCGTGGAAATGCCCAGCACGGCCCAGAAGCAGAACCGCGCCACTGTGCGTCCCGGCAAAGACTCAAATGGGTCTAAAACTTTTACCAGGATTTCCAGCAAGACCAGGTTCAGCAGGATTGCTTCAATAAAGTCAACCACCGCATAAGTGGCAAGGAAAGCGCCGTGGCTGCCAAACTGTTCCACTGCCAGCGTAAAGACGGCGGCTCCCGCCATATAAAACAGGTAATAGCTAAAGACCTTCCAGTGGCGGGCAAATTCTTTGTGCCTGAGCAAAGCAAAGCACGCCACCAACTGAAAGAGGATGGTGGCGTACCAGAACACGTAATCAAACGTAAGTAGACTATGCTTCATCTATTCGTGTTACTGAAAGCTGCCTGCACCCGTCGTGCGGGTCGGAATCGGAATTCCACCGGACGGCGGCTTACTGGGTGGCTCCTTCAATGTAGTCATTGCTGAGCCGAATAACAATGCGAGTACGAGAACAACCTTAGTGTCGAGCATTTTGGGAACCTTCCTTGTGACCCCGACTTACAGTCTCTCGGGGCTTGGAGTCGACGATAGGTAAGTCCGCGTGTGAGCATCCCCCCACTGGTACTCCCCTACAATCCATTCCATATTATTTCGGTTAAAAGCGCGCTCAGCCATATACCCTAAGGGCCAACCCTTGTGTTACTTGCAGGTTTCTAAGGTTTCCCTTTGCGGCCAGGTATGGGCCCATTATAAGTGATTATTTTTCAGATGTTTATAGGGAAAAGTGCGCTAAAATCAGAGCAGATTACCTAAGGATAAGGGCCGCCATGTTACCTCTTCGATTCGTCCTAATAATACTGATTTTGGTATCCATAATCCCCTGTGCCGCGCAATCAAAACAAGAGTACGCAGTGACGGCGCCTGGCCTCGTTGAAGCGTCGCTGGGAAAAATCAATTTTCCCAACTCCTGTGCTCCGGCGGCTCAGCCGGATCTTGTGAGGGGCATCGTTCTGCTTCACTCATTCCAGTACAGTGCGGCGGAGCAGACCTTTGCTGAAGTTCCCAAGTCTGATCCCCGCTGCGCCATGGCGTATTGGGGCATGGCCATGACGGCCTATCATCCGCTCTGGGAAGGCGCGCCGGAAAAGGCGCTGGTAAAAGGGCACGGCTACCTGGAAAAAATCCAGCCGGATTGGCCCATCTCAGCGCGGGAGCATGAATATATCAACGCCATTGGAATCATCTTTGGCGCCAGCCACAAATTGGATAATGATCGCGTTGCCAGTTACAGCCGGGCCATGGGAGAACTCCATAAGCATTATCCTGAGGACGGCGAAGCCACGGCCTTTTATGCGCTCTCATTGCTGGCGCTCCCCAAAGGTGAAGAAACAGATACGCGCCAGCAGGCCATCGCAATTTTGAACAAACTCTCCGCGGAACAGCCGGAGCACCCCGGCGCAGTGCACTACCTCATTCATGCCGCGGATACGCCTGAGCTAGCTCCGCAGGGGCTGGCAGCAGCCCGGCGTTATGCCAAAATCGCGCCGGATTCTTCTCACGCTCTGCATATGCCCGCGCATATTTTTGTCCGTCTCGGGCTGTGGCAGGAGTCCATTGATTCTGATCTGGCCGCAGCCTCGGCAGCCGCACAGGCCACCCAGCAACACATGGGCGAAGCGCATTATCAGTTCCATGCCATGGATTTTCTGGATTACTCCTATTTGCAAATGGGCGAGGAAGCCAAAGCGCGCCAGGTTATTGAAGATCTCAATAAAGTGCCGGGAGCCGGCACTGAAGAAATTGAAAATTTCAGGATCACGTTTATCACGCGGAATATTCTTGAGCTGCATCACTGGAAACAAGGCGTTGAACTTAAGCCGGAAGGCGATGCGTACCATCAGCAGTTGATCTATGCCACGCGCTCCATTGCCGCTGCGCGCAGCGGTGACCGGAAAGCGGCTGTAGACAATTACAACGCTTTAAAGAAAATACTGAAAAGCCGGCGTGACAACGACTCGAAGCTGGAAGACTTCCGGCGCGAGGAAGTTGCGGCATGGGTCAACTTTGCCAATGGCAAGCGTGAGAAGGCCGTAAAGCTTATGCGCGCCGAGGCAGACAAGCAGGACCATGGCGATCCGGGCGGATTTAACGTTCCTGCGCGAGAGATGCTGGCGGACATGCTTCTGGAACTGCATCAACCGGCGCAGGCTTTGGCTGAATATGAGGCGGTGCTCAAATTCGCGCCCAACCGTTTCAATGGCCTGTATGGCGCAGTCACCTCGGCGGAGATGGCTGGCGATTCCGGCAAGGCAAAAACCTATTACAGCCAACTCCAGAAAAACTGTGCTCCGCAAGCTGATCGTGAAGAGTTGCGGCAGGCCAGCAAAGTGACGGCTGCGGGCAGCAACTAGCCATAACGTTCAAGCCGCTTTCCTGCGTGATGTGCGCCGAGCACCGGTGGTTGCGGGGCCGCTCCGTTTTGCGCGTCTTTGCGGCACTCTTCGCTTGTCGCGGCTCGCGTTTGAGCGTCCGGCGCGTTATATGCTTATTCCATGCGCTTTGACTCGATTCGCCTTATCACCTTTGATTGTTACGGCACGCTGATTGACTGGGAAAACGGCATGCTGGCCGCATTGCGTCCAATGCTTTCCGGCGTTTCGAATGCCGGGCATAAAGTTCCTGACACGCAGATTCTGGAGCTTTATGGTGAGATTGAAGCGGAGATCGAAGCTGGCCCCTATCTGCCTTATCGGCAGGTGCTTGCGGAGGTGGCGCAAGGAATTGGAAGCCGTGTTGGAGTGTGTCTCTCTGCAGAAGATGGCCGCGCCTTTGCCGAATCATTTACACGCTGGAAACCCTTCATCGACACCATGCCCGCGCTGCAATCCCTGGCAAAGCGATTCCGGCTGGCCATTATTTCCAACGTAGATGACGATCTTTTTGCCGAGACCAGAAAGAAATTTGCATCGGTGGAATTTGATTTTGTTGTTACCGCCCAGCAGATGCAGGCCTATAAGCCGTCATTGAAGAATTTTGAAGAGGCGATCCGCCGTAGCGGCCTGAGCAAAGACCAGATCATGCATGTGGGCCAGAGCATTTACCACGACATTGAACCCGCCAACGCTCTGGGCATAGTGAATGCGTGGGTAAACCGGCCATCCAACAGGACCGGAGCAGGCCCGGTAAAATTGGGAACCGGCAAGCCGACGTATGAAGTTAGCAGCCTTGCCGAACTTGCGGCGTTGGTCGGCGCAACCGCCTGAACGCTATGCTGCGTTTTGCTTAGGAAACAAGAGCGGCTCCAGCAATACCTGGCGCGTCTCTTCTGAGGTCAGTCGCTCGTCAGCAGAATAAAACTCCACCGCTCCGCGGCGCGATTGCCGCATGGAGAGCATTCCGCCCTCAGGCACC
>DASXLK010000123.1:0-3372 GCA_036496365.1 Candidatus Angelobacter sp. | reverse complement strand
CTGCTTGCCTTCGAGTATCAGCTTCAACTCATTGGCATCCAGCACTTCGCGTTCCAGCAAAGCCAGGGCTATGCGGACCATGGCATCACGGTTCTCCAGGATAACGTTCTTGGCTTTTTCGTAACCGGTATTCACAAGACGGCGAACTTCAGAATCAATTTCCCGGGCTGTCTCTTCGCTGAAGTCGCGATGCTGTGAAAGCTCGCGTCCCAGGAAAATCTGCTCTTCCTTCTTGCCGAAGGTCAGCGGTCCCAGGCTACTCATGCCCCACTCGCACACCATCTTGCGCGACATTTCCGTAGCACGCTCAATATCATTGCCGGCTCCGGTGGACATCTGGTTCAGGAAGATCTCTTCCGCCAGGCGTCCGCCCATCATCACGGCAATCTGCGTATTGAGGTAATCAAGCGTGTAATTGTGCTTGTCTGTTTCAGGAAGCTGCATGGTAACGCCCAGCGCCATTCCACGCGGGATAATGGTAACCTTGTGCAGCGGATCTGCATGCGGCATCAGAGCAGCCACAATGGCATGGCCGGCTTCGTGATAGGCCGTAACTTTTTTCTCTTCTTCCGTCAGCAGAAGGCTCTTGCGCTCAGCGCCCATCAGGACTTTGTCCTTGGCCAGCTCAAAGTCATACATCAGCACGGATTTGCGGTTGTTGCGGGCCGCGTTTAACGCCGCTTCATTCACCATGTTGGAAAGCTCAGCGCCGGAGAAGCCCGGTGTGCCGCGCGCCAGAATGGAGAGATCAACGTCATCTGCCAAAGGAATCTTGCGGGTGTGTACGCGGAGAATCTCTTCGCGTCCGCGAACATCTGGAAGTGGAACCACAACGCGGCGGTCAAAGCGTCCCGGGCGCAGCAGCGCCGGATCAAGCACGTCAGGCCGGTTGGTTGCGGCAATCAGGATCACGCCTTCATTCGACTCAAAACCATCCATTTCAACAAGAAGCTGATTAAGTGTCTGCTCACGCTCGTCGTGTCCGCCGCCCAGGCCTGCGCCACGATGGCGGCCCACGGCATCAATTTCGTCGATGAAGATAATGCAGGGAGCATTCTTTTTGCCCTGCTCAAACAGATCGCGTACGCGGCTTGCGCCCACGCCCACGAACATTTCAACAAAGTCAGAACCGGAAATGCTGAAGAATGGAACGTTGGCTTCACCAGCAACTGCACGCGCCAGCAAGGTTTTGCCTGTTCCCGGATGGCCAACCAGCAAAACGCCTTTGGGAATACGTCCGCCAAGCTTCTGGAATTTTTGCGCTTCGCGGAGGAACTCAATGATCTCGCGCAGTTCTTCCTTGGCTTCATCCACGCCGGCAACATCTTTGAATGTAATCTTCTTCTGCTGCATGGAAAGCAGCCGTGCTCGACTCTTTCCAAAACTCAGCGCTTTATTGCCACCGGTCTGCATCTGGCGGATCATCACAAACCACAGCACACCCAGCAGCAGGAAAGGCGAGAACTGGACTAAAACTACTGACCAACTCCAACCCTGGTTATCTTTAAATGAAGTCTTGGTGACGTCTTTGTGAGCGTCAAGCGCCGTGAGCAGAGTGGGATTGGTTGCCGGTACCACGGAGTGGTATGTGCTGCCGTCGCGAAGCTTGCCGCGGGCCACATTGCCTTCAATCGTCACGTCCACAACCTTGCCGTCATTCAGTTCTGACATGAACTGGGTATAAGCAAGGTCTTGTTCCTTACTGGCGTTTGGTCCGCCTTGAATGATTCTCCAGAGGACGACGGCGACCGCCACCAGCGTCACCCACAAGATCACCGTTTTAAATGTCGAATTCACTGAGTGCTCCTAAGTTCCCGGTCAGACACGAGATTACTGACCTACTTCCGAATCCAAAATATCGCATCAATAATTTAAAAGACGTTTTGCAATGAAAAAGGTTCCCTGGATGTCGCAGAACGGGGCCAATACCGGTTAGATGCGCAACAACTGGCTTTCGGTCTCAAACTTTCTCACTACAAGATTTTATACCTATCCGCAACAATGCGGGTGCAGTAAAACCTCTTAAGAGGTGCCTAAGAACTTACCCCGGTTCGGCGCGGCCTGCTATATACGGTAAATTTCGGCCAAAATGGCGCTCTCCCAACCCATAGCCTACGACAAAACTCTCATTCATGAGAAAACCAAAGTAATCCGGCTGCAATGACACACGGCGGGCTGCCTGCTTGTCCAAAAGTACAGCCAGTTTTACGCTGGCTGCGCCCCGCGTAACCAGGTTCCGAATCAGGAATTCACTGGTGATCCCAGATTGGACCAGGGCCTCCACTAGCAAGACATCCTGTCCGCTCACATCCAGCTCTGGACTGAAGAAAATCTCAACGGTATTGGAGTCTGGTTCCTTGGATTCGGCTTTGACGAATTGGCAAACCACGTTCAACTCCAGCTCCCGCACCAGATCAGCCATAAAGATAAAGCCATTCTCCATTACGCCTACCACGTGAAGGGTTTTACCTCGGAAATCATTGGAGATTTGTCGCGCCATCTCCTGCACACGCTTCCTGATTTGCTCAGCAGAGATCACTAGTCTTGGGTATTTGGGCGGAGGATATGCGGGATGAACGCCCTTGTTTTGCGCTTCAGAGTTTTGCGCTTCAGAACTCACTTTTTCATCTCCTCCTCAATCAGGATTGCGTCGCCAGAGCTGCTGGCAAAGTCGCGGGATACGGGAAATCCCCGCATCCAGACGATCTGGCCGGCATACTCAATCACAGGCCACGTCTTTCGCTGGGCGAGCGAAAACGCCTCTCCCAGGCGACCAGGTTGCAGTAACTCTTTTACTTTCTTTGGAGATTGGCTGTGCGCCGGAAAGAATCTGTCACCAGCACGCCAATTTCTAACCTTCAGCTCAGGGCCCAGCAGGTTTGGGTTCAAAAGCGATGCTGTATTATACCCTGAAACCTTTTGTTTTCCATCACTTATTAGCGTGGCTCGAATAGTAGATCCCAGCTCCAGTACGGTGATTTCACCCGGTATTGGTAGTAAATAAGAGTAGTTTTCAGAGGATTTACTGGCGTTTCGGCTGAATTGCAGCTCTCGTACGGTTCGATTAACCACTAAGCCATCTGGTAAACCCACACCCTTACTTTGCTTGTTTCCTTCCATGAGCGCCGTAAGTTGTTGAATATGCTTGAACTCCAGGCAAACACCCAGCCGCTCTGCCGTCGCATGAAGCACCTGCCGCTGCAAAGCCAAGGGCAGCGCACGCAGGGCCGCGATATCCAAAGCCAGCACGCCTTCCGCGTCGCCGCTGGTGCTTCTCCCGCTGCGGCTGGGTTTGCCCTGCATGATCAGTCGCGGCAATAGCTGGGCAAGTTCGGCGCTCCAATAATCCTCTTCTCCACGGGCCAGTTCCGC
>DASXLK010000122.1:0-10774 GCA_036496365.1 Candidatus Angelobacter sp. | reverse complement strand
CGCCGGGGCTGGGCAAGACCACGTTGGCCACAATCATTGCCAATGAAATGGGCGTGGCCTATCAGCAGAGCGCAGGGCCGGCCATCCAGATCAAGGGCGATCTTACGGCCATCCTCACCAATTTGCGTGACCGGCAGGTGTTATTTTTGGATGAAGTCCACCGCCTGCAGCCTGCGCTGGAAGAGATTCTTTATTCGGCGCTGGAAGATTACAAACTGGATATCATTATCGGTCAGGGACCATCCGCCCGCACGCATACCATTGACGTAAGTCCGTTTACTTTTGTGGCGGCTACCACGCGCGCTGGCTTGCTCTCCGCGCCGCTGCGTTCGCGCTTTGGCATTCTGCTGCGCCTGGAATTCTATACCACGGAAGAGCTCAAATATATTGTGGAGCGTTCAGCAGAGATTCTGGGCGTCTCTATTGATTCTGACGGCGCCGCCGAACTGGCCAGCCGCGCCCGAGGCACTCCGCGTATTGCCAACCGTCTGCTGCGCCGGGTGCGTGATTTTGCCCAGGTGCGCGGAGACGGTCGCGTTGATAAAGCCACGGCGCAGGGCGCGCTGGAGATGCTGGAAGTGGACAAGCACGGCTTTGATGAAATTGATCGCCGCCTGTTGCTGACGATTATCCAGAAATATAACGGCGGGCCTGTTGGCTTAAGCACGCTGGCCGCCGCGTTGGCTGAAGATCAGGACGCGCTGGAAGAAATTTACGAGCCATTTCTCATTCAGATTGGGTTTCTTGATCGCACACCGCGCGGACGCGTGGCCACTCGCATGGCCTACGATCACTTTGGCATAAAATTTGGCCGTCAACCCGACTTGTTTTAACTGATCATGCCCCCAAGGTTAAAAACTGCAATCCATTGCAGCTACTCTGAATTACACTCTTCAACATGAAGGCCGCCTTTTTTGCCATGGCACTTGTTTCCGTCGTGGGTTGTGGCGGAAATATTCAGCAAGCGTCACCCTCCGCAATCCCCCGCTCAGGGGTTGTCTTTGTGGGCGATTCCATCTTTGGCAGATTTGTTGCTAACAGCACCTTCACGAGTACTGGATATGTAGATGGTGGGATGTTCGGGTACCGCACAGACCAGCTTCTTGTGCTTCTTCCTCAGGTTCTTTCAGGTAACGAGGTTTGTCATGGGCTAGCCGGGAATAATGTATTCCCGCTCACATGTGCAAAGGTTCCACCGCCAAAAACCATTGTGATCTTCGCAGGATGGGACAACTTGCTTCAAGGACTGCCAGGCCGTCCCCCTGCCGAGGACCTCAAACAAATGATTTCCATGGCCCAAGCTCAGGGCGTGAAGGTAGTTATTTGCACCCTTTACGCTTTCGATCCCGGGCATCCGGCGTCCTGGATGGTCCCTACTGGCAGTTCTCCGGTTACTTTCTATGACGTGTGGCGCAATCCATTGAATGATGGAATTCGCTTGATGAGCAATGCCAACGTTGCCGTTGTTGATCTACGGGGCATATTCGCTGGGCAATCTTTCTACACCATCGATGGCATTCATCCGACCGACGAAGGCAATACCCAGATGATGAATGCAATCATGCCACATATTCCAGAATAGTATGCTCGATTTGAGCAAAAAGCTGTAGCGCTCCAACCGGGAAACGGGTTAACGTTTCTTATCAGTTCGAGTCTAAAAAGCTCGAATCCGGAAAAGTAAATCCTCAAGGTACATTTTGACGTGGCAAAACTGCGACACCTCCAGGCCCTAACGCGAAGCGTCGCGTTCTTCATTCTTGTGGTGTTGCCTGTAGCCGCGCAGCAAAAGGGCCCACGCCTTCCAGTTCCCAATCTCACCAATGAGATCAATGCTCTCAAGATCCCGCGCATGCAGGCTGCGCCCAAGCTTGCAGACTTTGAAGGCATGGAGCCGGCCAGCAATCTGGCCAAAAAGATGTTGAAAATTGCCAGGTTCACACAAAGAGACCCGCATGACGGCGCGCCCTCCTCACAGCGCACTGAGGCCTATCTGGGTTATACGGACAAGGGTTTTTGCGCCGTATTTCTGGCCTTTGATTCTGAACCGCGCAAACTGCGTGCCCGCATGTTGCACCGCGAGCTCATTGACGATGACGATCAGGTGGGCATGTTGCTGGATACGTTCCACGACCATCGCCATGCCTACTTCTTTTACTCAAATCCTTACGGCATTCAGCAGGATGGCTTATTTTCTGAGAGCAGCGGCCCAGATCTCACGTTTGATACGGTCTGGCGCACCACCACGCAGATCACCGGCCATGGCTACATGGTGATAATTGAAATTCCGTTCAAATCATTGCGATTCAAGCCGCGGGAGTCCATCAGCTGGGGCGTTGTGCTGGTGCGGGTAATCCCGCGAAATTCAGAGCATTCGTATTTTCCTCCGAACACCAGCCGCGTGCAGGGAACACTCACACAGGAAGGAACTCTTGACGGATTTCAGGAGATTTCACCTGGGCGGAACATGCAGTTCATTCCTTATACCTCAGTGGGCGCATTCCGCTCGCTGGATGAACGTGACCCTGCCGGCGACCGCTTTACCGGCAAGCATGTGGAGCCAAAAGAAGGTCTCGACTCCAAAATAGTGCTCAAAGACAGCCTGGTTCTGGACACAACCATCAATCCTGATTTCGGACAAATTGAATCAGACGATCCGCAGGTCACGGTGAACCAGCGCTTTGCCGTCTTCTTTCCGGAGAAGCGCCCTTTCTTCCAGGAAAATTCCAATTTCTTCCAGACGCCGCTGAACCTGGTTTTCACGCGCAATATTGGCGATCCGCTTTATGGCTTGCGACTTACCGGCAAGGTGGGACCATGGGCCATTGGCAGCATGGTGGCCAATGATCGCTCACCCGGCTCCAGCGTGATCCAGACTGATCCTCTCTCCGGACAGGATGCTTATTTCGGCGTGCTGCGCGTGAATCGCGAACTGGGAAAGAACAACAGCATCGGCTTTATCTATACTGACCGTGAGTTGCACACGTCGCCGGACTCCTTCTGCGCCACGTCACGCTGTGACGTTGGGTTCAACCGCGTAGGCGGAATTGATACACAAATCAAGCTGAACCAGAACTGGCAGTTGCAGGCCCAGGCCGTTGCCAGTGAAACCCGGTTCAATGACGGCACGCATGAATCTGGTCCAGCTTATTTTGTTTATGCGGAGCGCAGTTCACGCGCCCTGGAATTCAACACCATGTACCAGGATATTGCCGCTGGCTTTGATACCGAAACGGGGTTCATTAACCGAACGGACCTGCGGCGCTTCAGCAATTTCATTGGGCCAACGTTTCATACTGACGGCGCTTTCCTTACGGCACACGGCCCGCGGCTATTTCAGTTGAGCCAGTGGGACCACAACGGCGTCCGGCTGAATTATCTGCTCAATCCGCAGTATGAATGGGACTTTCAGCGCAACAGCTCATTCACTATATTTTCCACCTGGGAACATGAGCGGCTGCGTCCGGTGGATTTTTCGGCCCTGACTGCGAACCGTGATTACACACACCTGGTTGGCGGAGCGCAGATCAATACGCAATATTTCAAATGGATCAACCTCAGCATGGAAATGGACTGGGGAACGGTGACCAACTTTGTTCCCCGGACCGGCCCACCGGTGCTGGCTTATCAGAACACGTCATCCGTGCGCGGCGTGGTGCGCCCTTCCAAGGGGCTGACGATTGAGAATACCTATCTCATGACGCGGCTGCTTGACCAGAACACCAATCTCAACATATTCAATAACCACATCCTGCGCTCAAAATGGAATTACCAGTTCACCAAGGAATTTTCACTGCGTATGATTGGGCAATATGTAGCGACCATTTCCAATCCGGGCTTGACCACGCTGCAAACCACCAAGAATTTCAATGGCGATGTATTGTTTACCTATCTCATCAATCCCGGCACCGCGATTTACGTGGGCTACAACAGCGATTTGCAGAACATTGATCCTGCGCTGCAGCGTGTCTGCGGCGGCCTGCCGTGTCTGCCAGGACAAAGTTTTGACGGCCTGGCGCGCACGCGCAATAACTTTATCAATGACGGCCGGCAGATCTTTATCAAGCTCTCTTATCTATTCCGTTACTAAAGCGCCTGTAAAGTACACATCTCTATGGCTCATCTATGGCTCACTCGGCGGGAACGAGAGAGGCTTCGCTACCGGCAATATTCTCCTTGGATCCGCGATCCACATAACGCTCTGGATCTTCCACGACCCGCCGCAGAATCTCCAGCGACTCAACGCAGTAGTAACCATCGTTCACGCGCTCATCAAATGTCCACTGTGTCTGCAATATTTCGCGTGTCTCAGGCTGTCCTCTCCAGCCGGAAACGATTCTCTTCCGGGCTCCCCCTACCACGCCAAAGAGACTGCACGTGCCGTACTCATATAGATGGTGATATGCGTTATCAATGTGAATGGACCCCATGTTTGCCAGAAACATGCTGGTGTACAAAGGGTCAGGCTCGATCAGAAACGCCGGCAGCAGGTTCCAGCGGTCCAGTCCGCGTAGAGCGGAAAAGATAGTAGTCAACATGGGGCCAGGCAGTTTGGTCAAAAGACGGACTTCGGTCTCTGTACGGCTCACGCGGCCGGAGCGTCCAACGTTGACGGCATCGGCCATGGCGTCTACACACTCATCAAATCGAACATTCTGGGCAAAGCGGAGCTTTATCGTTGTCAATGGCGATTCATCAGTAAAGCGGATTTTAGCGGCAAAAGAAAGCCACACGCCTTCGCGCTGGTAGATCCGTCCGCCAGACACAAAACGGTTCAAGCCACGACGCTCATGCAGCATCTTGATGCAGGCATAAGCAACCAGATGGAACAATGTAGCCTGCGGCCTTGAACCGCGCGCCCGATTGTAATTGCGAAGCCATGCTCGCGCTTCCGCGATCTCCCACTGCGTGGTGTGATAAACGACAGACTCGTTTCTTTTCCCCATCACATACGGGATTATGTGGCGCATGGGATCAATTTTCTTCACCAGCTCTCCGTCGCACCTACGAAACAGTGGCATTCGGTTCGCCCTCCAGCGACGAGTTTAACAAAAGCTCAACGTGGATTTAATGAAAATGCTTAGGCCTTTCCTTCCTGCACGCGAGCAACGCAAACCCCAGCCAGCATAATCAGCAGCACCAACGGAATCATGCCGTGTAAATATTCCTGATGGCTCCAGTGCGTATATACTGCGCCAGCCATAATAATGGCCAAGCCTGCAGCGGCAAGGGCAGCCAGGCGCGGGATCAGCAGGCCGAGCGCGCCAAGCGCTTCACAGGTTCCAATGAAGGTTGCGAACCACGCGGCGTACCCGTATTTCACAAACATCGGCTTTACCTGTTCGGGATGAAGTAACTTGATTCCGCCGGAAAACAGAAACATGGCAGCCAACAAGATGCTTACCACCCACAGCGCTATGGTTTTTCCTTTTGACATTTATTCCTCCCAAAACTGCATTGATCTTAATTCGTGATTACAGGGTTGCGAAGGCCCCCGAAGGGTTCCAATTATGGAATGCTTTTTTGCTTTTCGGCCCAGAACCGGAACGCTCGTGCGATTTTCCGCCCCACAAATCAGGGTGAACCTTGCAAAAATTTACACTCGCTCAGGTAAAAGATCTCAGTTTAATTTTTACTTCCAAGGCACATTGCCCCAGAGAGTGTATTTGTTTGACTCAACGAGCATAGAAACTCTTGTGCTGGTTGCGTGTTTAAGCAAGTGGTACTCAGCTTGCTCTTAGAAGAGAACGGACACCGAGATCAAGGCTGGCGTACACATCATGTCCTGGATCAGGCGGCTTGCGTTGGTTCCAAATGAGAACTCCGCGGAGACGCTTTCGGTTCCCGGCAAGGAGGTTGTTATGGCGAAATTGATTGAATTCCACGTTCCGGCAACTTTTCAACCGCCGAAACCGCGCTGGACGCCTGCGGAGTTACGCGGCAAAATCCTGGACTTCCATGCCATCATCAAGAAATCGGCCTGATCGCGGCATAACAAGCTTTTCTGCATTCGTATAAGAGTGCAGGAATCATTTCCGGTAGCGCAGAATCGTCAACCAGCGTTCTGCACTACCGGAAAATGAAACATTAAGTTTTGAGTGACGCAGCAAGTTTGTCGAACGATCCGTTCCAGCCCTGGCTGGTCATCTCGCTCATCGGTCCTGCCGGAATTCCCTTCTGACGCATGGTCATTTTTGTTTTGCCGTTCTGCTCTTCCAGCGTCACGGTCACTACAATTTGCGATGGCCAGTCGCCGGGCAATCCATAATGCGATGCGGAAACGATATTGCCTTGTTCATCGGCAAAGTTATCTGTATAGACCAGGCGTGAGGGCGGCACAATTTCGTTATAGACGCCGGTGCTCCAGTAATCCTGCCCTTGCGGCGAGCGCATACAGAAAAGATATTTGCTGCCAACGCGAAGGTCCATCTTGCAGACCGGCGCAGTGAACATCGCCGGCCCCCACCAGAGTTTCATTCGTTCAGGATCAGTCCACGACTTCCAGACAAGTTCACGCGGCGCATCAAAGACGCGCGTGACTACCAGCTCGTTGGCGGCGGAGCCTCCGGCAGGAGTGATATTTCTTGTAGCCATAAATTTTCCTTTCGCTGTCTTTAGACTTTCTAGACTTTCTAGGCTTTCTGCGCTTGCGCCTTCGCCAGGTACTCGGCGAGTTGTTCCATGGTTCCGGCAAATCCCTGCTGCATGGAGCTGTGTCCGGCTTTAAAGGTCTTGTGCTCTTCAGGGGTGGCGTTAATGGGAATGCCATGCAGGGTCATGCTGGTTTTGCCGCTGGCTTCTTCCAAAGTCATGGTGTTCAGGACTTCCAATGGCCATGTGGCGCTCATGGGATGGCGCGTGATTCCCCCCTGCGCGTCAGAGAAGGAAACGACAAGAACGAGCTTTTTAGGCGGATCGATTTGTTTATAGACAAACTTGCCCCACATTTCATGGCCATCAGGCGTTTTCATGCCGTAATGAAACATGCCGCCCGGACGCAGATCGACTTTGCAAACCGACATGGTCAGTCCCGTTGGTCCCCACCACTGTGAGAGATGTTTAGGGTCAGTCCAGACCTGCCAGACCAGTTCGCGCGGAGCATCAAAGGTGCGCGTGATGACAAAGGCTTCGTCGCGGGCCAGGAATTTTTCCAACTCCGTGCGCAGTTCATTCCATCCCCAATTGAAGTTTTTACGGGCCAGCGGCTCATAGGTTTTGCCGCCATGCGTTTCCAGTCCGGAGTGTGTCAGCTTGAGCCGCGTGTTTTCGCCTTCAGGAAAGAGCTCAAACGTGGCGAGTGATTCACCGGGATGGCCAGGAAATTTCCAGCAATAAGCAATTTTCTTTTGCGGTACTACTTCCGTGACTTTCCAGATGTGCGGAAATTCTGCGCCTTCATGCGTGACGCTGAATTTAGTTTCAAAGCCTACTCTGGCCTCAAACGCTGGAATCACGGGCATATACCACTGCTTCATCTGATCAACTTCAGTGAGGGCTTTCCAAACGGTCTCGACTGACGCGCCGTAGGTGTGCTCAACCACGACAGGCGACTCGTCGAGGTATTCAGCCAGGCGGGCGAAGGTCTGCTTGGCGCCTTCAATCGCGCCATATTCTTTGACTACTAGTTCGCGGGCTGCGGCCGTGGGGAAAACCATGCGCCCCGTGAGGAGAGTTTTGTTGCCTTGCGCTTCAAAGATCCATGTGGCTTCAAAACTTGCGCCGGGGCCGTCTTCTTTTCCGCCACCGTGTCCGTAGACGATGCGCTCAGGCTTTACGATTTCTTTGAAGACGCTGGCGTTGGGATAGTTGGTGCCATCCGGGCCGTGCATGGTATGCCGCCACTGGCCGCCGACACGTAGATCCATGACATCGATTGTGGTGGTGAAGCCTTGCGGCCCCCACCACTGCACGACTTGCTTGGGATCGGTAAACGCTTCCCATACAACTTCTCGCGGAGCGTCAAAGAGGCGCGAAGTAACGATCTCGCGGTCCGGCGTAACCGCGTCGGCGATATTGGCAGTCATATTGTTTTTCCTGAGTGCTGACATCACTTCTTCTCCTTAATCTCGGAAATCTTGGACAGGCTTTTTCCATCTGGGTGGGTTTCAGGCTCGGTGGCAGCGAGTGTTTCGCTTTGCAGGGCTTTAACTTTCTGTATCTGGCGCAGATAGTCGTCGAGACGGTCGAGCCGCTGCTCCCAGAACTGGCGATAGTGCTCCACCCAGTCAGCTACTTCTTTTAAAGCGTTGGGCTCAAGCCGCCGCGGACGCCATTGCGCTTCTCGTCCATGGGCAACAAGCCCTGCTTTTTCAAGCACTTTCAAGTGTTTGGAGACTGCTGGCAGGCTCATATTGAAGGGCTTGGCCAATTCAGTGACTGAGGCCTCGCCCGTGGCAAGACGAGCCAGGATCGCGCGTCGCGTAGGATCTGCCAGAGCGGCGAAGGTGTTGCTAAGTTGATCAGAGGCCAATGTTTGCATTGTATTAAACCTAATAGTTAATTAACCTATTGGTTCAATACAACAGTGGGCTTGATGGAGTCAAGGGGTTTTCAAAAAAACCACGGAAATAAGAGCTTAGTACTTTCTATTCAGGAGCAGATTCAACTTGTCCAGGAGGAGCGCAGGCGATGTGGCCACCGCGTCAATGGCGGACGGGAGAGGCTCCGTGGGGCTTGCATGCAATAAAACAACGGGCAGATGAGGGTTGATGGTTTTGAACGTCCGGGCGACGGACCAGCCCTGCTCAGAGAAAAACTCTGAATCCAGCACTACAGCAGCCACGTTATGGCTTACATAGAAGGCCACTGCCTGGTCCGGGGAAGAGGCCACAAGCGGCTCATACATTTTCGATAAAGCAGAGTGAAGCCGCTGGTGTTGTGAAGAAGACGGAGATACACACAAAATTCTGGGTTTTTCGCCTATCATGCCCGCCTCTCCTTCGGGCTTTGGCTGCGAGAGGGTCTGGAGTAGTCTTGGCTAGGGCAGGCTGACCAGCGGCAAAAGCTGCTTTCAGCATATCACGCTTATGTCTGATACCAGACATATTAAGAGAGCTGGATTTTGCAGTTGCCATGAATGTACTCCAATGATGCCTTTAACATGGGTTAGGGCGATATCCATCTTTACGTTCAATCTCTTTTCTTTAAGATAGTTTCAGCAAATAGCGACCCCTCGCTGCGCTTCGGGGTTTCAGAAAGAAGCTGTATTCTTCGGTTATTATTGAATTAACGTATGGCCACCTCTGTTCGATCCTTTGCCAAAATCAATCTCGGTTTGAAGATTGGCCCGCGGCGTGAAGACGGCTTTCACGAGCTGCGCACCATTTATCAAACCGTGGCGTTGAGTGACACCGTCCGCGTGGACGTGAGCAAAGGCGTGGGCATTGAGATGGCGTGCAAGGACCCTCGCGTCCCGTGCGATGAAAGCAATACCTGCTGGCGCGTGGCTGACCGCATGCTTCGGTCGCTGAAGACGCGGAACAAAGTACGCATCGCTATTGAGAAGCGGTTGCCGGTGCAGGGCGGCATGGGCGCGGCGTCATCGAATGCCGTGGCCACGATGATGGCCCTGGAAAAAGAGTTGAAGCAGCAATTGCCGCCAGAAGAGCGGCTGCGCATTGCGTCAGAAGTTGGGTCTGATCTGCCGCTGTTTCTGCTGGGCGGCACGGTGCTGGGAATTGGACGCGGCGAGCAGGTTTATCCGCTGGAAGACCTCCCCAGCTTCCATTGCGTAATTGCCACGCCTGACGTGGGAGTGTCAACGCCAGCGGCCTTTACCGATTGGGACAAGAAATGGCCAGCGCCTTCGACCAGCAAATTGAGCGCACCTAAATTGACTGACGCAAGCGGCTCAGATAGAATGAATACGTTCAGCCGCAAGGTTTATGAGTGGTTGAACGGTAGTTTTACCGCAACCGGTGTCCCAAGCAAAGGCTGGGACCGGGCCGAGGCACTGCTTCTCGACCTTGTCCGTACCGGGATTGAAAACGACTTTGAAAGTGTCGTCTTTCCTAAGTATCCCGCAATACGTGAGGTCAAACGTGCGCTCGAACGCTCCGGAGCGAAGTATGTGTCGCTTTCCGGGTCTGGTTCCACTGTCTATGGCTTGTTCGCGGACAAAGAGTCTGCGGCCACAGCAGCGGAAAAGCTGACTGAGAGCGACATTCCGGCACAAGCTACCGTTACATTACCCCGGGAAGAATATTGGAAAGAGCTGTTTCCGGGGAAAGCAAATGCGGCGTAGGGAAATCGCGCGACATCGGGTCATCGCCGTCATCGGAAAACAGGGTTTTGATAGTGATTGAAGTGAGTCAGGGCACGGGGTTCGGGATGATGAGTTTAGAAAATGGAGCTTTATCAAGCTGTTGATGTCTGGAAGAGAATTTCGGAAATACAGCTGTTGCGTTATCGTTGCTTTAAGAATTTGACAACCAGTAGGTATAGCGTTCAAAGCGTTGATTTTTACCAGCTGCCTTTGGATGTAGCACACGCGACAAGCATGGAAACGCAGTACTGCGAACTTTTCGCGGAACAGCTGCCGGATGTACGAAGTGACAGTTTCAATTCTCTTGAGGAAGCAATCGCGGCTCACGACGCAGAATTTCGTGACGCATAGGGTAGCAGGTGTTGAGATTTATTGGGCCGTCGACTAACGGTAGGTCAAGTGCCTTTGGAGCACTTTGTCTAGGTTCGAATCCTAGCGGCCCAGCCAAGTTTTAGGCGTTAACGGTTGTGGTGTTGGGAACGGTAGTGAGGTCCTTCGACTTCGCTCAGGATT
>DASXLK010000121.1:0-97710 GCA_036496365.1 Candidatus Angelobacter sp. | reverse complement strand
GCGCACCAGCGCTGCGCATTCCAGCAGTTCATCGCGCGTGGTGACAAAGAAACGGCCTTTGGGGACAGCGCCACGCCAGTGGCCGGCACGGCCAAAGCGCTGCAGTGAGACACCGATCGATCGCGGTGAGCCGATGTGAATCGCAAGGTCCACATGCCCGATATCAATACCCAGTTCAAGTGAAGCCGTGGCGACCAGAACTTTCAGTTCGCCATTTTTGAGTTTGGTCTCCGCATCCAGGCGCAGCTTGCGCGCCAGGCTGCCGTGGTGCGCGCCAACAACTTCTTCGCCCAGCCGCTCCGCCAGATTGAAAGCAATGCGCTCCGCCAAGCGTCGCGTGTTCACAAAAACCAGCGTGGAACGATGCTCGCCAACTAACTGGGCGATGCGGTCATAAACCTCGTCCCAAAGCTCATTGCTGGCCACCGGTCCAAGTTCCTGTCCCGGGACTTCAATAGCCAGGTCCATCACACGCTTATGTCCAATGTTGACTACAACGGGATCAGGCTGGCCATTGCCGGTAAGAAAATGGGCCACGGTTTCAATCGGTTTTTGTGTGGCGGAAAGACCGATGCGTACGGCCCGCTGCGCATTGAGCTCGCTGGTGAGCGCGTCCAGCCTTTCGAGCGAAAGAGTAAGGTGGGCGCCGCGCTTGTCATCGGCTACAGCATGAATTTCGTCCACGATGATGGTATTCACGCCAGTTAGAATGCCGCGGCTCTTCTGGGCCGTAAGTAAAATGTAGAGCGATTCCGGCGTGGTCACCAGAATATGTGGCGGCCGCTTCAGCATGCGCTGGCGGTCTTGCATGAGCGTGTCGCCGGTGCGCACAGCGGCGCGGATTGCCGGCATCAGCAGTCCTTTTTCGCCAGCCAGCGCGGTAATCTCACTCAAGGGGCCTTCAAGATTCTTCTGGATGTCATTGCCCAACGCCTTCAGTGGAGAGACGTAAAGAATCTCGGTTTGATCCGTGAGCGCGCCGCTCAAAGCTTTGCGCACCAGCCGATCAATGCAAATCAAAAATGCGGCCAGTGTTTTACCGGAGCCGGTGGGCGCGGAAATAAGAGTGGTGCGGCCAGCAAGGATATGCGGCCAGCCCTGCTCCTGCGGCTCGGTGGGTGTACCGAATTTTTTGATGAACCATTCCTGGACCAGGGGGTGGGCCCAGGCCAGAGATTCCGGGACTGCGGGGTACATCCAACTATTATAATCGCTTCGTATTCACTTCGCCTAAAAGATGGCGAGGAATATTTGGCTCGTGATGCGACCTATTCACTTAATGATTCATGGATATTCAGGAGTTCTGCCGCTCATTTTAATTAGTGAAAAAATCTGTTCCCGCAAGATAAGAGTCCGGGTCTTATCTCTATAAGAAAATACTAAAGATGGGCTTGTGCTTACATAAGTCAGTTCGTAAGATAGGTTTAGCTTTAATTTTGAGCTACCCCTTCCGGGCGTCTAAAAAGATTCACCGCCGCTTCCTTTGCTGTCTTGATGTGTAGGGCCCCAAAAAAACCTGCTCGGCAAGGATTAGACACATGGAAGATATTTCAGACCGGATCGCTCATCTTACTCAGGAGCTCAAAGCCCTGCATACCCAATTGCAGTGGACAAAATTTCAGGACGCTACCGCCGACGATCAAGACCAGATTTTGAATCAAGTGCTAAATGCCGGACTGGGTCATGACCTCAAGAAAGCCATTGACCTTCTCAGCCAATTCCTCTGGTGTTATATCGAATCAGCGGCAGCACGAACCAATGCTGAAGAAGTGGATTACGTGCAGCAGAGCAAGCGGTTAGCGCAAGCCACAGCCATGCTGCGGCTTCTGCATCATTCGGCTTGCCCGCTTATGGATTCGCTGGCCTTTGTTGAGCACGCCACCATGACTGTAACCCGCCAGGCAGAAGCACCCGCTATCCGCAAAGTGCTGGCCATGGTTAAAACAGCCTGATATTCAACGCAATATTTTCCCAAGAAAAAATGGCTGCGCGGAGAGCGCGCAGCCATTTTCATTTCGGTAAAGACCGTAGAAGCGCGATTTCTACTTGTCCTCTTCCATGTCAAAAACATGAAGTGTGTGGCTGTTTGCGTCGAGTGAGCCGTTGATCTTAACTTTCTTGCCCGCAAACTGCTCTGCTTTGATCTGATCGTCGAGTTTATAAACGTCTTTTTTTACCACCAGCACGTAGCTGCCGCCCATATCTTTCACGCAATGCTGCGTGCAGCTTTCTTCGTCATTCGCTCCCTGGACGCCGCGTTTGGTCATCCAATCATGCGAGTGTGTGTCAGAGTGCACGTTGTAAGCGCATTGGCTGTCCATGATAGCGCCACGCAGGCTAATTGCATCTTTGGGTTTATCTTTGCCAAATGAAAGAGAAGCCACCAGCGTAAAGGCGAGAAGCAAAGCCATGGCGCGGGGCCGGATATGAATCGTAGTGCTCATCAGAAAATTCTCCCTTTAGATAGCTCAGCCCCCTTCTATCCTGGCATGTGCTTCTTTTTTTGCAACTCAGTTACGGCACAACAACAAGCTTCATCCGCATTCCTTCATGATCGTCACTGCAGATCACCGTGCATAAAACTTCATAGTCGCCGGGCTCGGCAGGCGCGGTCAGCGTGAAATCCTGTGTACCGGCTTTTAGTTCCAGGTCCCAACCGGGAACTTTGCTGTGGTCCTTGGCGCGCAGCAATGTAAACCCGTGCACTGCTCCATCGCGGTTCCAGGTCTTGCCTTTGCGCGCGCTGATGCGAAGAACGATTGGCTCGCCTGCTTTAACTGTGATTTCCGCATGGCTTTGTCCGACCATTTTGAAATGGCTGTCTTTATCCGCCAGCACTTCAATCACACGGGCTTGGCCGAATACCGGAAGCGCAGAGATAAACAAAATCCCAAAAGCAGCCAGCATTGCCAAATGTCCCGGTCTTTTGCGGAAACTCTGCATGGCTACTCCGTCATATATCGCAGGATCAAGTGCATGTCCTGGTCTGTGATGATGGCGCGGACGCGCATGTGACGCACAATCGTCGCCATCATTCGCGGTGGAAATTTAGGCGGAGCGGCGTGGCAGCGGCCGCAATTGGCCCGGAAACGCTTCTCACCCTCAAGATGAAAGTTCTCGTCCTGTGTGGCCGGAGCTGTTGCTGTCGTTCCAGTTTCTTTTGGCGCGTCTTTGCTGCCGGTGCCGGCGAATGCCGCCAGGCTCAGGAACAATGCGCCAACCAGAAATACCGTGGGAAGAGCAAACCTTATTTTCATTGCGGGCTCCCTTGCGGCCACAAAGGCATAACAAAACGATAGGTCAAGCCAACCACCCAGAGATTGGCGTCTTTACCCACAACATATTGCCGGCCAAAAGTTGCCGAGGCCCGGACATCGCTGCGCAGGTAGTAATTCAAGCCGCCATCGGCTTGTTGAATGTTTTTGCCCAGCGCACCCAACTTCTTGATGGTGGCGGCAGAGAGATTATCGGCGGTAAAAAATTGCTGCCCGCGGCCCGCCAGTTCAAGGCGTCGCAGAGAATGAATCTGGCTGAGACGATAAACGGATTCAACCCAGTATCCGGTTCCCTTGGTCCCTGAAGAACGCACAAACTCTGACCGGATGGTCAGCGGATTACTGTTTGGCTGCCATTCAAGATATGCGCCGGAAGAATGCGGACGGTCCGCCTGTAAGCCTTGTTGGAAAGATCCGCCAATTTCGAGCCTCTGATGCGGCAGAAAAAAGCCGACGCGTCCGCCGGTGGAACGGTCCGTGGCCACTATATGGTTTGTGTTATTCGAAGAAAAATAAGTTGCGTAGCTGAGGTTAACGCTGTCATTTAATGAGAAGCCACCGCGCACCATGCCGCCCAGCCCGGAGCCGCTGGTAACGGGCGAGGTAAGGGTCGAGGTCTGCAGGGCGCGAATCCAGCTAGGCGCCAGCCGCTCACCATAAATATTGAATGGAGTAATAAATCTTCCGGCAACCAGCGTTACATAACGGTTGGCAATATAGTCAACCTGTGCGTAGGCCAACCCATAAGAATTTGTACCGTTGTAATTGCCCAGGGCATCTTTGGAAAAGGTATCGGAGTATGAACCTCTCGCTTCCAGAAGCCACTTGTCGCCGGCCGGTAAAAGCAGTAATGGCGTAAAGGATGGCGCGTCCTGATATTGCCCACCGGTTACGCGGGTGAAATAAGAAGTATAGCCAGTCAGGATGGGGATGGGCTTGATGCCATCTGTGTCCTGCTGCGCTTGCAACGCCAGCGAAAATATGAAAACAAAACTGAAGAGACCCGCTCTAGCGATTCTCATGGGCCACCTTGCTAACCTGCTCATAATCTCTTGGTCTTTCTGTCCCTGTCCTATGAATGCAGTCAAACGTAATCCCGGAATGGGACATTTATACTGTCAAAGGTGCTAAAGCGGAAAGAGTACCGAGGTAACTCAAAGCTGTTTCTCTGTTTGGCTTTACTTTATTCAGGTCAGATGGGAAGACTGCGGGTCGAACATGAATGCAGAGAAGAATTAGAGGCCACAAAGTTAAGTGACAATTAGTTAGATCTGGTAACTAGCTTTTCCTTAAGTTTGCCAATTTGAGAAAAATTGAGGCGTGATCTGCCGGAATAAACTCAAATCTTTGCCTGTCTCGGCAGATATCCGGAGAAATCAGGTGTCCGTTATATCATTACGTATTCATTAATATAGAGAAGATTGAGGGCTTGCATGCCGCGTTTTGAATACCGCAACATCCAGCCGCTACCATCGGCTGAAAAGGCGTTTCTGGGTTGGATCCAGAAACTGGATGAGCAGTTTGCCAACCGTGATGTTGAACACCGCTGTATTGTGGTGCGCAATACGCTGCATGAGCTTTATCTGGGACGCCCTTACGCCGAGCCCGAGGCCAATGCCCCACTGGCAGAGCAGGCGATGGTACACAGCTTTGATCCGCGAAATGCCTCTCTTGAGCCCGAATATTATGGTGACGTGGACGCGCAGAAATATGCTGAACGCAAACCTCTGATCTGGTTCTGGATGATGTTTGATCGCTCGCCCGCCGGCTTGAACCATTGGCTTGGTTTCCGCGTGCGCAACGTGATTGCCAGGCATGTGCTGAAACATATTGGAAAAAATGTGAAGATCTTCCACGGCGTGGAAGTTTCTTATGGCTACAACCTGACGATTGAAGACAATTGCACCATTCATAAGTATGTGCTGCTGGATGATCGCGGCGAAATTATCGTTCACGAAGGCAGCTCAATTTCCGACTACGCCAATATCTATTCTCACGATCATGATCTGAATGACGGCATGATCGTGACCAATCGGAAGACTGAAATCGGCCCCCGCGCCCGAGTCACTTACCATGCCACGGTGATGAGCGGCGTTCGCGTGCATGAGCATGGCCTGCTGGGCTCTATGGGTGTGGCCACTAAGGACGTTGATCCGTTCACGATTTCCGTGGGCATTCCCGCAAAGCCGGTAAAGGTAAAAACGATTGCGCCGAAACCGGCAGTCGCCAGCGAGAAGACCGGATCGTGATAGCATCAGATTGAAGCCACGATAACTGCCGCATTTTTGAATCAATGCCAGAAACAAAGCTAAATTCACGTCCGCGTGTCCTCAGCGGCATGCGTCCCACGGGTAAGCTGCATCTGGGCAACTACGTTGGCGCGCTGCAAAACTGGGTAAAACTCCAGAACTCGCACGACTGTTTCTTTTTTGTCGCGGACTGGCACGCACTTACCACCGATTACGACAACACATCGCGCCTGGCCGACAACTCACTGGAAGTAATCCTGGATTTTCTTGCCGCCGGCCTTGATCCGGAAAAGTGCGCCATGTTTGTACAGTCGCATGTGAAGCAGCATGCGGAGCTGCATTTGCTGTTTTCCATGATTACGCCCCTGGGCTGGCTGGAACGCGTTCCCACCTTCAAAGAACAGCAGCAACAGATGCAGAATAAAGACCTGCACATGTATGGATTTCTTGGCTATCCGCTGCTTCAGGCGGCGGACATCCTTATATACCGGCCTAATTTTGTGCCGGTGGGTGAAGACCAGGAAGCCCATATCGAACTCACCCGCGAAGTGGCGCGCCGCTTCAATCATTTTTATAAGCAAAACGGGAAACCTGTCTTCCCTGAGCCGCAAACGCTGCTCACGCCATCACCTAAGCTGCTGGGTACAGACAAGCGGAAGATGTCAAAGTCTTACGACAATTCGATTCTGCTCAGCGACGAGGCAGCGGCCGTCGAACGAAAAATCAAAGGGAGCGTAACCGACCGGCCCAAGTTGAGCGATCACGGCAATCCGAGCCAATGTCCGGTGGGCAATTTGCACCAGATTTTTAGTGACAGTGGACGGCTCGCCTACATTACTGAAGGTTGCACCCAGGCCACAATCACATGCGTGGAATGCAAAGCGCTGGCAGTTGAGAGCGTAAACGCACATCTGGCGCCCATTCGCTCACGCCGGCAAGAGTTGGCGCAGAATCCGCATAAGCTGCAGGAAACTATTCTCCATGGAGCGCAAAAAGCGACTGCCGTTGCCGAAGAGACAATGGTTGCCGCACGTGAAGCCATTGGGTTATTGCGGCTGGGTGGCGTGGAAAAACTGGCAGCGCAGGATGCCAGCACCACAGCGTTGCGCGTGCCTGAGGCGATTGCGAATGCCAAGAATGACGACGAACGCTGGGAGTTGCGTACCGCTGACTGGCTGGAGCGCGTGAATAAAACTTATCCTCTCAAGAAAGACCGGCCACGAACATTTATTACGCGCAAGGGAAGAAAAGTTGGCCTCTATGCAGCGGAGGAAACCAACGGGACCTGGAAATTTCTATTGGAAGACCGCCCGCTCAATGTGCTGGTATTGCTGGCGCAGGATAATGACCGTAATCTGCATGATTATGTTCTGCCGCCAAAAGTTCTGCAGGACCATTGGAAGAAGTTTCCTCGCAATGATGGCGGCGTAGAAGTTATTTTTAAGAAAGCTGCAAACGTGGCAGTGCTGGTGATGCCTGAAAATGAACTTTCCATCCAGCAATATCTGGGCGATTACAGCGCATTACAGTAAGACCCGCAAAAAAGACGCGTAATCCACAGCTCCGGCATCGGCAAGAGCCGCCATAACATTTAGAATTGAAGGGCCGTGTGACGCAGTTAGTCGGCTGCGCTCCACAATCTTGTTGAATGACAGAGACTTCACAATCCGCGAAGCAGCAGACGAACGAATTCCCGTTCTCGGTGAGTGTCGGCACGGTCTATGATGGCCCGCTCGACCTGCTGCTGGACCTGGTCCGCAAGCAGGACATAGATATTTATGACATTCCCATCGCCAAGATCACGGCACAATACCTGGGCTACGTTGAAAATCTGAAACACCTGGATGTGGATATTGCAGCGGAGTTCATCTACATGGCTTCCCTGCTGATTCACATCAAGAGCAAGCTGCTGCTGCCACGCGATCCTGACAAGCTGGCGGGCGAGCAGGAAGACCCGCGCGAAGAACTGGTGCAGCGGCTGCTGGAACATGAGAAATTTAAGAACGCCGCCCAGATGCTGATGCAGAAACAGCAGATTGAAGAAGCGGTTTATAGCAATCCGTCGATGAAGGAATTCAGAGACGCGGAAGGCACGGAGCCTGAACTGGCAGCGGATGTGGTTGACCTGGTGCGCACGTTTCAGCAGATTTTAGACCGCGCCAAAGAACGGCCTGTCATGCAAGTGAACGAGGAGACAGTAACGGTCGGCCAGATGATTGAATATTTCCGCCGCCGCTTGCTGATGGAAGACCGGCCTATCCGCTTGAAACGTCTTTTGCAGCATGTAACTTCACGGCATGCGCTGATTTCATCGTTCCTGGCGCTGCTTGAATTGGTGCGGTTACAGGCTATTTTGCTGCGACAGGAAGCTGTTTTTGGCGAAGTCCTGATCAAAAAGCATCCAATGTTTGACACCGTGATGGGTGACGGCTCAGCGGTGAGGGATGATTGGAGGTAAGGCGATGGGGCAGTAGTTAGCACTTAGCCATTAGTAATTAGCCCAGCTAAAGCAGCTGCCAGCATTTAAGACTGAAGGTTAAGAAGAAAAATCGGAGTAAAGGAATAAAGTTCAAGACAGTGAGTTCTGGCCAATTGCTATTTGCCAATTGCCATTTGACAAATCATGCGCATTAAAGCCCAACTCGAAGCACTTATTTACGCAGCGGAAGATCCCATCACGCTGGACCAGATGGCTGCTCTGCTGAAAGCTGACTTGCTGGCACTAAAGACCGCGCTGCCGGAAGCGGCGTCGGAAGTACTGCCGCAGGAAGACCAACTTCAGGAACCCCAGCTTCAAGAAAACCAGCCTCTGGAATTTCAGAGCGAGGCGTCGCCAGACTCATCCGAGCAGCCGTCTCCTGAACAAACGGCGGAACAGGTAGCGGAACATGCGGAAGATCATCTGGGTGCGGTGGAAGATACGAATACGCAAGCAGTGGTGCAAGCAACGGAACCACGCGCCAAGAAGACCAAGGAGAAATCCGAGAAATCCGAACTGCGTGCTCTCCTGCGGCCCTATCTGGAAGAACTGATTGCCGATTACACAAATCCTGAGCACGGCATTGAAATTCGCGAGGTGGCGAGCGGTTACCGGATGTCCACGAAACCGGAACACCATGATGTGGTGCGCGGATTCTCCAAGAGCCTGAAGCCGCCGATCCGCCTATCGTTGCAGGCCCTGGAAACGCTGGCGGTGATTGCTTATAAGCAGCCAGTTACAGTCCCCGAGATCAGCGACATACGCGGCGTGGACGCTGCCGGCGTAATTGGCACGCTGCTGGAACGCAAACTGATTACCACCGCAGGCCGCAAAGCCGTGGTCGGACGACCTATGCTGTACAAGACCACCAAGGATTTTCTGATGCGCTTTGGACTGCGCGACATCAACGAGTTGCCCAGCCTGGAAGAGTTTGAAAAGCTGGCCGCCGGTGAGATGCAGGATGAACTTTTTCCCGCCAGTGAAGGCGCCGTCCCAGACGCAACCGGCACACCCGGCGATGAGAGTGAAGACGGCGATAGCGGGCAGAATGAAGACGGTGGTGTGGAGCAGATGTCTGAAGATAAGGCTGAAGTCCCGCAAAATGTAACCGAGCCGACTGTTTCCTCCGACCCTGAACACAACAAAGCAGACGAACAGGTAGCCGATCAGATAGCTTCTGAAAGCAGCGGGGGCTAGCGTGCCACCACAACGCTTGCAAAAGATCATTGCCGCTGCGGGAATCTCATCCCGCAGAAAGGCCGAAGAGCTGATCACGCAAGGCCGCGTGAGCGTGAACGGCCAGACAGTGACGGAACTCGGCAGCAAGGCCGATCTGGATAGCGACCACATCAAAGTAGACGGCAAGCTGTTGCAAGGCGCAGAGCGCCACGTCTATCTTCTTCTCAACAAGCCCAAGGGGTACGTGACCACGGTTTCCGATCCTGAAGGGCGCCCAACTGTAATGGACCTGGTAAAGAGCGTGGGCGCGCGCATATACCCCGTGGGGCGACTTGACTGGTCCAGCGAAGGGCTTTTGCTGCTGACCAACGATGGTGAACTGGCCAGCAAACTAACCCGCGCCGCGTCGCACGTGCCGAAAACTTATTTGGTAAAGATTGCTGGACGTGCCAAGGAAGAAGACGTTGAGAAGTTGCGCCGGGGCATCAAGATTGGCGCCAAACCAGCACCGCGCCGTCTAGCGCCGATCCACACTGCGCCTGCACAAATCCGGTTGATGAAAGATGGCGCAAATCCATGGTATGAAGTTACGCTGATCGAAGGAAAAAACCGGCAGATCAGGCGGATGTTTGAAGAGATTGGCCACCACGTGGAGAAAATCAAACGCGTGAAATATGGTCCACTCACGCTCAACGTGGAACCGGGACAGTTTCGTGATCTCACTTCCGCAGAAGTTACCGGGCTGCGGCGCTCCGGACGCGGCGACAAACCGCAGATGCCGGAACGCAAGCCGCTCTCGCGAAAGACAGCGAGCGACCGGCGCGGCAAAGAGCGCAAAGAACGCCCCAGCAGTCGTAGTTCGCGATAGCTAGTCCGAATTGACCTACTTTGATGGCTTAAGTTTCTCCGCTTGTGATACAAACGTCTGTTATCTCTCACTTCCGAATGAAAAATAGTGTCATAGATCAGATTCCGGAGCACATTCGAGCGCTGGCGGGTTACGCGGCGGGCAAGCCATTGCGCCAGGCGCAACGCGAATCCGGCATCACCATGATCAAGCTGGCTTCAAACGAGAACCCTTTTGGGCCGTCACCACTGGCGCTGGAGGCGATCCGCGCGGCCGCTGCTGAGGTAAATCTCTATCCGGATAATGACGCCAGCGAACTGCGGCAGGCGCTGGCGGCGCGACACCAGCTTTCCGCCGAACAAATTTTTATTGCCGATGGCTCTCTGGGAATTCTGGATGTGCTGGCGCGCACATTGCTTGTGCCGGGGACGAACTGCATCAGCAGCGACCGCTCTTTCATCAGCTATCCGCTGGTCACACGGACGATAGGCGCGCAGTTCATTGCCGTCCCCATGCGGAATGACGCCTATGATCTGGATGCAATTGCTTCGGCCATCAACGAACAAACACGCGTGGTGATTCTGGCCAATCCCAACAACCCAACGGGTACAATGTTTGACGCCGACGCGATGGAAGCATTCATCCATCGCGTTCCGGAAAACGTGTTGGTTGTGCTGGACGAAGCTTATTCTGATTTTGCCGAATACTTTGCCCGCCAACGAGGCATCACATATTCACGGTCATTCGAATATGTGCGCGCCGGGCGGCAGAACGTGCTGGTACTGCGCACATTTTCCAAAGCGCATGGGCTGGCCGGCGTTCGGTTGGGTTATGGGTGCGGCGACCCGGAACTTCTGCGTTACTTTGCCCGGGTGCGCAACTCATTTTCTATCTCCGTGGTAGCGGAAGCGGCAGGACTGGCGGCAATCCGGGATGAACATCACATTCGCAAGACCGTGGAAAACAATGCCGTGGGCGCAGCATGGCTGATGGAGCGCTTTAAAGAAATTGGCGTCAGCGCCGTGCCGACCAGCGCGAACTTTATCTACTTTACCGTGGATGAAGACGCCAGCGCCTTCACGGCGCGCATGCAGTCAGAAGGTGTGATTGTGCGTTCTCTGGTGCCGTGGGGCATTCCCAATGCCATACGCGTAAGCATTGGAACGCCCGAGCAGAATGAAACATTCTTTCGCGCCTTGAAAAAGATCGTTCGCCAGACCGTGACGCCCTGAAGTTTTAATTCCGAGTGCAGTAAGGAACCTCATCCTCCGAAGCTCCTTTTTCGGCCTACGCTAAACTTGTTTGTCAGCGTGAGAATGCAATCATGGCTATAGGGATCCCTCGCCATGCTCGGGATTTTAGAAAAAAACAGCATCGTCATTTATGATTTAGCTCCATGGCTCTTTCCACCACATGGAACACTGCGGCTACATTGGGACGGCGCAACGTGCTTGCCTCTGCCGGCATGGTGCTGGTAGCTGTGTTTGTGGTCTTTGCGTTGTTCGCGCCGTGGATTGCTCCGCAGAATCCCAGCAGCATTGATTTGCCTTCGCGGCTTCAGCCACCCAGCGCAGCACACTGGTTCGGTACGGACGAACTTGGCCGCGATATCCTCTCACGCGTGATTTATGGGGCACGCATCTCCATGCTGGTGGGTAGCAGCGTGGTGGCGGGATCACTTTTGCTCGGTCTAGCCCTTGGCTCAATCGCAGGCTATTACGGCGGGTGGGTGGATAAATTCTTCAGCGTTATCCTGATGAACGCGTTCCTGTCTTTTCCGGGAATCCTGTTGGCGATTGCATGCGTGGCTTTTCTGGGGCCGGGCATTTTCAATTTGATACTAGCGCTGTGCATTGGCGGATGGGTGGGATACGCGCGCCTGGTCCGCGCACAGGTGCTGGCGGTAAAAGAAAAAGAGTTTGTGGAAGCGGCCCGTGCGCTGGGTGCGAACGACTGGCGCATTGTAACGCGGCACATTCTGCCCAACATTATTCAGCCGGTGATCGTACAGTCAGCAATTGGAATGGCAGGAGCGGTACTGGCAGAAGCGACCATGAGTTTTCTAGGGCTGGGCGTTCCGCCGCCAACGGCAAGCTGGGGAGCCATGCTCAATGACGGTCGCGCACATTTGTTTGACGCGCCGCATCTGGTGCTCTTTCCTGCTCTGTCAGTGATGCTGGCTGTGCTTTCATTCAACTTTATTGGCGATGCGTTGCGCGATTACATGGACCCGCGGTCACGGATAGAAGCAGGGCTGTGATTATTGGCATAATTTCCGATACCCATGGGCTGCTTCGTCCTGAGGCGGTGGAGCTGCTTCGCGGATCTGAGCACATTATTCATGCCGGAGATATTGGTTCGCCGGAGATTATCCCTGAGTTGCGGAAGATTGCGCCGATAACGGCAATTCGCGGCAACGTTGATACACAGGCATGGGCACAAAGCTTTGCGGAAACAGAAGTAGTGGAATTCGATGGGGTAGATATTTACATCATTCATGACGCCAATGCGCTTGACCTGAATCCAAAGGCAGCCGACTTTGCCGCCGTGATCAGTGGACACTCCCATCAGCCAAAGCAGGAAGTAAAAAATGGCGTGTTGTACTTGAATCCAGGAAGCGCAGGGCCAAGAAGGTTCAAGCTGCCCATCAGCGTGGGCAGGCTAGTGATAGCGGACGGTAATTTGAACGGCCAGATTTTAGAAATCAAGTAGAGAAGCATTTGCGGCCTGCCACTCATGTGTATCGATTCAAGCCCATTTTTATAGGACGGATTTGGCATTCAACACCGTGCAAATAGATTACTGAGGTTCATGACCATCCTTTCATGTGGTAATTTTCCCCGCATATTTTGTAGTTTCCGCTATGTTCCATGTTTAGTTTGGTAATTTTCACTCGCAAATAATCCAGCTTCGTACTATCTTTAAACGCACCCCCACAACAAAACCATTCCAGCAACCAGTGAGAGAGTGATGCGCCTTCAATCCAGTATTGGTTTCCAAATCCGCATGGCAAGACAGCACAGCGCAGTACAATTTTTGCGGCTTGTAGCCGTGATTGCCGTGATTTTTATGAGCGCTTCATCTCATGCGCTGCAGAGCCAACAGACGCCCGCCCCGGGGACAAGAAAGGCGGCACCACATAGACCGGCCGCCACCGGCGAGAAAAGTGCAGTCAAGAAGACCAAAGACACGGAAATGGCCTGGATACAGGATGCGCTACAGAACAAAGAGCTCATGACCGATGTGGGCACCTTTACGCAGAAGCTGAAAGATGGAATCCAATACCCAGCGCCGCGTAACCGAAGCAATCTGCTGCCGCGACTGCCAGAGTCAACGGAGTTCTATGTTGCCATTCCGAACTATGGCGAGCCAGTGCATCAGGCCCTGGAAATCTTTCGGCAGGAGCTGCAGGAAAGCGCGGCGATGCGCGAGTTCCTTAGAAAGAACCATCTGGACGATTCGGTCCCTAAGATTGAGAACTGGATACAACAGTTTTATGAATTCTCACAATTTCTGGGCGACGAGATCATCATCACTGGCGGCTTCCACGGGAAAGAACCGGTCTTTTTAGCAGTGGCCGAGGTCAAGAAGCCGGGCGCCAGGGAGTTTCTGGAAAAGCTGAATAATGACGTCTTCACCAAGCCGGGTGATCGACTGCGCATCTTGGGTCCGCAGGAACTCTCTGCTGATGCTAATGGTGATCCGCTAGCTTCGATTGTGCTGGTCCGCAAGGACCTGATTGCCTTTGGATCCAGTGTGGCTTCACTGCGGGAATTCACTGCGCAGATGGATGGCAACGGCCCTAAATTTGTTGCTGGCGCTTTAGGACAGCGAGTGGCCCGTTCCTATCAGGACGGGGCGAGTAGCGTGATCGGTATAGATCTGCACAGGCTAAAGAGCCTGATCCCAAATTCGCCGCCCCAGGTGCCGATGATGCTGGAGAAGTCCGGCTTCGGTGACGCCAAATATCTGGTCACTGAAAACACGATCGCAGAAGGAAGATCGCACAACCACTTTGAGATGGCGTTCAACGGGCCGCGACATGGTGTAGCTTCATGGCTTGCCGCGCCCGCGCCCATGGGAGGTCTTGATTTTGTCTCCAGCAAAGTTGCTCTGGCAGAGGGAATGATTCTTAAGAACCCGGCGCTGATTCTTGATGATCTGAGAGAAATTGTGGGCGACGCCGCATTTGCCTCGCTGCCGCAAATGGAGGCCCAGCTTGGCGTGAACTTGAAACAGGACCTGCTGAGCAAACTGAGCGGAGAAATAGCTTTTGAAATCCAACAACCACCAATGAAGCTTGCAGAGGCAGGACAGACTGAAGCCAAGCCCGCGCCAGCAGGCCCGGGAGCGTTTAAGCTCATCCTGCGCGTTACCGACCCAGCCGGCCTGCAACAAACGCTAAGCCGCCTTTTGATGATGGCCCCCATGAAGAGCGGAACACGGGAAGAAGATGGAGTAACGTTCAACACGCTGAAATCACCGGCGGCTTCTGGACAGACGAATGAAATCAATTATTTTTTCATGGACGGCTATTTGATCATTGCGTCTGATGCAGCGACAGCCAGGGACGCTGTGCGCGTCCACAGGACTGGAGAATCGTTGGCCAAGTCCGGCAAGCTGCGCGATGCCCGGCCCGCGGGCCAGCCAGAAAACTCCTCGCTGGTGATGTATCAGGACGCAAGCCAGGCATTTGGAGCGATGTTTGCGCAGATGCCGCCGGAGCTACGACAGATACTGCCTATTACTTCACTGGCAAACGTAAAACCGAATGTGGTTTATATCAACGGCGAAGAAAGCTCTTTCCAGGGAACAACGACCGACAGTATTAATACAGATTTGGCTGGAGGGCTTATCGTGGCAGCGATTGCAATTCCAAATCTGATAAAGTCTCGCACATCAGCCAATGAATCAGCTGCTGCTTCGACTCTGCGTACGATAAACACAGCGGAAGTCACGTATTCGACCATGTATCAAAATAAAGGCTACGCCCGCAGCCTGGCAGCAATGGGACCCCCAACAAATGGAGATTGCTCTGGAAGCAATGGAACGGCAGCGCATGCCTGCTTGCTGGATGGAGTCCTGGGCAATGCAAGTTGCACAGCGGGCAAGTGGTGCACAAAAGGCGGCTATCGCTTCATTGTGAGTGGCATTTGTCTACAGACAGGCTGTAAAAGCTATGTGGCAACCGCAACTCCGGTCAGCACAAGTACAGGAACAAAGAATTTTTGTACCGAGGCGGATGCGGTCATCCGGCAGCACATTGGTGAGCCGCTACAATCGCCGCTGACGGCAGCAGAATGCAGAACGTGGAAGCCGCTCGGCCAGGAATAAATCCTTGCCTATTTTGCTGTGACTGGACTCTCTTGAGCGTGCTTGTATTCGGACAGCGATTTTTTATAAGGATCGCTGTCCGGTTTTAAAGCCAGAGCTTTCGCTTCAAGTTCTACAGCGTGGTTAACATCGCCCAGATCAAAGTAGGCGTGCGCCAGTGTATCAAGTTGATAATCCTTGTTACCGCCGCCTAGCTCAACGGCTTTCAGGGCATATTCCTGCGCCCTTTGGGGATTTCTGAGCTTAAGATCTTCGGCGGTGAGCAATACCCAGGCCAGTGCGTTGTAAGCCTCGTCATATTTGGCGTCGCGAGCAATGGCTTGCTCCATATAGCCGATCCCTTTGGCTTCATCTTTGGGCACACTGTCACCTCGGGCATACATTCTGCCCAGGGCCAGAAAAGCAGGGGGATATCCAATTTCAGCTGATTTCTCAAGCATCTTACGGGCCTCGATCTGATCCTTCGCCACACTCTTGCCTTCAAACATTGCCTTGGCGAGTTCAAACTGAAAATATCCTGAGTTGACTGTGCGCGCTTGTGCCGGCGACTTCAACCCCAGTTTTACCTGAGCTTCTTCTGACCCGTCTTCGGCAGCGCGGCGCACCCAGCGCAATGCCATAGCCTGATCCTTGTCGCCGCCAAGGCCCAGCTCCCAAAGCATAGCCAGGCGATATTCAGAGTCAGACGCCTTCCGCTCGGCCGCCTGCTGATAATATTTGCGCGCAGCTTGATAGTCCTGTGTTGTCCCATGGCCCTGGTCATACATGGTGGCTAAATTGTAGGCCGCTTCAGAAAGATCTTGTTCTGCCGCAGCCTGAAAAAGCTTGAACGCCTTAGCGTAATCCTTGGGTACTGCATCTCCGCTCATATACAAGACGCCAAGATCGTTCTGCGCCTGAGGAACGCCTTGCGCTGCTGATTTTTCAAACCACGCCACTGCCGCAGGCACATTCAATTTGAGGTCGACACCAACCCTATAAGCTTTGCCGAGTTCCAGTTCCGCATGGGCATTGCCTTGAGCAGCCGAGCGGGCCAATAGATCGGCTCCTTTTACAAGATCTTGACCTTGACAGCTCGAGAGATATTGAGTTCCCAAGGCATCCTGTGCCACCTCATCGCCCTTCTCTGCTCGTTCCGCTAATTTCGCCCGATCATCCGCACTCAGGCAAACAATGCTAGATGAACTCCATTTGGCAATCGGATACCAGGCGGCACCAGATTGCGCCGAGAGATCGAGGCTAGCTAGCATGATTATGGTGACTATAAATACAGATAACTTCATTCTGGTATTCCTGCTGCTCAAGTCATTATTGGAGGTAAGTAAAGCTATTTTAATATTGAAAAGAGCATGATGCATAGAGCAATCCATCTACAGATGGATCATGCAATTGAATTGCGAGCTATTGTCTGATTCTCGGATTCGCAAACGAGTAGAGCAGGTCAGTCATGAAATTTACAACGACGTAAGTCAGGCCAATCATCAGGATGCAGCCCTGCACCAGATAGTAGTCGCGGCTGCTGATGGCGGTGATGGTGAGGCGTCCAATGCCCGGCCAGGAGAAGATTGTTTCCGTTACGATAGCGCCGGCAAGCAGCGCACCGAATTGCAATCCTACAACGGTCAACACGGGGACAAGTGCGTTGCGCAACGCATGCTTATAAACCACCACATTTTCTGAAAGCCCCTTGGCGCGCGCGGTGCGGATGTAATCCTGCCCTAACTCTTCCAGCATGGCTGTGCGCACCATACGCGTAAGGATGGCTGCGAGAGCGCCGCCCATGGTGATCGCCGGCAAGATTAAGTGGGCGAAAGTTCCCGAGCCCGAAACCGGCAACAACCCTAATCGGATGGAAAAGAACAGGATCAGAATTGGCCCCAGAGCAAAGTTAGGGAATGACAATCCCCATAAGCTTACGAAGCTGAGCACACGGTCATCCCAGCGATTGCGGCGGCGGGCAGAGCGGACGCCAGCAGGAATAGAAATGAAAAGGGCCACGACCATGGAGGCGACGGTCAGTTCCAAAGTCCAGGGATAGCGCTGGAGGATTATGCCTCTGACTGGTTGATCGAAACGAAACGAACGGCCGAGGTCTCCGCGGAGCACGCCTTTCCAGTAATTCTCATATTGCTTGGGCAGGGGAACATCAAGCCCATAGGCATGGCGGGCGGCTTGTACGTCAGTGCTGGCGGCATTTTCACCCAGCATCTGCTGAATGGGGTCGCCGGGGACAAGGTGGATCAGCAGAAAAACCACAGATACAACCAGCCATATGACCGGAACCATGTAAAGCAGACGGGTTGTGAGATAGCGGAGCATGAGCGCTGGAGAGTATGGTAGCAGTAAAATAGCGGAAGAATTCAGGAACCAATCAGTTCTCTTGAGCGTATGAAGTTACATGGACGACTTACTGGCTGATATCCGGCATTCCATTCGAGTTCTAATCAAGAGCCCGGGATTCACGATTGTTGCTGTCCTGGCGCTGGCGCTGGGAATCGGCGCGAACACGGCAATTTTCTCTGTAATTGACCGTGTTCTGCTGTCGCCTCTGCCTTTTCCGCAATCGGAAAGGATGATGCGGGTAGCGCGCAAATTCCCGAACGGCAATGGGACATCTGTTTCCATTCCCAAGTTTGAGGCGTGGCAAAAGAGCCAGAGTTTTCAAGCGATGGCGGCCTATGATTTTGGAAGCGTAAGCCTGAACCTGGGCACCGGTGACCGTCCAAATCCTGTGAATGGAATGCGGGTAACCTCAGGTTTTTTTAATGTCTTTGGAGTAGCGCCCATTCTGGGGCGGACATTTACTCCAGAAGAGGACACGCCGAATGCGGGCAGGTTTGTCGTAGTTACTTTCAATTTGTGGAAGAACCGCCTTGGCGGCGACCGGGACATTATTGGGAAAACCATCATCCTAAGCACGGAGCGGTTTGTTGTGCTGGGAATTCTGCCGGAAGGTTATGTGCCTGATCCGCCGACTGACCTTTACATGCCTGAGCAATTCGATCCCAACAGCACCAATCAGGGACACATTTATACGGTAGCGGGGCGACTGAAACCAGGCGCTTCGATTGCGACAGCACAGGCCGAGATGGCGGTAATCGCCGACCAGTTTCGGGTCGGCCATTCTGACGTGATGGATAAGACCGAGGGCATCGCTGTAATTCCGCTGCGTGTGGCCATTGGGGGTGAAGTCCGTTTTGCGTTGCTTATTCTTGCCGGCGCCGTAGGATTTGTGCTGCTGATTGCATGCGCCAACGTAGCTGGGTTATTGCTGGCGCGCGCTGCCGGGCGGCAGAAAGAAATCGCAATTCGAACAGCTATAGGCGCATCTCGTGGACGAATTGTACGGCAGCTCTTAACAGAAAGTATGCTGCTTGGTCTGGCAGGAGGTGTTGCCGGATTATTTCTTGGTGGCGCGGGCGTTCGCCTGCTTCTGGCCGTGAGTCCCGGGAACATTCCCCGGATCAACGACCCCGATCATTCTGCGGGTGCGCTGGCAATGCTGGACTGGCGGATCCTGGCGTTTCTATTTGCCATATCCCTTATCACGGGATTGCTGTTTGGGCTGTTTCCCGCATTGCGGGTTACGCGCTTTGACCTGAATGCCGCGCTCAAGGAATCCAGTGGGCGCTCTGGCACGGGACTGAAACACAGCCGCACCCGGAACATGCTGGTGATGGGCGAAATTGCTCTTGCCGTGGTATTGCTGGCCTGCGCCGCCCTGATGATCCGCACATTTGCGAGCCTGCGTTCAGTGAACCCAGGAATTGATCCCAGCAATCTGCTTACGTTGCGAACGTCCGTTTCAGGAAGCCGTTACGGCACCACCGCGCAGGTGGAAAGCATGGTGCAGCAGGCGACAGACCGCATACAGGCGCTGCCAGGCGTTCGCGTTGCGGCCTGCGCTGTTTCTATTCCCATGGACCAGGTGGGAATTGACCTGCCTTTCGCCATTGTTGGCCGCGCGCCCAAGCTCAACGGCAAATGGGAGGGAGACGAATTCTGGCGTTTTGTTTCTCCCGGATATTTTGAAGCGCTGCATATTCCTGTTCTTCGCGGGCGGAGCTTTGCCCGCACAGACATGGGAAAGACCGACCATGTGGTGATTGTGAATGAAGCGTTCGTAAAGAAGTTCTGGCCGGACAAAGATCCGATCGGCCAGCGCATGTTGATTGGCAAAGGACTGGGAGGCGATTTTGAAGAGCCGGAACGGCAGGTGATTGGCGTGGTGGGGAGTGTGACTGAAAATGGGCTAAGCAACGGAATGGTGCCAGTGATGTACGTTCCGCAAAGCCAGATCACAGACGGACTCACAAGGCTGGCGTCCGGCCTGCTGCCCTTGAGCTGGGTGGTTAAAACCAGCGGCGATCCGCTTGCGCTGGGTCCGGCAGTCCAGCGTGAGTTTGAAAGCCTGGACGCGCAACTGGCTCCCTCGCACGTTGTCACAATGAATCAGGTAATCGCGGAATCGAATACGCGGCAAGACTTTAATACGCTGCTACTCACGGTATTTGCGCTGATCGCTTTGCTTCTGGCTTCTATTGGCATCTATGGATTGATGTCGTATGCGGTACAACAACGCACGCAGGAAATTGGAGTCCGTATGGCCCTGGGGGCAAACCAGGGAAGGATTATGCGCCTGATTCTTGGACAAGGCATGCGACTGGCGATTATAGGAACAGTGCTGGGACTGGGATTAGCTTATGGACTTACACGGTTGCTGGCAAACTTTCTGTTCGGCGTGAAGCCCAATGACCCATTGGCGTTTTGCATGGTCGCGGTGATACTTGTGGTGGTGACGCTGCTGGCCGCATTTGTGCCCACAAAACGTGCCATGCGCGTGGACCCGATAGTGGCGTTGAGGCAGGAATAGAAAATGGTTTCTGTTGACGGCTCTATAGGTTGACCTAGTCAGCAAGCTAAAGTTGGGCCAACCCGCATATGTAGCTCTAGTCTTTAACTTATGGTTTGATTTTGAAGTATCCATCTATCACGGTATAATTCATTTCCAATCCAGAGCTGAAAAAGGAGCTTCCCCGTATGCGGTCCTTCCGCTCGTCCTTGTGCCGTTTTATAGCTTCATCGCTGCCGCGTCTAATCTTGTTCTTGATGGCCGCAGGCATTCTTCTTTCCGGTGCGATTGCACATGGATTGCCGCTTGTGCAAGAAGCAAGCCAGCCTGCACAATCCGCCACGACACAAAGGCCAGCTGCGGCGGCGCAGGAAGAGGGCCAGCAGTCAGATGAGCAGTCTGAGCCGGCGGCGATTATTGACAAAGCGGTCTTTCAAAATCCGATTCCAGCCGACCAGCTGACATTTTTGAAGCAATTTGAAGGGATGCCAGCTGACAAGTTGATTCGAGACAAACAGTTTCGCAAGCTCATGCGCAGCTTTGTGCCCGATTGCATGTTCCATTACGGCCATGACATGCCACTGGCAGAAGCACTGGACACCGTTTTCAAAGGTTCGTCACTGCCTGTGAAAATCCATGACGGCAGATATCTGGTGGTTGCGGGGCCCATGGGGCCGTATCTGGCGGGCAAGGGTTTTATGTGGATCGATATGCAGGAAGGTATCGCGCTGGGCGGATTCTATTTCCATCCCACCAATGGCGAGCCCACACCGGCAGTGAATGTTTTCTCAAAACAACTGAAAGACGAATTCCTGAGTATGGGCCAACTGCCCGCGGCATTTGCCGAGGAGTTGACTGAGTGGTCGGCAGAATCGAGAGTTCCGGCGGTGACTACGCGTTATTTTATTTCGGGCGTGAACCAGAAAATCCTGCTCGAGCACGATGAAGATTACTGCAATGCGCCAGACGGTGGTGCGCGGGGACGCGACTGCCAGCAGATGAATGCGGACGCCGCCGACTTTGACGTGAACGCGGCCTATTACCTGGACCAAACCCATCACGCAACCAACGCAACGGCATGGATGATCTCCCAAGACCAGATCGCATGGACCCGGGTACGGGACAATACATGCAGAATTGGTGTAGATCCACTGCTGTGCCGCATACGAATCACGCGCGAGCACGTGCATGTGGTTATCGGTATACACAGAGTGCGGCGGCCGCCAATACATGTGACAAGGAAGTAGCTGCGGTATCACTACTCCCTATGGATGAGCAAGGAATTCGGCCAGCCGGTCATACCAGGCGGTCTGATCAGCCGGAGTAAAGTGAGCATTTGCGGGGCTGGGATTGGGAACCACGTAAAGACGAGTAGCGCCAATCATCTCCGGCTGCGCGCCTAAAACGGATGGCGGCGCAGAAGACTGCAAAACGAGTTCACGAAATGGCCGATAAGCGGTGAGTCCGTGGAAGCAAGCCACGCGCGGAGCGTAAGTTTTTAGTTTCTTCAGCAGAACCGGCGCCCATCGCTCAAAATCTTTTGGATTCAATCCCGCCGCGTTGGCCGATGGACGTTTTACAACATCCGTAAGACCAATGCCAAACTTGATGAGTTCCGCGTCATGTTCAGGGAGAAGTGTCCCAACGCCAAGAGCGTGCCGCATCCGCTCGCTTAATTTTGATTTGGAAAGCGCAGGCCAGAATCGGCTGGTGGAGCGCGCAAAGTAATGTCCCTTCTCCACTGAATACAAACCAGGATTGATGCCAATAAAGACGAGATCCAGCCCGGAGCGAAGATGGTCAGGCAGAGTTGGGAAATCGTATTTTTCGGGCATGGGAATTTGGGGTTCCGATCTAGCGGAGTAATTTTTTACGATTTTATCGCATATGGTTTATTGCTCCGCTTTGCTGCACCCCGTTGACTGGCGTTAAGGTCACCTAGCCGTGCTACTCTTTTGCACATGCAAAACGCCTCTTTCGTGTCTGCGCTGGTCGTAACGGCGGTCTGTTTGACTCTATCTCGTGGCGATCTTGCAGCACAGACCATTGTGCCAACCGGAAATATCCAATCGCCCAAAATCCGCAAAAAATACAACGTCCTCGTTCCCATGCGCGATGGGGTACGGCTGTCGTCCAACATTTATAGGCCTGAGGCTGCAGGGAGATTTCCTGTCATTGTAGTTCGCACTCCCTACGGAAAAGATTCAAAAGCCGTATCCGGACAGGCAGAATACTTCGCCCAGCATGGTTATGCTTATGTCATACAGGACGTGCGAGGGCGCTACGATTCTGAAGGCGAGTTCACGGTTCTGGCAAACGAAGCTCGCGATGGTTATGACACGATTGAATGGCTGGCCCGGCAAGCATGGTCGAACGGCAACGTAGGAACATTTGGGGGGTCGTATCTCTCCTGGGACCAATTTCTGGCGGCAGAGGAGCAACCTCCTCACCTGAAGGCAATGGTGGTCCAGTCCACACCACCCGATATTTTCCACGTTGCATGGCGCGGTGCATTCTTCATCAATGACATTTTCTGGTGCATCCTGCTTGATGGACGCACGAACCAAGACCTATCCGTCTACGACGAACATCTCCTGAAGCATTTACCCGTATCTACTATGGATGAAGCTGCTGGAAGGCATTTGGACAAAACATTTCGAGCATGGGTTCACCATGACTCGCTCGATGATTTTTGGAAAGCGCAGGGGTATCAGAGCAGGCTCTCACGTGTGAAGGTGCCGGTGCTGCACCTGGACGGATGGTACGATATGCGGGACGTTTCCGCGACTCTGAGCAATTACAACTCCCTTTTGAGTAATGAGCTTGCTGCGCAGAGGGTAGTCATCGGACCGTGGGAACATGGCAGCTATGAAGCACGAAGCATTGGTGACATTGATTTTGGGCCAGAAGCTGTGATCGACCGGAAGGCTCTTTTCCTGACGTGGTATGACTGTTACCTTCAGCAGAAGAATTGTGACGAAATAAAGAAAATCCCTCCCGTAAGAGTCTTTCTGTTGGGTGAAAACCACTGGCGAGACGAGCAGGAATGGCCACCAAAACGTGCCCAAGTGACGCAGTTCTATTTTCACAGCCAAGGACACGCCAATACTTCTACAGGTGATGGGGCACTTACTCGAACACCTCCCGGAAACGAGCCTGATGACCGTTACACCTACAACCCTAACGATGCGACGACCCCGATACTCCAATCGGCGTCAGGCAAAGATGCCCTTACAGCAGACCAGCGCAAAGCGGAATCGCGCCCCGATATGCTCGTGTTCACATCGCTTCCATTAGAGTCGCCGCTGGAAGTATCGGGCCGCATTCAGGCTAAGTTATGGGCTGCCTCCTCGGCTCCAGACACCGATTGGGTGGTTCGGCTGGTGGATGTTCACCCAGACGGGTACGCACAGAGGCTGGTAGATGAAATTATTCGAGCACGTTATCGAGAGTCCCCCGACATTTGCCAAATCATACGAGGAGTTCTCCTTGCTCAGACCAGGGAAGGTCTATGAGTACAACATCGATGTGGGGGACATCGCTAACGTATTTCTAAAGGGACATCGCATTCGAGTGGAAATTGCGTCAAGCTTTTTTCCGTTGTACTCCCGAAACTTAAATACGGGCAAGGACAACCTGACCACTATAGAATCACAACCAGCGCATCAGACGATCTATCACAACGCTGAATTTCCTTCCAGGATTATGCTTCCTGTGGTTGAGCACTAGTTTATTGCGCTCCGCTTTGCTGCGCGTGGGCCTTCGGCAGAGCGGAAAGAATCCTTTTCTTTTGCTTACCCGCCACTTATTCCTCAGCGCGTGATACGCGCCTCGGAAACGTAGCGGGCTATTATCGGTCGTCCCTGGCGGGACTGGAGCATCGCGGAATTGAGATTGTTCTGGCCTCGACAGAATAAAGAGGCGGATTCACCCCTAAAGAATGAGAGGCAGCCTTGCCTCGTTCAGGAAAAGCAAGGCTTACCACTGATTTACACAGATGAACGTGGAACTGGAAGTTTTTCGTGGCTATAGGGATCCCTCGCTCCGCTCGGGATTACAGACAAAGCTTCGGGATTTCAGACAGAGCTTCGGGATTACAGAAAAAACCTAACACGGAATTTTTTATATAGCCTTCTGCTCCAGGGATTCTGACGGTGGATTCACGATTTCAATTTTGACGCGGACGATGCGATGGCCGTCCATTTGGAGGACGGTATAGCGGCGGCCTTCAAATTCAAAGCGTTCACCGGCTTTGGGGATTTTGCCGAGTTGGTCCATGACGAAGCCAGCCAGGGTTTCAAAGCCTTCTTCACGCGGCAGGGCGATGTCATATTGGGCTTCCAGGTCGCGCAGGTTGGAGCCACCATCGAGCACCACGGCGCCAGAGGCCAGGGCTACAACAGGACGCTGGGCTATGTCGAATTCGTCTTCCAGTTCGCCGACGATCTGCTCCAGCACGTCTTCTACGGTAACGAGGCCGCTGATGGAGCCAAATTCATCGACCACAACGGCCAGATGGCGCTTGCGTTTTTGGAATTCAAGCAAAAGATCGTCGAGGGTCTTGCTTTCAGGAACGAAGAGAACTTCCCGCATGATGTTGCGGACTTTCAAATCGCCGGCGCGATTGGCAAAAAGATCTCCGGCAGAGAGGCGCATGAGCATGAGGCGGGAAAGGTCTTTGGAATAGAGCAGGCCGACGATGTTTTCACGGCCTTTTTCCGGATCATAAACAGGGACGCGGGAGTGCTGCTCTTCCACGACCTTGGCCATAGCTTCATTGAGCGGCATGTCCGCAGAGAGCGAGAAGATTTTATGCCGGGGCACCATGATTTCACGCACGGTGGTATGTCCAAGCTCAAGAGCATGGTGGATCATCTCTTCCTCGCCTTCAGGAAGCAGGCCGAGGCGGCGACTGGCGGTAACGATGAGCTTGAGCTCGTCAGCAGAGTGGGCGCTGCCTTCACGCCTGAGTCGGGAGCCGAAGCCCCGCAGCACCAGATTAGCGGACCGGTTCATGAGCACCAGGAAGGGATGCGAGAGAGTCATGAAAACGTCCATGGGGCCGGCGACTGCAAGAGCGACGCGTTCCGCGCGTTCTAAGGCCAGCGACTTGGGAACCAATTCTCCCAGGATGATGAGCGAATAGGTAATGACCAGGAAAGCAAAGGTGGCGGAGAGTCCATGGGCGTAAATTCTGGCGTATGGAACATCGCCCAGCCAGGGAACCAGAATGGCGGCCAGAGTTCCCTCACCTACCCAGCCCAGGCCAAGGCTGGCCAGGGTGACGCCAAACTGGACAGCGGGCAGAAATTCATCGAGCCGCTGCTGGATTCTGCGGACGGTGCGCGCGCCAATACGACGCTGCTCAATCAGTTGCTGGATCCGCGTATCACGAACGCTGACCATGGCAAATTCCGCGGCAACGAAAAAGGCGTTCGCTGCCACAAGGAGAACCACCAGGATGATCCTTAAAAGGACCAGCGTGACCATGGGTTTTAATCATATACCGGCAGAGGCTCTGGGCAGAAAGGACGAAAGTGCAATGCTTACATGGATTTGCTTTCTTTTTCCCTGATTTCCGGTCTAAGGGGCTGGCATTAAGGATTACGTATGTCTTTTTCCTGGAACTTCTTACCTTCGGCCAACGTATTCACAACCGATAATACTTATTGAGGTAGTTCGCATGGCAAATGGCAAAAAAAAGAGCAATCGAGTCATTTATATCCTGAGCGCATTCATCTTTGTTGTAATCGTGGTTGTTGGACTGGTAGCGGCCACGCGGAGTACCACAAAAATTGACGCTTCCAAGCTGGCCAAGGTGGAACGCGGTGACTTGGCCAAAAGCGTGGTGGCCACAGGCAAGATTTATCCCATTACAAATGTTGAGGTTAAGTCCAAGGCCAGCGGTATTGTGCAAAAACTGCTGGTGGATTACGGCGAAAACGTAAAAAAAGACCAGGTGCTGGCTGAACTGGACAAAGAACAGATAATGGCAGAGGTAAACCAGGAAAAAGCGTCCTTGCAGGCTGCCGAAGCTGCCTCTCGGGCGGCGGAAGCTGATCTGGAACATGCCAAAGTTGATGCCGAAGGGCCAGATGTTCCCACGCTGAAGCGGGCTTATGAACGAGCCCAGAAGATGTCCAAGGATGGCGTGGTTTCTGACTCCGCGCTGGATGATGCCCAGAGAAATTATGAAATGGCTATGAATAAGCAACAGCTAGGCAAAGCCAACGTGATTTCCGCCACTGCAAAGGTGAAACAGGCCGAGGCGCAGGTGGCGCAGGCGAAGGCGCAACTGGACGAAAAGGAAAAAGAGTACCAGAATTCGACCATCGTTTCACCCATTGATGGCATGGTGCTTTCCCGCGATGTGGAGGTTGGCTCAGCCGTTAGCTCAATCCTGGTGCTTGGCTCTTCCGCTACGCTGGTGATGACGCTGGGCGATATTCGCTCTGTGTATGTAAAAGGAAAAGTCGACGAATCTGACATAGGCCGCGTCTATATCGGCCAGCCGGCGCGGATCAAGGTTGAATCCTATAAAGACCGGACGTTTTCCGGCAAAGTAACCAAAATTTCTCCCATGGGCGTGGAAAAAGACAACGTCACCACGTTTGAAGTACGCGTTTCTATTGATAACTCCAAAGGCGAACTCAAGTCGCAGATGACGGCAAATGCTGAAATCCTGCTGGAAGAACACAAAGGCATTTTGATGGTCCCGGAAGGCGCGCTGATCTATGACAAGGATCGCAAGGCATCGATCGAGGTGCCCGATCCCAATGCCAAAGATGGGAAAAAGAAATTAGATGTGATCGTAGGGATTTCCAACGGGTCCAAGACAGAACTGCTCTCCGGTTTGAAAGAGGGCCAGCAGGTCATATTGCAATAGGCATATTGCAGCCAAAATAAAATTTGTTGGAGGCGAGATGAAATCACTGAGGGGTTTGGCCCTTGTATTTACCCTGGCCGCACTGGCGGCCCTTCCGCTGAACGCAGCCACTACCGGCCATTTTGAAAAGACCTTGCAGGTCAATGGCACCGTGGATATGGAAGTAAGCTCTGGTTCGGGAAACATCACGGTCCACCAGGGCGGCGCCGGAACTGTTTATGTCTCGGCCAAAATCCACGCCAATTCAGGGTCATGGCTCTTTGGTGGCGGCAATGTGGATGAACGCATTCGCCGCATTGAACAGAATCCGCCTGTGGTGCAGCAGGGAAACACCATCCGCATTGGTAAATTTGACGATCGCGATATGCAAAGAAATATCGCCATCGACTATGACGTTACCGTTCCGGCACAGACTAAACTCAACTCTTATTCCGGCTCCGGCGACCTGACCATTAGTGGTCTGCAACTGCCTCTTACGGCAAAGACCGGCTCGGGAAACGTGACGGTGGAGCGTATTGCGGGTGATTCCCGCGTCAGTTCAGGCTCCGGCGATTTGAGAATTAATTCACTGAAAGGCGTTCTTTACGCTGAAACTGGCAGCGGCAATATCCATGCGATTGACGTGGCCGGCGACGCGTTTGTGAATACCGGCAGTGGCGATATTGAAGTTGGCCAGAGCGCCGGCGGAAGCGTGAAAGCCCGGACCGGCTCAGGCAATATTAAGTTGCGCGGCGTAAAAGGCGGACTGCGCGCCGATGCGGGCAGCGGTAATATCCATGCGGAAGGCGAACCGACCTCTGACTGGCGGCTGGACGCAGGCTCCGGCAACATTACGTTGCGGGTCCCCTCACAAGCCTCATTCAACATTGACGCGCGCACGTCGTCAGGGACGTTGAAGGTCAACCACCCGTACACTACGCAAGGCATCGTGGCTAAAAACCATATCCAGGGCAAGGTGGGAAATGGCGGCGTGCTGATGGAAGTCCACACGGGCTCCGGCGATATTGAAGTGGAGTAATTTGATTGGCAGCGCCGTTATTAGCTGGCAACGTTAAGCTGGCAACGGCGCCACAACTCAGGGGGCTGCCCAGGTTTAAAAACTATGGGAGCCATTGGCGTATTACCGATATCCCATATCTGGCGGCTATGACAGCCAGCATCCATTGCAATTACCTGCTCATATCTAAAAACTATGGGTCTCATCCAAGAAAACATTGATTATTGGAAAGTCTAACCTTGCTCTAACTCTGCTTTAATCCTGAAAAGGCATTCTCATCTTCGTTCGGCGGATTACTTTAGTAACGAGCCAGGCCTTGGATTAAACCATAGGCCCAGCCTATTTCACTCAAAGTTCCCGCTCCGGGCAATCAGGCTACGCAGGCTGGTTGTATAGGGCGCTTTACGGGTGACTAAGGATTCGTGCGCAGAAACGCTGGGGTAAAACCTTGTCCGCAAAAGCGTTTGCCGCACTTGTCCAGATAGTCTCTCCGCTTTTCTCCCATCATCCATCGGCCAGGTAGTGAGTGGATAAAAAGGCCGGTATCTCCGCGCCCGCAAAAATGCTCTGCGGACGCAGCGGGATATCTCTGTCTTAAAAAATCCCCTGATGAAAGCGGCAAAACAAAAAAAGGACGGAATTTTACGCCATGTTGCACTTCAGGAGTACCACCTACAGCGAACCAGCGGCCACCCGGCAATCAGAACTATGGACAGAGCCAGCAGCACTGCCTGCTCAAGTGCAAACAGGCACCGGATGGCTCTCCGCGTTTGCCCGGGCCGCAAGCCAGACCATTGCACCTTCGGCCGTGCGAGAGTTCTTCCGCGAGCTGGACGCCAGCGATCCTGTGCTTTCACGGCTGGGATGGGCCCTTGTGCTGGCAGTGCCTGTATTCGCGGCCATGGCGTTCTTTGCTCCAGGAATGACGAGCGTAAATCCCTGGATCAAGCCAATTAAATTCTCGATGTCTTTTTCCACCTTCGCCTCCACCATGAGCCTGTTGCTGATGGCACTGCAAATACCAGCATGGCAACTGAAGCTGGCCCGCCGGGCGATGGCAATCAGCATTGCACTGGAAATTTTCAGCCTGGGCGCGCAGGCATGGCGCATCGCGTATCCCCATGCCGGAAATTCTCTCCTGGATGGCACTTTGGCTCAGCTGACAAACAGCATGGTAATGGTCAATACAGCGATTGTCTGCTGGATGCTTTTCTTGTTTTGCGCCAGCCGCGTAAGGACCAACCTGGTCGATGGGCCCATGGTTTCAGCGATCCGTTACAGCATGGTGATTTTTCTGGCCGGCAACGCAATTGGCGGCTACATGCTGGCGCGCGGCTCACATACGGTGGGAACGGTTGACGGGGGCCCGGGGCTGCCCTTTGTGAACTGGAGCACGATCGCCGGAGATCTGCGGATCGCGCACTTTATTGCGATTCACGCAATCCAGATTGTGCCGCTGTTCGCCTATATCCTCTCGCAAATGACGCCGATCCCCACAGTAAAGCACCGGCGGATGGCGATTGTGGCATTGGCGATTGCTGTAGCCGTGGCAGTGGGAGGCACTTTTATACAAGCAGCGCTGGGGCATCCGTTGCTTTCCATCCGCTGAGATCACGGATGAATACTTAAAAATCGTGGATTTTGGAACCTCTCCTTAATTTGTCGAGGCGAGGGTGCAATGAGAAAGGATTCTGTTCATGGTGCTGTGTGTCAGTGTCGCGAGCCTGGCTTTTGGGGACCCGGAGGAGAGTTCCGCATACCACCGTGGAGCCGGCAATCCCACTCTGAAACTCCGCCATATGGTGGAGCCTGCCTATCCTGAAGAAGCAAAAGAAAACGGTATTGGCGGGACGGTTGTAGTAGAGGTCCTGATTGATAAGCAGGGCGTTCCGCAGGCTATTCACGCCGTAAGGGGTAATCCAATTCTGGCAACAACGGCGTTTAAGGCAGTGCAACAGTGGCGCTGGAAGCCGTATCGGCTGAACCGTGTGCCGGTTGCAGTGGAGATGACCATCGCCATGAATTTTGAGCCCTAAATCGGGGGCTAGGCAAATTTAGAAACAGCTATGGCTTATCAGTCTAAACCTCTGTTGAATCAGGCAGTTGGAGCTTATTTTTTCCCGGCAGGGGCTACTTCGCCGGTTCCTGCACAAGGTGAGCAGCGCATACCGTTTAAGATGCCTGAGCCGTGGCATGTCTGGCAGAGCCGCGTGGGAGCTTTGGTGTGGGTTGACATGGAGTAATCATACTCCCTTTTTCAGCTGCTCAGTGTGAAAACCCGCCTTGCATGATTGATCTTCTTTCCCTAACATGTTATAAAAGCGAGTCTTATTGGACTAACCGCCAGTGGCAAAGCATGAGTTTTGCGGTGGTTAGCAATGGTTCCAACGCGGCCAAGCCTCAAACCACGGAGTTTCTTGATGTGGAAGCGCGTTCCGGGGACTGCAATAAGACGCAAGTTAATCAAAAAGTCCAACATTTTCTAGATTTTTGGAGGAGTTACCTATGCACACCTGGCTCGCTTCGGGCCTGATGGGCCGCGTAATCCGCTCGCTCACCCCAACACGCGAAGACCGCGCGTACCGGGGACCCCGGCGTCGAACCCTGGCGCTGGTGGCCGTATTGGCCGTTCTAACATTCGCCCTTCCCGCGGCATTTGCCCAGCAAGGGCAGGCCGCGCCACCAACTTTGCAGGTTGCTGCCGTCGTCATTCCGCAGCCGGGTGCTACCCAGGAGACCGCTCCCGCAACATCCGCGCCGGAAGCTACCGGCGAAGCCGATCTCAAATTGCCGGACATGAGCAAAGCCGAGTTTTTAGGCATAAACGGAAGGACACTTCTTGAGATTGGACTGATCTTCTGCGCTTTTGGCGGACTCTTTGGCCTAATCATCTACATGCAGTTGAAAAACGCGCCTGTGCATCGCTCCATGCTGGAAATCTCTGAACTGATCTATGAGACCTGCAAAACTTATCTCGTAACGCAGGGCAAGTTCATCCTGATTCTTGAAGCGTTTATCGCCGTAGTGATTGTTCTCTACTTCGGCGTGCTTGAGCATCTGGCGGCGAATCGCGTGATCATCATTCTGCTGTTCAGCCTTGTTGGAATCGCTGGCAGTTACGGTGTGGCATGGTTCGGTATTCGCATCAATACTTTTGCCAACTCGCGCACGGCGTTCGCCGGACTCAAAGGCAAACCGTATCCGATTTACGCCATTCCGCTGAAAGCCGGCATGAGCATTGGCATGATGTTGATCAGCGTTGAATTGCTGATCATGCTTTGTATTTTGCTCTTTATCCCCGCGGATTACGCTGGCTCCTGCTTCATCGGCTTTGCGATTGGCGAATCACTGGGCGCAGCAGCGCTGCGTATTGCCGGCGGCATCTTCACCAAGATCGCCGATATCGGCTCCGATTTGATGAAGATCGTTTTCAAAATTAAAGAAGACGACGCCCGCAATCCTGGCGTAATTGCAGACTGCACCGGTGACAATGCGGGCGACTCCGTTGGCCCCAGCGCTGACGGCTTTGAAACTTACGGCGTAACCGGCGTGGCGCTGATCACATTTATTTTGCTGGGTGTGCGCGGCGCGCATATCCAGGTGGAATTGCTGGTCTGGATCTTTGTGATGCGCATCATGATGCTGGTGGCCAGCGCGGTTTCTTACTTTGTGAATGAGACGATTGCCAAAGCAAAGTTTAGCAATTCAGACGTCATGAATTTTGAAACACCGCTGACCTCGCTGGTGTGGATCACTTCTTTTGTCTCGATGATTCTCACCTTCATCGTTTCCAAGCTCATTATTCCTAACCTGGGCAATGATCCCACGCTGTGGTGGAAACTTTCCATCATCATCTCCTGCGGAACGCTGGCTGGAGCAATTATTCCTGAACTGGTCAAGGTCTTTACCTCCGTGGAATCTGCGCACGTAAAAGAGGTTGTGATCTCGTCAGAAGAAGGCGGCCCGTCACTCAACATTCTGTCTGGCCTTGTGGCCGGAAACTTCTCAGCCTACTGGCTGGGAATCAGCATTGTTGCCCTGATGAGCATTGCCTACTACGTAAGCACCATGGGGCTGGGCGGTGCGCTTGGCACCCCAGGGCAATGGATGCTGGCGCCGGCAGTTTTCGCTTTCGGTCTGGTGGCGTTCGGCTTCCTCGGCATGGGTCCGGTAACCATTGCTGTTGATTCCTACGGTCCGGTTACAGACAATGCGCAGTCAGTCTATGAATTGTCATTGATTGAGCAGGTCCCGAACATCCAGGCGGAAATCAAAAAGAACTTTGGCTTTGATGTGAACTTTGAACGCGCCAAGCACCTGCTGGAAGAAAACGATGGCGCCGGCAATACGTTTAAAGCTACGGCCAAGCCTGTGCTGATTGGAACCGCCGTTGTGGGCGCAACCACCATGATTTTCTCCATCATGATGGCCCTCACAGACGGTCTCACCAAGCACACGGAAAACCTCTCACTGCTGCACGCTCCGTTTGTGCTCGGCCTGATCACCGGCGGCGCAATCATCTATTGGTTCACCGGCGCTTCCATTCAGGCCGTGACCACGGGTGCCTATCGTGCGGTGGAGTTCATCAAGAAAAACATCAAGCTCGATGGCGTGGTAAAAGCGTCAGTAGAAGACAGCAAAAAAGTGGTGGAGATCTGCACCAAGTACGCGCAGAAAGGCATGTTCAATATCTTCCTGACCGTGTTCTTTGCCACGCTGGCTTTTGCTTTCGTTGAGCCGTATTACTTCATCGGCTACTTGATCTCCATCGCCATCTTTGGTCTCTATCAGGCCATCTTCATGGCCAACGCCGGCGGCGCATGGGACAATGCCAAGAAAGTGGTTGAGGTCGAGCTGAAACAAAAAGGCACGCCTCTGCATGATGCAACGGTTGTGGGTGATACGGTGGGTGATCCTTTCAAGGACACTTCGTCTGTTGCTCTTAACCCAGTCATCAAATTCACCACGCTCTTTGGATTGCTGGCCGTGCAGCTGGCAGTAAAACTCACCCGTGAACAGGGAGCAATGACCAGCCATGTTCTGGCTGCGGTGTTCTTCCTGGTGTCGGTTGTGTTCGTGTGGCGCTCATTCTACGGAATGCGCATCGGCACGGAGAAAGCAAACGCCGCCTAGTTAGCCGATCAAAACAACTCAAAGCCCGCCTTTGTATAGGGCGGGCTTTTTTCTTGCAGATCTCTTCAGCTTCTTCCTCTGGTGTTCTTAGTGGGGAAAATTCGGATTCGGCCTTTGCGGAACCGGCCCGGTATTCACCGGCTGTCCCACGGCGTCTTTCATTTTCTCTTTTACCTTCTTGGCCAGTTTTTCAACTTCCTCGGCCTTGCGCACCACATCGAGCGAGAGCAGATTCTCATTGGTCTTGTCCACGGCAGCTTTTAGCTCGGTGGCAAGCTGAAATAGTTTATCGGTGTCTTCGCGAATGTCCTCTTGCCTTTTTTTATTGGCTACGCGCGCCATCCGTTCCTGCATTTCTTTCTGCGTGGGGTCCTGCGTGGTTTCATACTGTGGCGCAGCCGCCGGTAATTTGGGTGCTAATAAAAAAGATCCGCCGGCAAATACAAACACTCCGGCAAGCAACAAAAATTTTACTTGCACTATAGCCTCTTCCCTTAAACCTAAAGAATAAAGACGTATATCGATTATAAAAGTCAACGGCGCAAATGCCCGCCCGCTGAATTCAGTGAGTTATTGATGCCAAAGATGCGCAGGCGGCCCTCATTTATAATCGCCAGCGAGACGAGCATGGAAGACCAATTCGGCAATCTCTGGAATATCTGGCACCACGATCTTTTAACCTGGACGCGGGAAAGCGCGCCCAAGCTGGTGGTGATCCTTGTGCTGGCGTTTATATTTGTGCGCCTGCTGGGCTTGATTACGCGCAAGCTGGTCGCGATCAGTGAAAAGTCGGCCCACGGCGCGATTCGCACACAGCAGATACGCACCATCACCAGCGTGGTGCGCAGTGTGGGGGTGTTTCTGATCGTCTTTTTTGCCGGCATGAGCGTGCTGAAAGACGCTTTTAAGATCAATATTGAGCCGCTGCTGGCCAGTGCGGGCATTGCCGGCCTGGCCATTGGCTTTGGTGCGCAGACCATGGTGAAGGATGTAATCAATGGATTCTTCATCCTGGTGGAAAACCAATATGACATTGGCGACACGATCAAAATTGCTGGAGTCACCGGCGTAGTCGAGGACATCACGCTTCGCCGCACGATCCTGCGCGATGGCGATGGCACGCTGCATATCGTCCCGAACAGCGCCATCCAAATTGTGAGTAATACCACGCGCGACTGGTCACAGGTAACGCTGCATGTGGCCGCCGATTACAGCGAGAACAGCGATCGTGTGGTGGCTCTGCTTCAGGAAATAGCGGCAGAGATTTATACCGATCCCACCATCAAAGGCGACGTTGTGGCCGAGCCGCAAGTACCCGGCATTGAGCGTGTGCGCGGCAACGAGGTGGATTACCTGATGCTGGTAAAAGTTCGTCCGGGAAAACAATACAGTGTGGCGCGCGAACTAAGGCGGCGCATCAAAGTGTGCTTTGAAAAAAACAAGATCAAAGCCGGAGCGCCGGCACAGATAATCATCGGGCAATTGCCGGCCACGGAAAATAAATAGTTCGCAGGAGAATCAAAATGGATCTGGGTCTGAAAGGCAGAGGCGTGATTGTGGCAGCGTCAAGCCAGGGGATTGGCCTGGCAACAGCGGAGGCTTTTGCACGTGAAGGCGCTCAGGTGGCAATGTGCGCGCGCACGGAAAAAACTTTACTGGAAGCCGCCGATAAAATTCGCAGCCAGACCGGCGCGGAAGTTTATGCCGAAGCCCTGGATGTGACGGATGCTGACGCCGTAAAACGGTTTATAGAGCAATCAGCCAAGCGCTTTGGGCGGATCGACGTTTGCGTGGCGAATGCTGGCGGGCCGCCAGCCAAAAACTTCCTTTCCATCACGGCCGACGAATGGCACAAGGCTGTGGATCTGAACCTGATGAGCACAGTGCACCTGGCCAAGGCTGTAATTCCCTATATGCAGCGCCATCGCTGGGGCAGGATTATTACCATCACTTCCATCTCGGTAAAGCAGCCCATCGCCGATCTGGTGCTCTCAAATTCTGTGCGCGCGGCCGTGGTGGGGCTGGTAAAAAGCCTGTCCAACGAATTTGGCAAGGACGGAATACTGGTAAATAATGTGGCCCCTGGTTATACGTCCACGGAGCGGCTCCAGGAACTAGCCCAGGTTAGGGCCCTGGCGGCGGGCAGTGCTCAGCAGCAAATCTATGACACGTGGGCTTCTGAAACGCCCGTGAAGCGCCTGGGCAATCCTAAAGAAATTGCAGATGTTATCTTGTGGCTTGCTTCGGAGCGGGCATCATACGTCACCGGCCAGACCATACTGGCAGATGGCGGAATCTATCGCGGACTTTAGCCGAAAGGCAAGCTTCTGGTTTCAATTTGGGCTTTCCAGAAGCCATTTCGGCACATAAAAATGAGCCCGGCAGAGCGTTTTCTGACATCTAAGGCAACCTTAGGAGGCATCCTAGTAGCTACCCACATGGCAGTCCTTGGAATCATTCTTATCGCCGTTCTCGCGTTGGGCGTCACATGGCATAACGTGTGCCTGCGGCGCAAACAGAACAAGGCCAAAGAAGTTGTGCGGTGGATCCAAACATCGCTGGCTGGTCGCGGCCATGCAGGGGGCGTTTCCTGGACCACATCCTCCAGCTTTCGCGTTCCGCTGCGGCTGACATGCGGCGTGTTTCAACGCGCGTGGGTCATGGTTGACCTGCATGCGCAGCAAAATCCATTCCTCTGGATTTTCAGGAAAATCGCAGGCAAGCGCGAGATTTTAACATTCCAGGCCGATCTTGACTTCCCTCCTACATTCTCTTTACAGGTAAAGAACTTCCGCTGGTTCGCCCGCAGCAGCCGTAAAGCTTCCATCAACCGGCCAGGCTGGAGATTCGAGCACCTGCCGCCAATCATGATCAGCACAAAACCCCGTCATCAGGAAGTTGCCAGCGCCATGACATCGCTGAGCAAAGGCGATAACAGCGAATTTCTGGATATTAATTTTCAACGCCGTTCACCGCACTTTTCCGCTACCCTTCCACTGGAAGCTCTGGCGCCGAACGCCCCGTCCCGCACCTACTTGCTGGATGTAATGAGGGAACTCGCCGGCAGCGCGACGTTCTTTTAATTAGAAAACCGCTAGACAATATTCCCAACATTTACTGCTTTTAGGCCTGTTGCAGCGCCACTCAGCGCGTGGTCGGCTTCGTGGCTTTTCCTGTTGAATCAGAAAACCGCTAGACAGTATTTCTCGACATTTACTGCTTTCAGGCTCCTGTTGCAACGCCGCTCAGCGCATGGTCAGGCTTCGTGGCTTTATGAAAATCAATTATTAAAATGGAAATGTATTAATTTTGACCTTTCGCGCCTTATTTCCCGATGCTCTTTCACAAATCAGAATTTTGACTGACTGTAGCATGGCTCATTAAAAGCGCGATTGATGCGGCTTGCAGCCATTGATTACTTTTGTTCAATGCCCCATTGATTCAATAGCCATTGATTCTTCAATGCCCGGGAATGCTGAATTACACAACTATTACAATCCCTGCGGCGCGCTGCTGGTAGGCTGGAATCAATACAGAGCAAGCTCCAAACCAAGGGAGAAAACATCAGTGAAATTTTTCCAGCGTGACAGAACATTTCGTGAACCGATCGGCAAACTCACCACTTTTTTCATGGCAGCTTTTCATGTGGGCGCAATAGCGGCCCTCTTTATGTTTACCTGGAAGGGCTTTTTCGCCGCCATGTTCCTGTGGTGGATCGCCGGGAGCCTGGGTATAGGCATTGCCTATCACCGTTTGCTCACGCATCGCGGCTTCAAGACTTATAAGTGGATGGAATATTTCCTGACTCTCTGCGCCACGCTGGCCCTGGAAGGCGGCCCGTTTTTCTGGGTGGCCACGCACCGCGTGCATCACCAGAATACTGACGTGGAAGGCGATCCGCATTCGCCGCGCGATGGCGGTTTCTGGGCGCACATGGGCTGGATCATGACGGGACGCACGCTGCACAACCATTCCTCCGCGCTGCTGCCCTATATCCCGGACCTGCGCAAAGATAAGTTCCACACTTTCATCAGCAAGTGGCATTGGGTTCCTATCACCGTGTTGGGCATAGGCCTGCTGGTTTTTGGCGGATGGTCAATGATGCTCTGGGGTATCTTCTTCCGCACCGTGATGGGATTGCACTTTACATGGCTGGTAAACTCAGCCACGCACATGTGGGGAACGCAGCGCTTTCTGACCACGGACGACTCCAAGAACAGCTTCTGGGTGGCGATCCTGACGTTTGGCGAAGGCTGGCATAACAATCACCACGCACACCCGCAGGCGGCGCGCCATGGCCTTGCCTGGTATGAAATTGACTTGAACTGGTATGGTATTTGCGCACTGCGCGCCATGGGCCTGGTTTGGGACGTGAAAGCGCCTAAACTTAAAGACGCCATTAAGCTCAAGCCCGCCAAAGTTCCACTGGAAACATTCGCAGCAGCCGGCGGCGACGACTAGAGATTAACTGACAGAAATTACTGAGCGCGGTGCAATCATGCATCGCGCTTTTTGTTATGTCGCCTTCGGCTCCGCACCGCTTACTTGTTTTTATGTTCTTGGGAATTCTTCTGCCCTGATGTAGCACCGTTTGCCGGGTGTCGGGCTCACGGCTTATTCCTACATCGAAAGTAATGCACCTGCAACAACTGAGCACTGTTTAGGCGCTATCCTTTACAATTTGCTGAGCCAACTATGCGCATCAGAAGCAGAGCCGGGACAATTGCCTTTTTTATCACGCTAGGCTCATGCCTAGTGGGGCTGGCCATTTACCTGAACATTGTCTGGCTGGTGCACAACTGGCGCAATGTGGTGCCGCTGGTCTTAGGCATTATCTTTTTCAGCCTGATTATTGCCGGCTTGGTGCTCTATACGATTTTTCTCGTCCGTGAGATCCGCAGAAGTGAGCAGCAGGATAGCTTCCTCAACTCAGTAACGCATGAACTAAAGACGCCGATCACGTCGATCCGCCTTTATCTGCAAACACTGGAGCGCCGCACGCTCACTGACGACCAGCGCCGCGACTTTTACCGCTTGATGCTGGATGATACCGACCGTCTTCTGGGAACAGTGGAGCAGGTACTGCGTGCCGGAGAGATTCGCCAGCGCCGTTCGCGTCCGAACTGGAAGGACGTGGACTTTACCGCCATCATTGAAGAAAGCCTGGATCTGGCGCGCCTGCGCCACAGTCTTTCCCGCGATGCCTTGCATTTTGGCACCGCACCGCCTGCGCAGATCACTCTGCTGGGAAACGCCGATGAGTTGCGGACCGCCGTGGCCAATTTAATTGAAAACGCAGTCAAGTATTCCGGGGATAAACCTTCGATCATGGTGGATGTGGAGACTCCCAATATTGACACTGTGATCCTGCGTGTTCGCGATAATGGCGTCGGGATTTCCCGCAATGAACTTAAGCGCATCTTCAAGCGTTTTTATCGCGTTCACAGTCCAGCCACCGGCCAGGTAAAAGGCACGGGGTTGGGATTGTTTATTGTGCGATCCATTGCGCGCAGTCACGGCGGCGATGCCTTTGCCGAGAGCGAAGGCGAAGGTCATGGCAGCACTTTCACGCTGCGCCTGCCCAGGGTGTATCACGTATGAGCCGCATTCTGGTGGTGGAAGATGAGTCTCACATTGCACAAGGATTGCGATTTAACCTGGAAGCAGAAGGCCACACGGTGGAGACTTCTGCGAGCGGAGAAGAGGCATTGGCTCTGCTGCTGCGCGAGAGCGGACTCTTTGATCTGGTGCTGCTGGATGTAATGCTTCCCGGCAAAGACGGCTTTACCGTTGCCAGCGAGCTACGGCACAAGCAGAATTTTATTCCCATACTCATGCTCACGGCGCGCGGGCGTCCTGAAGATGTGCTGAAAGGGTTTGAATCCGGCGCGGACGATTATCTACCCAAGCCTTTCAACCTGGATATTCTGGTGGCACGAGTCGGCGGCTTGCTGCGGCGCAAGAACTGGCTGCAAGCGCCCAGTGAAAACACTCCGCCCGTAGACGAATTCAGCTTTGCCGGCAAAACCGTGGACTTCCAGAAATTGCAGTTGCGCAACGGTAATCAGACTTTTCAGCTCACATTGATGGAGATCGATCTGCTTCGCTATCTCATTCGCAATAGCGGCCGGCCGGTTTCGCGCAAAGAAATTCTCGACCAGGTATGGGACCTGAAGGAAGATACTGACACGCGCGCCATTGATAATTTTATCGTCCGTTTGCGCCGCTATATTGAGAACGATCCCACCAAGCCCAGGCACCTGCTGACCGTGCGCGGCCTGGGATATCAATTTGTGATCAAGCCTGAGTAGCTTTGCGTGAATTCATCGCTGAAGCCGTCTTTTTCTCTGCCGCCACAGATGCTCGTCCATTCCCAATCTGGCACTTGCAGCGTGCCAATTCGGAATTCCTGAAAACTTTTTTTCTCAAATCTTAACCAGCAATTCGCAATTCCAGCTCACAATGGCTGCCACGGATTAGCGGACTATCAACGTCGCACATCCGCAATGAACGCGTTTCTCGAACCTCTTCACAGGAAATACTGCAAAAACTTTGCGACAGCTAAATGTTCGCAAATTGAAAGGACGAAATGTATGACTGCTCCCATCATTCATGGCGTTGTACGAAATTTGCTTCTTCGCATTCTGCCTTGCTGCTTGTTTGCAGCAGCATTGCTGCTTTCCATCAATGTAAAAAACGTGCATGCACAAAATGGCGTTCTGGTCGCTATTGATCCGGGGCCGCGCCCCGGGCCACAACCAGCTACCGGCGCTGGCCATCCCATTCCCGGGCTTCCAGCCGATGACGTTACATTTTGGGGTGACGGTCTCACCCTGTTTGGCGATACAGTTTCCGTGAAAGGCACTTTGAGCGGTGAGCCGCTGACAGGATTGGGGCCGGCATTTAATGGCAACAGCTGTTTGCTCTGCCATTCTCAGCCGGCAATTGGGGGCAGCAGCCCGTCTACCAATCCACAAATTGGCATTGCCAACCTGGATGGAGCCACAAACACAATCCCACCATTTCTCTCTTTGAACGGGCCGGTACTGGAAGCGCGCTTTATTCACAATGCTGATGGAACTCTTGATGGTGGGGTTCATGATCTGTTCACCATCACCGGAAGAACTGATGCCCCAGCAAACTGTACCTTGGCTCAGCCGGATTTTGTTACCCAGTTGCAGAACGGAAATATTTCCCTCCGCATTCCAATTCCAACATTTGGCGAGGGCTTTGTGGAGAACGCCTCAGAAGACATCCTGATGGCGAATCTTGCTGCCCTCAGCAAGAAGAAGAAAGATGCCGGAATCGTGGGCCGTTTTAACATCAGCGGCAATGACGGAACCATCACCAAATTTGGCTGGAAAGCCCAGAACAAATCTATGCTGATGTTTTCCGGTGAAGCTTCCAACGTGGAGCTGGGCATCACCAATGAGTTGTTCACCAATGAGCGGACCAATGGCGGATGCGCCACCAATCCCACGCCGGAAGACAACACGCATGTTATTGTTCCCGCCGGCCCGGGCGCTGGCAACGATGCCAGCCAGATCTCTTCTTTGATTGAGAACTTCACCATCTTTATGCGTCTCAATGCAGCACCTGTACCGTGTGACTTCTTTACCAGCAGCACCAGTTGCCAGCCTCTGGGCGCTTCGGCGCTGCGAGGCCAGGCGCTGTTTGGCACGGTGGTGGCCAGCGGCACCACTCCCGCAAATACCGGCATCGGGTGCGTGCTCTGCCACACAGATGTGCTGCACACAGCTAAATCAAACCTGACGCCCCTGAGCCAGGTGGCGTTTAATCCGTTCTCTGACTTTGCGCTGCATCATATGGGCGCGGGCCTGGCAGACGGAATCAATCAGGGCCACGCCGGTGGCGATGAATTCCGCACCGCACCGCTTTGGGGCGTGGGCCAGCGGATCTTCTTTATGCACGATGGTCGCGCCAACAATCTGGTAAGTGCCATTGCAGACCATACCAGCCCCTGCACTGCAGGACAGGTCTGCTCTGAAGCAACCCAGGTCGTAGCTGCTTTCAACGCTTTAACACAGCCCCAGCAGCAGGACCTGATCGCGTTCCTGCGTTCGCTTTAGTTCCCTCCCCCTGCCGGCTGGGCTTTTGTAAAAAAGCCTGGCCGGTCCTTCCTTTGTCCGCAACTGCCAGACTTGTGTAACTGCTTGCGCACTCAGCGCTGCCATGGCAAGCTAATCAGTCACCCCCTTGCCGATTGCAAAACAAAATTCGACTCCAACTCCTTATGCCACCGGCATTCCTCCAGGCGTGCTGGACGTGCTGATTGTCGGCGCAGGTTTTTCCGGCCTGGGCATGGCCATCAAGCTTTTGCAAAAGACGAACAAGTCTTTTCTGGTAATTGAGAAAGCCGACGAAATCGGCGGCACCTGGTACGCAAATCAATATCCCGGATGCGCCTGCGATATTCCGTCTCACCTGTATTCATTTTCTTTCGATCGCAATCCTGATTGGAGCCGCATGTACTCTGGGCGCGACGAAATACAGAGTTATCTGAAGTCCTGCGCTGAACGATTCGGGGCTAATCCTTTTATTCTGGTCAACACCAGCATGAAAGAGGCTGTCTGGGACGAAGCTACTTCTTTATGGCGCGTCACTACTGGTGATGGCGCATTGATTCGAGCGCGCGTGCTTGTCTCCGCCGTGGGCGCATTGCACGTGCCAAAGTTTCCTGATATTCCGGGCGCTGAGAAATTTGCCGGACCATCATTCCACTCCACCTGGTGGGACCACACTGTGCCGTTGGATGGCAAGCGTGTGGCCGTGATCGGCACGGGCGCCAGCGCAATCCAGTTTGTGCCGGAAATTGCGCCCAAGGTGGCCAGGCTCTCAGTTTTTCAGCGCACGCCGCCATGGATTGTTCCCAAATCCGATTTTGTTATTCCCGAGCGCTGGCGCAGGCGCTTCAAGAACATTCCGCTTTTTACATGGCTTCTCCGCACCGGGTTGTTCTGGCTGTATGAACTGCGCGTCTTCGGCTTTCTTGGCAAATTCATGGCCCTGCGCAATTACGGACACAAGATGGCGCTCAAGCACATTGCCGACCAGGTACATGACCCTGAATTGCGCGCACGGCTCACGCCTGATTACCAGTTCGGCTGCAAGCGCGTGCTCATCTCCAATGATTTCTATCCAGCGCTCCAGCGGCCCAATGTTGAATTTATGACCGAGGGCATCCGCGAGATTCGCGCACACAGCATTGTTACGCAGGATGGCGTCACGCAGGATGGTGTAGAGCATCCAGTTGATGTGCTGATTTACGCCACCGGCTTTCGCGTGACCGAGCCACTGCACAATATGCGCGTTGTCGGACGTAATGGAGTGGATATTCATCAGGCATGGAAAGAGCGTATTAGCGCTTATCTGGGAATCACCGTTAGCGGCTTCCCTAATTTCTTTCTTCTACTTGGTCCCAACACCGGCCTGGGACACAACTCCGTGGTGCTGATGAGTGAAGCCCAGATCGGCTACGTAATGGACAGCCTGCGCCTGATGCGCAAACGCGGCAGCAAAGTGATGGAAGTAAAACCCGCAACCCAACAACGCTTTGTGGAAGAGCTAAGAAAAAAGCTGGCGGGTACGGTGTGGGAGTCGGGCGGCTGCCGCAGCTGGTATCAGGACGCCAAGACCGGCGAGAGTCCGGTGATATGGCCAGGATCAGTCGTCGCCTATATGCGCAGAACGCGCGGCGTGAAGGAACGGGATTACATGCTGAGTAGCGGCGCGCTGAACGCGATGGCGGCGAAGCAGGGCGGATAGGAAGAACCTCTTCCTGACGCTGGCACGATATTCAGTTGTAAAAGATCAAACCTTCCCAACCTCCTGAGAGGCAAGACTTCTTCAAATTCAACTCATGCCGCCTTCGCATATCCCGGCGGCCCGTTCGGCCATTCTCGATGGGGTGGAAACATCAGCACTTCTGGTTTCAGCAATCGCGCTTTTTCGTATTCATTCGCGACCTGATTCGCAGCTAGCTTTGTCACCGGGCTAATCGGCAACAAAACAGGTCCTCCAGGCTGCGCAAATCGCACTGAATCTCTTCCATCAGTGTTAATCAGTGGTAAGGGCTTGTTTTTCGGATAAGCCATCCTTAGCAGCTTCGCCATCCTCTGCAAATCCCACAGCAGCCTGCCTGCGGTCTTGCAATCAATCCTGCCATCCACTAATGCCTGCGCTACCGTTGCAATCGTGACCTGAATTCCATTGAAGCTGGTGAACAAATCAGCCATTTCAAATTCTTTCTTGGCCCTGCGGCTCATTTCAGCGGCAGCCGCAGCCAGCACCGCTCTGCGCTCCGTTTCCCGCCGCTCCGCCATCGCCCGCTGCTTGGTATGCGCATGGCACATCGCCGCGCCCTTCTCTGCTGGCGCTTTACACTGCTCGCCGCTTTGGCAGAACTCCTGGCACCGCCGGTAATACGCGTATCGCGCTTCCGTCGTTTTTCCGTGCTTTATTTGTTGCTCCATGCTCTATTTTCCGTCATCAATCCTTGTTCAATTTCGGCGATTATCAGTTTTTGGCAATTCCCTATCCCACCCCCCTATGGCCCTTAACTATCATTCCAGAGGGGTTAGCTATTGCCATCCGAGAAAAACTTAGTTTAAACAGTCCCCAATCGTGTCGAATCATGCTCAAAACAGGCCCATTTTGCATGATTTACACACATAACGCATCAATGGGTTTTGGTTCAGCTAATAGCCAAAAGCCACGAGCCAATAGCCATTTAGAATCTACCTTTTATTCGCCTTAATGTCTACCGCGAAAAAGGCCATGGCCGCGATGCTCATGTAGCACAGCCATCCCTTGCTTCGTGAATTAACGATTTGCTTCCAGCCTGCGTGGCTGGTACGGATTGGTGGGATTATTTTCATGTAAAGACGATGTGAGAGAGTTTGAGCATTTGCATCGTTCAAGTTTTCCACGATTAGACACACAAATTTACCTTTATGCACTGGATAGGCACCGCCTAAATGATTTGTACATTTCGCAATCAATGAATATGCGGTAATTTGAAATCAAGAAGAGGTGATGGCCGTGAAATGGCTTGAATGGTTCTTACAGGTGAAAGTGATGATGGTGGAGATTGCTTCCACTGTCTCATTCGGTATGCTTCTGGTGTGGGTGATTTGGCATGAATACAAGCGGCTGTTTCGTCGTTGACCCTTTCTGTGGACCAGGAGAGCTGCTGATTAATGTCGGGGGGTGCTCATCCGAGTTGTATTCAATCCGATGACTTTCGGCCTGCGCTTTGGATTGCTGGTCAGCGTTTTGCTTTCATTGTTAAGTACGTGCCTAGAATTCCTAGAATCAAAGTACCGAGGGGGATCAAAACGTATTTCACCCATCTCGTTCCGTGCTCAAGTCGCTCACTTTGAAATTTCATAATGCGAGAGCCGCAATTCGTCAAATCCCTTATCAGTCAGCACATAACCGTTCTCTCCCCACCTCGTCCACGAAGTTTCATCCTTGAAGTCAGGCCTTGGGACTTGTAATTCGATAGCCTTCGTCACTAGCTTACGGCTACGCAAGAAATCTAGTTCCTCATCAGCTTCATGAATGAAATGATCTGCCTCTTCCCTCAAGTTCGCTGCATCTCGGAACTTTTTTGCATCTCCCAATTTCTTAATGTCTTTGTCATAACTCCGTTGCAGTTTATTCCGCTTACGCTCCTCTCGCCATATTTGATCAAAGATCATTTGGATGATTGCTCCCTTCCTGATTCACATCTTCACATGCCCAGTAGCTTGTCATATCTGCGGTGACATACCTCTTGGGCATCTGAAATGGTACCGCGCATCGCTTCCCATATCTTCACAATCTGCTCGCGGTTCCCGAGATTAAACAAGTGTTCCAATTCAGAAGCAATTGCCGTAACAACAATGGTCGCCATCATGTAATAAAGAGCTTTGAAACGCATCAATGATTCGGCCTCAGAATTCTGAATCAATTCTTTAGGCATCACGTCACGCATAAAATATACCCCTGTCTTCATAAGTGCGGTGGGAGTGAGATGGGCGATGGCTGAACATTCACTGTAAAACCATTTTTCCAGCCAGTTAGCATACGCCCGATTAGGTGATCCCATTGCGCCAATGAGCCGCTGCCCAATAGGGAAATATTTAATCTTCTTAGGGTCTTTCACCTCTTCGGCTGTGATGCCCAACTCCTTAATTCCCATCTGCAACGATATATCGAAATTTCTAAAAAATAGTTTCCATTCGAGGCTCTTGGCATATTCATTGCGATACTTTGCGCGTTCTTCGTAGTGTTCACGCCATCCGCATCTGTGGAATGCTTCTGAACGGTTGGGGAAATCTTCACCCACATACATCACAGTTAGTAAGATCTCCAATAGGGTGCGCGTAATGCTTGGCACTGCAAAAACATATTCAGGTCGCCTGCCAGGACTAGACTCATCAGCGCAAAGGAAACGAATGGCGTCGAAGATTTGCTTCATCATTCGAGCCGCAACCAGCATCAACAAAAATCCACGTGCAGTATCATGGCTGCTCGCTTGGCTCATTCTCCTTTTCAGGTCACGTTCAAGGTTGAACATCAAACCTTCGATGTGAGCACGGATTAGACCGAAGTCGAAGGTCTTCAGTGGCGGTGGTAATGACTCTTCCTCCTTTTTTCGCGTCATTGCACCTTTCTTCGCGAATTTCTCGAGGTCTATTTGCAGTTCTTCCAGAAAATTTCAATTGTAGGGCGGGTGTCCCATCCTTCGCCGTTCTTGCGAAGGGTGGGATTCGACAATCTCGTAAGAAAAATTTCTTGAAGATTTTCCGGTCATGAATGGCGAGGGCCGCCAATCTGAAAGTCTAATGTGGTCTAAACGTCTTCCCTGTCTCCAGCAGGGTCTTCAATCGTGAAAGAATCCGCGGCCATCCATCCGCATTCTGAGCGTATGCCTGATCGTCATCCGCCCAATCGTCGTTCGTCACTACAACCTTCACTGCTTCGGTCTCCGGAGTCAGTTCAATCTTTACTCTCGACATCACGGCGCCATCACCCATACCGAACTTGTATTCCAGCAGCTTTGGCGCTTCCGCGCGCAGCACCTGCCCGGTCACATACCGCATTGGCTTTCCATCTTTTCCCGGCCCCGACCAGTTCATCGCCCCGCCGGGTTTCAGGTCTATCTCAAAGTCCGCTCCCATGAAGATTTTCTGGTTCGCCTCTTTAGAAACGAACCCATCCCAAACCTTCTCTGGGGAAGCAGCAATGTAATAGGTAAAAATCAGTGGTGGCTTTGCCATAGAAATCCTCCTGGCACTTCTCTTGGATATCAGCAGATCACTGATTGTCGAGCGTCGCTCGTCCAATCATTTTGAATGCTTTTATCAGATCAGGAAGGCGGCTTAGCTCTTCCCTTTTACCCTCAACCCGGCCTTTTCTTCCAGCAGCGTAATGGTTACGGCGTAGTCAAGATCGCCATGGCCATCTTTGGTGGCTTCTTCGTAAATTTCGTCAATCTTGGTCAGGCCGGGCAGTTCCACGCCATTTTCGCGAGCAGCATCCATCATCAAATGCATGTCTTTGTGCATGAGCTTGAGCGGGAAGTTGGGGGTCCAATCTTGCGCAAGGATGAACGGCTTTTTGTATTCAGCCACGCCAGAGCGAATCATGGAACTCTCAATCAGTTCGAACATTTTTTCCGCCGGCACGCCGAGTTTCTTAGCCAGCGTCAGGCTTTCGCAAAGCCCCTCATACATAAAGACGATATTCATATTCTGTGCCAGTTTGGCGGAGAGGCCCTTGCCATTGTCGCCCATGTGAATGACTTTTTTCGCCATCGCGCGAAGCAGCGGCTCAACGCGTTCAATATTGTGGGGCTGCCCGCCAATCATAAAGATCAGCTGGCCGCTCTCGGCGGCAACCTTGGAGCCGGTTACGGGCGCGTCAAGAAATTCGCAGCCCTTTTCCTGCATGTTTTCCATCATGAGCAGGCTGGCGGAAGGCGAGATGGTGCTGGAATCCACCACGACCGTGCCTGGGGAGAGGCCTTCAATGGCGCCGCCCGGACCAAAGAGCACGGTCTGTACTGCCTTGGTGTCTGAGACGCAGACCCAGACGGCCTCCTGATTTTTGGCAGCTTCAGCAGGTGTGGCTGCGGTTTTGGCCCCGGGCACATCGCGGGGCGTACGGTTCCAAACGGTGACGTCGTGACCGGCTTTGACCAGATTGGCGGCCATGGGCCGTCCCATGATTCCAAGACCTAAGAAGGCTACACGCATGCTAGGAATTAAAATTGGTAAAGGTGGAATGCGTCAAGTGAATTAGCAATCGGCCTTCAGCCATCAGCACTCAGCAATCAGCCGTCAGCCGTCAGCAATCAGAGCCGGGGCTTACGGATGACACCGTAAATCCTAAGTACGGAGAAAGGGAATAAACCAGAGCAAATCAGCAAATTGAAAATTAGACCTGAACACTCTGGTGCTCCAATGCTTTTGTGTAAGAATTTTTCGTTGCGTTCGCCAAACCGTAGCATGGCTGAATGCTGAATGCTGACCGCTGAATGCTGCTTCTGGGTGATAAAATCTTGTGTTCGCCCAATCAGCACTTAGAAGGACTCTTGCAATGTCTCAAACTTCTACCCAGACTGCACCGCCGCCCCAGCCGCTGGTCGTCCTAACCGACGACGAAAATTTGTTTCGTGACAACGTACGCCAGTTTGCTGACCAGGCCTTGCGGCCCAAGGTCCGTGAAATGGACGAAAAAGGCGTCTTTGAGCGCGAGCTGATTGACCAGTTTTTTTCTCTCGGCCTGATGGGCATAGAAGTACCGGAGCAATACGGCGGCGCAGGAGGAAGTTTCTTTGAAGCGATCCTGGCGGTGGAAGAGATTTCACGCGTGGACGCATCCGCCGGCGTGATTGTGGACGTGCAGAACACGCTGGTCAATAATGCGCTGGTGCGCTGGACCACAGAAGACCAGAAACGCCGCTATCTGCCTAAGATGACCAGCAACACAGTGGGTGCTTACGCGCTGAGCGAGGCTTCGTCCGGCTCGGATGCTTTTGCCATGCAGACACGTGCAGAGTTGAAGGGCAGCGAGTATCTCCTGAACGGCCGCAAGCTGTGGATCACCAACAGCAAGGAAGCGGGCGTCTTTATCCTCTTCGCCACGCTCGACCCGGCTGCCGGATATAAGGGCATCACGGCGTTTATCGTGGAGAAAAACTTTTCCGGATTCACCGTCGGCAAAAAAGAAGACAAGTTGGGTATCCGCGCTTCCAGCACCTGCGAGCTGATTCTGGAAGATTGCCGCGTACCGAAAGAAAACGTTCTGGGCGAAGTTGGCAAAGGCTACAAAATCGCCATTGAAACGCTGAATGAAGGGCGCATCGGCATTGGCGCGCAGATGCTGGGATTGGCGCGCGGAGCCTGGGAGAGCGCACTTAAGTATTCGCAGGAGCGCAAACAATTCGGCAAAAGCATTTCAGACTTTCAGGGAATCCAGTTCCAACTGGCCCAGATGGCCACCGAGATTGAAGCCGTAAAAATGATGGTCTATAACGCAGCACGCATGAAAGACGCCAAAATGAATTTTGTGAAAGAAGCGGCCATGACCAAACTGTTTGCGTCGCAAGTGGCTGAGCGCGTGGCCTCGCTGGCCGTGGAGATTTTCGGCGGCAACGGATTCACTAAGGAGTATCCGGTAGAGAAGTATTATCGTGACGCCAAGATTGGGAAAATTTACGAAGGCACCTCCAATATGCAGTTGCAAACTATTGCAAAGATGCTGCTGGGCGGGAAATAAGACCACGAAACGCCGATCTGTGCTATAGTAAGTCGCGTAGAATCAGTGTTTTGTGGTGGGGTAACCTTATCTATAAGGGAGTTCCCGATTGTGCCTGAAGATTGTGCTGGTTTAAACTACTGGGATATTCCGGCTGCTCACCCCCATTTTTGTTAGGAACTTGAGACTTCGTTTAGGGCAGGAGTAAAAAGTTTGGGCCAGGATCCCCAGAAGGAACTGCAAGACCTTAAGACCGTTCACACCTTTTATCTTGGGCTTCTCGAAAAGAGCCTGGGACATGGTGTGCCTGTTCCTGCTGAGATCAAGAACGTGAGCGAGCCGCCTGCTAACGTTGACGAACTCAACCATAATTTTAAGATGTGGCTTGACCTGGTGGATCTGGCGCTTACGCCGCCTCTGGTCCGCGACGCTCTGAAGACAGTTCCCGGGTTCGACACCGCGCATGCGCTGCTGCGCTACTTCTCCAATAAGTCGTCACAGCGCTCCGGCGATCGCGACAAGACTGATTGCATTATCACCTATCTTTTCCGCACACCGGCGCAGGGCGAGCCGCAGGTGGCATGGCAGCGGCCTGAAGTGGACAGCTCATATGCGTTTATTTCCCAGGCAGCGCTGGGGTTTGAGGCTGAACTTTACCGCGCGCTGGATGATGTTTCCACCGATCCGATGCCGCCCGAGCATGTAACGCTGCTGCAGGAATTTGAATATCTCTACCAGGAACTGGAAGAGTTCCGGCATTTTGATCAGATCATTGATTCTGGCATTGTGCAGCGCGTACGTGAATTGAAACAGTCACTGGGAAAATCGTTTTATCATCCCGATTCACTGGCGAACCTCGCGGTGTGGAATGATGTTTTCGGAAGAAAATTTGACGAGCTCTTCCACGATGCCGCAATCCAGATCAAGACGTTTGCGGAAACCGTGCAGCGCGAAGGCGGCAGTATTCTCTCCCGCGTGGAAGGCGACATCACAATAAAAAATCTGAGCGAAGTTGAGACCACGCAGATTCTGGCCGAGGATTACCAGTTCGCTCAGGACGATTTCCGGAAAGTCTCAAAGTATAAAAAACTGGTAGACAGCAAGCGGCCCGTAAGAATGGCATCATCCTCTGCCGGACAGAGGCAGCCAATCCAACCGCCAGTTTCCGCTCCGCAGCCGCGACAGAGCATTCCATCGCCCAATACGCCGCAGCCGAACTCAACCAATGTGCCGCCGCCACCGCATCCATCTAGTGTTCACTCATCGAATGTGCCCAGGCAGCAGGGAGTTTCCTCGCAAACGCTGAATGCAGAAGTGCTCGCCGTAGCGCCATCACAGGCAGTACAGAACGCGGTGCAGGAAGGCAAAATTCATAGTGCTCGCCAGGCCATCAAAGAGCACGTGCGCACTTCTGATCCCAAGCAAGGCTATATTTTTCCAGTAAAGAATTCAAAGATTACTCTGTCACCGGCAGAGGTGGAAGCGTTCAAGGTGGAGTATCCGAGCGAGAAGAGTTTCCGCGCGGATTACGCCGCTATCATGATGACGATTGTGGCCTACCTTTCCCGCATGGTGATTGAGGTAGATGAATATAATCTAAAAGCCAGTTCCGCATATCTATGGAAGCCGCACGCTGACGCTCTGGGCTATCTGGTAAGCACGCTGGAGCGCCTGAGCATGGAAGCCGATCAGGTAATGGCGGTGGCCCGTGCCCGCGGACTCTCAGAAAAAGCGGCTGCGCTATCAACATCGCTGGAAAAACTGCGCGAATACGCCAAGACAGTGTCACTGACCTTGCAGTCATCCAACCACCCCAAGGCCTGACGGCATAACTCAAATAGCCGGTAAAAAGGGCTTACTTTGAGGAGTCTTTTTCGGTGTTATAGTCCATGCCGGAGTAAGGCTCAGTTTTTCCAGTCTGGTGGGCGCTGGTAGCGGGTGTGCGCTTTTTGCGCGAGCTCGGTTTCTTTACGCCAAGGGCAATATCAGCCAGTTCCAAAAAGCGGCTGCTATTGGGTGCTCCACCGGGCCGGTTCTCCCACGCGCGTTCGCCCGCAGGCCCTTTCAGGCTGTAACGAGGAGCAATCCACAGGTCTTTGTCCTTGGAAACATCAGACTGTTTATCCGATTTCTTGGCCATGAGTGTTGCTCAATTATCGCTATTTGGCGTGGTGTTTTCAACCGGTAATGCTAAATCTTTGGGATGCCAGAGATCAGCAGATTCAAGAGCGCAGGATGCTCGCGAGTGGTATCCTTGCACGTTCCTCGTCATCCCCTTGGAGGCCCGCCACTCGCCATGAGAAAACCATTCCTGTTCGCTCTTTTTTTCACCTCTATTCTGTCTATAACGGCCCAGGCACAACCTCAGTCTTTACCAGCAACCGTGGAAGCCAAAAGCGTGGAAGCTGGAGGTAGCGCGGCCGCGCCGGAAGAGCATTTTGACGGCAAAGTCTGGTGGGATTACGTAAAGACTCTGGCTGCGGACAATATGGAAGGCCGTGAGACCGGCAGCCCCGGTCTGCGGCAGGCCCAGGAATATGTGGTGGAGCAATTCAAACATGCCGGCCTGGAACCAGCCGGATCCAAGTCCTTCTACCAGCCGGTGCAGCTTGTATCGCGCCAAATTGTAGAGAAAGACTCCAGCCTGGCGCTGGTGCACAACGGACAAATGGAACCTCTTACCCTGGGCGATGACGTGATCTTTAGCACACGTGTTGATCTTGCGCCCACCTTGGACGCGCCACTAGTATTTGCCGGCTATGGCCTGAACATACCGGAGCTTGGCTATAACGATCTTGCCGGCCTGGATCTGCGCGATAAAGTCGTGGTGATTTTTCCCGGCGCTCCGGCGGACATTCCCGGCGCTCTGGCTTCGCATTATCAGTCCGCGGGCGAACGGTGGAAAGCGTTGCGCAAAGCAGGCGCTGTGGGCGTGATCACTATTCTGAATCCTGCTGCCATGGATATTCCGTGGTCGCGAATTTCAGCCAACCGCGCGCATCCCAGCATGGCGCTGAAAGGCGCTGAATTCGATGAAACCGAAGGCGAAGGGCTGGCAGCGGTCTTCAATCCGGAAAAAGCCCAGACACTGTTTGAAGGCTCCGGACACAACTTGCAGGAGCTGGTAGACCTGGTCAAAGACCGCAAACCACTGCCTCACTTCCCCCTGGCTGTTTCCGTGCGGGCCCATGCGGCAGTCAATAGGAAGAATGTGGAGTCATCAAATCTTGTGGCCAAGTTTCCCGGCAGCGATCCGAAATTGAAAAACGAATACGTGGTGCTCTCGGCCCATCTGGATCATCTGGGAATAGGCGAGCCCATCAATGGCGACCGAATCTACAACGGAGCCATGGACAATGCCGCAGGCAGCGCTGTGCTGCTGGACTTAATCGGATCGCTGAAGAAATTACCGAAGAAACCTAAACGTTCTCTGCTTTTCGTATTTGTCACCGGCGAGGAAAAAGGCCTGCTGGGATCGCGCTACTTTACCTCGCATCCCACCGTGAAACCAGGATCAATGGTGGCGAATATAAACATCGATATGTTTCTGCCCATTGTGCCGCTGAAAATTCTTACGGTGTACGGGTTGGCGGAATCCGATATGGGCGATATGGCGCGAGAAGTGGCGCAATCGCTGGGTGTGCAGGTCCAGGCCGACCCAGAGCCCCAGAGGAATGCATTCATCCGCAGCGACCAGTACAACTTTATCCGCCATGGCGTGCCGGCGCTGGCCTTGGGCGTGGGATTTGAGAAGGGTTCGCCGGAGCAGGCAATCTTCAAGAACTGGCTCACGCAGCGTTACCATGCGCCTTCTGACGATCTTGATCAGCCTGTGGACCTGAGAGCAGCGGGCAAATATGAAGAGATTATTGCGAGGTTGATGATGCGCACAGCAAACGATCCGGGGCGTCCGCAGTGGAAAGCCAATAGCTTCTTCCGCCGCTATGCGCCTATGGCTTCCGGAAGCTATTAAGCTCAAAAAGCTTTCCCTCTTGCGCAAAAACGCAAAAGGGAAAGTTGAATCATCTGCGTCTTTAGGTCAGCCGCAAAATTAGTTTGTGTGACCGCTGGAAGCGCTGCAAACCTTGCCTGACAAAATACTGGAGAGTGCAAGACAAAGATCAGCGCGGCCATGGCCCATCTGCGAAACGGCGGTGGCACGGGAAATTGCGTTCGCCACATCACTGCTCTTGAAACCCGGCTTGGCTTGCAGAATCAATGCTGCTTCACCAGCAATAAGAGGAGTGCTGAAAGACGTCCCCCAGGCCGCGGCGTAATTAGCGCCCGGGTAAGTGGTGATAACGCCTTCTCCGGGGGCGGCGACAAAAACGCCGTTTGTCCCGAAATTGGTGAAGCTGCTCTTCGCATCCTGATTGTCAGTGGAACCAACGCCAATCACAGTATTGTAACCAGCCGGATAGACCAACATCTGCTTGCCGTCGTTTCCGGAAGCCGCCACAATAATCACATTTTTGCTGATCGCATACTGAATGGCGGCCTGCAGTGCAGACGAATTTTGGGTGAGTTCAAAACTCATGCTGATTACGTTTGCACCGTGGTCAGCCGCGTAATAAATGGCGCGCACAATATTAAACAGATCAGAGCTGCCATCTCCCGCAAAGGCCTTCAGCGGCATAATGCGGGCGCCAGGAGCAATCAGGTGGACCATTCCCGCCGTCATGGTTCCGTGGCCAAAAGCGCTGGGCGGCCCATCTAGAATGCTGGTGCTGGACTGACTGAGAATCGCGACCGTGGATGTATTCATGATCACCAGATTCTGCCCATCCAGAATGCTGGTGGAGGACTGTGTCAGGGCCGCGGCCACGGCAGGATCCAGATCACCAAGTTCTGAAGGACTGTCGCTCTCATTGATGAAGTTGTATCCCGGCAGCAGTACAGATTGAAGCGCTGGATGCGAGAAATCAACCCCCGTATCAATCATGGCGACTGTCACGCCCGTACCGATCAGGCCGGTTGCATTCTGGGCATCACTGTTGTGGATGAGGGCCGTGGCCGGCTGTTGCACATAGTTACTGGCAACGGCCGCACCAAAATACTTCACCGCGCTGCGCCCCGGCAGACCGTCCAGTATGGATGTGGAGGACTGGGTCAGGTTGGCGATTGTCGCCCCGGAAAGCTCAGGCACAGCCAGCGCATGGTCCTGTTCAAAACTTTGAACTTCAGGATCGGTCGCAATGCCGGGATCCTGAGAAAAGGTTGTGACAAGGAAAACGCCGTGTTTGGAAAGTTGCGTGACCTGCGTGAGGCCGTGTCGACCGCAAACATCCTGAACTTTGGATGGGTTCGTTACCAAGACAAACTTGTCTTGCGCCATGGCCGGAAGACTCATGACAAGTAACAACCCAATACAGATTTGTGCAAATACCCTGGACTGCTGCATTTCTTTCTTTAAGTCCTTTCAGGGCCAAATTTCCGGCCTTGAGAGGCTCCCTTCGGGTAATCCGTCGAACTGGAGAAAGTATGCCAGAACCAGTAGTCAGAATTTCCGAAGAATTTTTATAAGACATGGAGACAGTGCTACCAAAAAGCGAATATTAAGCGATTCAATGCCAGCCTAAAAGACACGAGACGAAATCAAAGATACACTCTAAATGATTGATTCATAAAGACATAAACGAATCTTTGTCAGTGTCGGGAGAACCTGCTCTGCCTCACCTAAAACACATCTGGGGATTGGAAGGCGGCTGAAAAATGCTCTGGAATCCGGTCAAAATTGACCAAAACTATTAGACTTGCTAATAAATTTTGCGGGCTGCAGGGGGAAATTCTTGTGAGGTTAATTTCCGGTGAGCAGAAGCTACTTTCCCGCACCACTATTAGGGCTGCTGGGAATGCTATTTACGAGGGTCGTAAGCGATTGGAAGAGATCAATGCGCCCATAGCCCATGTCATTCACTTTCTGGGCCTTGGAGAGCACGTTATTGATGTCGCCGGACTTTGCCGTGGGCTTGGCCTGCAAAATAAGCGCGGCCGCGCCAGCCACCATCGGCGTGCTGAAAGATGTGCCCCAGCCTGCGGCATAGCTGTTGCCAGGATAGGTAGTGACAACACCTTCGCCGGGAGCGGCAAACATTACCACTCCGGAACCGTAATTCGAGAATGTGCTTCTGACATCGCTGTTGCTGGTAGAGCCGATGCCCTGAACTCCACCATAGCTGGCGGGATAAACCAGCGTTTTCAATCCATCATTGCCGGAGGAGGCAATCAGGATCAGATTTTTGCCGAGCGCGTACTGGATCGCAGCCTGCAAGCCAGGGGAAGGCTGCCCTAAGCTGAAGCTCATGCTAATTACATTGGCGCCGTGATCTGCAGCGTAATAGATCGCGCGAATAATATCTGAAAGGTTGGACGAGCCGTCAGCGTGGAAGGCCTTCAACGGCATAATCTGTGCCGTGGGTGCAACCAGATGGACAATGCCAGCTGTCATTGTTCCGTGTCCAAATTCCGCCAGTGTACTATCGAGAATTGAAGTGCTGGACTGATCCAGGATTGACGTGCTGGACTGGTTCAGGATTGCCAGAGCGGAACTGTTCAGCAGAAGGGTGTTTTGCGCATCCAGGATGCTGGTAGAACTCTGCTGAAGCTGGGCGGCCATTGCCGGAGTCAGATCAGCAAGTTCAGAAGAGCCTGCTACATCTCGCGTGAAGTCATAGCCTGGAGCCAGTATGCTTGCCAGAGCAGGATGGTTGGGATCAGCTCCCGTATCAATGATCGCCACAACAGCATTGCCGGTTAAGTGCGTTGCTGCGCGCGCATCATCCAGACGAATAATGCTGGTGGCCGCCTGAGAGATGTAATTGCTGGGAACAGTGCTGCCAAAGAATGTGACGAGCGTGCGTCCCGGCAGGCCATCCAGAATGCTGGTGCTGGATTGCGTAAGCGTTGGCTGTGTAAGGCTGCTCAGTTCCGGCAACAAGGCGCGCTGCTGCGGCTCCATGCTCACTACATGAACATCAGATTCAACTTCAGTTTCCACGCCGGAAACGCTGGCGGAAGACGATGTGACCAACATGACGCAATTCGCGCCATCAAAAAGTTCTTTTACAACCGTCAGGCCATGACGATCAACCACACTCTGCATGTTCTGGGGAGACGCAGTCAGGATATAGGTGGTCTGCGCGACAACGGGCGTAGCCAGAACCAGGGCCGCTATGATGAATAGACTAAGTTTCCTCATGGGGTGTTGATCTCTCACATTGCCTTATTACAGAAATTTAGAGCTGTGGGGTCCGGCCCAACTGCACTTCCAGTTCCTGGCCTCTTGCCTCAAGAGGTACCAGCAACCGTAGATCGCTTTCCGGTACATACTCCAGTTGAAATTCGCCAAAAGTGTTGCTGATGGAGCGCGTTAGTTCGCGGTTCCCAGCCACAAGAATGACAGGCAGATTAGCCAGCATTTCATCCGGCGTCTTCTGATTGGCAATCTGACCCACCAGTACCATGCTGGCAGACCCCTTTTCATGTTCAAAACGAAGATCTACTGAATAGTCACCAGCGTGGAAAAGCACCTGGCGGTTAATTTGGTGGGTTCCACGTACACCCACTGGCTGGGGATCGTTCACACTGTCGTAAACCAGGCTGGCCCAGATCCGCTGCAAAGCGGAAGGACGGGGGGCTTTGGCCAGACCCATGAGTGCTTTTACCTGCTGTTCCGTGAAACGGGGGACTTCATAAGCCGCTTCCCGCTTACAAATAGCAGCAAACTTTTGCAGTACGCCCTTGATTCGTTCGCACTTGGAGCATCCATGCTGAAGGTGGGCGAGCATATGCTCTTGCCGCTCGGGAGAAACCGCGTCCCTCACGAAATCAGCCCACTCAGTTACATCGAAATGGCTTGCGTTTTCAGTCATAAGTGACTTTTCTTAAACCTTTAACGAAAGGGATACGGCTTCCGGGTCCGTATCCCCCTCTTAGCAGTCGACGGATGAGCCTGCTTCTAGTCATAAGAGTCTCATCTAAGGTCAAAAATATAGGTCTGGCTAGATTTTTCAAAAATCTTATGAAAACTTCCCCACCAGCGCAAAAGCCGCCCAATAATATGGATGGCGATGTTTTTGTTTGAGTTTTAGCACCGCGTTTCGTAAAGCATTCGCTTTATTGGCGGAAACCTTGTAATCCTGGTAAAAATCCCGCATAAACTCTGCAGTACTTTGATCATGCACTTCCCACAGACTCACCATCAGGGTCTGTGCCCCAGCATAGAGCAGCCCACGGACAAGCCCAATCAGCTCGTCTCCCCCAATCACCACGTTCATACCCGTGCCACAGCCGCTCAAGGTCACCAGCTCCGCGTCAAAATGCAACTGATACAAATCAAACAGGCTCAGCAGGGAATTTCCCAGACGGATCGACGAAAACATCGGGTTGTCCTGGCGAAAATAACCATGCGTGGCAATGTGGATAAACCTGCTTTGCGGACCATAAGCGCGCAGCCGCTCCTCAGTGGCTTCCGGGCCCATAAAGAGCTTCGCGTTGCCCATTGCGGAAGCCACAAAACGCGCTTCTTCTTCTATAAAAGGAGCGCGGGCGTCTGGCACGGCCATCACCAGAGTATCTCCATCAATGCCCGCCTTCCCTTTTTCCTGGCACACCGCAAAGATACTGCTGCTGGGCGCATAGGAAATGGAAAAATCATCGATCAGGTAACGCTCGCCGTCAGAAAGCGCATGAAATGGCAGGTAATGCAGAAAAGCGTGCGGCACAATAATAAGGTGTTCAGCCTCCATCTGGTCACGTATGGGCGCAATCAAAAATGTGTAAAGCTCCTCCAGATGTGCCTGCGTGGCCTGGAGCAATGGCTTTTCCAGCCGGCGAATGTAGTCCGCTCCCAGACGGAACTTTGCCAGCTGCAATTGCAGCAGACGAAGCTTCTCCCGCACCTCCACTACACCGCCCAACGGGATAATCTTGAAATCCTTACGGGAAACAATACACACATAAAAACGATTGCGCGCCGTATAGTATTCCAGCAGCAAGGTGTTCGGCGGCAAAATGCGTTGCAACTCTTCTACCGAAACTGTTTTGGCATTTTGCAGGCTGGCAAATTCACGGTCAACGTTCTGTACCTGGGAGAACGCTTTCACCAGCGCATCTTCGTATCTGCGGCTTAATTGCCGCAGCTGCTGAATGCGGTCGCGCGAGCTGCCCGTCGGATTCAATTCTTCAAGTTCAATCTGGTGATAGGTCCAGTTCAGCTTCTGGCGCAGGTCGCGGAACTCTCCCATGGCCGGAGAAATTTCCTCGGGCTCCCGCGACGAAATAGACGAAGCGCGAAACGCTATCAGGTCAGCCAGGCTGCGCGACTTAGCCTGCTCAATGTAGCCAAAGGCTTCCCGTTGCGCCCGCATGCCAAAGCTTACCGCCAGTGACGTGACTACCAGCCCTTCATAGACCGCAAGCTTGTTCTTGAGAAACGCAATCTTCAGCTCTTCCTTGCCCAGATGGCTGCGCAGATCTTCCAGCTTCCTGAATGCCTGCTCATAGGCTTGCCGCGCCAGTTCGGTATTGCCGCTGGCCTCTTCCGACTGGCCGAGCATGAAATAAGCCTGATAAGTCGCGGGAGAATCAATGTGCGCCAGACGCGAGAGCGCCGCACTGCAATAGCGGCGTGCCTCCTCCGAATCAGAGCCGCGCAGTTCAATGGCCGCCAGCAGCAGTTCGCACAGCGCCGCCTTGGACGGTAAGACTGAATTGCCAAAATAGTCGAGCGCCTTGCGCGCCAGGTCTTCCGCTCCGTCATTTTCTCCGGCTTCGTACAGCACCAGCGCCTTATACAAATCAATCAGCGGCGGCCATAGAGGATTGCCTTCCTTGATGAAAAGGTCCTGCGCGCGATCAAAACTTTCCAGCGCCTGCTTATAGCGGCCCTGCTGGCTAATGGCGATGGCAGAGAACGTTGCCGCCTTGGCAGCTTCATACTTCATGCCCAGGTCCGTGAATGCCGCAAATGCGTCCTGCGCCAGCTCCGTACCGCCCTCCGTCAGGTTTAATTCCAGGTAGATCTCTGACTCGTCCAGATCGCATAGTGCCTGGTGATAGCGGTCGCCAAGTTCGGCGCAAAGCTTGCGCGTCTGGTCATACAGCTCAATCGCACGTAGATATTCGCCGCGAAGATAATGCAGGTAAGCGACGTTGTAATCTGCCTCGGCCACCAGCAAAGAGAAGCCGTGCTCCAGGCAGTGCTGGCGTGCCAGCCGGTAGGTTTCTTCAGCCCGGTCAAAGTCATTCAGGCTGTAGTAACAAACGGCCAGGTTCCTGAGTACAGCCGCGATATCCAGCGGTTCGCCGTATTCCAGAAATTCCTGATAGGCATTCTCATAGACCTCTACCGCTTCCTGAAAACGGTCCTGCCGGAAATAGATATTGGCAATGTTGCTCTTCAGACGTGAAAGCCTCAGGCGGTCCTTGTGCTTGTGAAAAATAACGCGCGCTTCTTCACCCAGACGAAAGGCGCGTTCATACTGGCCGTCATAGATCAGGCTTTGCAACGCTCCGCTGATCGTGCGGGCGTAGTCCACATCATGGCCAATGCGCTGAAAAATCACCAGCGCCTTTTCATATTCCAAGATCGCTTTTTGATATTTGCTCGTCAGGTACAGCACATGGCCAACTGCCCGTGCGCTCTGCGCGGAAGAATAAGGATCGTTGATCTGCTCCGCGATCCAGGTGGCGGAGCCAGCCATGCGGTCAGCCTTCTGCAGGTCCACGCGGGCATAAATGACCACTGCGTTATAGAGAGATTCCACCGCGCTTCTGCTCTGCCTGTCGTTTTGAGCAAGAAAAGCGCAGCGGGATTTTTCGTCGGGAATGTCGGCAAGATCGATAATCCACTGTTCGATCCCAAAATTCGGTTTCTGGGTCATCTAAAATCCCAACTCCGAAAGGATCTTCTGCAAACGATTGAGACAGCGTCCGCGTATAAAACCAATGGATCCCGTTGCCAGCCCCAGCTTCTGCGCCACCTCTGTGTAAGGCATGGGCGGCTGTTCATAAAACAGCAGCTTCACCAACTCCGCGCATCGCGGCGTGAGCCGCTGGATAGCGTCACGAACGGCCTGCTCCTCCTGCACTTCCTGCATCACGATTGGAGCCGCGGCAATTTCTTCCGCCACCTCCTGCTCCATGGCGTCGAGTTCAACGTCCTGTTTTTTCTGCTTCTTCGTGTGAAAACACTTGTGCGTTGCCACGGTGATCAACCATGAGCGCAGTGATTCAATCTTCCTTAGTTTGGAAAGATTGGTGAACAAGTCAATGCAGACATTCTGGAAAATGTCGCCGGCTTCGTCCGGACTGAAACCGTATTTGACCGGCACGGAATAAATCAGGCGCTTGTACTTGTCGATGAGCGTGTTCCATGCGCGCTCGTCTCCACTCAAGCATTCCTGTACCAGTCGTTCGTCTTCAGCCGCGATTTCCTTGTTTGCTACTAAAGTTGTTTCGTTGGCGTTGTCCATTCAATATTTTTTCCGGTCAATGCTTTCCGGCGGGGGTGTGCCAAAAAAGTTCTTCTGCGTTCCAAAAAGTATACTGTTCAATCACGGCGGGATGGAAATTACCGAGGTCTTCCTGTGCTCCCACCAGGATGTCCGGCGTGGCCAGATACACCACGGGAAGCTGCTGGGCCAGCACTTCCTGCACCCGGTCATAAATCTTTTTGCGTTGCGGATAATTCAGCGTGACCAGTTGTTTTTGCATCAATTGGTCAAGTTCCGCCTCCCACGGCGTCGCCGGCGTCTTTTCATTTAGATGCCACAGATGCGTCGGCGCATTCGATAGGAGCACATTCATGTCCGGCGTGGGATCAGCATCGCCACTCACCAGCCCCATCACGATGGCTTCATAGTCGTGCGAGTTCAGCACGCGGTCATTGGCGGACTTGCTTTCCAGCGGCGACACATGCGCGTTCATTCCAATTGCTTTCAGGTCTTGCTGTATCAGCGTTGCCATCTGCTCCCGCTGTGTGCTGCTGGAACTCACCAGAATCGTAAATTCCACCGTCTGTCCGCTTGAATCAACCAGCGTGTTGTCGGCCTTCCATGAGAACCCTGCCGCTTTCAGCAGCTCCCGCGCTTTGGGCAAAGAGCGCACAGGAGCGGGAATTGCAGCGTCAAACCACGCCTTGTTGCCGGGACTCACATGCGTTGCAATCGCCGCGCCGCGTCCGCGATAGACCAGACGCACGATGCCTGCCCGATCAATGGCCGCTGAAACTGCCTGGCGGAAACGCACATCGCGAAACCATTTCTGCTTGCGCGCCACTTCCGGCAGACGGCCGTCTGTGTCGTCATTCAAATTGAACATCAGGAAGTTGTATTCAAGTCCCATCCCGGCGTCGTAAAGCTTGAAATGCCGGGCCTTCTGCTCCGGCTCCAGCACAGCGAAATTTTCCGCGCTCAAGCCACTGATGATCTGGGAATCGCCGGCCTGAAAACGAATCACCTGCGCATCCTGTGTGGGGACCGCAACAAATGTCAGTTCGTCGAGATATGGCAGCCTTTGGCCCTTGGCGTCTATCTTCCAGTAATAAGGGTTCCGCTCCAGCACTACGCGGTCACCGGGCACAACCTGTTTCAGACGGAACGCGCCCAGACCGACGATCTTTTCCGGCGGCGTGTTCAACGTCCACGCCTGGCCGATCTTCCCATCCTTGTAGTCTTTTTCCAGCAGATGCCGGGGCAGAATGGCCAGGCCATCAAAAACACGCTCCGCAGCCGAATAGGGCGCGGGAAAGGTAAAACGCACGGTATAAGCGTCAATCTTCTTCAAGGCAATCGGCTTGCCACCGATGATCAGCAGATCGCGCTGAGAGGAATTCACTTTCTCGTCGAGATAAACCGTAAATGAAAAGATCACATCATCGGCGTCAAATGGCGCACCATCGGAAAACCGGAGGCCGCGCCGCAGCTTGAGGGTAAACTGCGTGCCGTCCTTGGATACTGTCCATGATTTGGCCAGCGCAGGTTCGGTCTTCTGTGTTGCGCGATTGATATGGATCAGGTCTGACTGCAAACGCGCGTTCAGTCCCAGCGAATTCTGGTCAACCGCTACCACCGGGTTGAACGTTCGCGGCTCGGAGCGCTGGGCAATCACCAGCTTCCCGCCCCGGGTTCCCGGCTCAGAGGTCGTGCGCAAAAGCTCTTCCTGCGCCGGCGTTTGCGCCACGGCGAGCAAAGGTAAAAGCATCAAGACACACCACGGCAGGGAGCGCGTTACTCGCACAAAGGGCCTCTTTCTTGTTGGGATTAGATGTTTGATTTTATCCGCTCCTGTAGCGTCTCCGCCAATGAGTGATACGCCAGAAACACCGGAATGGGCGCAATTCCGGGCAAAAGCATCCACCAATAGGAAACCAGCACGTTGTATTGCTGCGCGTGGGCCAGCATGTTGCCCCAACTCGGGAACGGCTCGCCGATCCCCAGCCCAAGAAAAGACAGAATTACCTCCGCCAGAATGAACTGCGGAATCAAGACAGCCATCTGCGTAAGCAACACGCGGAAGGTCAGCGGCATAAGATGGCGGCGCAGCAAATATGCGTTCGACGCGCCAAAGCCTCGCGCTGCCAGAACAAAGTTGCGCTCCCGGGCGCTCAGCACCACGCCGCGCACCAGCCGCGCCGGACGTCCCCAGCCCACCATGCCGATTACCGCAACCACCAGAAGAAACGCTGCCACCGGGCTGATCTGTAGTGGAAGAAAGGCGCGCACGGCGATCAAGAGATAGAACCACGGAACGGTGATAAAAACTTCCGCCACACGCATGGCAATGTCATCCACGTGGCCGCCATACATTCCCGCAATTCCACCCAGCAGCAACCCGGCAATTACTGAAAATGATGCCGCAATGAATCCAGCAAAGAGCGATACCTGTCCGCCATAGAGCAAGCGTGAAAATTGATCGCGACCAAAGCCGTCAGTGCCTATCAGAAACAGATTGGCCGGTTCGGACACGCCGATCAGATGTCGCGTTGAATGAAAGATCCCCAAAATGCTGTATTCGTCTCCCCGGGTGAAGAATTGGATCCGCGACGGCTGCGAGCAATCCGGCGTGTACTCCATTGGAGTGCGCTCATCACTTTTGGTGGCATAAACAAATGGCCGAAAGTGAAATTTTCCCGCGCAGTCAACCAGGTGCATTCTGGTGGGTGGCGCATAGGGGCGCTCACGGTCCTGCGACTCATAGCTGTAAGGCGCGAAAAATCCAGCCAACGCCACTACTGCGTGGACCGCGATCAGGAACCAGACAGCCCAGGTGAATTTAAATGTCCGCTTCATGCCTGCCTCCCGGCCCCCTGTCTTCTGATTCTTGGATCAAACGCATAGAGCAGAACGTCCGCCAGCAAATTCCCGCCAATTAAAAACAGTGTGGAGATCATGATGGCGCCGATTACTACAAAAAGATCGCGAGAGAGAATGGCTTCCAGCAGCAGCGGACCGATGCCCGGCCAGCTCATTACGACTTCAATTAACAGCGAGACACTCAGCAGCAACGCCACTGAAAGTCCAAAGAGCGAGATCAGCGGATTGGCGGCTGCGGGCAGCGCATGACCAAAAAGCAATTTGTATCGCGCCAGCCCATGGCCTTCCGCGGCGCGCATGTAAGTGGATTCCAGAACTTCGCTCACGCTGGCGCGCACGTGGCGCAGGATAATCGTCACCGATCCGATCACCAACGCCGCTACGGGCAGCACCATGTGCCAACCCAAATCGCGCAGCCACGCCCATGTGCTCTGGTCTTGTGCGTTGACTGAAGTCATTCCGCCCACGGGAAACAGTCCGGTCTTAAGTGCGACGAGCAGGGCCAGAAGCGCGATCAGCACATCGGGCAAAGCCAATAAAGCTGAGGTCCCGCCAGAAAATAAACGGTCGATCCATACGCTCTTCCATCCTGCGGCCAGCACGCCTAGCGGGACGGCGATCAGCCAGGAAATCATCAGCGCCGGCACGCTCAGCAACAGAGTATTGAGCGCACGCGGCCACAGCAGTGTTGCTGCGGGAGTGTTATATGCAAAGGAATATCCAAATTCTCCTTTGGCGCAGGACTCAACCCATTTCCAGTAACGCACAGGCATTGACTGGTCAAGCCCATATTGCGTGCGGAGCCCGGCTACTGTCTCCGGCGAGATTTGCGGGTTCAACCTGATCTCGCTCAGGAAATCTCCCGGCGCTGCCTGAAGCAGGAGAAACAACAGAATCGAGACGCCAAACAACAGCAGAAATGCATGGCCAACGCGGCGAGCAAGGTAGCGGATCATACCGTTACCTCCACTCCGGGGGCGTGCAGGCGCTCACTGGCTTCCACCAGTTCACGCGTGGCTGAAGAAACACCCTCGCCCAATCTGGCTGGGATGGTGTGGTCCACGATTCGCCCGGCTTCCATCACCACAACTTCCTGAGCAAACAGAGAAATGAAACTAAGATCGTGCGAAATATAGAGATACGTCAGCCCATGCCGTTTTTGCAGCCCCATTAGCAGCCGCAGCATCTGCGCTTGAAGCGGCAAATCCAGACCAGAAAGAGCTTCATCCATGATGAGCAGCTTTGGTTCAGCCGCAAGGGCCCTAGCCAGGGCCAGACGTTGCCGCTGGCCTCCGCTAAACTCCGCAGCCGTCCGCGAGGCCCACGCCGGATCAAGCCCGACTTCTTCCATCAATTCCAGCACACGCGACGCTCGCTCTGCATCGGTCTTCCAACGCGCAATTTCCATGGGTTCGACGACGATCTGCCGCGCGGTAAATCCTGGATTGAGAGAAGTAGCAGCGTCTTGAAAGATCATCTGCACCTGACGTCGCAGAAACTCTCTCTTCCCTTCCAGCAGAATCTCGCCCGTATCCGCTGCTTCAAAGCCGGCAATGCAGCGCGCCAGCGTTGACTTGCCTGAGCCAGAACGCCCTAGCACAGCCACCGTCGAGCCTTCCCGCAATTCAAGATTGACACTTTCCAGCGATTGCACAACGAACCTTTTGCGTGACCACATCCGCTGCTGGACAAACTTTTTGCTCAGGTTGCGGACCTCCAGCAGAGACTGGCAGCTTTCATCTTGTCCGCTTGCATTGTGTGGTGCTGCGATCAGGTTTTTCTCCGGGAACAGGACGCTCTGCACATAAGCGTCAGAGCTATTTTGCAGCTTGTCCATTGTGCCGCGCGCTGCTACTTCCCCGTTGCGCATCACCAATATGTTGTCCGCCAGCGCGGAGAGCACTCCGGCGTTATGGGTGATAAAAAGCATGGCCAATCCCAGTTCGCGCTTTAAACGCTGCAGCAGGTCCAGAATCTCCGCTTGTGTGGCCAGATCCAGGGCACTCAGGGGTTCATCTGCAATCAGCAGTTTTGGCCCGCAGATCAAGGCTTGCGCAATAGCCACACGCTGGCGCTGACCTCCGCTGAGCTCATGCGGATAAGCACGCATAAAGCGTTCAGAATCGGTAAATCCAACCTCGCCCAGGATTCTGTTGCAGCGTAGAGACACCTCATCGCTCCCCAGATTGCTGTGCGCCAGCAGCACATCTGCAAGCTGACGGCCAAGCGGCAATACAGGGTTCAGCGCCAATGCCGGCTCCTGCGATATCAGCGATACCTCGCTGCCGCGCATCTCTCGCAATTGTTTAGGTGAAAAATTCGCCAGGCTTCGTCCCTGATACGTGACGCTTCCTGATAGCACTTGAGCATTACCCGGCAGAAGGCGCATGAGCGCCAGAGCTAGTGAACTCTTGCCCGACCCCGACTCGCCCAGCACGCCCAGACTCTCTCCTGGGCCAATTGCAAAATCCACATTGCGCACGGCATGGACTGTGTCTCCGCTGGCGGCGTGATAGTCAATGCTCAGCGCGCAAACGCGCAGAAATGCCTCGGTTTTTGACAAGCCTAGATCGCCGGAAGTCAATCTACGGTTGCTCCTCTTGAAGATGTGAGCTTTGTGTACCCCTAATTATGCAACAGCCGTTGCAGTCCTCGGCATTAACTCCGCTGCTGCATTACCAAAGCTCCACCAGATGATTGCCCGCCTTGCCACAGCAAAAACTTCCAGACGTTCAGCCCGCTACGGTTACCGGCCTGCAGCTGCACGGTAAATTCTCGCAAACCGATTGACAATAAACAAGTTACCTTCGTTTCAAAAATAATTGTTCCACGCGGCAAAGTCGCTATTTTTCAGCTCGACATACGCACATAAAACACGAGTGCACCAACGTCCACTCCCTAAGGTGGCTGCTCTCTCAGGTCTTCCACGTAATCCAAAATGGTTCCTTGCTTAGTACATTGCCGATCAATAGTTCAAGTCAGAGTCAGACCGGATTTTTTCTTAGGGGTGAGAAGTTATGGGGCCAAAGCGAATCGTTCAATCTTTCACAATCATTGTTGCCTTAATATTTGGGTTGGTAGCCTGCGGAGGAAACACAGCGTCACCTTCCAGCACCACGGCTCCGCCTACATCGGCAACGAACACTTCGCCGAATCCAACGCCCACACCAGTAGCTTCGCCAACTCCTGGAGCCACGCCAACTCCTGCCAGCACCGTGATCACCCATGTGGAAGAATCGCCGTGGCTCACGTGCGGCAATTGCGGCAACAATGGCGCCGCTGGCCCTACTGCCAGCTACTCTGACACGCTGGGCATTGCCTCTCCCAGTGAAGATGGCTCTTCCACGCAGTTCAGCATCGCGGCCGCTGTCCCCTTCACCAACGGATATTTCTATCAGCAGCACACGCCCGTTACCGTGCCGATGACCGCGCTCACCTATGAGTTCGACCTGTACATTCCAACAGGATCACAAAACCTGCCGCAAGCAATTGAATTTGAGTGCCAGCAAATCCTGGGCGGATATGTTTATAACTTCAGCTGGCAGGCGCTCTATCCCGGCAACACGTGGCGCATCTTTGACTACGGAACCAGCCAGTGGAACGCCACCGGAATTCCGCTTACCCGCTTCACGCCCGGCACCTGGCACCATATTGTTGCCGAATACCACAATGACACCACGGCCCATACGGTAATCCATGATGCGCTTACCGTAGATGGCGTCCGCACTCCGGTCAACATTACGCATAATGCGTTTTTCTCCGGCGCTGCCAACAATCAGTTCACTAACGCATTTCAGTTGGATAGCAACAGCACGGCTACACCTTACAGCGTATATGTTGACCAGATGAAAATTACCTATAGATAACAAGACAGCAGGCGCAGGTCACTCATAATGCAGCGCCACCATGGGATCAACCCTGGCGGCGCGACGCGCGGGAATATAACTGGCAAATATCCCCACAACAGCCAGCACCAACGCCATGGCCAGAAATGCCAGCGGCGAATTGGTATTCACGCCATAAAGGAACGTTGCGATAAACCGTGCCAACCCAAAAGCCACAACCAGGCCAAACAAGAGTCCTGCTCCCATAATCAAGGCGCTGCGCTTCAGCACCATCAGCAGCACATCTCGCGGCTGCGCGCCCAGCGCCATGCGAATACCAAATTCGCGGATGCGTTGGCCCACGGAATATCCAATCACGCCATAAATTCCCACCGCACAAAGCGCCATTGCAATCATGGCAAACACCGTCAGCAGACTAGTGCCAAATGTTGACGCCCAGAGCGATTGCGAAATCACCTCTCCAATGGGCCAGACATTTGTAATTGGTAAGTTGCGATCCATTGTTTGCACTTGCATCCGCACCGCGCTCAAGGCGGCGCGCGGGTCGCCATGAGTCCTGAAGAAAACGGTCACGGCGGCATCAGGATTCTGCGCCAGCGGGGTGTAAAAATATGGCGTAGGCTGTTCACCAATGGCGTTGTATTTGGAATCACGCACAATGCCCACGACCTGCGTCATGTCCTTGTCACGGAAAAACGTGAACCGCTTTCCAATGGGATCCTCATTGGGCCATATCTGGCGCGCCGCAGTTTCATTGATCACCGTGACCCGCGGGCTCTCTTCACGCGCGGCATAATCCAACATCTGCCCGCGCACCAGGGAAATACCCATGGTCTTCAAATACTCCGGGGTGACTGCGGAAATCTGGCCGATATGCCCGCTCTGGCCGTTGTTGGTGTCTTCCCCTTCACGAAACAGCGTTCTCCCGAACCCACCCTGGAAGAGAGGAATTGTGTTGGAAAGCGCCGCATCACTCACACCGGGAGTGTTCTGTGCCGCCTCCAGCACGCGACGTTCAAACTCACGGGCGCGCGGCTTGTCATAATTCAAAGCGCCCACGTCAAATGACAGCATCGCCAGATTCGTGGTGTCAAAACCCAGGTCCATGTTGTGGGCGTTGCGCAGACTGAGCAAAAACAGGCCCGCAGCCACTAGCGCAATCAGGCAGACGGAAACTTGCAGTGAAATCAGAATGTCGCGCACTCCAAAGCTTCCGCCTTTGCGCAGTTCGCCGCCGGAGCGCTCTTTTAACTCTGTCACCAGATCAGGGCGCGAAGATTGCAATGCCGGCGCTAAACCAAAGATCAACCCTGTCCCAATCGCGACAGCAAAAGTAAACGCCATTACATGCCAGTCCAGAGACAGATCCATGCCGTTCGCCGGCAGTTGCGGGGGACGGAAGCGCCACATCAGGTCACGACCAAAGAGAGCCAAGCCCAGTCCCAATGAGCCGCCGGCAATCGCCAGCACCATGGCCTCTGCCAGCAACTGCGTGATAATTCGACCGCGTGAAGCGCCAATCGCGACGCGAATAGAAATCTCGCGCTTTCTGCCTGCGGCGCGCGCCAGCAGCAAATTCGCAATATTGAAGCACGCGATGAGCAGCACAATGCCCACCACGCCCATCATCATTAAGCCGGCAAGTTCAAACTGTCCGCGCTGGTTGGCGGCCACGCTCGATTCCAGCAGCGGCTGCGTGGTAAAGCTTCGGCCCTTGTTGGCCAGCGGAAACGCCTTTTCCAGATCGGAGGCAATCGCCTGCAACTCCGCCTTGGCCTGTTCCTGCCGGACACCCGGCTTCAACCGTGCCACGGCGCTAAAGCCTAGAAAGCGGCGCTCATTAAACAGCGACTTGCTAAAGCCGGTCAAAATCTGGTCATGCATGGACATGGGAATCCACATGTCCGGCCCGCCAATCACACTGGTTCCCTGGAACCCTTTGGGCGCGACGCCAATAATTGTGAATCCCTGGCCATTGATCAGCACGCTCTGGCCAATCATGCTTGGATTGGAAGCCATCACGCGCTCCCAGAATCCATGATTCAATACCACCACAGGCCCCGCGCCGGTCTCGCGATCTTCTTCCGGACGAAACGTCCGCCCCAGTTGTGCCCGCACACCCAGCACATCAAAGAAATTTCCCGATGCGAGCTGCGCGAAATACTGGTTCGGCTGCCCGTTCACCGTCATGCTTATGCGGGTAAAGGCAAACGACTGAATCGTCATCCCGTCAAACGATTGTGCCCGCCGCTGAATATCTTCATTGTTCGGATAAGAGCTGGGAAAGAAATTGTTTGCCAGGCCCAGAAAACGCCGCTGGTCCACGGTAAAAATCTCCACCAGCCGCGCCGGATCTTTCACCGGAATAGGATGAAAGAAGACCGCGTTGATCACGGTAAAAATCGCGGTATTGGCTCCAATGCCCAGCGCGAGCGTAAGAATGGCGACCGCGGCAAAACCGGGCGACTTACGCAGCCCACGCAACGCATAACGAATGTCCTGGCCCAAATTGTTCACTGCTTCACCTGAGAAACCGACTGGCTTCTTTTTATCAAACGAACTTATTGGAAAACGAATTAATTAAGAGACGTGTTTGGCGTTGGTTTAGTTAGCAAGATTGGCCGGTGGATGATTCAATGTGATGGAGATTGTTTCAGCGCATGTGTTTTGGCGGCTGCAATAATCTCTTCAATTTTTCCGGTATCAATCAATTGGTCGATCCGGGGTTCCTCGATGCCAGCAATCCTCCCAAGCAGAGCTCTATACGCGCGGGCATGGCCCGGCTCTTTCCACCTTGCCATCTCAACCAGCGAATCCATGGCCTGCGACCGCAGCAAACCAAGCAATTTAGGATTGCGCGAGCCACTAAGCCCCACCAGCAATTGTCCGCTCTTGTTGCGGTCCGTCCAGGTGCCGGAATTAAGCATTGCTACAAATGAGCCTGAGGGTATTTCTGCCGCTGTGCTCGAACTTGACACGGCCAGAACCCAAAGAGCGCGCGTGGCATTGTTACGTACTGTCTCGTCTGCATCGCGGCTGGCGCGGACCAGAGCGGCAACCTGCTTTTTCGACTTGAGGGCATAGCCTAAAATCATGGCCGCCGCCTGCCGATGCTCTGCCTTTCCGCAGAATTCAAGTGTCTGCTCCAGCGCTTGCTCATGCGCAATAGCATACTTACGCATCACCAATTGTCTCTCATGCGTGGCAGGATCAGAAGATAGCGCATACCCCTGGGAGTGATCTTCGCGTGCGTTCCCATTCTTAACTGACTGGCGAAATGCGTCCATAAAATCGTCATAAAGCTTTACCGAGTCTTTCGCAAGACAGGCGCGGCCTGTGGGAGCCGGCAATAGAGAAATGGGCTGTGTATTGCTGCCGCCGAGCCCCAGATAAATCAAAAGGCCGCCGCGTTCATTGCAGCAGACCAGATTCACATCGGTGAGCTTATGCCCCAGCACATCCTCTATGGCATGGGGAATATTTTCAAAAAGGGTGTCAACCTGGTCTTCAGCGATTTCATCTCCCTCATGAATGGGAAGAGCGGCCTGAACTTTTCGAACGTCAATACCGGCCGTGCCAAAGAACTCAATTTCCCCGATATGAATACGTTTGGGCTGCATCAGTCCTACCGCCAGCGCGAGCAATGCAAGCAGCGATTTCATTTCCACCATTTTATATAGGCATGGCCACAGGCGCAGGCTGGCGGCAAACGGAAACGATCGCGCGTGTTCCCCACATTCACCTTGACATTCTACCGGAGCACGCCTATTCTCGCCTAGAATGTCTACTAAAGAACAAAAAGAGCGCGTGGAATTGCTGCAGGGCACCCTGGACCTCTTAATTTTGCAGACCTTGCTTCTTGGTCCAGTGCATGGCCACGCCATTGCCAAAGCCATTGAATTCAAATCGGATGAAGTATTGCAGGTGGAACAAGGATCGCTTTATCCCGCTCTGCACCGTCTCATTCGGCGGCAATGGATTTCAGTTGAAGACGGCATCTCGGAAAATAACCGTCGCGCCAAATTTTATCGCCTCACTGCCAGAGGCAGACGGCAGCTGGTGGTTGAAACCAGCAAGTGGGAAAAACTGGCGGGAGCCATCGCGCGGATTCTCCGTCCGGCGGAGCAGGAGGGCGAATCATGAGGTTCTTTCGCAAGCGCATGCTGGCCAATCTGGAAGACGGCATGCGCGACCACATCGCAATGGAAACCCAGGACAACATTGAACGCGGCATGTCGCCTGCGGACGCGCGTTATGCCGCCTTACGCAAATTTGGCAATGTGGGCCGGATCAAAGAAGAGTCGCGAGAAGCCTGGGGGTTTATCTGGCTTGACCAGATCATGCAAGACATACGCTACGGCATTCGTGGATTACACAGGTCTCCCGGCTTCACCATCGTCGCCGTCTTAACGCTGGCGCTGGGCATTGGGGCAAACACTGCCATATTCAGCGTGGTTCAGGGCGTGATGCTGTCCCCATTGCCTTACCGCGAACCCGATAAGTTAGTGATGGTCTGGCAAAGCAATCGCAACGCTCCTCACATATCCTTGTCATTGCCTGATTTTCGCGATTGGCAACGGGATGCGCATGCTTTCGAGCAGATCGCAGCACTGCGATGGTTTGAATTTAACCTGACACGCCCGGGACTTCCGGAACACGTAAATGGATATGAAGTTTCCTCAGGGTTCTTCAACACTCTCGGTGTCCAGCCGGCATTGGGCCGTGAATTCTCTGCTGAAGAAGACCGGCCCGGCGGCACACCCGTGGCCATGATCAGTGACACGCAATGGAGAAATCGCTTTGGAGGAAATCCGCAAGTTCTGGGCCAGCCTGTAACTCTGGATGGAGTGGCTTACACAATCATCGGAATTCTTCCGGCAGGATTTCGGCTCGCTTCTGATGTCGACGTTTATATACCGCTGGGCCAGGGCGATCCCATGTTCAATGATCGCCGCTTTCCCGGCATACTTTGTTTGGCTCGTCTGAAGCCTGGAATCAGTATTCAGCAAGCTCAGCTTGAGATGACGAACATCCAGAAAACCCTGGGCCGCCTTTATCCCACAACGGACCAAGGACTGGGTACTGACGTGGTGCCGCTCAAATCAGTTCTTGTGGGCGATATATCCGGGACTCTTCTGCTGATCCTGGGGGCTGTCGCCGTTGTTCTGCTGATTGCCTGCGCAAACGTCGCCAATCTTTTGCTTGCACGATCTGCGGCGCGTACGCGCGAGTTCGTTCTCCGTTCTGCCCTGGGCGCCAGCCATGCTCGGCTTGTGCGGCAACTGCTTACCGAAAGCGTATTTCTTTCCCTGGTGGGAGGCATTGCAGGGTTGGCAATTGCCAAATGGGGAATCAATCTGGTCTTGGCCATGCTGGCGAAAAACTTGCTCCGTAGCGAGAATGTCAGCCTGAACGGGATGGTCCTGCTGTTTGCCTTGCTGGTTTCACTCGCTGTTGGAATTCTTTTTGGCCTTGCGCCAGTGTTCAAAACATTGACCCTGGATTTGCATGAATCGCTGAAAAAAGGAGCACGCGGTTCAACCAGTATCCATCATCGTACGCAGCATACCCTTGTAGTTGGCCAGATCGCTCTCACTCTTGTATTACTCGCCGGCGCAAGCCTGCTGTTCCGCACCATTCACGATTTATGGAAAGCCGATCCGGGTTTTAAAGCGGAGAACCTGATAACTTTTAAGATAGGCCGTTCTTCAGTAAACAAAACACCATCCGCCATACGGAGCGCCTATCTGCAGATGATCGAGCGCATCCGTAGTATTCCGGGCGTGCAATCGGTTGATTTTACGAATGTTGTTCCATTGGGCCAACTCAATAATTTTGCTCCATTTTGGATTGGAACACGTGAAACTTCATCCGATGCGGAAGCGCCGCGACTCCTGATGTATTGGACTGGACAGAACTATCTTCAGACGATGAAAATTCCTCTCCTTCAAGGCCGGTTTCTTTCCGCTGACGACACAACAAAGTCAGAGCGTGTCACCGTAATTGATAGTGTTATGGCAAACACCTACTTCCCTCATCAGAATCCTATCGGTCAAAGCATTACAGTAAATTTATGGGGCGATGCGCGGATCGTTGGTGTTGTAGGGCATATTCGCCATTCGGGCTTGGGTGATGCCGCGGGTCTGCTGCAACCCCAGATCTATGGATCTCTCGATCAGTTTCCGGATTCTGGAGTGGCAGCAGTTTATGGGGAACTAACAACGATAGTTCGCACACAGCTTGATTTCTCATCGATCATGCCCGCTATTAAAGCCGCTGTTTACTCAACCAATAGTGATCAGCCAATCTATGAAATTCGCACCATGCATGAAATTCTTTCAGAATCGATGCTGACCCAACGATTTCCCATGGTCCTGCTGGGCGGCTTCGCGGGCCTGGCGTTGTTACTGGCTTCCGTGGGGATCTACGGCGTTATTTCCTATTCAGTGGCCCAGCGCGTGCATGAAATCGGAATTCGCATGGCGCTTGGCGCGGAGAAACGAAATATCTTTCAGATGATCATTGGGCAAGGTCTTAGGCTGGCCCTGTTTGGCCTGGCAATCGGGACAATCGCTGCGCTCATTCTTACGCGCATGCTCTCCAGCTTCTCGCATCTGCTCTATGGCGTGGGAGCCAGTGATCCGCTAACCTTCGCATCCGTATCTTTCATACTGGCTGGCGTGGCCGTTTTGGCTTGTTATATTCCAGCGCGCCGCGCCGCGTCAGTCAATCCCATGGTCGCCCTGAGAAACGATTAGTAATTCACTGTCGCATCTTCCGTTAATGCTTAGGTTGCATCTCCGGCCCGCCCGCGAACTGGTCCAGGAACGCGATATACACCGCAATCAGCTTGTATGATTCGTAATAATCATCCAGCTTCATGGCACTGAGCTTATCTTTGGATGTATGGAGGATGCGCGCGTTCCAGGATTCCTGCGTCAGTGAATGAATTGTGATACTGGGAATTTTGCGCGCCGCGAATTGCTCGGAGTCTGTGCTGCCAATCTGCTCCACATTCATGCCGGTAACAGGCACATGAAGCTGTTTGGCAACCGATGCAATTCCAGTGCTTAGGCGCTTATCTGAGTGGCTCGCCCAAACCTCAGTTGGAGCCAGGCCCAACGTGTCCATGTTCACCATGGCATCCGTCGCGGCAACTTGTTCTTTGGTCATTTGGCGGACATAAAAATTAGACCCGATTTCGCCTTTTTCTTCATCCGTAAATCCAATAAAGATGTAGGTATGCTTCCGCGGCGTGTCTTTGACTGCTTCATAGAGTGACGGCAGCAATGAAGCCCCGCTCCAATTGTCGACCACACCATCACCCGCTGGCACATGATCAAAATGAGCTCCCACAATAATGACCTTGTCAGAGCTTCCGGGTAGAATGCACATAACATTGGGCTGCTTTGAGCCTTTCACCGGCTGTTCAGAGATGTGCTGATTATCGCAGCCAGCCTCCGCAAACATTTGTTTCAGCGTTGCCTCTCGTTGCTGGTCATTGCCGGCATATCTACCAAGACGTGCTTCTACCTGTTCCCGTGAAACTGGCTGATATTGGACGCTTTGCGCCACAGCGCCGGTCCACGAATAGGCCAGTAAAACGTAGAGAACAACAGCGTGGGGCTTTGCGCGAAGGATATTCGTCATATATTCAGCATACCTGCGCAGCCTACCGAATTAAAAGAGCGCAGGCTGTTTGCGATTGTCAGCCATGCGGCTTGATAATGGTGACACTATCAAACCCTATCCATGAAAAAACCTTCGCGCCACGCCCACAAACATACCCGACATAAAGGCAAGCTGGACTACGCTTCGAATCGAGGGCAGGAACGCGGCCCCCAACCAGGGCTCAATCGTGACCGAGGACAGAACTCAGAACAAAGCACACAAAACCAAGTCCGGCCCAAGCAGCACGAAGCACGTGGAAAACGCCCAAGTGATATTCGGGAAAAAGATTCGCGCGCTGGACATGGAGACGACCGGCACGAAACCCGCAAAAAAGACCACAGAGAATACACCCGGCAAGAAGATGGGAAAAAGCAGCGCGGCGCGCCAGCGAAATCTCGGGGAAAAGAGGGCCATGGTCCGCGACGCCGTCCTCGTATGCCGCGCGAAGTCTCCATACTCTTTGAAGATGACGCATTGATCGTCCTCAATAAACCGGCCGGTCTGCTGGCCGTGCCCATCAAAGGCTCGGACGTTCCTTCTGCGCTGTCTCTTCTCATCGCTGAATTAAAACCACGCAAGCAGCGCGCTTTGATCGTGCATCGCATTGACCGCTTTGCTTCCGGCATTCTGCTGTTTGCCAAGACGGACCGTGATCGCGATTCGCTCATCCACCAATTCCTGGCGCATACGCCGGTCAGGGGATATCTTGCCGTGGTGCGTGGCCAGCTGCGCGCAGCCACAGGGCCGCTTATCCATTACTTTAAGCGCCTGGGCCTGTTCCAGCAGTTGCGGACGGCCAAAGATCCTGATGCCGCCCGCGCCGAACTCCGCTATTACGTTGACCGCGTCTTTCGCGACGCCACTCTGGTGAAGGTCGAGCTTGTTACGGGATTGCAAAACCAGATTCGCGCCCAATTTTCTGCGCTGGGCCACCCGATTATCGGCGACAGAAAATACGAGCCTAAGGAAGCGGATGAGCGCTTGATTGACCGCGTTGCGTTGCATGCCGCGCATCTGGAATTTACCCATCCGCGCTCCGGCGAACTGATCAAGTTGGACTGCCCTCCGCCGCAGGATTTTCAACGGCTGGTGCGGGAGCTGGAGCGCGCGTCTGCGCCGCGGCGGTAAGCAGGAAGCAGTTGTAACTTTGCCTTCATTCTTCCCTTCCAACATGTAGAATGCCCTCGATGTCTCAGAACAAAATCCACACCATGATGGATTATCCGCTCACGCTTACAGCTTTGCTGGAGCGCGCGGGCCGCTATGCGACAAACGTTGAAATCGTCTCGCGGCTGCCGGACCGGTCTTTGCATCGCTACACCTGGGGCAACCTTCATCAGCGCGCGCTACGGCTGGCAGAATGTCTGCATTCCATCGGTCTCAAAAGAGGTGATCGCGTGGCCACGCTCATGTGGAACCACTACGCGCATCTGGAATGTTATTTCGGCATACCTGCCGCTGGAGGCGTGCTCCATCCGCTGAATCTGCGCCTGCATCCGGATGAGATTGCCTGGATTGCCAACCACGCGCAAGACCGCTTCCTGATTGTGGACGACGTGCTGCTGCCAGTGCTGGAAAAATTTGCCGACAAGGTAAAGTTTGAACGGATCTTTGTAGTTAAACATCCCTTAGTGCAATCTGCGGCTGGCGAATCCAACCAGTCATCGCAGCGCAGCTACGCCGATTATGAAGACTGGCTGCAAAGCGCCAGCGGCAATTTCACGCTGCCCGCGCTCAGTGAAAATGACGGCGCTAGCATGTGTTACACCTCCGGCACCACCGGCAGCCCCAAGGGCGTGCTTTATTCGCATCGTTCGCAGGTGTTGCACAGTATGTCTCAGGCAATGGCGGATTCCTGCGCATTTTCTCAGCATGACGTGGTGATGCTAGCCTCACCCATGTTTCACGCCAACGGCTGGGGATTTTCTTACACCGCCGCCATGGTCGGCGCAAAGTATGTTTTACCTGGGCCGCACCTGGATGCCGAGAGTTTGTTGGATTTAATTGAGCGTGAGGGTGTGACCATTACATGCGCCGTGCCCACGGTGTGGCTGGGCGTATTGCAGGCGCTGGAAAAGCGTCCGACCTGGAAGCCCGCACGCGATATCCGCATTCTCTGCGGTGGCACTGCGCCGCCGGAAAGCCTGATTCGCAAGCTTGATCGACGCGGCTTCCACTTGATCCATTCCTGGGGCATGACAGAGACATCTCCGCAGGCCACGGCTTCACGCCTGCCGCCAGCCGCTCTTGATCTTACGGAAGACGAGCAATATGCGTTTCGCGCCAAGCAAGGCTGGCCGCTGCCATTTGTTGATGTCCGCATTCGCAACGAGCAGGGCGATGCGCCTTGCGATGGCAAAACCATGGGAGAACTGGAAGTCCGCGGGCCGTGGGTTGCCGGCAGCTATTACAACGCGCCGGAAACTGGGAGTCACTTGACCAACGACCGCTGGACTGAAGACGGCTGGTTCCGCACAGGCGATGTGGCAACGATTGATCCTGACGGCTGCATCAAGCTAGTGGACCGCAGCAAGGACATGGTGAAATCCGGCGGCGAGTGGATCAGCTCCGTTGATCTTGAAAATACACTGATGAGCCATCCGGCGGTGCGCGAAGCCGGCGTGATTGCCGTGGCACATGAAAAATGGCAGGAGCGTCCGCTGGCCGTGGTCGCGCTGAAAGATGGCGCACAGGTGACTGCCGAAGAGCTGCGAGTATTTTTATCCTCAAAGTTTGCCAAGTGGCAGATGCCCGATGATTTTGTCTTTGTGAATGACCTGCCGCATACCTCTACTGGAAAGTTGCTCAAGTTGGAGTTGAGACAAAGATATAAAGATTGGGAGTGGAGTTCGCAACCTTTATAGTGCCCCTGCCAAAACACAAGGTCCCTCACCCCTACTCACGCGCTGGTAGAAACGCGCGTTCGCTGACGGGATTCGGGATGACAATCCTTATTTGCTGCGCACATCTTCTTTAAGCATGTGCATGAGTTGATTGCATATTTCCTACTCATACCGTAGCGCCAGATTGGGGTCGGTTTTTCCAGCGCGTCGTGCGGGAATGTAATTCGCGGAAAATCCCACAATCGCCAAGACCCCAACCGAGACGAGATACACCAGTGGATCAATGGCATGGACGCCGAATAGCAAGTTGGCAAAAGCGCGTCCAGCCAGGGCCGATCCAAGAATTCCGGCGGCCAAACCACAGAGCACAGGCCACATGCTGTCGTGTAGAACCATGCGCACCAGATCAGATGTGGTTGCACCCAGCGCGGCACGGATGCCGAACTCACGGGTCCTCTGCTGCACGGTGTATGCGGCTACTCCGTAAACTCCCACGGCAGCCAGGCCGAGAGCGAGAATGGCGAACAGCCCGATCAGAGAAGCAGCGAAACGACGCTCAGCGAAAGATGCCGAGACGACTTCCGTCATAGGCGCAACATCAGAGATCGGCAGGTTTGGATCAACGGCCTGAAGTTCGGCCTGAATGTTTCTGCCCAAAGTGCCGGGATCACCCGTGGCGCGCACCAGAATGTTGATGAATTTGCTATTGAGCTGATAAGCACTGGAATAAATATGCGGCAGTTCGCCTTCGTCGAGCTTGCCGAACTTCATATTGCTCACCACGCCAACCACGGTTATCCATGGCGGAGCCTGGGACTTGCCATTCACAAAGATATTGTTAGCAAAACGCACACGCCGCCCAAGGACATCCTGATTGCCCCAGAGCTGACGCGCAGCGGCTTCATCGACCACTGCAACCGGGGTCACGCGTGAATCATCGCCTTCCTCAAACATGCGCCCCTGCAGCACAGTGGCTTTCATGTCCCGGACGAATTCAGGGGAAATCAAAACCCAGTAGACGCTGGAAGGGTCTCCCTGGTCGCCCTTGCCTTCCACGCGGAATCCGCGCGGGTTTAATTGATTGCGCAAAGGCAGCGCGCTGGAGGTCGCCACATCTTCCACGCCGGAAATCGTGTGAAGACGGCGGACCCACTCCCGTGTGAGGGCTGTCCGCTGCTCCGTGGTGCCGTAAACATCCGTATTGGGATCGTTCGGCACCGGCAGCCATGCAGTGGCGGTAAGCACATTCTCTGAAGAGAACCCCGGATGAACATGCAGCAATTCCCAGAAAGTGCGGAGCAACAGCCCAGCGCCGATCACCAGAGTGAGAGAGAGCGCCACTTCCGCGCCGACGAGCCAGTTGCGGGTGCGTCCGGAGCGCACCGTGGTTTCACCGCTGCGTCCATCCTGCTTGAGAGCATTAGCATCCATGCGGGAAGTCTGAAGCGCCGGGACAAGACCAAAGATGATGCTGGTCAGGATCGCGACACCCAGCGAGAAGAGCAGCACGCTTCCATCAATGCTCACGGCTTCAGTACGCGGCAACTGACGCGGCAATAATCTGACAAGACCATTTTCCATGAATACAGCAGCCATTCCGCCTACCACGGCAGCAGCAAGACTGAGCACGATGGATTCCGTAAGAAGCTGGCGGATGATCCGTGCACGGCTTGCGCCGAGCGCCATGCGAACTGCGATCTCACGCTGCCGAGTCGACGAACGCGCGAGCAACAGGCTGGCCACGTTTACGCAGGCAATCAATAAGATCAGTGCAACGGCCAGAAGGAGCACGAGCAAAAGAGTTTGCGTGTTGCCGATCACAACATCCTTGAGCGAAGTGAGATTCACCGTCCAGCCGGAGTTATCAGGATAGTCCGCTGCAAAATCCTTGCGGAGCGAATCTGCCATGGTGGTAATGCGTGTTTGCGCCTGCTCCAGAGTGATGCCCGGTTTGAGCCTGCCTATGATGCCAGGAAGACCACGCGCATTGCGCACCGGACCAACGAATGGCGCAGCGCGAAAACCGGCTGTGCCCCATAGATCGATTGCCTTGGCAGTGGCAGGCGCGGGATGGCGGAACTCCGGTGGCACTACGCCGACGATGGTATATAGATCATTATCAATGCGGAGCTTGCGCCCCAGTATGCCGGGATCGCCGCCGAATTCGCGGCGCCACAAACCGTCACTAATGACAACGGCTTCAGCAAAACCATCGGCGACATCACGCTTATCAAACAAACGGCCAATCTGAGGATGAGCGCCAAGAAGTTCAAAATAGTTTGGACTGACGCCGACGAACTGAATACGCTCAGGGTGCTCGCCTCCGGTGATGTTGGCCGGAGCGGGAAAGACAATGGACACCGCCGTAAAAATACCGGCCCGGTCACGCATATCTTCATATTCAGGCTCTGAGAATCCGACATTGCGTGCGCCGACACCGGGCAGATCAGCCTGGAGCTGCACGAGTTGGCCTGGATCGTGAAATGGAAGGGGCCGCAGCAGCACGGCATTCACAATGCTGAAGATGGCTGTATTTGCGCCAATTCCGATAGCCAGCGTGAGCAAGGCCACAACAGTCAGTCCCCTGGACTTGACCATTCCCCGAAGTGCAAAGCGAACGTCTTGCCATAAAGCCATTAGACAAGCCTCCCGAATGCGTGGGATGAAATGAATTGCCAGATTAAGAGGTGGTGCACTTCCCCTGCCAATTGCGCCTCACCACACTACGTATGTACCTTAAGGAGTTAATAGGCGAGCAGCGAGCTAGATGCGGAGAACCGTGTGTTCGCAAGTGAAACCGGCTGTTCGAAAATGAACAGGCTTACAGAAGAGATTTCCATGGCTTGGGGTGTACCAGTTGGCTGTGCGCACTACTTATGTACGCCCCAAAGTGACCTTTGGTCACATTCCCCAAAGTACTCGGAAATATTTGCCGATAATCACGCCAGAGGGTAGTTGTGGCGTGTTCACACAGTGGCCCAAATTTTCCAGACGGGGTGTGAATGTCGCGCAGGAATCTCTTCTTATCAACACTCAATATTGCAGTTATGCTTACCGGCCTTATGTTGCACGCACAAGTTCCACGAAGCACGGGCAATCCGTTATCGGCTTCACCCCGGGTTCGCGTAATCAATGATGTGGATGACACGCAGCTTGTGGTGCTCAGTGGTAACCGGCACCCGTTAGCGCGTCCTGAGAACCTGATTGGCAATGTGCCCGCAAATTTCCGCATGGAACGCATGATGCTGGCATTGCGCTCTGATCCCACGCAGCAAGCAGCGCTGGACCAGTTAGTGGCCGCACAACACAACCCCGCATCACCTTACTATCACCAATGGCTTACGCCAGAAGATTTTGGCCAGCGTTTTGGCGTTTCAGAAACTGACCTGCAGACCGTGGTGCGCTGGCTGGAAAGCCATGGCATGCAGGTGGAGGAAGTCACCAATGGCCGCCGACTGATTCTCTTCAGCGGTACAGCAGGCCAGGTGGTGCAGGCTTTCCATACACAGATTCGCCAGTACAAGGTAAATGGCGAAATTCACTTCGCCAACTCTGCTGAGCCGCAAATTCCCCAGGCTCTGGTGCCGGTAATAGTTGGTCCAGTGTCTCTGCATGATTTTCAATCAGCAAGCACGCACGCTTCCATGGGTGCGCCCTCTCCCAACTACACCAGCGGCGGCAGCCATTATCTGGCGCCGGCCGATCTGGCCACCATCTATGACGTAAACCCGCTTTACTCGGCAGGGCTGGACGGCAGCGGACAGACAGTGGCCATTGTGGGCCGCACCAACATTCATCTTTCTGACGTGCGGGCTTTCCGCACCATGTTTGGGCTTCCGGCAAATGATCCGCAGATCATTATCAATGGCGCCGATCCCGGTATTGTGAGCACAGGTGAAGAGACAGAGGCGATTCTGGACGTGGAATGGTCTGGCGCGATGGCGAAAAATGCCACGATTAAATTTGTGGTCTCGCCTTCCACCAGCACTGACGGCGTGAGCCTTTCCGCGCAATACATTGTGAACCACAACCTTGCTCCCGTAATGAGCACCAGCTTTGGCTTGTGCGAAGCTTATGAAGGATCGGGCGGCAATGCATTTTTTAACAGCTTATGGCAGCAGGCCGCGGCTGAGGGCATTACAACATTTATTTCGTCTGGAGACAGCGGCGCGGCGGGCTGCGATGGTGGCGGCTCTTCCAGCGGAACGCATGGAACTGGCGTGAACGGCCTGTGCTCTTCCCCTTACAGCGTGTGCGTGGGTGGAACGCAGTTCAGTGACACCTCAAACCCCAGCGCTTATTGGCGCAGCAGCAACACTTCCGGCACAGGAGCTTCAGCCATGGGCTACGTTCCTGAAGTGGCTTGGAATGAGAGCGCCGGCGGAGGCCTGTGGTCCGGCGGTGGCGGCGCGAGCATTATTTATGCAAAGCCTTCATGGCAGACTGGCCCCGGAGTTCCGGCGGACGGAAAGCGCGATGTTCCGGATGTATCACTGGCAGCGGCGGTGCATGACGGATATCTGATTTATATCAATGGCGGTCTTGGAGTGGTTGGTGGTACGTCGGCGGCTTCTCCGTCATTTGCGGGATTGATGTCACTGGTGGTGCAGAATACCGGCGCGCGCCAAGGCAATGCGAATCCAGCATTTTATTCACTGGCCTCCTTGCAGCAGCTTGCAGGCGGCGCTGCCGTCTTCCACGATATTACTGGCGGCAACAACACAGTGCCGGGCGTGACCGGCTTCAACGCAGGCACGGGATATGATCGCGCCAGCGGACTCGGCTCCATTGACGCAAATCTTCTGGTTCACCACTGGAGCGACTCGGGCAGTCCCACGCCAACGTTCCAGGTTGCAGCTTCTTCCAGTGCAGTCTCTTTGGCAACGGGCGGCACAGCGAATGTGAGCATTACAACTTCTGTAAGCGGAGGATTTAACAGCGCCATGACGCTGGCTGTTGGCGGATTGCCTACGGGTGTGACCGGAACATTTACATCGACCACGGTGGCTGCGCCGGGCTCAGGGACAGTCACGCTGAAACTTACGTCAAACACAAAAGTTGTGGCTGGCTCTTACAACGCTTATGTAGGTGCCACCAGCGGTGGCATCGCGAAATATGTTTCTTTCACGCTCACTGTGCTGCCGACGCCGGGCTTTACGCTGGGAGAAGCACAGACGGCGCTCATTATTTCTCCGGGCAGCCACGGCAGCGTTAGCTTAACGACCGCGGCCAACAGCACGTTTACCTCTTATCTCGGGCTTGGTGTGGATGGCTTGCCCTCAGGGATGACGTACAGCTTTTCTCCTGGCTATATCGCAGCGCCAGGTTCGGGCAGCACAACGCTTACACTCTATGCCGATGGCATCGTTACCCCGCATGTTTACTCCGTAAGGATTTACGCGGCTGGCCAGTCGATCAGCCATAACGTAACACTTTCAGTCAACGTTCCGGGCTTTACGCTTACGCGGAACGTAACCAGCGTTTCCGTGAGACAGGGCGGATCAGGCAGCGTAACCGCAACTACAACCCTGCTGACCGGATTTAACTCAAGCGTGAATTTCTGGGTGAGCGGCCTGCCTTCCGGAGTGACAGCAACTTACTCACAATGGAGCATTGCCGCACCCGGCGCGGGCAACTGCGTTATTACTCTGCGCGCGGCGGCGAACACGGTTCCGGGAGTTTACCCACTGACCGTCAATGCCATGGGTGGCAGAGTGACCAAGAGCGTGCCGCTGACTCTGGATGTCCCAAGCTTTACGTTTGACGATGGCAGCATCAGCAGCTTTACGGTGGCACAGGGCGGAACGACGAACGTCCGCTTGAATGTGCATGCAGTGGGAGGATTCGCGTCGGGCGTTGCGCTCTCATTTTCTGGGGTGCCTGCAGGCGTTACGGCAACTTTGACTCCTACGAGCGTGACAGGAAGCGGCAGCAGCACGCTAAAGCTGGTGGCAGCTTCCAATGCGGCGATTGCGGGTTCGACCGTGACTGTAACGGCGAGCGGTGGAGGCATTACACAGACAGTACGATTCACGGTGAACGTGATCCACCACTAAAACAGTTTGTTTGCGGGATGTGGTTTTTGCGGGATGTGCAGGTTGATTCGTCAGCCGGCGCATCCCGTTTTTTAATTGTGGATTATTTTCTGCTGTGTGGAACGCGGAGAATGCCTTCGAGATCGTCTGGGTGGATGGCGTGCAGCATGGCATCTTCGCGATCAATATGGCCTTGCGACATCAGCGTGGCCAGCGATTCTTCCAGGCTGAAAGAGCCTATTTTCTTGGTCATGGTAATTTCCTGGTGCAATTGGTGAATGGCATTTTTGCGGATGTGCTGGCGCGCGCCGTAGCCGATGAGAAGCATCTCGGCGGCGGGGAAGCGTCCGCGGCGCTTGCTGGGAAGAAGAATTTGCGTGAGCACGGCAGAAAGCGACATGGCCAGTTCCTGGCGAATGCTGTTCTGCCGCTCCGGCGGGAATGAATCCGCGATGCGTGAAATGGTGGAAGCAACGTCAGTGGTATGCAGCGTGGAAAAAACGAGATGGCCGGTTTCAGCGGCGGTGACGGCGATGCGCATGGTTTCAGGATCGCGCATTTCGCCGACGACCAGCACGTCCGGAGCCTGGCGCAGAGCGGCGCGCAGGGCCGTGGGAAAATCCGGAGCGTCCGCGCCGACCTCAACCTGCTCAATTATGCTGCGAATATTTGCATGCTCGTATTCAATGGGATCTTCAATGGTCACAATGTGGCGGGCGTCGCGCCGATTGATTTCATTCACCAGCGCAGCGACGGTGGTGGATTTTCCGGAGCCTGCAGGGCCGCCAATCAAGACAAGCCCGCGCGGCATGCGCGCCAGTTGCTCCACCGAGGGCGGCAGGTGCAACTCATGCAAAAACGGGACAACCGTGGGCAAGGCGCGGATGGTGGCAGCGGCGCGGCCGCGCTCATGGTGCAGATTGATGCGGAAGCGGCCGAGATTGGTATTGCGATACGACGAGTCGCCGATGTGAGTTTCAAGATATTGCCGCAGGGCATGCGGCATGAGCGCGGGCGTGACGGCGTTTTCGATCTCGTCACTTACAAGAAGCTTGTTGCCGAGAGGAACGACTGCCCCGTCAACGCGGATACAGGGCGGCGCGTCGGCGACGAGCAGAAGATCGCTGCCACGGCGCTCGACGAGCTGCGTGAGCCAGCGGTTCAGTTCGGTTAGAGAATCGGTCACAGTGGTTGAACGCCTTAAGGAAGTAAATCTTGCAGCGTGCTTGAAAGATCTCAGGGGCTAAAGCCCAATTGATTTTTGGTCTTTACGGCCCGAGTAAACTCGGGCCCTGACACTTGTCTCGCGATTGCCGCCGCAATTTTTCGCTGCCTGACAAAGCTTTACCGCGGATGAACACGGATCAACGCGGATCAGTAATAAAGATCCGCGATTATCTGCGTTGATCGGCGGTAAAGCTCTTCCGTTCGATCTCTATTTTGGTTCTTTCAGCTTGAGCTTATCTTTGTTTTCTTCCAGAAAAGCGCGAAGGTTGTCTGTCTGGTCCAGCAGGCGGATCCACTGCTCAAAATAGAGCGTTACGGGGAACCGTCCCAGGCCATAGACGCTGACGCCGCCTTTTTCACTCACGCGGAACTCCAGCGATCCGGTGCGTTTGGTGGCAACCTGTTTTTCCAGCTCCGCCAGGCGGGCTTTCATCTCTTCATACGTGGGTTCTGTCATGAATATCCTCTGAAAGAATTTTACAACAATGGAAAGTGCTTGAGTTCGCAGACGATCAGTTCTGCCAGCCCATAAATACGATCACAACGGCAAAAGTATCAATCAGTCCATGTGCCAGGATGGGAACCCAGAAGTTTCGGCGCGATAGCAGATACGCTCCTCCGAGGATGAGACCGGCACAGCCAGAATCGATGATACCGGCGGGGCCTTTATAGAAATGGCCGTAGCCGAAGAGTATGGAAACAAAAACCATAGCCGCCCAATAAGCTGCGCGCGATTTGCCCAGTACCTCAGCGGCGCGAGTGAGGAGATAGCCGCGATAAACCATCTCTTCACCAAATGCGGCAAAGGTCCAGATGAGGCCGAGCGTAAGAAGCGCCGACTTGGCATCTCCGGTGGGATTTTTGAGCACCGATGAGACGGCCGCCGGATGAAAGAACCGCGCCGTGATTGGTTCGATGACAAATTCCCCCATCAATATACGGATTGCGGCTGCAGCGGCGGCGAAGATCACAGTCCATTTCCATGAATTCGGACGCTTGAGGCCTAATGTCTTCCATCCGCCATTACGGAAATGAATTGAGAGCCAGCCGATCACAAACAAAATCGGGACTTCGTTGGGCACGATGCGAAAGACATTGTGCCCGAGCACAATGAAGGTTCCGAATGCGAGTTCGGCCAATGAGATAGAACGCTGGCGGGCGGTTAGTGGAGATTCAGTGAGTGGCGCGGTATCGGGGATTCCCATGTGGCTTATAACGTATGCCAAAATGGCTTGTATGAAAAGATGATGTTTGGTGGCTACTTGCTTTTCCATGTTCACCAAATGGGCTTCGCGTCTCTTCCATTGCGGGGCTCTGTCATAGGCATCCTCGAGAGGAGGCCACGCTTTATTGTGAGCTTCGCACCGAGAGAAATGGCCTGAGTTGAATTTGTTGCACTACGGATTCTGCACTTACAGCGAAAATTTCTTTGCGGCAATATATTCTTCCTTCCTTACCGGATGGAGCATTAATTGGTGTAAGATGCAGCAAGATTTTTCATTACAATTTTTGCTTGAGGTTGACGACTATGGTCTTTCAGTCAGATTCGGATGGCCATTTCCTTACACAGGTGCTGAAAAAGTCAGCTGCCAGTACGAACCTTATATACTCTTTGATCGGAACTACTGTAACAATTGCCCTTGCGATCCAAACGTCACATACCCCTAACCTCTGGTGGATTATTTCTACTACGGTGATAACCCTTGCAAGCTCATTGTTTTTTACGTTGTTTTTTTTAAAACTTCGGGCTGAAGAGAAAGAGCTCAATGCACAGAAATCGACAATAAAAAAATACCAACTACAAGAGGCAGAACTGGAGGCCAGAAATTCAAAGTTATGCGCACAACAGGTGATTGCCATGCGAGAGGACAGCGACATAGCCCAAATGGTAAAACACCTGGTTCAGGAAAAAGGGGCAACCATTAAAGATGTAACAATGATCCACTACAGTTCTCATTGTGGAGTAAAAATGATAGGGGACCTCTGGCTCTACACAAATGCGAATATCAAAGTCTACATTGTTGATCCTGATCAACCACGAGAAGTGGTAAGTGAATACCAAGCGGACCGCATCAGGAAGATGATTGAAGGGTTTGATAATGAATTGCCAGATGTAAAAAGACCGGACGCCTTTGGAACACTTGAGTTATTCACATATCGCGCACCGGGATCGTTGCGGGCCTTGCTTATCCACGATCATATGGCATTCGTGAGTTCGTATTTCTATCAAGTTAGAAAGCCTAAGCATGGGAAAGATTTCTCACTGGATCCTCGCAGCCATGATTTGCCAGCCCTTGCTTTGCCGGCGGGAACGCAGACTTTTGAATTATTTTCAACAGCGATTACGGACACAGTAAAAAATTGGGTTGGCGAGAATGGAGTCGTAGGTTTTAAGCTGGAGAACAAATTTGAAAAACCAAGAAGGCCGCAGCAACGTGCTGTTGGGGGCCATTGAAGCTGGCGGCACTAAATTCTGCTGTGCTGTAGGAACTCCAGATGGCAATGTGATCCGGGAGATACTCATCCCTACCACTACACCAGAAGAAACCATGAGACAGGTGATTGAATTCTTCCTGCCTCAGGGCGGAAAATTGGCAGCAATCGGCGTGGGAAGTTTTGGCCCCATTCAACTCAACCGTGACTTACCCAAATATGGCTGCATCACCAATACTCCCAAAAACGGATGGGTGGATTTTGATCTACTAGGCTCCCTTCAGAGCGCTTTTCCAATACCCGTGGCTTTGGATACAGATGTGAATGTGGCGGCCCTAGCGGAAGTGTACTGGGGAACAGCGCAGGGCCTAAACACGTTCGTCTATATTACGGTGGGTACAGGCATCGGTGGAGGAGCCTTGGTTGAAGGAAATATTCTGCATGGACTCACACATCCGGAGATGGGCCACATTCGTATCCCCCACGATAAAATTCGAGATCCATTTCCCGGAATCTGTCCTTATCACGGGGATTGTCTGGAAGGGCTGGCTTCTGGACCAGCATTAGAAGCGCGCTGGGGCATTACCGCTAATGGACTGCCGCAGGAACATCCCGCGTGGAGTCTTGAAGCCGAATATCTGGCAATGGGATGTGTCAATTGGATTTGCACCCTTTCTCCCGAAAGAGTCATTTTGGGAGGTGGAGTGATGCAGCAACGGCATTTATTTGCTTTAATCCGTGATCGCGTAGTCCTTCTTTTAAAGGGATATTTAGATGCCCCGGAGATTATTCATAATATAGACAGTTTTATCGTTCCATCCTCTCTAACTGGCCGCTCGGGCATTCTTGGAGCTTTAGCTCTTGCAAGGCTCGACCTCAAGTTTCGGGAAGGCACCTTTCAAGAAATGGCATGATCTTTGCGTATCATAACCTTCTTGCTGGCATGATCCAGTGTGCAGAAACGATACAGTTCCGTACGACGGGCCTGTCTAGATGTACTAATTCGCGCTTGGTACTATGCGGTTTTTGCTTGCATTCAGACATGGTTTTCGCCTAGACTTCGTATTGAATCGACCGGGAGCGGCGCCGGCGGGGGCTTTTGTTAAGAGTAAACCCCCGGAAAGGCCTGCACTCAGAAAGGTCTGTGGAAAGTCTCCACCACCTTTCTCAATGAAGACGCATTTTCTCTCGTTTTTTTAATGCCTCTTCACCTGTGGAGGAGAAGTGTGTCTGGGGCGGCCTTCGGCCGCAGCAATTGGCAATTAGCACTTAGCAATTAGCCAAAATCCAAACCAAAATCAAACCAGAACCAGGATCAAAAACAAGAGCCAGCAGCCACCACCAAAACGGGGTGGCTTTTTTATTGGAGCAAAAACATGACCGATAACAATGTGACCTCTGACATCTCACCCGAGAAACACACGCCCAACCAACCTCTAACCAAGGAACAAATCATTACCGCGATACGAGATTGCGCAGAGAAACTGGGACGCACACCCGGCGTAATGGAGCTAAGGGCCAGCACCGGAATAAAACCACGGAGTATCCGAAGGCACTTTATGAACTACACGCGCGCTCTGCAGCAATGCGGGCTGGAGCGCGGAGGATCCGGGTACAAAACCCCACTGAGTGCATTGTTTAAAGATTGGGCCGGGCTAGTGAGGACTCTGGGGAGAGTTCCGAAAATGGTGGAATACGAAATGCAAAGCAAATACAGTTCCAAGCCGCTGGTTACGCTCTATGGGAGTTGGGGGCAGGTCCCTTTTGGCCTATTCACGCTGGCGGAAGAAAAAGGCTGGGAGGGCGGATGGGAAGACGTGCTGGAGGTTGTGAAAGCCCACCTGCAGGAGAATAACGCCCAGACAAAGACCTCCTGGACGCCTAACAGTCCGCCCAACAAGCGGATTTTTAGAGACCGGCCGATCTATGGTCCACCAGTGATTGCGGTGCCGCTGGCACATGGGCCGGTGAATGAAGCAGGCGTGGTGTTTTTATTTGGCATGATGGCGCTGCAACTGGGGTTTGTGGTGACACGCGTCCAGACGGAGTTCCCGGACTGCGAGGCGATGTGGGAGGTGCAGCCGGGAGTATGGCAGAGGGTACGGATTGAATTTGAATATGAAAGCCGGAATTTTGTGAAGCATCTGCACAATGCGGAAGAGTGCGATTTGATTGTGTGTTGGATAAACAACTGGGAGCAGTGTCCGCTGCAGGTGGTGGAGCTAAGGAAACAGATTGCCAAAATTGCCATGAATGCCACAATCGCCGAAATTTAAAAAGCAAACCTACGCAGAGGGAAAAGGACGAACACCCACCACGGAGACACGGAGGCACGGAGAAGATTGGGCAGGAGAATCGCCGACATCGCAACGACATCGCGCGTCATCAGGATTGACAAAAGACAACTGCTCACCACGGATGAACACGGATTCAAGGAAGATCGGGGGATCGAAAAAAAGCAACAGCGTTTTGCCGCAGATTAACGCTGACAAGCACGGATCAGGGAAACCCCTAACACGGAGGCACGGAGAAATATCAATAAACGACTGTTTTATTCGATTTTATACGACATCTTTGGGTTATTTTAGCCGTATAGATTCAATGGATAAACCATATTAGTATGTCTGCGGCTGAAAGTTCCCAAGCGGCTGAAATCACTGAGGGTGCCATGAAGAAAACAATCAACGTCACCGTGAACGGCGTTTCCCACCAAAATGAAATTGAGTCCCGGCTGCTGCTGGTGCAGTACATACGCGATGTGCTGAACCTTACGGGCACGCATGTGGGCTGCGAAACCTCTTTATGCGGCGCATGTACGGTAATGGTGGATGGGCAGGCAGTGAAATCCTGCACGATGCTGGCAGCGCAGGCAGACGGCAGCACCGTGACCACGATTGAAGGACTGGCCCAGGGGGGCGAGCTGCATCCGGTGCAGAAGGGTTTCTGGGAGCACCACGGTTTGCAATGCGGCTATTGCACGCCCGGCATGATTATGGCGGCCACGCAGATTCTGCAACGCAATCCGGACCCCACGGATGAAGAGATACGGCATGGAATTGAAGGGAACCTTTGCCGCTGCACGGGCTACCAGAATATTGTTCAGGCGATACAGTGCGCGGCGAAGAAGATGAAGTCGAAGAGCGTGGCGCGGTAAAAGCTATTTACCACAAAGGACACGAAGGTACACAGAGGAAAGATTGGATGATCGCACCTAATAAAGGTCAGCAGAATAATAAGGTCATCAGATGATTGGAAATAATGAAGAATGCATGCGGGAAATAATTTACAGAGATAACTCTTCGTGCACCTTCGTGTCCTTTGTGGTTGAGTGAGTTACTGAAAGCATGGGAGAGCTGAGATGGCGGAAAAGACAGTTGGCAAACCAATCAGGCGCACGGAAGATCCCCGGTTGATTCAGGGGCTGGCCCACTATGTGGATGACATTCGCCTGCCGGACACGCTGCACGTGGCGTTTCTGCGCTCCATCTATGCCCACGCAAAAATCAAGAGCCTTGACACCTCAGCGGCGCAAAAGCTGCCCGGAGTGGTGGCCGTCTACACGGGCAAGGACCTGGCAAAAGTTGGCCCAGTGCCCTGTGGCGCGGCCATTCCGGACATGAAGGTGCCGGACCATCGCGTGCTGGCGACGAACAAAGTTTATTTCGTGGGACATCCGGTGGCTGTGGTGGTGGCAGAAACTAAATCCATTGCACGCGATGCCGTGGACCTGATTGAAGTGGATTATCAGGAGCTGCCGGTGGTGCTGGATGAAGAGAAAGCAGCGGACGCGAAAAGTCCGGTGATCCATGAGCAATTTGGAACGAACGTGGCATACCGGCTGACGGCGGGCGAAGGCGATATTGAAGCGGCGATGAAAGGATCAGACAAGATCATAAAGCAAAAGATCTTGAACCGGCGACTGGCTCCGATTGCGATGGAGCCGCGCGGCGTGCTGGCAAGATATTATCCGGGCGAGCAGGAGCTTACGCTGTGGACGTCGACACAGATACCTCACTTGTGCCGGACGCAGGTGGCCATCATGCTGGGCATGCCGGAAAACAAACTGCGCTTGATCACGCCGGAAGTGGGCGGCGGCTTTGGCTCAAAGCTGAATGTTTATGCGGAAGAGGCGATTCTGGGATGGATTTCAATGCAGACGGGCCGGCCAGCTAAATGGATTGAAGGCCGGCGGGAAAATATGACGTCGACGATTCATGGGCGCGGACAGACGGGCTATGTGGAAATTGGCTGCATGAAAGATGGCACAATTACCGGTCTGCGTTACAACGTGTTTGCCGATATGGGATCGTATTTCCAGCTGCTTACGCCGGCGATTCCAACGCTGACCGGCTTGATGCTTTCTGGGTGCTACAAAATTCCTGCCATCCAGATGAACGTGACGGCAACGTTTACAAACAAAGTGGCAACAGATGCATATCGCGGTGCGGGACGGCCTGAGGCGACTTATGTGGTTGAGCGCGCTGCTGACCTGGTGGCGGCTGAGTTAGGCATGGATCCGGTGGATGTCCGTTTGAAAAACTTTCCGCAGCCCGATGAATTCCCTTTCAAGACCCAGACTGGACTTTTCTACGACAGCGGCAACTATCAGGCTGCGCTGGATAAAGCCATGAAGATGGCGGATTACGCCAAGCTTCGCGAAGAACAGAAGAAGGCACGCAAAGAAGGCCGGTTGATGGGCATCGGCATTTCTACGTATGTGGAGATTTGCGCGCTCGGACCTTCGTCGGCGATGCCGGCGGGCGGCTGGGAGAGTGCGACGGTCCGCATTGAGCCGACGGGTAAGGTAACGATTCTGACAGGAGCGTCGCCGCATGGGCAGGGCGAGGAAACTTCTTTCGCGCAGATTGCCGCAGACGAACTTGGCGTGAGCGTGGATGATTCCACGGTCATCCACGGAGATACGGCGATTGTGCAATATGGTATCGGGACATTTGGCAGCCGCGGGCTAGCGGTAGGCGGCGTGGCCGTCTATATGGCGCTGCAAAAGCTGAAAGCCAAAGCAGCGAAGATTGCCGCACACATGCTGCAATGCGAAGAAGCAACGTTTATCAACGGAAAGTTTTGTGCGTCGGGCGGAAAAAGTGGCGGCGAAGTATCCGCGCCGGTTGTGCCCGTGGCAGAAGCGCCCGGCGGAGCGCTACCTGAGCCACATCCCAGCGGCAAAACCGTGACCATACAGGAAGTCGCGCTGGCGGCGCATCTGGCCAAGAGCCTGCCGGAAGACATGGAGCCGGGACTTTCCGCTACATCATTCTACGAGCCAAAAAATTTTACGTTCCCGTTCGGCACGCACATCGCTGTGGTGGAGATTGACCGCGAAACTGGCGAAGTCAATTTCCAGCGCTATATCGCTGTGGATGATTGCGGAAAACAGATAAACCCGATGCTGGTTGCCGGCCAATTGCATGGCGGTATAGCTCAATCCATGGGCCAGGCTCTTTATGAGCAAATTGTTTACGATGAAAATGGCCAGCTGATTACTGGAACGCTCATGGATTACGCTCTGCCCAAAGCCATTATGATTCCGCACCTTGAGCTTGACCACACTGTCACGCCGTCTCCAGTTAATCCTCTCGGGGCCAAGGGTGTGGGCGAGGCTGGTACCATCGGTGCAACACCGGCCATTGTTTCCGCTGTGGTTGATGCCCTTTCACAATTCGGTATTCGGCACATTGATATGCCGGCCAAGCCTGAAACCATCTGGCAGATCATCAATAAGAATTCAGCAGGCGCCGCATAAAGCGCAGGAGAGATTTTATGATCCCGGCAAGTTTTGATTACATCGCTGCTAAAAATCTTGACGAAGCAATTTCTCTTCTCGCCAAGCATAAAGATGACGCCAAAATCCTGGCCGGCGGACACAGCCTTCTTCCTGCCATGAAGTTGCGCCTGATGCAGCCCAAAGTCCTCATCGATCTTGGCCGCATCAAAGATCTCTCTTATATTAAAGAAGAAGGCGGGCAGCTCCGCATCGGCGCCATGACTACGCATTTCCAGGTTGAAACTTCTGATGTCGTCCACCGCCTGTGTCCGCTCCTTACAGGAACGGCAACCCAGCTTGGCGACATGCAGGTACGCAACAAGGGCACTCTCGGCGGAAGCCTCGCCCACTCTGACCCGGCTGCAGACTGGCCCGCTGCCATCCTCGCGCTCGATGCTGAAATCGTTGCTACCAGCGCCAAAGGCGACCGCATCATCAAAGCCACTGATTTCTTCGTGGAAATGCTCACCACCGCTCTTGAGCCCGGAGAAATTCTGCGTGAAATCCGTATCCCTGCCGGCAAAAGCAAAGTGGCGCAGGCTTATTTAAAAGTCCGCCATCCTGCATCAGGATTCGCGGTAGTTGGTGTCGCCGTTAATTTGTCGGTCGCTAGCGGTAAGTTCCAAACAGCCGCAGTCGGAATTACCGGCGTTTCTCCCAAAGCCTATCGTGCTACTAAAGTGGAAAACGCGCTTAAAGGCAACTCTCTGGACGCCAAAACTCTTGCCGCAGCAGCCGCTCAGGCCACCCATGGCATTGATGTGAACTCTGATCTGTACGCGTCGGCTGAATACCGAACGCAACTGGCAACGGTATACACTCGCCGGGCATTGGAAATAGCTGCCGGACGAGCAAAGTAGAATTTTAAAATGGGTAATTACGCAATTACCAAATTCAATGAAGATTGAAGGCTCCCAAAAATTCGACGCTCCCCGTGACCGCATGTTCGCCGCGTTGATTGATCCCGCCATTCTGCAGAAGTGCATTCCCGGCTGTGAGCAGATGGAAAAGACCGGCGACAATCAATACAGCGCAAAACTTACGGCTGGTGTGGGCCCGGTAAAAGGCGTCTTCACCGCCACGGTTTCACTGGAAGATATCATTGCGCCTGAGCACTACAAACTTATTGTTGAAGGCAAGGGCCAGCCTGGATTCGTAAAAGGATCGGGTGAACTGAATCTGAAAGATGCTGATGGTGGAACCGAAATTCAATACACAGGTGACGTCAATGTCGGTGGCTTGATCGCCAGCGTGGGCCAGCGCATGATCCAGGCCACCGCCACCATGCTTACCGGACGCTTCTTCAAATCGCTGGATTTTGAAATAAAAGCTTCAGAAACGAAAGCCGCAGAAGCACAGGGCGTCCCATCCGCAGACGCCTAGCTGACTTTTCCGCCTTCATCCAGCAGTGAGCGCCGTCGAACTTCCGCCACACTCTGATCCACCAGCAACTCTCCATCGCGAAATACCGGCTTCAATCTATCTTCCGGATCGTCAACTCCACGGCGCAACCGCGCAGTATTCCAGCGGCCATTCTTCAAGTGCAGTGCCAGCCGACCGCGTTTAGAAGCCTTGTCATGGCCCTCTATTGGATCTTTAAAAACGTCGCGGTCCTCGCCCTTCACCGTAACGTTAGAGCACTTAAAAGCAAACTGCTGCGTGTCGCGATTCAGTTGCTGCAGCAGCGCCCCGCCCATACCAAACGTAATGTTGTCGGCAGACCAGCCTGCGCGATTCATGGCCGTAAGTGTGTCCTGGATTGTCCAGTAATTCACGCCATCGCCCTGTATCACGCGTATTTTGGGGTTCAACACGCGATAACCTTTCGCATTTGTCTCATAGCCAAACTTCGCGCCCAGAATCTCCAGAACTTTCAGCACCACCTCGCGCGGCTTGCCTGAATCCGGACGCACCACCAGCGTCCCCGCACGCTGTTCAACTTTTTCTCGCAGCACGCCGCCCCACAGCTTTTCGCAAGCTTCATAAACGTTGTAAGAATCGCTCACCACCGCAACCAGCCCCTCGGGGAATTGCGTAAGCATATTTTCATAGGCCTGTGCTTCGTTTTCCCGGCCCCAGGCGGTAATCGTGGAATGCTCTGCCGCAGGAATGCTGAAGCCTTCCATTGCGTGCGACTGATAATACTGTTGCAGCAAGCGGACTCCTGCCACGGTGTCCGTACCTTTAAAGTTGATGAGATGCGCTGCCGCGCCAATGCCTGCCGTCTCTTCGCTGGATACGCCGCGATAGCCAAAGTCATGCAGTTTGAAATCGATCAGCGTCGGATCGCCTGAACGCTGCAGCGCCCCCAGAACCACTCTTCGTATCGCGTGTGAAAGCGTAGCAACCGTGGTCGGATACCAGACTTTAAGCAGCAGGGTTTCCAGATAATTCGTCAGCCAGTAACACTGCGGATCAGTATTCTCAATAGTCATCAGCACATTTTGCACATCTACTGAGCTGCCTTCTGGTACGGCCTTGATTACCACCGGCAACTTACCGCCATGCGTGCGGACTACATGCATCCAGCCTTCAAAATTAAACATGCCCGGCGCAATATGCTGGTCAACAAATTTCCGCGCTTCAATCACATCTTCTTCATTCACAACCGTGCCGCAGAGGTAGTTGAGCAGATAATATTGCAGGCCAAAGAACAGCGTTTGCGGAAACATGCCGCCGCGCGACTCCAGATAGCTGTAAACGTACTCAGTCCCTGGCGGATACTGTTTCCAATGCGTGAATTTATAACTGTCAGTTTGTAGGACGAGGTTCCGCGAAGCTGTTTTAAGCATGCGCTTGCATCCTCTCATGCAAGGCGAGTCTTAGGCAACGCAGCCACAGCCGAAGGTCGGCCAATTTCAAGTCGGCGACCCAAGCAGCTCCTCCCTCAAACGCGTTTTGAACATAGCCACTACCCTTGCAGAATTATATTTCCGGAGTATAGTGGGAGATGCCGTCACATGCGGTTCATTTCAGTACGAGGTAAGAGAAATGGCCAAATATATACGTGCGAACGCCTGGAATAAGGGCGGCACTTTCGATAATACAGATCTTCTGTGGTATGCAAAAGGGGTTGGCAAACTGCAGGAGCGAGCCCTCGATGATAAATTCAGTTGGTGGTTTTTCGCTGCAATCCATGGCATAGACGTTGCCGGTTGGGGAAGGATCATTGCCCCGCCTAAGGTACCCAATCAGCCGCTACCTCCGCCACAAGTTTCAAAACTATACTGGAATCAGTGCCAGCACCAAAGCTGGTTTTTCCCTCCATGGCATCGTGGGTATCTGCTGGCACTGGAAGCGTCCATCCGCGCGGCTGTGATTGAACTCAAGGGTCCCTCTACCTGGGCATTGCCTTATTGGAACTATTTCGGAGGTGGAAGTGAATCTAAGATCCCTCCGGCGTTCACCCAGAAGGCTTTGCCTGACGGCACTCCCAATCCTCTTTATGTAGCGGCTCGTTACGGATCCGGAGCCGACCTGAATAGGATCAATCAGAAATGTTTATCCAACAACGTATATCAGGGTAATACTTCTCAAACGCCACCACCTGGATTTGGCGGTCCTATAACTGGGTTCTGGCATGGCGGGGGAACAAGTGGAAACCTTGAAGCCAACCCGCACAATCTGGTGCACACAGAGGTTGGAGGGGGTGGTGGATTGATGAGCTACCCAGACTTCGCAGCACTTGATCCCATCTTTTATTTGCACCACGCTAATATTGATCGGATGTGGGCGGGATGGAATCAGAAGTATCCCAATCCGAAATCCGATGCCTGGGTTAAGGGTCCCACGGCAACTGGCGACCGCAAATTCGTCATGCCAATGCCAGATAGATCATGGGATTACACCCCGGGAGACGTGGACAGCCTCAGCAAGCTAGACTATACCTATGATAATTTGCCAACGCCTCCAATCGTAAATCTGTTGGCCCAAAGGCTCACGCGGTTAGGAGCGGTTGCCGCCGCAAGCAAAGTAACAGAGGGAGCTCCCGTGATCTCAGGCGAAAATGTGGAACTGGTCGGCACCAACCAACAGCCTCTTCCAATCAAAGGCTCTGGTGTCAGCACCACCGTCAGGCTCGATCCTGGTGTCCGGCGCAAGGTCACCGCAAGTCTCGCCAGAGCCTCCGAAACGGCTGTGCCGGACCGTGTTTTTCTTAACCTGGAAAATGTGAGAGGAGCAGAGGACGCAACCACACTCGACGTGTACATCAACCTGCCGGAGGGTGCAAAGCCCAGCGATCATCCTGAGCTTTTCGCGGGCAGTGTTTCACTTTTTGGTTTGCGAAGAGCAAGCGCAAAAGATGAAAAGCATGGTGGCGCAGGCCTGAACCTGGTGCTGGATATCACTGACGTTGTTGACGCGCTGCACCTTAAGAATGGGCTCGATGCGGATTCACTGAATGTGAGAATTGCGCCCGCTCATGAGGTTCGGGACGAAGACCAAATCACGGTTGGACGAGTCAGCATATACCGTCACGGCCAATAAGCAGAGGCTGACGGTGATATACGATGCTCAAGAGTTCGCGCGGGTTCGCAACCCGGTTTTATTTGTTGCTGT
>DASXLK010000120.1:0-22795 GCA_036496365.1 Candidatus Angelobacter sp. | reverse complement strand
CCAAGTATTACAAGCTGACGGCAGCGGGGCGAAAACAGCTCAAGCAGGAAACACAGGAGTGGCAGGAAGCTTCAAGCATAGTGGCCCGGTTTCTGGCGGCAAAGGAATCATTATGAGAAGCCTGTGGACGTTATGGGCGCGTGCCAAGGGACTGTTCCAGAGAAACTGGCGCGAGCGGGAACTGGCTGAAGAATTTGCGTCGCATTTGCAAATGCATGTTGATGACAACATTCGGGCGGGCATGAACCCGGAGCAGGCACGGCGCGATGCGTTGTTGAAATTTGGCGCGATGGAAGCAGCAAAAGAAAGTATGCGTGAAACCTCACGCCTCGTCTGGCTTGAGACGACATGGCATGACCTGCAATATGCCATGCGCCAGTTCCGCGGCAGCCCAGGTTTTACATTTACCGCTGTACTTACGTTGGCGCTGGGCATTGGCGCCACGACAGCCATTTTCAGTTTGGTGAATGGCATTCTTTTGCGGCCGCTGGCATACGGAGAGCCAAATCGACTGGTGGCGATCGATACAATCGTGTTCCCACCGGGAGTCGCTGCCACCAACCTCGCGGCTGCAACATATACAAATTCGTCTTATCCAGACTACTTTGACTGGCAGCGGTTAAACCATACTTTTGAGTCGATTGCTTCCTGCGATCCCGTGCAACGTCTTTTCAGCGGGCCGAATGGAGAGGGAGCGCGGGTCATCAGCGGAGCACGTACTTCCGCGAATCTGTTTTCCACGCTCGGCGTAGCGCCGGCATTGGGGCGCACTTTTCTGGCTGAAGAGGAGAAGCCCGGGCACAGAGTGGTGATACTGAGCCACGAACTCTGGGTGTCAGATTTTGCGTCGTCGCCTAATGTTCTGGGGCAAATGGTGAAGATTAGCGATGAGCCTTCAACGATTGTCGGAGTCATGCCCGCTGGTTTTCATTATCCACCGAATAAGCCAGCGCTCTTTTTTGCCACATTCGCGGCGGACGCTGAAGAGCCGGCACCAAACACGTCAAAGCGCGCATGGAACCGGATCACCATCGTGGGCCGTCTTAAGTCTGGAACCAAGATGGAGCAGGGGCTGGCTGACCTGAATGCGATCCAAGCCGGACTGGCGCAACACTATTCTGAAGACCGCCATAAACTCGCAGTGTCAATGGATACGCTGCTCGACGAAACCGTCTATTTCGTGCGCTCAGTGCTTGCGCTTTTGATGGCCGCAGTAGGCGTGGTTTTGATCATTGGATGTACAAACGTTGCTGGATTGCTACTGGCTCGCGCCAGCCGGCGACGCCCCGAAGTGGCGTTGCGGACGGCCCTAGGTGCAAGCCGACTGCGCATTTTGCGGCAACTGCTTTTAGAGTCATTGCTGCTGGCTTTGGGCGGCGGAGCTGCAGGAATACTGATCTCGTTTATTCTTTTGCGCGCAGGGCTCCGTCTTATTCCGAATGATGTGCCCAGGCTCTATGACGTAACGGTTGACGGGCGGGTTCTGGCCTTCGCAATTTTTCTTTCAGCAGCAACGTCATTGATCTTTGGCCTGCTGCCGGCATGGAAGATGTCCCGGCTCGATCCGGCCTATGCTTTGCGGGAAGGCGGATTCACTATAACGTCCGGCAGACGGCGCAACCGCCTGCATCATGCGCTGGTGATCGCAGAGACTGCACTGGGATTTACGCTGCTGATTGGTTCAGGATTGCTGATCCGAAGCACAATCAACCTTCTTACGATTGAGCCGGGCTTTGACATGAAGCACACCGTGGCTTTTGATATCGCCTTGACAGACAAGCGCTATCCCGCCGGCGACAAAGTTGCTTTTTATCAGAAATTGCTGCCACAACTTCAGGCGCTTCCCGGCGTTACCCTGGCTAGCAGCGGTCATCCCGGACCACTTTACTGGCCAAAAGGATCATGGGCTGAATTCACCATTCCGGGGCACCCGTACCCAGCAGACGATTTGCCCGGCGCAATGGATGCAGTGGTTGAACCTGGATATTTTGAGACACTCTCTATTCCGCTGCTGCAAGGCCGCACTTTCACTGCGCACGATGACGATCCAAAAGCGCCTTTGGTTGCGGTGATCAATCAAAGTTTAGCGAATAGATATTTTCCTGGCGAGAACCCGATAGGCCGTTACTTTATCCCAGATCTTCGGCATCCGGCTGAAGCAGTGATGGGGCGGCAGATTGTTGGAATTGTGGGAGACACCAGAACCAGCAGCGTGGTTGATCCATATCAGCCGGAATTTTATCTGCCTTACGCGCAAGATCCCAGGCACCAGCGCACAGTGACGGTAATGAAGGTTGCCGGCAATCCATTGAGCTACGAAAACGCCGTGCGAAAGGTGGTGGCTGAATTAGATAAAGACTCTCCGGTATTTGGCTACCACACGTTGACTGACGATATTGAGAAGGAGACAGCGCAGCCGCGTTTTGAAGCCACACTGGTTTCCGGATTTGCTGGAATCGCGCTGCTGCTTTCTGCCGTGGGGCTTTACTCCGTTCTTTCCTATATTGTGGCGGAGCGGATCCGCGAACTTGGTTTGAGGATGGCGCTCGGTGCATCGCGCCCACATGTGCTGCGGCTGGTTCTGCAACGCGGCTTTACACTTGCTGTTATTGGGATAGGAGTGGGTGTGTTCGCTTCACTTTTTGCCACCCGACTGATTACCGATGCGCTTTTTAAGGTCGCACCGCTGGATCATTCGGTTTTCGTGATAGTGACGCTTGTGCTGCTCGCGGTTTCAATCCTGGCGGCACTTGGACCGGCGGTGCGGGCAGCGCATGTTGACCCGATGCAGACGCTAAGGGACCAGTAAAGATAGTATCGCCCTTAGGGCTTGATTTTGGTGGACTGCTAAATCCACTGCATCATAACTAGCCCTCAAGACCAGCGGAGCAGCTCCCTCAACCTACGCCAATCATTGTTTAGGCGGCTGGCGTTTATCTAGCTGCGGTTTCGGGATAGCGTATTGTGGGAATGGAGTGAGCTGGTGAGATGGGCTGACGTTTTTTTAGAGCTTCCGTGTTGGCTTTCTAGTCTCGAATACAAGATACCTCAGCGGCTAAAGCCGGGGCTGAGTAGGCTTTTAACGCAGGCCTAAAAGGCCTGCTCCACCCGCTGAGCCTAAGATTTGTGGTGGTCACTTGCATTTCTTCTGAGGGGATCCTCAAGTTTTTCGTTGTTATGGAGATTCCTCCCCTTTGGCCAAGCGCAGGGTCGGGATCACAAAAGAACCGGGAGAAAAAGCTACTCTTCCGTGGGCGACCTTGTGCCCGCCAGATTTTCCAATTGCCGCCGCCAATCCAGCTCTTCCACAAATGCCGCTGACTGTCGCCAGCCAGCTTTGACTTTGACGAACAATTCCAGATAGACCTTTTTACCAAAGCGTTTTTCAAGTTCCATGCGAGCGGAGGTGCCCATCTGCTTGAGCTTTATGCCGCCTTTGCCGATAAGGATGGCTTTCTGTCCGTCGCGCTCACAGAAAATGGCGGCGGCGATGCGCAGCAGTTTAGGCAAGTCCTCAAAGCGTTCAACGATAACGGCAGTGGCATAAGGGACTTCCTTGCCGGTCTGGAGCAGGACTTTTTCACGGATAATCTCTGAGGCGAGAAAACGCTCAGGCTGATCGGTGAGTTGGTCTTCAGGAAAGTATGGCGGATTGGGCGGCAGGGCGCGGATGACTTTATCCAGAAGCACATCAAGGCCCTCGCCTTTCATGGCTGAGATGGGGATCACTTCCTGGAAGGCATGGAGCTTGCTGTAATTCTCAATGACCGGCAGCAATCTTTCTTTATGCAGCTTATCCACTTTGTTGAGCAACAAAAAGACAGGCGCGCCGGAGCGTTTGACCAGGTCAAGCACTTGCTCATCGGCCTGGCCAAATCTTTCCGTGGCATCGACGATCAGCAGAACGATATCCCGGCTTTCCAAAGCTGCGTGGATTTCCTGCATCATTTTGCGGTTGAGGCGGCTATCCGGTTTGTGGACTCCGGGCGTATCAATAAAAACAATCTGCCCGGCAGGGCGCTTGCCGCGCGCCTTGACGTTGAGAATGCCCTGAATGTTCATCCGCGTGGTTTGCGGCTTTTCCGTGACGATGGCAATCTTTTCGCCGATGAGTGCATTGAGCAGTGTGCTTTTGCCGGCATTGGGGCGGCCAATAATAGAGACGAAGCCTGAACGCCTGGCCATTATTGCTGGACCTGATTGGCGGGCGGTTCGCTTTGGCTGGCGGTGGCGCGGCAGACGCGGACTTTTTCTATCTTGCGATCAGTAGATTCGAGAATTTCAAAACGCAGACCATCTTCTTCCACGACTTCACCGGGTTGAAGAATGCGGCCGGCAATCGCACTGACCAGGCCACCGATGGTTGCAGTTTCATGCGCGTCAAGGCGAACGTCAAAAAGATCCTGCAGGCGGCCCACGTCCACTGTGCCCTGCATGACATAAGCGTTTTCACTTTCACGGACAATATCGTGCGAGAGCTCATGCTCGTCGCGTATTTCGCCAACGATTTCTTCGACCAGATCTTCCAGCGTTACCAGACCGGCCACGCCTCCGTACTCATCGATCACAACCGCCATGTGTATATTGTCCTTCTGCATTTCACGCAAGAGCTGTGAGGTCATTTTGGTTTCAGGAACGAACAGCACCGGACGCACGAGCCTGGCCACGGTGGTGACGCGCGCCTGATCGTCTGGAAGCTGGATCAGATCGTGCGCCAGAACCATTCCCTCAATGTGATCAATGTTAGTGGAATAGATGGGAATGCGCGAATGTGGCTTGTCCCGCAGGAGCGTGGTGAATTCTTCAATGGTGGTAGTGGAGGGGACGGCAAAAATGTTGGGGCGCGGCGTCATTACTTCGCGCACGGTCTTGTCGCCAAATTCAACGACGGACTGAATCAGTTGGCGGTCGCCTTCCTGCAAAATGCCTTCTTCTTCGGCGGCTTCAATCAGGGCATCAACGGCTTCTGAGGGATGCTCTGGTTCTTCAGGCTCATGCGGTTCAGCCAGCGCGGCAACGGAGAGTCCGAATCCGAGCGCGACCGTAATGGGAAGCATGAGGTAGACCAGCCCTTGCAGCAGCGGGACGAATTTGACAAGCCACTCTCCGCGCGTGCGCGTGAAAAGCACATAAGGCAACAAACGATTACAAACAATAATGACGAGAATGATGCCGATGATGGCTTGCGCGGTCTCAGGCCAGGTCCATTGCGAGTCACGGAAGACGAGATAGCCGATGAGAAATGCGATGACTGCTGTAACCAGTTGCGTGAGCACGGCAAAGGTGAGCGCAGCGCGCGCGCTGGCACGCAGCAGTCGCGGCTCAACCAGTTTCTCAAACGCTTCAATATTCTCTTGAAACTCACGCGTAAGAAATTTGCCGCTCTCAGTGTAAAGACGGTCGAGGTAAGAGACGAGAATCAGCAGAGCACAGAGTAGCGTGACGGCAATGTAAACAGCCAGCAGAGTCATTGTGGGCTCCGGGCAGATTTAGTTTTGCGTAATGTTTTGTGCGCGGACATGTTGTGAGCTGAATTAGCTTTGCGTAACGTGGCCTTGGCAGATTTCTGGGTGCGCTTTTTGGTGGCGGTTGCAAGACGAATTTTTGGTTGTGTGGATTTAGGCCGCGCGGATTTTCGAAGAGCTGGAGCATGAGAGCGGTCGATCAGCGAAGCAGGCAGCTTTAGTTGCGCGCGGAGACGGGATTCGATGCGCGCCATGTGTCCGTTGTCAGATTCATGGTCGTAGCCAGCGAGGTGCAACATGCCATGCAAGACAAGAATCTTTAATTCTTCCACCGTGCCGTGGCCGTAAAGCGCGGCGCTTTGGCGGGCGATATCGGCGGAGATAGCGATGTCACCGCCTGTGGGTCGCGGAAAAGAGAGAACGTCAGTAGGTTTATTTTTGCGGCGGAAGCGGCGATTCAGCGTCTGCAAGCGCTGGTTGGTGGAGATCAAGATATCGACTTCACCTGTGACCTTGGCCAGCTTTTGCGCGCGCCGGACGAAGCGCTGGAGCACCGCCGCGCTAACGCCCTTGACCGCCGTTTCAAAAATGAGCATTCGCCTATCCTAAGAAGCCACTTTGCAAGAAGCCTTAACCCGAAAACAAATGATCCGAAACAAAACGGGAGGGCCTTGACTGCCCTCCCGCAAAGAATTTTACAAGATTTCTATTGTTGCAGCGGAGGCTCGTTTGGCTCATGCGGCGCTTGCACCTCGCGGGGCAGTCCCAGAGAGAGCTGCTGGTTGCGCGTTTTTTCCTCATAGGCATGGACGATACGCTGCACCAGATGATGGCGCACAACGTCTTCCTCGCCAAAGAAGTTGAAATAGATGCCTTCCACGGGCTTGAGCACGTCTATGGCTTCCAGCAGGCCACTGCGGCGGGCGTTGGGCAGGTCAATCTGAGTGACGTCACCAGTGATGACCATTTTTGCGTTAAAGCCCATACGGGTCAACAGCATCTTCATTTGTTCAGGTGTCGTATTCTGCGCCTCATCAAGGATGATGAATGAATCATTGAGGGTGCGGCCGCGCATAAAGGCGAGAGGCGCAATTTCAATGATGTTTTTCTCCAGAAAGCGGTCTACGCGTTCCTGATCCATAAGGTCATACAGCGCGTCGTATAACGGACGCAAATATGGGTCTACTTTCTCTTGCAGCGTTCCGGGTAAAAATCCCAGGCGTTCACCGGCTTCCACTGCCGGACGCGCCAATATGATCCTGCTCACGCGTTTGGCATTCAGTGCGGACACCGCCATTGCCACAGCCAGATACGTTTTTCCCGTTCCCGCCGGTCCGACGCCAAAAACCATATCGTACTTTTCAATCGCGTCAATGTAGCGACGCTGATTCATGCTCTTAGGCTGCACCTGCCGCTTGCCAAACGACCGCTGTTTGCCTGCATCGGCCAGCCCGCGCAGCGTCGCCGTATTATCGGACACCACCACGCGCAGCATGGAACTCAGGTCTGCGTCAGAAAATTCCTGCCCAGCGCCGCCCAGATGATCAAAGTCCGTAAAGATCTGTTCCGCGCGTGCCACGTCCCGGGCCGCGCCTTCAATCTGAACCGAATCAGATTTCAGATCAATCGCAACGTTCAGTCCGCTCTCCATCACTTGCAGGTTTTCATCGCGGATACCAAAAAGCTTCTGTATGTTCGGGACGATTTCAATATTTTTTTTCATTCACCCTGCCGTTACTTCCCCTTATTCTTTGACCTTAATCCGACCACCTGACCTAACTCTGTCCACGCCGCATGCCACCCACTCTCATGCCCTTGCGACTGAGATTGCCATACTGCAACCTGTATCGTTGCACACCAAACACCTGTGCTGCCAGGCACAGCAAACATAAATTGGGTTTCTGCATGGATAAGCGTGCTATCGGGCCCACCGGAGCGCGGAGGTATTACCATTGGCCTGAGACTACCCCCGTTATTGGCCCAAGTCAACAAAGTTCAGGCAGCTTTCACACCGCTTTAACCTTGGATGCCGCAAGCAGAAACACGGCTGTAGATTCCCACACTTGCACTGTGATGAACGGCCCTTCGCTGGCGGCAGAAAAGCCGTTTGCGGGATCCCGTGATTGGCGTCAGGGCATTCCCCTAGCGCTCAGCGCCCCGCATTGACCAAAGCCCCTAAACCCAAGTAAAATAGCATCTTCGGTTATCCCTCCGAAAAACTCTCTTTGATAGGAACCAAGCAGGCACATGGCAAATCATTTTTCTGCGCTGAAGCGCGCGCGCCAAACCGTAAAACGTACCGCGAACAACCGCTCCAACACCACCCGTCTGCGGACCGAGCTGCGCAAACTTCGTGAGACCATGGAAGCTGGCGACTCCAAACTGGCCAAAGAGACCTTCAACTCCACCGTCTCCATGATCGATAAGGCCGTGAAAAAGGGCACCATCCACAAGAATACTGCTGCCCGTTATAAGTCCCGCCTTAGCACACGCGTGGCCGCCGTAAAAGCTCCGGCAAAAACCGCCGCAAAATAGATTTTCAGGGACCTGATTTCCCGATCTTTTAAGTTTGACGATTCTTTAAATTGACGATCTTCAGTTTGACGATCTTCACATCAGCCCGGCTCCGGTCGGGCTTTTGCTTTTCGCCGCAGATTTGCGCTGATGGGCACAAATATATACGAAAAGATTGAGCCGCGAATCACGCAAATGAACACGAATCAATTCCATTCGAGTTCTTCGCGTCAATTCACGGCTCTTCGGGTCGGAGCTTTTTGTTTCTCTGTGTCTCCGTGCCTCCGTGGTAGGTTTGCTTTTCCTGATCTGCGTTCATCAGCGCAAATCTGCGGCTAAACCGTTCTTACGCGGCTTTGTCAGCCACCACATTCACATGGTCAGCAATTGAGGTCAGCAGTTTGTCCGCATGGCCTTCTTCCTGGATCGTCTGGTCCAGCAGCAATGCCTGTTCTCTGCGTCCCAGAATCGCGGCCCATTGCCGCACTGCGCCATAGCTGGCAATCTCATAGTGCTCCACCCGCTGCGCTGCGGCAATCAGGGCGGCATCGCGGACAGAGTCATCTGACGCGTCCTTAATCATGTCTTCCGCCTCTGAAACCAGCGCTGCCAGCACCTTGCACTTGATCGCCTCGGCATCGTGGTTTTCTTCTTTCAATATCTGCTGCAGCCGCGTCACATGCACATGCGTTTCCTGCAAGTGTGATTGAAACGCCTGCTTCAGTTGCACATCGGTCGCCTTTTCAATCATCGTGGGCAACGCTTCTGTAATCTGCTGCTCGGTTGAGAGCAGCATCCGTAGCTGGTTAATATAAAGTTCACGTAGAGTTTCCAGATTGGCAGAGAAAAATTTCATCAGTTGACTCCCTTTTTAGAAATGATTGTTTTTTTAGAAAGTAATGGTTAAGTCGTTTGATTCAAGCTCGGGTTTTGGACGGAAAGTTATTCTTTGGCTTGTTGGCTCTCATTGCCGCTGGTTGTCTTTTGCATCTGATTACCAAAATTGAGTGTCTTAAAAATTTACTGTCGAAAAGGTAGGATGTCCGCCATGCAGACGGGGATGACTCATGCACCAGAATCTTGAGAGCAGGCGCAAGCTGCTGGTCAGACTCACTGGGCTTCCCTCACAAACCGTGCGTGCCCCATCCTTTGCAATGGCCACAGGCCCTGACCAGTCTCTTACGGTTGAGAGGGTGGACAGGCTCTACGACTATTTTTTCGATTGAGAGAGTGGAGTAGGCATTTACCAGTCTCTTACGGTTAAGAAGCTGGAGCAAACCTACCACTATTTTCGGCCGACTGGGTGGTGCAGACACGACCACCATTTTTCGGTTGAGTGGGTGGAGCAGGCCTTTAGGCCTGCGGTTAAAGCAAAACAACCCCCGGCTTTAGCCGCTGAGGGAAATGTCCCAACTACGCTTTTAACCAAGCACTAAGCTGCGAACCCCACGCAACACAAATTCAAAATTCGCGTTCTTTCGCGTTGATTCGCGGCCAAAATTGTATTTTTTGATTCGCACTCTTCTCCGATCAGTGTTCATCTGTGTAAATCAGTGGTAAAACTCCCCGCCGTAAGTCTTCCCTGCAACCCTCTCACCACTTTCTTCAGCTCAATCACCTCCAGCCTCTTCGGACACTCCGGCCAGTTATGGCTCCAGCACACAATCAAATCGCAGCCATTGGCTCTGTGTCCGTGCTTCAGAAAGTTTTTGCTTTCAAATTCAAATTCAATTCTCACCCTCTGCCATTGCCCTGTCGCCACCTCGCGCATCGCCTCGCAATCCGGAAATTCCACTTGTATCCTATGCACCGTAAACCCCAGCCGCCGCGCCACCATGCCAAAGGCAAACACCACACCAGCCTCATTCACTGGTTCGTATGCCAGTTCCGGCAGCGCCAGAGGCCGCCCGTAAATCGGGCGATTGCGGAACACAATCGCCTTCTGTGACCGTCTGCCTTTTACCTGCCCGCTCTCTTTCTCCCGCTGCTCTTCTCTCCTCCTCGCCACCAGCGCCAGCACATCCTGCCAGTCTTTTTCCAGCCCGTCTCTCTGCGCCAATGCCGCAAACGCTTCCGGCACGCGCCACCACAGCCGGTAACGACTCTTAAACGGCACGCCGCTGAATCGCCCTACGCTTTCATATTCATAAACACTGGGAATCTTCTTGAGCTTACGCACCGCGCCCGCCCAGTCCAGCAGCAGCACTGGCTCTTTCAATCCAAAGCCGGACCCGCTGGCCTCCAGCCCGGCCTCTGCCAGCGCCTTCTTCCAGCTTCCAAACAGGTGGTAAACAAAGTGCCGCGTGATTCCCGTCTTCAAAACCACATCACGCAGGTTCGGGTTGCGATCATTCTTCTTGGCAAACTGCCGGATAGTCGTGAGAATTTCATTCTTGGTCATGGTCTTCTCTCAAAGCTCTCTCTCAAATTGTGTTTTTCTAAAACTGATTGCGGAATGTGATTTCGGAGCGCGATTTCTAGGGTGGCTTGCAGCGGCCTTGTAAAAACTGCGGCCAAAAACAAAAGCCACCCGTATGGGTGGCCAAATAGCGTTTGGTAAATGAGTTTAAAAATAGATGGGTGTCACTGAAGAGCCAAAAGCTAAGAGCCAATGGCTAAGTGCTAATTGCCATTTACCATTTGCCCGCACCTCAGACACACTTCTTCCCCATAGCCTTCCGGAAATTTTCAGAAGGGGTTCGCCCTGGCTTTTCAGCAGAGTGGCGAAGGGTGCAGGCCTTTGAGCGTTCCCAAAACAAAGCGAATAAACTGCTATGGGCTTGTTCTGCGAATCCCCAAAAATCGGGGCATGCCGGAGCCGCTCCCGGCTCTTACTTTATAGCTCCGCAGGCGAACAAAATCAACCAAAATATTCTAACTTTATTCGCCCTGTATTCAGTCACTTGCAGGCGCTCCAAACTGCGCATTCTCGCCGCCTCTAGTACAATCTCTTTCATGCCTCGTATGGTTATGTGCGCCAAGCTGGGACGCGAACTTCCCGGCCTCGATGAACGCCCTTTCGACACCGAATTGGGCCAGAAAATCTATGAAACCGTCAGTGCCGACGCATGGAAAATGTGGGCCGAGCACTCCAAAATGCTCCTCAATGAATACCGCCTCCAGCCCTGGAAGCCGGAAGCGCAACAATTCCTCGTCGAACAGATGCAGCAATATTTCTTCGGTGCTGAGGGCGCGCAACTGCCCAAGGAATTCGTTCCGCCACCCAAATAGTGTGTGAATTGCCGCCATCCGCGGACGGTGGCTTCGGTCCGGGTGGAACATGCCTCATCAGTATTCTTCAGTCAAGCGAATGGGAGCGGCCCTACCCATTTTTCGACTCAGAGGGTGGCACAGGGCCTACCAGTATTTTCCGGGCAAGTGGGTGGAGCAGGCACTACCACTATTTTTCGGCTCAGTGGGTGGAGCAGGCCTTTAGGCCTGCGGTAGACTGCTATACAAATTTCGGCTTTAGCCGCTGAGGTCCATTTGACCATCCCTCATCGAGGAACAACAACAGAATCTACCTACTTTGTTACCGCCAATGTTTTGCAGAGAAAAACTCTTTTTCAGGTGGAAAAGATTGCTTTGCTTTTTATTCAAGTTTTGCTGCAATACAGAGCAGAGAAAAAATATTTACTGCATGAGTTTGTTGTTATGCCAGACCATTTTCACCTGATAATCACTCCTGAAGGAATCACCCTGGAAAGGGCCATGCAGTTGATTAAGGGAGGATTTTCTTTCCAGTTGAATAAGAGCCTGAAAGCTAAAAGAGAAATCTGGCAACCCAGCTTTCTGGATCGGCGGATAAGGGACTCTCTCGAATATCAGAGGTTCAAAGACTACATTTGGCAGAATCCGGTAAAAAAATTTCTGGCCAAGACTCCAGAAGAATATCCTTACAGCTCCGCAAACGCATCCTTTCAACTTGATCCAGTACCTCAGCGGCTAAAGCCGCTCTCTTCAGCAGCTTCACCGCAGGCCTGAAGGCCTGCTCCACCCTGGCAGCCCCGGCAAGACAATTTAAAAAAGTAATTGGTCGGGACGGGCAGATTTGAACTGCCGACCCCTCGCACCCCAAGCGAGTGCTCTACCAGGCTGAGCCACGTCCCGACGGAATAGAAAGCCGCTGTGAAGATAAAGACTAAAGCACAGCGATGAGGTCTTGGAAATTATAGCATTCAAATCCCTATTGGCGGGCCCTACCCATTTCCCTTGCTTGTCCGTCTAAATTAGAGAGCACCCCGCCAGATCACGTGAAAATTGTTAACATGGATAGATACATGATTCCCAAGAAGATAGCTTTATCAATAGTCGCCGCCGGCTTTATATGTCTGGCGGCTGGATGCGGCGGCAGCAAGGCCGCTGCGCCTGCTGGTCCAATGGCTCTTCCTGTAAAGGTAATGACCGCGCAGTCGCAGATGGTGCCGTTCTCCACAGATTATCTGGCCACGCTGAAGTCGCGCAATGCCTCCACGCTGCAACCGCTGGTGGAAGGCGACATCACAAAAATCCTTGTGAATTCCGGCCAGCACGTTGCCCCCGGAACGCCCTTGCTGGAGATCGACCCCACCAAGCAGCAGGCCACGGTCAACAACCAGGAAGCCAGCCTGAAATCAAAGCAGGCCGTAATGATGCAGGCCGGCACTGACTTGCAGCGCAAGAAGCAGCTCTTTGCCGCGGGCGTGGTGGCCAAGGCCGACCTGGACCAGGCGCAGAACACCTATGACGCAGCCAAGGCCGATGCTGAAGCTTCGTCCGCGGGAATACGCGAGCAGCAGGTGCAGTTGCATTACTACACGGTGCGCTCGCCCTCTGATGGCATTGTCGGCGATATTCCCGTCCATGTGGGCGACCATGTGGCTGCTACCACCATGCTCACAACCATTGATCTCGGCGGATCGCTGGAAGCCTATGTCAACGTTCCGGCGGAAAAATCCGGCGCTCTGCGCATAGGCATGCCGGTGGATATTGTTGACGGCGAGAACAAGCCGGTGCGCACGCGCATTTCTTTTATCTCGCCGCACGTGGATACCGACTCACAAACGCTGCTGATAAAAACGCAGGTCCCCAACGCCGATAGAAAATTCCGCAATCTGCAGCAAGTGCACGCGCGCGTGGTGTGGTCTGAGCGGAACGCCCCTGTCATTCCGATAACGGCGGTCTCGCGGCTCAGCGGAAAGATGTTTGCCTTTGTGGCAGAAGGCCAGGGACAGCAATCCGTGGCGCGGCAGCGCGTGATCCAGGTAGGCGATCTGGTGGGCAATGATTACGTGGTGCTCGATGGCATTAAGCCCGGCGACAAAATTATTACCACCAGCGTACAAATGCTGGTGGATGGTATGCCCGTGGTCCCACAAACCTAGGTTTTCGCGACCAAAGGTTTTCACAACCTAAGACTTTTCACAACCAACGGCTTTTCACGACCTAAGATTTTCACGAGCCGAAAGACTTTTTCAAAGCGAAAGCGACAGGATTCATGGTTGATTTCTTTATTCGCAGGCCGGTTTTTGCCACCGTTTGCTCTCTGCTGATTGTTCTGGCAGGCGCCGTGGCCATTCCCACATTGCCCATCGCGCAATATCCCAATCTCACGCCGCCCACCGTGAGCGTAAGCGCGGGCTATACCGGCGCGAACTCGCAGGCCGTGGAAACCAGCGTAACCACGCTGCTCGAGCAGGCCATCAACGGCGCGGAAGGCATGCGCTATATGAGCTCCACCAGCGGCAATGATGGTACCAGCGCCATCAGCGCCACGTTTGATCTTGACCGCAATCTTGATGTCGCGGCGGTCGATGTGCAGAACCGTGCTTCCACCGCCCTGGGACGTCTGCCCGCGGAAGTGCAGCAAACCGGCGTGAGCATCAGCAAAAATAGCGGCTCGTTTGTGGTGGCCTATGGCTTCTATTCTGACAATAATAAGGAATACGACAATCTTTTTATCTCCAACTACCTTGACCTCTATGTAAGAGACGCTATTAAGCGCGTAAAGGGTGTAGGCAACGTGGTGATTTTTGGCGAGCGCAAATATTCCATGCGCTTGTGGCTTGATCCCGTAAAGCTGGCCGCGCGCAGCCTTACCGCCGTGGATGTAACCAACGCATTGCGCGAGCAAAATGTTCAAGTCGCTGCAGGACAAGTGGGCCAACAGCCAGCGCCCTCGACTCAGTCCTACCAGATCAGCGTGCGCGCCGTCGGACGCCTCAGCGATCCCAAAGAGTTTGAGCAAATCGTAATCAAACGCTCCACCACCGGCTCGTTGATTGAACTGCGTGACGTAGGCCGCGCCGAGCTTGGTGCTGAAAGTTACGGCGGCCAGCTCCGCTATAACGGCGTGGACGCCATGGGTCTGGGCGTAATGCAGCTCTCCAACGCCAATGCTCTCCAGGTGCGTCGCGACGTGCAGACGGAAATTGAGCTGCTGGCCAAACGTTTCCCTCCCGGACTGAAATACCAGGTCGCCTTTGACACCACTCGCGCGGTCGGCGAATCCATCAAGGAAGTGCTCAAGACGCTGGGCGAAGCGATACTTATCGTCATCATCGTAATTTTTCTTTTTCTGCAGGGCTGGCGCAGCACCATTATTCCTGCCATTACGATTCCCGTTTCGCTGGTCGGAACTTTTATCTTTGCCAAGTTTTTCGGCTTCTCCATCAACACTCTAACTCTATTCGGTATAACGCTTGCCACTGGGTTGGTAGTAGATGACGCCATTGTGGTCATTGAAAACGTGGAGCGCCATATTGAGGAAGGCGTGCGCGATCCGCGTGAAGCCACAAAAATCGGCATGCGAGAAGTGACTGGCGCGGTTGTGGCTACGTCACTGGTGTTGATCGCCGTATTTGTTCCGGTTTCATTGTTCCCGGGCAGCACCGGCAGGCTCTATCAGCAATTCGCGCTCACCATTGCCTTCTCCATCGCCATTTCTGCTTTCAATGCGCTCACGCTTTCGCCCGCGCTGGCCGCGCTGCTTCTGCGCCCGCGTGAAGGTGAGCACAACCGCTTTTTTGCCGCCATCAATTCCTTGATCCAGCGCGTAACCACAGGCTACCAGGCAGGACTCCATCACCTGTACAACCTGCGCGCTGTAGTTGTTGTGATCTTCCTCACCGGACTGGCCGCCACATACTTCGTTTATCAGCGCGTACCCAGCAGCTTTGTCCCGCAGGAAGATCAAGGCTATTTCTTTGTGGTGGTGCAAGCCCCGCCTGGTGCGTCATTGCAATACACCAGCAAAGTCATGGACCGCGCCGCTTCTCTCGTCAGCGCCAACCCTGACGTGGAAGGCTGCTTCTCCGTTCCTGGCTTCAGCTTCAGCGGCAGCGCCGCCAACCAGGGAATTATTTTTGCCAGCCTCAAGGACATCAGTGAGCGCAAAGGGGTCGCACATAGCGCTGATGGCGTTCTCGGCACTCTTCGTGGACAGCTCATGAGCATCAATGAAGCCATGGTCATTCCGTTTGCTCCTCCGGCCATCCAGGGTCTGGGACAGTTCGGCGGCTTTGCCTATGAGTTGCAACAAACAGGCGGCGGAACGCTGGACGAACTGGAAGGCACGATGCGCCAGTTGATCGCTAAAGCCAACACTCGGCCTGAGCTTGTGCACCCTCTGTTCAGCACTTTCACTGCGCGCGATCCTCAATTCGTGGTGCAGATTGATCGCGAAAAAGCCAAGAGCTTGAACGTGCCTTTTTCCCAGATTACTTCAGCGCTCCAGATTTATATGGGATCGCAATACGTAAATGATTTTGACTTCAATAATCGCTCGTATCGCGTGATTGTGCAGGCAGACCAGCAATTCCGCTCGCAGCCGCGCGACCTGCGCCAGTTTTACGTACGCTCCGATGATGGCCGCATGATCTCGCTGGATAACCTGGTCACCGTCAAGGAAGGCACCAACGCCAGCGTCATCAATCATTACAATATTTTCCGCAGCGTTGAAATCGATGGCAGCGCCGCTCCCGGTTATAGCTCCGGTCAGGCCATTCACGCCATGGAAGAAATCTCTAAAGAAGTTTTACCGCAGGGCTATGCGTTTGAGTGGACAGGAATCTCTCTGGAAGAAATTCAATCCGGAGCACAAACCATCATGCTCTTTGGCCTCGGCTTGCTGGTGGTCTATCTCACGCTCTCCGCGCAGTATGAAAGCTTTGTTCTGCCCTTCATCATTCTTCTTGCAGTGCCCATGGCCGTGCTGGGCGCTTTGTTACTGCAGTCGGCGCGCGGGCTGCAGAATGATGTCTATTGCCAGATCGGCCTGGTCATGCTCATCGGCCTGGCCAGTAAGAACGCCATTTTGATCGTGGAATTTGCCGAGCAGTTGCAGCACCGCGGACTTGGCCTGGTGGAGTCGGCCATTGAAGCGGCTCGCCTTCGCTTGCGTCCAATTCTCATGACCTCCATCGCTTTTATTCTCGGCGTGCTGCCTCTGGTCTTTGCTTCAGGCGCAGGCGCTGCCGGTAGGCATTCCGTGGGCACAACGGTTTTCGGCGGAATGATCGTCTCCACCTTCCTTAATCTGTTCATTATTCCGGTGCTTTATATTTTGGTGCGCGGATGGCTGCCCATGAAGATCAGGCTTGAAAGCATGGAAACACCTGAACTGGTGGAAAAGAACGCGTAAGTTGCGGCGGTTTTACCTTAGGGCTCGCGCACAAAGCCAGCGCCGCCGCTAACACGGTGCTCACCGCAGGAAAAGTTTACCGTCTAAGTGATTTGACAGGAACTTGGCTCATGAAAAAACTTGCGCTACCTTTGTTGCTGGTTCTCTCTTTCGCCACTGCCTTTGCCACCGTAAAACCGCAAAAACAAACGCTCACATCAGATGGCACAGAACGCGTCTATTACACCGTGGTCCCGGAAAATCTCACCGCGCCCGCGCCTCTGCTGTTGCTTCTGCACGGCTCCGGACGCGACGGCATGTCGCAGATCAACGAATGGAAAGCCCTGGCGGAAAAACAAGGCATCATTCTTGCCGCGCCTGATTCAGCCAACTCCCGCCAGTGGAGCATGAATACTGACGGCCCGGAATTTCTGCATGAAGTAGTGGAGGCCGTACGCGCAAAAAACTCCGTCGATCCACGGCGCATCTATCTCTTCGGCCATTCCGCCGGTGCGGTCTTTTCACTCTACATGGGCGTGATGGAATCAAAATATTTTGCCGCTGTGGGCGTGCATGCCGGTGCTGTGAGAGAGGATTTCTACCCTTATCTCGATCTGGCCAAGCGCAAAATTCCCATCACCATCTGGATCGGGGATAAAGACCAGTTCTTTTCCATGGATTCAGTCAAGGCAACACAAACGGAGCTGAACAAGCACGGCTTTAACGCGCAGGTGGTCACGATGAAGGGCCACGATCACGACTACTATGGAGTATCGAAAGACTTGAATCCAAAAGTATGGGACTTTCTTAGCGCCAATAAACTTGAGGACGACCCAAGCTGGCAGGTCTATCAGCGGCGCTGAAATCCCCGCTAAGTCCGGATGGGACTCGAAATCAGCGTCTGCACCTTGCTGGCAAGCTGCTTTAGAGAATACGGCTTTTGCAGATACATCATCCCTTGCATGGAAATGCCGTTTTGCAGCACCACGTCATCCGCATAGCCAGAGACATAAAGCAGCTTGGTGTTCGGCCGCATGCGCAGCAGCTGGTCGGCAAATTCTCGTCCGCTCATTTTGGGCATTACCACGTCACTGATGACCAGGTCTATCTGTTCTGCCTCGGCAGCCAGGTGCAACGCCTCCGGGCCGCTGCTGGCGCAGGTCAGCGTGTATCCCAGCGATCTCAGGAATTCGGCATTCACGTTGCGCAGTTCAGCTTCATCTTCCACCAGCAGAATATTGCCTTGCCCTCGCTTAATGGTCTGGTTCGGGGCTTCGCCGATCGCATCTGCATCGGAAACGGTCACAGGCAGCAGGATACTGATCTGTGTGCCTTTGGGCGGACTGGATTCTATGCTGATCTCACCCTGGCATTGTTGAACAATGCCATAGACGGTAGCCAGCCCCAGCCCCGTGCCGCGTCCAACTTCCTTGGTGGTATAGAAGGGCTCAAAGGCGTGCATGCGCGTCTCTTCGTCCATGCCCATGCCGGTATCGCGGATGCGTATGACTACATATTGGCGAATGGCAACGCTGCCGGCAGGTGTGAGCACTGGACGAAGTATGTCTTCGGTTTCAATAAAGATATGGCCGCCTCCCGGCATGGCGTCGCGTGAATTGATGACAACATTGAAAACAATTTGCTCAAAATGCGTCTTATCAATCACCACGGTGCCGGTGGCCTGAAGATTCACAATCAATTCAATATCTTCACCAATCAGGCGTGGCAAAATGGCCGTAAGTTCCAGCAGGGTATCGCTGGTCTGCAAGGCCGTGGGCCGCACAATTTCCTTGCGGCTGAAGGTGAGCAGCTGTCGTGTAAGCCCGCTGGCGCGCTGCGTTGTATCGATGATCTTGGTGCAATAGCGGCGCAGCACCTCGCTCGATTCCAGCTTGGATTCCAGCAGCTCTGCATAGCCGCCAATCACGCCCAGCAGATTGTTGAAGTCATGCGCCACGCCTCCGGCCAGGCGGCCCAGTGCCTCCATTTTTTGTGCCTGCAGAAACTTGGCCTCAAGCTCATGCTCGTCTGTCCGGTCAAGTTGCATGCCAAAAATGCATTCCTTCTCGCCAATGCGGACCAATGTGGCAAAATACAGGCCATAATGCTCGGTGCCGGTCGCGTCCTTGAATTTCACCTCCAGGTTTTGTACCGCTCCTTCCGCCCTGAGTTTCCTGTAAAGCTCTGCTTGCTCCTCGTGTGATTTCCAAAAGCCCAGGTCTACCGTGCTCCTTCCAATTACTTTTTCCGCGGGCAGAGCCAGCAGGCGCAGCAGATTGTCATTCACGTTAAGGAACACGCCTTCAATGGAAAGAATGGCGCATCCCACGGGGCTTTGGCGGAAAATGGTGGCAAACCTTTCTTCTGATTGCCGCAGCGCAATTTCACTCTGCTTGCGCTCTGTAATGTCAATCGCTGTGCCTTCAATAAAGCTGTTGCCCAGGCCATCGGAAGCAATGGTGGCGCGCTCCAGTATCCAGAACATGGTGCCATCCTGCCGCCGCTGCGTGCACTCATAATTCAACACCTGGCCATGCCGCCCCAGGTCAAGCAGGAACTGCTCCCGTTCTGCCGGATGACTATAAAGAGCGACTGTAGATTGAGCGAGCGCCTGCTCCCTGGATTGAAACCCATACATTCTAAGAAAAGCGCCATTGCAGTTGAGCAGCTTGCCTTCCACGGTGGAAACATAGACAGCGGCCAGATTATTTTCAAAAAGAATCTGGTATTGCTGCGCTACCGTGGAAGCAACTTCAGCCTGGTTCTCAAACAGCGTCATGATCATGCCGAAAGCCACAAAGAACTTTGGCAGGTCCCAAAAAACACTTCCCGGTCCCGGCCCCGAATGGTTAGCGGTCACAATCGCCGATACTGGAAAAACGCAGCCCCAGAGTATGAATGCGGCGGAGGTCAGGAGCACACCCGGCGTAAATCTGTGGAAGTGGCGGAAATAAACCAGCCCAGTGACATAAAAGAAACCGAACAAATAGAAATTGAGCCCGTGGTTCAGACCGCCGCCTAGAACTTTTCCCATGGCCCATAGGCCATAGGGCAGCAATAGGCACAGAAAATAGAGATGCAGGCTCTTCCAGCCATAAAACCGCAGCGCCTGCGCCGTGGCATACCCACAGCTGACCAGCAATAAGAAGATATAAAACCTGGGCGACCTGATCCCCATCTGTAAACCGGCAAGATAAAGAACGGATGCCACGCTAATAAACCCGACAAATGCTATCCGCCTGCTCTGCTGGACGAAAACTTCAGAAACTGAAAGCAGGAAACAGGTTCCGGCCACGATCAGCGTGAATACCATCAGCAATGGAGTAAAGCGCGCCATACCGTGCAGGTAACAGACGAACGCCGGGGCCGCAAAATGCACCCAGATTGCCGTCCACCCCAGCATCCACAAACCAATACTTTTCTGCCGGTCACGTAGGTAGATCCAGGCAAACAGCGCTACTAGAATAGTAATGATGCCGAAGACGACGATTTCTTCAAACCGTGGCGACATAAAAATCCTGCAATCTTAGATGCTTGGGCCGGCAACCAAACAACACGGCCTTTGAGAGACGGGCAATCTGGCAAACGCTAAATCATTATTGGATAAGAATTAACTTATATCTATGCCTGCCATAGCTTAAAACTCTTACACAAGAACAACAAAATATCACTCATTTCGCCTATTCGAAGATAAATCTTTATTTTGTCGGGTTCGCGGAAACAATAAGCAAAAATGATTTGGCCGGCACAAATCTAGCGCTTTTTGTTGGGCTTTTCCGCCGGATTCTCATGCACTCGCTCCCGGAAGGTGCCACCCATGGTTTTGGCCAGAAAGATCGCCGAGTCGCCGAATTTGTCGCGCAGCCGGTCAGAGGCAGACTGGGCGCGCGCTAATTTTTGTCTCTTATCGCCTTCCAACATGTCCATCTGTTCCGGCATGTCCTCAAAATTGGAGGCCTGCACACCTAGTAGTCGTATGGCCCGGCCCCGCTCCCGGTTGGTATGGAATAGTTTCGCGATGGCGGAATAGATTTCAGTATCCATCTGTGTGGGGCTGGATAGCGAATGCGCGCGCGTAATCGTGCTGAAATCTGAGTAGCGCAACTTAAGCTGGATGGTGCGCGCCATAAAGTTCTGCTCGCGCAAACGCCGGCCTACCTTCTCGCAAAGATGAGAGAGCGTAGATTCCAGCTTGATCAGCTCCGCGGTATCGGTCCCGAACGTATGCTCATGGCTAATGGATTTTGCCTGCCACTCTTCGCCCACCGCGCCTTCAAACCATGCGCCGGCATCTTCTCCACGCGCTTTGCCGATCAGCGCCGAGCCCCACTTGCCAAAGTTATCGAGCAGAACCCGCTCTTCTACCTTTAACAGGTCGCCAATCAGCACGATCCCAATTTTGTTCAGCCGCTCCTTGGTCACTTTGCCCACGCCGGGAATTTTGCCGACATCCATCTGCGCAAGAAAACTCTGCTCCTGCCCGTGCAGCACATATAGGACGCCGTTGGGCTTGGCCTTATCTGAGCTGATCTTGGCCATCAACCTTGAGCCGCCAATCCCGATGGAGCAATTCAGCCCGGTGCGCTCTTTCATCTGCTGATGGAGCTTGTGGGCGGCGAGCAACGCCGGACCATGCAGCCGTTCTGTGCCGGTCATATCGAGATAAGCTTCGTCAATCGACGCCATCTCCACCGCCGGAGAAAAATCATGCAGCACTTCCCGGGCCTTGTGTGAGCTTTCCTGGTAAAGATCTGGATGGCCGTCCACAAAAATGGCATGCGGACACAACTTGGCTGCAGTCCGCAATGGCATGGCGGAATGGACGCCAAATTTGCGCGCCTCATACGATGCCGCGGAAACCACGCCGCGCTCATCTTTCTGCCCGCCCACAACCACAGCCTTGCCCTTGAGCGCCGGATTGTACAACTCTTCCACCGACACAAAAAATGCGTCCATATCCACATGAAAGATGATTCGGCGGGTGTCGCTCACATCCTTGAAGATACACCACTTTGGCTGCAAACCTTTCGTTCATTTTTCGCCATGGAGAACCTGCTCCAAACAACCTGCCCTTTGGTATTGCTTTCAGAAAAAGGATGATTTTAACGAACCATAATCGAAACTTTATTAAGGCTGCTGGCATCTCATGGTGACGGCACTTTCGCGGTGCCAGGGGATGCAATTTCAGGCTTAAGTATTTAGTATGTCTCCCCTGACGTAACTCGAGCTTTAGGAAACCCTCAATGGCGCATCTGAAGTCCGTTTTGACTTTTCCCCCAGCATCGCCGGAAGAACGGGAGGCAGCGTGGCTCTTGAGCCATTACTCTGTCGTACGCCAGCAGACCCACGCCCTTACCGCCCATCTGAGCGCGGAAGATATGATGGTGCAATCCTGTCCGGAAGCAAGCCCGGCCAAGTGGCATCTGGCGCATACCAGCTGGTTTTTTGAAACATTCATTCTTTCCAATCACTTATCCGGATACAAGCCCTTCCATCCCAAGTTTCGCGATCTCTTTAACTCCTATTACAACGCCGTGGGCCAGCAGCCGGAAAAAGCGCTGCGCAATACTTTTTCCCGTCCTAGCCTGGACGAGGTGCGCAAATATCGCGCCCATATTGATGAGCACATGCTCAAGCTTCTTCAGTCAGGTACTCTCGCCGCTGAGGTGCGCAAACTCGTCGTTCTCGGCCTGAATCACGAGCAGCAGCACCAGGAACTTCTGATCACCGATATTAAGCACGGTTTCTGGAGCAATCCGCTTCAGCCAACGTACCAGCCAGCCCTTGCCGCAACATCCACTGACGTTCCAGCGCCACAGCGGCCACAGCTTTATCCTGAAGGACTCTATGAGATCGGCGCGCAGAGCGACTCTTTTTACTTCGATAATGAAGGCTCGCGCCACAAAGTTTTTCTGCGTCCCTTCCGTTTTGCCATGCGACTGGCCACCTGCGGCGACTATCTCTCTTTCATGGAAGACAACGGCTATTCGCGTCCTGAGCTCTGGCTTTCTGACGGATGGACGGCCGTACAGCAAAATCGCTGGCGCGCACCGCTTTATTGGGAGCAGTCTGGCAATGACTGGTTCCAATTCACCTGCTCCGGCTTGCGGCGCATTGAAGAGTCCGATCCGGTCTGCCACGTGAGCTTTTATGAAGCCGATGCCTTTGCCCGCTGGGCCGGCGCACGCATCCCCACTGAATTTGAATGGGAAGTGGC
>DASXLK010000119.1:0-7896 GCA_036496365.1 Candidatus Angelobacter sp. | reverse complement strand
GAGCGGAGCAGGTTTGGAATCGCGATAGCCGCGATAATAAGAATAATAGCTACTACGATCAGCAGCTCAATCAGTGAAAAGCCTTTTTGTTTGCGCATTGAATTTCTAATCTCTCTCTTCCTCTGGTTTTGTCGTCGGCTCATTTGCGATAGGGTAATCGGCGAATTGAACGGCGATTTGCCTTATTCAATCTGCAAACAGCCAGCCAATTAAAGCTCGCTAAGACAGATATCTCCTTAAACATCTGAGACATAAGCGCTTTACACAAATTAACGTAAATAAATGTAAAGTGGCCCGGGAGCTTCTGTCTTATCCAAATGACAAAATATGTCATTACTAAATGACAAAGATCGGCAACTAAAAGGACATTAACGTTGTGCGATTAAGAACAGCGCAATCTTGTACCTTCAGCCATCCACGGTCATCAACAGACCAGATGCTTAGTTGGGATTCTTGCTGAAAGGGACTTTGCATCGGCAAAGAGGCCTTGGCAGGTCTTTTGCCGATGCAGAATGTCTGGCTTCTAACCAACCATCACGCCTAAAAAGGTATGTCCTCATCCGTGATTTCAGCAGACGACGGGGCATGCTCTTCAGAATGCGAACTGCGCTGATCAAAGGAAGAAGCGCCTCCGCGTGATGAACGTCCTTCATGGTCGCCACCGCCGCCTTCGCCGCGGCCGCCCAGCAATACCAGGTCGCTGGCCACAACCTCAGTACGATACTTCTTTTCTCCGCTCTGCTTGTCTTCCCAGCTCGAAGTTTGCAGCCGTCCTTCGATATAAATCTTGGAGCCCTTCTTTACATACTCGCCGATGATCTCTGCCAGCCGTTGCCAAGCCACAATGTTGTGCCACTCCGTGCGGTCCTGCCATTCGCCGCCTTTATCTTTGAACCGCTCATTGGTGGCCAGACTGAACTTTGCCACCGGAACGCCGCTGGGTGTGAATTTCACTTCGGGGTCTTTGCCCAGGTTACCCACCAGAATCACTTTGTTTACGCTCTTTGCCATAATTTTTTTCCTTTACGAAATGTTGGTAAATATACCAGCGGGTTCAAATTTCAGAAAGCGGCTGACCGGCGCATTCGCCTTTTCCATTTACATCAGGGCTTAGCATGCGCCCCATAAATCTGATACAGCATTATATAAACCACCACGCCAGTCACTGACACATATAGCCAGATGGGAAAAGTCCAGCGTGAGATTCTGCGGTGCCGGTCAAATCGTGATTTCAATCCATTTATCAGCGATAACAACACCAGTGGGACCACCGCCACGGCCAGCAGGGTGTGTGAAATCAAGATCGTAAAATAAACCCGTCTCGCCCATCCCTCGCCGGGGAAATGCACTGACCCTACATGAGCATGGTAATAAAGATAGCTGGCCAGAAACAGGCTTGACATAGCCACCGCTGCAATCATGCAGGCGCGATGCAGCTGAATCTGCTTGCGCGCAATCAGAACTCGTCCGGTTGTAATCAAAATTGCGCTGGCGCCATTCAATGTGGCGTTTACAGCAGGGAAGAGACTGTAGTCGGCCATCTCTTATGAACGCACCACGTTCAGCATCATCAGGGCAAAAAGCAAGGGCAGATAAAGCACGCTGGCCTGCAATATCTGGCGGGCAAATATTCTGGAATCGGGTGACGTTGTGGGCAGCTTGGCCTGTGCCAGCCGGAAAACAAACCAGAGAAACCCCAGTCCCAGCGCCAGTGCTCCGAAGAGATAAATTTTTCCCGTCATATGAAGCAGCGTCGGTACCAGGCTTACGGAAATGAGCGTAGAGCAATAGGTAAACATCTGCCGGATCACGCTGTGTCCCTCTTTGTCCACCACTGGAAGCATCTTGATCCCGGCAGCTTCGTATTCTTCGCGGTACATCCATGCAATGGCCTGAAAATGCGGAAACTGCCAGAAGAAGACAATCAGAAAAAGGAAGACTGCTTCAATCTCCAGCTTGCCGCGTATCGCCGTCCAGCCAAGCAGTGGTGGCATGGCTCCGGGAAACGCGCCCACAAACGTTGAGATCGGCGAGATGCGCTTGAGCGGTGTATACAGTGCCAGGTAAACCAGCGCCGTTGAAAATGCCAGTGCGCCCGTCAATACGTTCGTCGTGAATGCCAGATAAAGCGGCCCCAGCACTGACGCCAGAATTCCAGCCGTCATCCCGGTTGCGAGACTCATTCTGCCTGAGGGCAGCGGACGGTTCCGCGTTCGCCGCATTAGCGCGTCAATTTTGTATTCCAGAACTTCATTGAGCGCAGCCGATCCCGCGCAAGTTACGCCGATTCCCACCAGCGCATTGAGCAATGTCCACGTCAGCGACGAGACGCCGCTCTTGGCCGCGCCCATGTAAACGCCAGTCCAAGCCGTCACGACAATCAGAGTCGTCACACGGACCTTAAAGAGCTGTAGATAGTCGCCGATCAGAGAATTTTTCTTCAGCACCACCGGCGCTGCCGTGGCATCTGCTTTTGGTGCTGGTTTCAACTCAACCACTCTTTGGGGAATGGTGCTCATGCCGTGGCCACCTCGCGTCGACGGTCAAAGGGAATCACTGAAGTTGGATCGCCGCTGTGTCTGTAAGCCTGGATCGTAAGTACCACTGTCGTGAGAAGAATCAACGCCCCCACCGCCAGATGCGTTACAGTAACGACCACCAGAGACATCGTTGGCTGCGCTTCATTCACGCCCTGAATCACCCGCACCACGTAAGCGCTTACGCCCAGCATAAGCTGTGCGATGAGCAAAATAAGCAGCCAGAGCGCAGGACGGCGCAGCTGCGGAATATTCGAGTGCTTGGTGATGGCTCGCATGCTTACATAGAGCACTAAAGCCGTCACAAACAATGCGTTCAGAATGTGGGGATAAAGAAAAGCATGAATAATTTTGTGGGTCGGCCAGTGATTGGAACCCATCGGTCCCCACTTGGTCCACACATGGCGGAACGCTGCACCCAGAATCAATTGCAGATAGAGAAAGCCAATCAGCATCCAGCAATGGCGCAGTAAGGGCTTCGCATCTTTGCGGGTGATTTTCTCGGTTGGCTCATCCAGCCAGCTCCGGCTCGTAAACACGGCAATCGCCGCCAGCACGCAGAACATTGTCTGGCCAACTGTGCCATGGGCCGTGGAAATTGCCGGCGGTAGATAGTTGAGAACCGTCAGCCCGCCCAGCACACCCTGAATAATCACTCCCGCAACCGCGCCAATTGTCAGACCGCGCATCCAGCGGCGCTGGTCTACGCGCCATGTCCATATGGCGGCAATGATCGTCATCAACCCAACAAATTCGGCAATCATGCGATGGATGTGCTCAAACTTGACCCCGCCAATTAGCTTGGGGATTTTGAACAGGTGGCCAAAGCTCGTCGGCCAGTCCGGTACGGCCAGGCCGGCATTGTTGCTGGTCACAAGCGCTCCCGCAACAATCAGCAGGAAGGCACAGGCCGCAACAAATACTGTAAAGCGATGCTGAGCGGCGTTATATGAGGAAGAGGTCAGAACAGCTCCTGGGAAGTACTGATTATTTTACACTGCTTTTTTCTGAAATCTCGAGCCAAAGCGAGAGATCCCTGTCGCCCTAAATTTACCCATTTACCAAATTACCCATTTACCCATTTTTTCTCACGGTGTTTGTGAGAAAACAAACGCCGCCTTTGCCGTTGCCTTTGGCCCTACCGTAACCTTCATCGTCTTCTCACCGAATTTCTCATGCACCGCCGCAATCGTGTAATCACCCGGAGGCAGGTTCTTGATCTCATAGCTTCCATCGGCAGCCGTTACGGCAAAATACGGATGCGGCAATGCGCTGATGTAAGCCCGCATCCACGGATGCTGGTTGCACTGCACCGGAATCATCACCTCGGGCTTGGAGAAGGTCTTGATCACAGGCTTGTCCGTGGGCTTTTGCGATTCATTGAAAGGCTGGTTCACGCTGGGCATGTCATGAATGTTGTGATCGGCTGAATCGGTGTTCGTAATCTTCAGCGGCTGGCCCACCATAATGCCAAAAACGTGCGGCTCATAGCGGCAATGTTTCTGGTCAAGCATTACTGGTTCGGATGGCACGGCAAAAGTGCCCTGCGGCAGTCCTTCTTTCACATAAACAAACACATTCGCCAGTTTGTTCCCGTTCAGCGCTACAACTTCAGCCGGCTGTGGTGTTGAAGGGCACCCCGGGTCCTGCGTCATGTCGAGCTGTTTGATCTTGGGCACAGCGCCGGTAAACGTGACCACGCCGCTGATGCTGCCGGAAGTTGCGGCATCGACATTAATGGTTGGTGCTTTGGGTGCAGCCGATGGTTGTTCAGAGGCAGTTTGGGATTTATTGCAGCCAAGTATGGATAAAACGATGACAGGGAAAAGAAGATGGCGTATTTTCATTCCTTGAATATCTTACCTGACGTTGTTCCTTTCACGCGACGCCATCTCGAACCGAAGCGGCGAACCTGAACTCACAACGATCTATTACTGCGAGGTGAGGGATCAACTCCGTTGCACTTCAGGGTTAGAACACTTCTTTAGATTGCCCCTGGATCGTGCCCTTGAAGTTCAGCGGAGCAGGTTCCTTGGCCGCGCCTAATGCTTGGCCTCGGAATGGCGTGTCGTGGGGGTTAGCTGGGCGTGACCCGACGGATATTCGAGATAGTGGCATTCAAAACACGGCCTCGGCGGTGGAAAAATTTTTTGATTTTTCCTAAACCCGCGTTCATCCACGAAAATCTGCGGTAAGATCTTCCACTGCAACCAATCTGATTACTCTCTTGGTCTATCCAAACCAGATCAGTGCCATCAGTGAAAATCAGCGGTAAGAATTACCCCGCCGCCACAGCTACTCTTTCCATGTTGGCAATCACTGTATCGGCGAACTCACTTGTTCCGGCTGTGCCGCCCACGTCGCGCGTGAGGTGCAGCTTTTCCTTGTAGGTCTTTTCCAGCGCCGTATGCACTCGATCTGCCGCTTCCACTTCGCCCATATGGCGCAGCATCAGCACGCCAGATTGCAACACCGCCGTCGGATTGGCTATATCTTTACCGGCAATGTCCGGCGCAGATCCATGTACCGCCTCAAAAATAGCGCATTTCAACCCGATATTCGCGCCCGGCACCAGTCCCAGTCCACCGACAAAGGCTGCACACAGGTCAGAAATAATATCGCCGTAGAGATTTTCCATCACCATCACGTCATACTGGTATGGATTGGTCACCAGCTGCATGCAGGTGTTGTCAATGATGTGCTCGCCGTAGGTAATCTCCGGAAAGTCTTTTGCCACTTCGCGGCTGCAGCGCAGAAACAGGCCATCGCTCATCTTCATGATGTTGGCTTTGTGGATAGCGTGAACTTTCTTGCGCTTCTCGCGCCGCGCATATTCAAAAGCAAACTTGGCGATTCGGGTTGAAGCCTTCGCAGTAACAATCTTCAGTGACTCCACCACGCCGGGCACCACTTCATGCTCAATTCCTGAATATTGTCCTTCGGTATTTTCGCGGACAATCGCCAGATCCACGCTGGGATAGCGTGTGGGCAGGGAAGGCAGGTTGCGGATCGGCCTGAAGTTGGCGAACAGCTCAAACTGCTTGCGTAAAGCCACGTTAATGCTGGAGAATCCCCCGCCAACGGGCGTAGTCACCGGCCCTTTCAGCCCCAGTCCAGTGCGCTCAATCGACTCTGTCAATTCTTTGGGAATGTATTCGCCGTACTTGGCAAATGCTTCTGCGCCGGCAGAAAAAGGCTCCCACTCAATCTTTACTCCGGACGCATCAATGATGCGCACTGCGGCATTCGTAACTTCTGGCCCAATGCCGTCTCCCGGAATCAACGTAACTTTATGTGCCATAGCTCCTGCTTATTTTGCCTGGTCTTAATAATTTGGCGCTCTTCTTTATTTAGCGCCCTTGGCCTTCGCCGGCTTCGATTTGTCGTCTTTCGTATTGAGCAATGACTCAAGCTCTGAGTGGAATTCGCCCACATCTTTGAAATCGCGATACACCGAGGCAAACCGTATATACGCTACCTTGTCGATCTGCTTCAGATTGTTCATGATCTGCTCGCCCAGTTCGCTGGCGGTGCGTTCGCGCTCCGGCGAATCGATCACAAATTGCTCCACCTCATTCACAATCTGTTCCATCTTCCCCATGGATATCGGCCGTTTCTCACAGGCCCTTAATAATCCAGCCAGTACTTTTTGCCGCTCAAACTTCTCCCGGCGGCCATCTTTCTTCACAACCATGTATGGGATTTCGTCAATGCGCTCGTAGGTGGTAAAGCGCTTTTCGCACTTCAGGCATTCGCGCCTGCGACGGATGGATTCCCCCTCTTTACTCTCGCGCGAGTCCACTACTTTGTCATTTTCGAACCCGCAAAACGGACATTTCATTGTGTCTTAACCGTAACTTTCCAAAGGGTTTGTTCACTTATTGTAACAGGGGCAAAGAGAGGGCTGGAAATCGAAGGAATAGGCTTCCTATCTTGGAGGCCGACGCAAGCTAGTTTTGACGACGTTGCCGTCTGATTGTGCGAATTCCCAATGCTAGTGGAATGAACCAGCCAAACAGAAAGGTATCCCACAGTAGCAAGAAAATCAGTGTTCCAATTTTTGGAGGAAGTTTGTCTATGAATTCTGCGAGCCCACGAAGCAGGGGCAAGCCCCGGACAACTATGTTTGTGAACATAAGGCCTAAGATCGCGGCAAACCAGCAAAGGCCGATGATTAAAAGTATATGACCACTCTTTCTCATTAACGTTACTTTCGCAAGCAAGGAAAAGCCGGAACCTAGGTATCTTCTTCCGCCGCCTTCTCTTCTTCCAGGCTTTCTTCCTCAATCTTGGTCAACGACACATGTTCTGATCGCGCCATCGCCAGACCGGCCGGAATCACTGACATAAACGTCGTCAGCCAGAGCATAATGCCGCAACTGGTGGCCAACTCCGGCGACAGGTTAAAGACTCCGCGCAGCATTCCGATCGTAGCCAATTGCGATCCGCCGCCCACCACCGGCAATTGCAGCACGCCTCCCACCACGCTGGCAGCGGTAAGCAGAAAGACGCGGGAGAGCGTCATCTGTGAGAGCCGGTGAATGGAATACGCATGCGTCACCGCCATGTACGCAAAGCCTATAATTAGCCAGATCACAATGGATAAGCCGCTTAACTGAAAGAAAGACCTTAAGTCTTTTACCGTGTTCAGCCCTTCGCCGAAGGCGTGTACGCGCTTGCCCACGGCATGGCCGAATCTAGGCGAGATCATCCCAAAGAGCCGGGTGAAAACTCTCGACGCAACCGCCGGATTTTGCCTGACCTTAAACGCCACCATTGCTATAAAAATCACACCCAGAAGCAGGGCGATGGCAAAAAGCTCAAAGTAAGTAAAGGCTGAAAACTCAAAGCCCATAAAATGCCGGTGCGGCGAACTGGCAAAGCCCGGAAGCTGGCTGAGATCGCTCCTGAACCAGAGAATATTTACGGCCATGATCAGCGCAAAAGCGCCGGTATCAAAGATGCGCTCCACCGTCCAGACTGCAAGCTGTGATGCCATGCTCAGATTCACTTTGCGCGCGATTAAATAAGGCCGTATAAACTCTCCCGGCCTCCCCAGCAATGCCATCCCGGCAAAGCCAATCATCGTGGGAGCCACCAGGTCAGCGGTCTTGGCTTCACACACTGGTCTAAGCAGGATCTTCCAGCGCACGGCGCGCAAAATGTAATCCGCGTAAACCAGCGCCACCCCAGCGACAATAAAAAACTTATTGGTATTGTGCGTTGCCACCCAGAAGCGGTGCCAGTCAAATTTTTTCCAGGTCCTTATCTGGAGATAGACCAGCGCGCTCAATACAACCAGCACCAGGGTGGTGATCAGAAATCTTTTTTTACTCATTATTCAGGCCAGATCATACAA
>DASXLK010000118.1:0-57299 GCA_036496365.1 Candidatus Angelobacter sp. | reverse complement strand
CTGACCATCGTGGGCCCGGAAATACCGCTCTCGATAGGCGTGGTGGACGAATTTACACGCCGTGGCCTGAGAATTTTTGGTCCCACGCAGCGCGCCGCGCAACTGGAAACCAGCAAGAGCTTCGCAAAGGAATTCATGCAGCGGCACACGATTCCCACGGCGCACTATGCCGTCTGCACATCAGAAGATGAGCTGCGCAAGTCCTTAGGGCTTTTTTCTACGCCAGTCGTCGTCAAGGCCGATGGACTGGCAGCAGGCAAAGGCGTTGTAATTGCTGCCACCAAGGAAGAAGCAGCGACTGCCGGTATCGACATGTTCAACGGCAAACTGCTGGGAACTCCGGTGGCCCATGTGGTGCTGGAAGAGTTTCTTGAAGGCGAAGAAGTTTCTTTTCTTGTATTGAGCGATGGCGAGCGTGTGGCTGCACTGGTGCCGGCACAGGACCACAAGCGCATTGGCGATGGAGACACCGGCGCAAATACCGGGGGTATGGGGGCCTATTCGGTTGATTCCCTTCTAGATGATGGAATGACCGAGTGGCTGCTGAATCACGTTGCGCGCCCCGTAGTTGCAGGCATGAAGTCAGAAGGCGCGGAATATCGCGGCATTTTGTATTGCGGGCTGATGATGACGGCGCGCGGCCCCATGGTGCTGGAGTTTAACTGCCGCTTTGGCGATCCGGAAACGCAGGCCGTGCTGATGCGCCTGGATAGCGACTTGCTCGACGCGATTGAAGCAGCCGTGGATGGGCGCGTGAGCGACAACGAATTCAAATGGTCGCGCGATGCTTCCTGCTGCGTGGTAGTGGCGTCAGGCGGATATCCGGGAAGCTTTATGAGCGGAAAACAGATTTCAGGCCTGGACCGCGCCGGCAGTCTGGCAAATGTAAAAGTGTTTCACGCCGGCACCAGCAAGCGCGACGGCGTAATTTATACCAATGGCGGACGCGTGCTGGGCGTAACCGCTCGTGCGCCGCAATTGAACGATGCGATCAATCGCGCCTATGAAGCGGTGCGGCTGATCAGTTTTGAAGATATGTATTACCGCAAAGACATTGGGGCCCGCGCCCTGAAAGCACAAAAATAACTTTCCAAGGAAGAACTTCAAATGGCAGAAAACCCTCAGGTTTCAATTGTTATGGGATCAGATTCCGATCTGGAGATCATGAATGAAGCAGCCAAAGCGCTGGATGACTTTGGCATTGCATATGAGATTGACGTAACCTCGGCGCATCGTTCGCCGGCGCGCACTTCAGAATACGCGCGCAATGCCGCAGGCCGCGGCATCAAGGTAATTATTGCCGGAGCAGGCGGAGCCGCACACCTAGCAGGCGTGATTGCTGCTGAGACCACCATCCCGGTCCTCGGCGTGCCAATTCCCTCCACGGCGTTGAACGGCATGGATTCTCTTCTGGCCATTGTGCAGATGCCCGCGGGCATTCCTGTTGGCACCACGGCAATTGGCAAGCCCGGAGCGACGAATGCGGGAATTCTGGCGGCGCAGATTATCGGCTTGAGCAATGCTACCGTGGCCGGCAAGCTGAAAGAGATGAAAGGCAAGCTGGTGAAAAGCGTAGAAGAGAAATCACAAAAGTTGCAGCAGTTGCGGAAAAGGGGCTAAGTCCGCATTGAACCGTTGCTGCTTATGACGTTGAATTTCTCAGCCATCGCCATTATTCCGGCGCGGCTGGCTTCCACGCGGCTGCCGCGCAAAGTGCTGCGCGAAATCGCCGGCCAGCCGATGATCGCCCGCGTGTACGCGGCGGCCAAGAACTCGCCTCTTCTGAAGGACGTGATCATTGCCACGGATTCAGAAGAGGTCATGCAGTTTGCGCAGGCCCGGGGATGGAAGGCGCAGATGACCTCTGCCGCGCACCGCAGCGGTACGGACCGCGTGTATGAAGTGGCCCAGCGCATTGCTGCCGATGTTTACGTAAATATTCAGGGCGATGAACCGCTGGCGCGCCCCGAGCATCTGGATGCATTGTTGCAGCCCATGCAGGATGCCAAGGTGATGGTTTCAACCATCAAAACGCCGTGTCCGCCGCACGATGTGGATAATCCCAATGCGGTAAAAGTAGTGACGGACCTGAATGGCCGCGCGCTTTACTTTTCCCGTTCCACCATTCCCTTTGATCGTGACAAGACCGGCGGGATTCAGTACTTCAAGCATCTGGGTTTTTACGCTTATCGGCGGGCCGCGCTGGACCGCTTTTGCAATCTGCCTGAATCAAAGCTGGAGGCGGCGGAACGGCTGGAGCAATTGCGCTTTCTGGATAATGGCATCGATATCTATGTGGCAGAGACGCCGTTTAACACCGTCGGCGTAGATACGGAAGAGGACTTGCGCAGAGTGGAAGAAATGGTACGTTCGGGAAAGTAGATTTACCTCAGCGGCTAAAGCCGCCAATCAAAACAGACCTGACCGCAGGCATAAATGCCTGCTCCACCCGGTGAGCGCAAGCAAAATCCAACTCAAAATCATTCACAGGGTGAAATGAGAAAGCTTAAGCCACAGGCACGAATGCCTGATCCACTCTGTATTGCTTTTTTTGAGTTTAGGTCGCCAACCCCGGTTGATGGTTTTTGGCCCATGCCTCCGCGGCTGCAATTCGTTTGGAGATGGGCGGATGCGAATGGAAAAGCAACTCCACTACCCGCGACGGATGGCTCTCACTCAAATTCTGTTTGCCTAGCTTCTCCATGGCAGTAATGTACGGAGTTACATCGGCCACAGACTTCCAGCAATAAAGATCGGCCTGGCGCTCAGTGAAGCGTGAGTAGGCATTGAGGGCCGGCATCAGCAGCAGAGAGATTCCGCTGGCCACCAGCGCCAGCAGAGGCAGGTTGGCAAAATCGGCGAGGTGCTGGAACATCCTTTGCTCGTCAATGGCGTAGCGCAGCACTTCATTGGCAGCCCAGAAGCCGGCCAGCGTGACCAGCGCGTGGACTACGATCATCTTTACCATATGGCCATGCACATGGTGCCCTAGTTCGTGGGCCAGCACAGCTTCAATCTCATCATTGCTGTAGTTATCCAGCAGCGTGTCCGCCAGGATTATGCGGCGGGTGTTTCCCAGCCCTGTAAGAGCGGCATTGGCTTTCTTGCTTTTCTCTGAGAGCTTCCATTCATAGACGCCGCGCACGCGCGTCCCGGAGCGTTCACCCAGCCGCACGAGACGGGCTTTCAGCTCGTCATTTTGCAATGGAGCAAACTTATAAAACAGTGGAAACAAAACTACGGGCGCAATCTGCGCGAAGAAAATAAACAGGCCAATAAAGATCAGCCAGGCGATGATCCACCAATACTGCGGGGAAAGGCGTATCAGGGCATAAACCATTTCGGCAAGAAATGTCGCCATCACCAGGCCGAGCACCCAGCCTTTGATTTCGTCTTTGATCCAGGAGCCAAAGCGCTGATTGGACAAGTTGAAACGATGTTCCAGCCGGAAGCTGTAAAAATCCAGCCCAAAGCCAAGGGCTTTGCTGATGAGACTGAGGAACGTGATGTAAAAGAACAGGTCGATTACATAATGGTCCCGTCCCATGCGCGTTGCCAGCGAGCTAAGCACGTTAGTCCAGCCGGTGGCCAGCAAGGCAATCAGGAAACCGAAGCTGATGACCAAATCGCCAAGCTCCAGCCAGCGCTTGGTGCGATTGTAGTCCCGCGCTTCTGGGTTTTCAGTCTGCAAATTGGCTTCAGTCATGGTCATAGCTTGAACTCAAGTGTAACGAATTTGGCCGGTTTCTGGCTGTTATTCGTCAATGTATATGTGTTACCAGCGGGCATCCAGAGCAGGCCACCCGGAGCGCGTTGAATGCTGTTGCTGGCCGATTCTGCCTGGTTTTTCAGATCAAGATCGGAAACGGCAATCAACAGATGCGGATTGCCATGCATATTTCTTTTCATGTGCGATGACGGACGCAATGTGACTAATGAAGCCAGCCACTGATCGGAAGAAATGCTGTAAACAACACGGGAGCAGTTACTCTTCTGTCCGTTGCTGCATTGCAGCCTGGTACAAAGTTCGGTGCAGTTCGCTACTTTGCTGGATGGCTTCAACAACTCAATCGTAATGTTATGAAACGGCAGGTCGCTCTTGTTGATGGCCGCGTGGGCAAAATTGCCCGGCGTATAACGCACTTCCCCATCCTTCAGCTGCAGTTCAGCCGGCTTTTCTCCCACACGCGCACTAACGACGTCAGAATCACCCAGCGTCACAAAAAGATAATCAGTATTATGGCGATGCACCAGCGTTGACGCCTGGGGCGCAACCGTCACATCGAATACGCGCACGTATTCATTTTGCAGAACCAGATGATGACTGGGCTCAGAAGTTATTTCCACGGGCTGCTGTTGCTGCGCCAAAGCGGCAGTGGCCAGAAACAACAATCCCGCAACACGGGACGTCCTCATACAAAGATTGTAAGAAGAAAACGGATGGGGCCGCAAGCCGGTAAACGCCTGAAGAGCCGCATGTCTAAAGGTCAGTGGACTTGCGCGTGAAACTTACAGAAGCAGGGGATTACATGGCCCTGACGACTAGATCTGGCAATCTTAAATTCCCAGCAAATTGCGCTCTTGCCAGTCGCGAACTCGCGCGTCATCAGGGCCGATGCATTTTAGAAAAAGAAGCTATTTCCCCGCAGTACCGGCAAACTCAAGCACGGCGACCTTGGCCGGGGTCTTGCCGATATTGAGGATGATGTGAGTTTCAGGTTCATGCCACAGTATGTCGCCAGCCTTGGAGTGGATATCTTTTGACCGGCTGTGACTTCTCATGGTCACATCTGCATCCGTAAGAGCCACAGTAAGGACCCCTCCGGTGTGGGAATGCTCAGGATATATCCCACCGACAGGGATTGTAACCATGGTGACTGTCCATTGATCCGAGGTAAAAGCCTTGGTAACGGTGGCGCATTTCCCTTTATCAGCGTCCGGACATTCTATTGGTACGGCGCAGGATTCAGTGCAGGCTTTTGCATTGGTGGTGGGCTGCAGCAGTTCGATGGTCGCATTGCGGACCGGGGTTTTGCCGGTATCAGTTACTTCATGAACCACTCCAGCGGCGGCAAACTTTACATCGCCGTCTTTGAATGATGCAGGAGCCGGTTGTGCGCCTTCCTTGATATTCAATGCCTGGGAGTCACCAACGAAAACAGAAACATAATCATGGCCGTGGCGGTGCATCAAAGTCGATTGTCCGGGGTCCACGGAAAAGGCAAATGCGCGGACGAACTTGTTCTCCACCACCAGATGATGATGGGGTTCGGCGGTAATTTCCACGGGCGCTTGCGCCTGCGTCCAAGCGGTCAAGGCGAGAATACAAAACAATGTGACAACTGAGAGTTTTCGCATAGGGATGCCATTTTAGACTTGGCTGGCGGGAATGCAAATGGAAAGATAATGCGATCCACGGCCATGCGGTGGCGAATAAAAGAAGAGGGCGATCAGGAGATTCGTGGCAGGCCGCGCCGTAAATCCCGGCCAATGCGCCGCTGATGCCAGAGCCGGAGCGGACGCGAATAATTGATGATGCCAAACGCCGCAATGGCCGCCATCAAAAGTATGCTGCTCAGAATGAGAAAAACGCGGGCCGCGCCCGTCTGCGCCACCTGCAGAATTACCAGCGCGTTGCGCGGCGTTAACAGCATGGAAGCGGCAAGGGCCAGCATGCCGATCCCCGCCAGCAGACCTGTCATATTCTTGGCCCAGCGTCCGGTAGCGTGATAATCAGCAAAAAGCTTGAACCCATAACGGATCAGCCCGGCTATGACAATGAAATTAGCGACGATCGCGATCCATGATTTGACGTCCATGATTTTAAGTCCGTTACTTCGGTTGGACGCATTGGGAGCTGCCGGGGTTGTGAAGCTCTGGTTCAATCAACAAAAGAGCGGACATCAGCACGAGAATAGAACTAAGGCAAGATTAAGGCCTCTCAAGGAGAGGCCTTATGTGCTTATATGAAAAGCGCGTTGCAGCGATTAGAAAGTCTGGGTTTAAAAAATCAGGAGCTTTTTCTTTTTCTTGGGCTTACCCGGACGGTTTGCATCCGTGCTGGCGGCCGCGATCATGGTTGGCTTGTTGCCCTGATTCGGGCTTGCACCAGTATCAGTAAATCCAGGTTTGATGTCGATATAAGCTTGCTCTCGTAATTTAGTGAGATAGGCGCGCGCCGCAGGCTCTAAACGCTCAGTGTAAATGGCTTCGCGGATATGATCCGAGATATCTTTAACCGGAGGAATGCCTGCCGCGCGGTGTCCCGTGACCATGAGAATAATGAACCCCTGTTTCGTCCGGATGACGCCCGTGGTCTCACCCGGTTTCAGGGCAAATGTTTTATCTTCCAGGTCTTTGGCAAGCTCGCCGCGTTTAAAAGTTCCCAGCGTTCCGCCCTGGCCGGCGGTTGGACCGTCAGAACTCTTCTTGGCAAGATCGGCAAATTTGGCGCCTTTGTGCAACTGCTCCAGAAGATTGTTGGCTTTGGTTTCGGCTTCAGCAACTTTAGCTGGATCTTCGGGAAGCGCCTGCTTATCTTTATCGTCAGCGTTCTGAGCGACTGGCTGGGTGGAAACCATGATTTCGCTCAAACCTATTTCTTCCTGGCCCTCCAGCTCCTTCTGGTGCTTGTTGTACCAATCCTGAACATCTTCATTGGTGATGTGAATTTTGGCCCCCACATCCTGCCCGATCACCTGCTGTGTGACGGCTCCAACGCGTATCTGCTCTTTAAACTCTTCGTAAGAAACACCCTGCTTCTGCGCCTCTTTTTCCAGATCATCGATGCTGGCCAGCCCCATCTGTTGCCGCAGCTGGTTGAGACGCTTCACCACATCTGTTTCACCGGTGATGCCCAGTTCCTTGCCGCGCTCCAGCAAAAGCTGCTGGTCAATCAAGTCGCGCAGAACGTCTTTTTGCGCTGTGGTCCATTTTGCCTCCCAACCGGAAGGAAACCGCTGCTTCAGCTCTTCCATGTTGGTTTGCTTGGCCTTTTCAATGTCAGAACGGGTGACGATCTGGTCATTTACCCGGGCGATAATTTCGTCCACGATATTGTCGGCCCGGACCGCCACTGCCACGAGTAAGAATGCAGACGCAAGAAAATACAACTTTTTGAGCATAATTTTGGGACCTTCTACCAGCTAACTTTTTACCAGTAACCTTGGGATATTAAGCCTATTTTATCAGCGGACAAGCCAATGCGGCCACACGGCAATGAGGCTACCTGAGAGAATGCCCGTGCTGGCAATTATTGCGGTTTTTTCTTGCCAAACAGACCGCCAAGGACGCCTTTGACATCTGGCTTCTGTCCGGGCTGTCCGCCGGTCTTGCCCTGCACCGCTTGCATCAGCCCATTCTGTAAATTGCCTTTCACGGCATCCCCAAGAGCAGGCCGGAATTCCGGGCTTGAGGTCTTGCCCTGAATCAGGAATGGCAGTCCGCTGCTGGCCGAGCCGCCGGTTACGCTGGTAAGACTGCCAAGAAGATTGCCTGCTCCACCGGCAAGCTTGAGCAGCATTTTGAAATTGAGCGAATTATCGCTGGCAATCACTCCGTTGCCAGTGACCGTGCCCAGTGACGGAACGTCAAGCACAATATTATCGGCCTTTATTCCCTCAGGCGCAACGCGCAGAGCAGAGCTGAAAGTCTGGATCAGCGTGTCAGTAGTGCTGGCTTTATTGCCAGTAAAAGCTGCAATAGCACCGAGCTTTGATCCGAGGTTGTAACCGGAAAGATGCGTGCCAGTGATACTGAGCGGACCAGTAATTACCAGACGATCCAGCGGGCCTTCCGCGGCAAGGTCCATATTGATGTTGCCGCCTTGCAGTGAAGCTCCCGCAGGCAGAACTACACCGAATGCCGGCAGCAGAGGTTCAACGTCATTTACCGCCACATTCTTGCCCTGGATTTTCAGATTAGCCAGCGTGTCTTCGCCTTTGGTGTTCAGGGTGCCGTTGGCATTGGTGGTGCTGTTGCCCGTGTGCAGGTTGGCGTTGATGGTGCCGGTTTCCGAATCCAGCGCATAGTCCGATTTGTAATCGAGAGAAATGGGCTGCTTGGCCGGCTGGCCACCTTTAATCACGCGCAAGTTGGCAGCCGTGGCCTTGCCCTCTGAATGCAGCTTGTGGCCATCTGATTTCACCGTGCCATCAAAATCAATAAGGCCTCCCACGCCGGAGCTGGGATCAATAAAGCCGGTAGAAGCCAAATCGGCGTGCTTGAGTGTAAGCTTGGCGTCCAATGGGCTCTTGGAGGAATCGGCGGCATTGAGCGGACCGACTTGGCCTTCAAGATTAAGTGAACCGCCGCCGGGCAAGGAAACAGCCAGCGTAAAGGGCATGGCGCTCTGAGCAGAAATGTTATGCGCCACAATATTTAGCTTGTCGTAAACACTCTCTTTTCCCACGGAATGGCCGCTGCTGTGGCCAACTTTCACGGTCCCATCCACAATTTCAAATTTGTCGACAGACACGTCAGGCGATTTTCCCGAGGGCTCTGGCGCGGTCTTTTGAGTTTGCGGCGGCTGCGCCGTTGCACCCAGAGTGGAGTAATTCCACTTGCCTGCAGCATTCTCAATCAGCGTGATTTCCGGGTTCTGCACCGTAAGTGCCGTGACCTTGAGCTGTTTGGAGAAAATCAGCGGCATCAACTCCACGCCAACCTTTACCGACGATGCATGCAGAAACGGACCTTTATTAAAGGCCGGATCGTCAGCAATGGTGATTTCACTGGCAGATGCGCCGCCGCTGAAGATGGAAGCATCCAGCTTGCCGATGGTGACGGTGCGGTTGAGTGCTGCGGAGATCTTCTTTTCCAGATCAGGGCGGAAACTGTCTACGTTAATAAATAGCGGCACCAGCGCTACAACGAGAAGAAGAACACCAACGATAATCCCGGAAATGACGAGCAAACGTTTCATGGCAGAAATGCTATCAGAAAGTCACTCAAATAGATGTCATTGACATGCCGTGGGGTTTGCCTGAGCATACTGGTCTATGACAAGCCAGCGATTTTTGGCCTTTTTAGTGGTGATGACTCTGGTACAGCTGATGCCAGCGCAAACGGAGCAAGCGGCCAAACCCGAGTCACAGTCGCAAACTGAACAGCAAGCCAAGCCGGAGCAGCCGGCCCAGGGTGACCCACAGGCTAATCCTGAGCAGCCGGATCAGCCGAAGCGCTTGCGCATATCCTCGGGAGTGGCCGAAGGACTCAAAACTCATAACGTAACGCCAACATACCCAGCTGAAGCCCGTCAACAGAGGATTGAAGGCGATGTGCTTCTACAGGCCATGATCGATACCAAAGGAAACATAACAAATCTCAAGGTTATGCAGGGTAATCCTATTCTGGTTAAAGCCGCCATTGAGGCAGTTCAGAAGCGGAAATACCGGCCGTTTATATTGAAAGGTGAGCCGGTACCCGTGGAAACTACAATCAGAGTTCAGTTTCACGTGAGGTGATTCTTTTTGGCCAGCGGAGCCCATCCAATGAAAAACTTTTTCTCAGCCATCTGTATTGCTGGCTTGCTCGGCCTCAGTGGCAGTGCGATTGCGGTCCAATCCTCGCCTGCCACGTCGAATCCAGCTGACTCGGCAGCACCAAAAATAGCGGCTGGCTCCATTCTTTACGCCGAATTATCGAAAACGCTGGATGCGAAAAAGGCCAAAGCAGGCGATCCTGTAAGTGCCTTGCTACAGGCGGACGTCCTGGCCCACGGAAAGATTGTGGCGCATCGCGACTCAAAGCTGATTGGACATGTGACTGAGGCACAGCCGCACAGCAAGGAAAGCCCGGAATCGAGATTGGGGATTGTTTTTGAAAAGATCAAGCTCAAGAACGGTCAGGAAATTCCTCTCAGGGCAGTCTTGACGGCGCTGCACCCTGCACCGCCGCCAACGTTTGAGCCACCGCCGAGCGGTCCGGCTCCGCCCATCAATATGGCTGGACCAACGCCGGGAGATAGACGCGGCAGCAGCATCGCTCCGAAAAGGCCGCCCAATCCTTCCATGGCCCCCAGCGCGAGCAAAGAGATAGACGCAGCATCACGGGGGATATCAGGAGCAGCGCCCACGGACATTGATGGTCTGAGTTTGGCGACTTCCGGGGGAAGCCAGGCAGTGGTGTCTCTGGACCGTACAGTCAAGCTGGAAAATGGAGTTATTTTTGAATTGCGCGTGACTGGCGCAAAAGCCCAGTAACGGCCAGCCGAGGCTTTTAGCTTCCGTAATTTTTCTGGAGATAGCTGGTGATCTCCGTTTCCAGTTCAGCATAACCAGAGTGGATGGTGCTGCGCATGGCCGATTCCACGCTCTGGCCCTCGCCCAGTCTTTGCAGCAGCCGCGCCACATCACTCAATCCATAAGTACTGCGGATGTACTCAACCGCAGCCAGACTTTCCGCGTACGCCACAGAGGCTTCCGCCGTGCTATAGCCTTGAAACTCCCCTTCCAGCTGATTGAGCGGCACCTGATGTCCGGAGGCATACAAAGCAGCCAGCCGCGCGCCGATGGCGCTGGTCGTCATACCCTGTTCCAGTTCAGCCACGCCTTCATTGAGCCATGCCGGCGCATGGTTGTGAGTAATCTGTGCAACGAAGGAATGCGTCAGTTCATGGCGCAGTACTGAGGCCATCTCAGGCGTAACGGACTTGGCTCCGGAAATGGGAATGCGGATCTTGCCATCGTTCAGGGCGGAGGTCCAGGCGGCTGCGTGGGTCACGTCAAAGAAAGCTTCATCGGTATAGAGCGAAACAAAAATATTCCTGGGTGATACGCCCAGATCATTGCTGAGGTCGCGGTAATCATCTTCCAGCGCCGCCAGCACCTGGGCGCGAAGCGCATCGGGAGCCTGAGAACCTTCATATCGCAAAGTAAAGTGGCTGCTTTCCTGCTGCCGGAAGTCGGCTTCAGTTCTGGATTCGCGCTCCACGCGATCAAGGAGCTGTTGCACTTGCGTGTTCAAGCTGAGTTGCAGAGATTTTTTCAACGCGGCAATGGCTTCATGATTGTGATCGGCTTTGTAATAAGCAAAGCCGAGCAGCGCGAAGGCGTCCGCCGATTGCGGGCTGACGCGCGTGGCTTGCTGGGCGCGAGACAGAGCTTCATCAGTCCTGCCTAATTGCAATAAAACAGCGGCATAATTTTCCAGCAGGATGCCGTGATCTGGCAGGAAGGCCAGCGCGGATTGCAGATAGCGCGCCGCGGCGGCATAGTTGCGGCGTTTTTGCTCAAAGTTGGCGGCCACGGAATTGGCAGCGGCAGATTGCATGGGATCGCCCACATTTTCAATCGCCTTCAGAGCCACAAGATCCACAGCGCCGTTGCGGATGATGCGCGACAGAAGATCGCCAGAACCGGCCATTTCCTCATGAGAGGGCGGCGGTTCCAGCGGGGCCGCTGCCGGGGGCGCGGGTGAAGCTGGAATGACCGGACCTTTCTCAATGCGGGAGACAATCGATTTAGGAATGGTCAGCGTGTTGTCGCCAATGGTGTATTCCACGCGGCCATTGCGTTCCTGCGCGAAATCGGCTTGAATGCGGTCGCCATTTTTTAACACAATTGTGTCTGCGCCGGCGGTGGCACAAAATACGGCAAACACGCAAAATGTAATAATCGATTTCAATTCAGAAAAGTCTAAGCAATTATGGCATGTCTATGAAGCGTGTCTTCATCCTGAAAGTAACGAAGGTACTATCGCTCCTCGCCCTGCTGGGTTGTTTGAGCCCAGGCGGCTGGAATCTGGGCGGCGTAAGCGCGGTGGCGCAATCCAATACGCCAGATCCCAGCGCGGTGGCGCAATCCAGCATGTCCGCTCCCAGCGCGGTGGCGCTCTACCGCGACCTGCTTAATCCATCCTTTGACGTAAACGATGTTTACCAGGTCCGGGACGTCTCTATTCTGCTGGAAGATCTGCATATCTCCATCAGTGACGGCACGCTGGCTTTTATGCGTGCAATCAATGGACAGGTGACCGGTGCGGTTTTTGAAGGCGTAGGCGAGGTGCTTCTGGTTCCACCAAACCGCGCGGAGCGCACGTCACTGGCATTGTTCACCGATTCGGCGGTGCTGGAGCAGCGATTCCAGTCCGCATATCTAAGATTTTCCGATGAAACGGTGGTTGAAGCTTTGCGCGCCGGGCTGCGCGGCCATCCGGACGATGCGCAGGAATTTGTCACGCGATGGCAGGAGCCGGTGATACAGCTGGCGCGAGCGGACTCACTGCTGATTCTGCAATCCATGACCAGTACCAAAGAGGCTGCGGCACGCTTTTTGCACCTGCGCATGGGCGGCACATCAGCGGGAATTATCGACGTATTTTTTGATACCAATACCCCCGAGCAAATCAGCGTGGCCCAGGCCACGGTCACCAGCAATGCTTCCTTCTTTGATATATGGACGTCGTTTCCCATGCGCTCGGTACGTGAGGCCGCCGGAGAAGAAGATCCGGCGACCCGCGCCAACTATGAGATGTCTGACTACGTTTTGCGCGTGAAAGTGCAGCCGCCTACGGATTTGACGGCTGACGCCGAATTTACGCTCACGCCGCATCACTCCGGCCAGCGGACGGTAGTGCTGGAGTTTTCGCGCTATCTCAAACTGGCGGAAGTACGCGTGAACGGCCAGCCAGTGGAGTTTATTCAAAATGAGGCCATCAGCGGCAGCGACCTGGCGCGTCGCGGTGACGACCTGATTGGCGTGGTGCTGCCTACGCCGCTGGTAAAAGACCAGCCGGTAAAACTCTCCTTCAAATACTCCGGGCCGGTGATGTTCAGCGCGGGAGACGAACTGCTTTATGTGGGCGCGCGCGGCACGTGGTATCCCAATGTTGGCCCCAGTTTTTCAAATTTCGACATGACGTTTGAATGTCCGACAGACTGGCAAGTTGTGGGAACCGGGAGGCAGGTTTCCAGTGCAGTAACCGGCGGCAAGCGCATTACGCATTTTGTTACGCAAAAACCGATCGGACGCGCCGGTTTCAATCTGGGTAAATTTGTTGCTGCTACTTCGGCCTCGGGGACGGTGGATATCCATGCTTATGGCGCGCGGACTGTAGAGCAATCAATTGCGGGCCCGGAGGCGCGGGCAGGCAAGAAGCCTGATCCAGCGCTTGCGACCCAGAAGATTGCCGACCAGGCAGCCGACACGGTGCAATTTCTTTCCGCTGAACTGACGCCCTTTCCTTATTCCAACCTGGAAATCACGCAGCTGCCCGGCATGTTGAGCCAGTCGTGGCCGGGGCTGATTTATCTTTCCAGCACGGCGTTTCTCACGTCCGACGAACGCCGCGCGCTGGGCGTGCGCGATCCATACGTTGAGCTCCTGCTGAACCGGTTGATGCTCTCGCATGAAACCGCGCACCAGTGGTGGGGCGACGCCGTGGATTGGGTGAGCTATCGCGATGAGTGGATTGTGGAGGCGCTGGCCAATTACAGCGCGCTGGTGATGCTGGAAAAACAGCATCCGGGCGACATGAAGACGGCACTCAACTATTATCGCGGCGAGCTGTTGCGCGAAACCAAGAACGGAATCATCGCCGAGGCAGGGCCGGTGACGCTGGGACGCCGCCTGACATCGTCGAAATTTCCAGATGCCTATGAACGCGTGCTTTATGGCCGAGGAACGTGGCTGATTCACATGCTTCGCACCATGTTGCATGAGGCGGGCGGGAGCAACAGTGATGCGCTGTTCTTTGCCGCCTTAAAAGGACTGCTGGCCGGATCGCCCAACCACAAGATTTCTACATTGGACCTGCAACGCGCCTTTGAACAGGTGATGCCGGCCTCACTGGGTTATGAGGGCAAGAAATCACTCGACTGGTTTTTTGATAGCTGGATCAATGGCAATTCCATTCCGCAATTTTCGCTCGATGCGGTTCACATCATGCCGGGAACCGGGAAGCAAGCGGGCAAGCTGAAGGTGACCGGAACAATCACAGAAGAACATGCCGCCAAAGATATGGTGACCGCCGTGCCTTTGTATACCGTGGATGGCGCGGGGAAATCGCACTTTCTGGCTTTTGTCTTTGCCGACGACGCCAGAACCGAATTCAGCCTGACTGCCCCAGCAGGTACGAAACAGATATTACTGGATCCCGAAGAGACATTGCTGAGAAGGTAGCCTTTGGCTCTTGGCCTTTGGCTCTTGGCTCAAAACGTTGACGAACCGCATCAGGGTGCCATGCATATCTGCTTGCGCATTAAATCATGTGGTAAGAATTCATTTCATCAATTGCTATAAATGGTTAGCGAGTATAATTTTGGAATGACATTACCCGATTTTCTGCGCCTGCTAGCTAATACTCCTAAAGAGAAGCACTTCGCATTGATCGCATGGTTTAGCACACAGAAGAACAACGAAGCAGAGAGAGCGCTGAGAATTAATTCAGCACAGGGAAGTCTTTAATCTTCGCTCCCAAAATACAATTAAGCGGAGCGCAAGAGGGAATTTGCGAGAGCCCGCCATTTATATTCCGCTTTTGCTCCGCTAAAGAACTGGGGTCCCCTGCTGTTATCTGCTTTATAAACGCGTGATTGTGAGTTAATCCCGTTTCTTACTTGCATCGCAAGTCTGCCGCTTATGTTCTAGTTTAGAACATTTTCCACTTATACAAACGATACTCTCTCCGTGTGATTAGAAAGGCTCCGCGAAAAAACATTGTCGGCAGGCGGGTAGCTGAAGCTCGTCATGGCTCAGAGCCAGCACTAACACAAGATGCACTTTCAGGAAGACTTGCCAAACTCGGGATTCAGCTCGACCGAGCCGCGATTGCCAAAATCGAGAACGGCCACCGTTATGTACTCGACTACGAACTTAAAGCCCTCGCGAATGTATTAGAGGTGGACGTGGATTGGCTTCTTGGAGGCAAAAAGGGTTGAAAGATCCGGTCTCCAAACTGCGCTCTGCTACGCGACGTGCCAAGTCCGACGTGGCGAACAAGCTGATCGGCATGTTTCTTCACGAACTAAGTCGCAAGATCAGCCAAAACTGGCCGGTTAAAGTTGATGGGGAAGAATATGAAAAGCTCGTCCGCGAGCGGTTCGATCACCACTGCCCATATTGCTCTTGCGATCTGACGAATACTGAATTCGGAGTTGAACATCTCGACGGCATGAATCGTTATCGCGCAGGTCTCCACGTACCGGGCAATGTGTTGGTAGCGTGCAGAAGATGCAACAGCGAAAAGCGTCGGGACGACTCATTGAGAATTCTTACGCTTGCTGGGTCCGGCTGGGAATCGTTCTTGTCGCACGACGGTACCCGTTGCGCTGCGTCCTGCCACACCTGTCTGTATTGGGAGAGTATCTGGAACGATGGAACAGAACGAATACTACGATTGAACGAGAATTTGCAAAGGATTCGTTCGTTTCGGAGTTTATTTCCAGAGTTTGAGCGGGTTCTCCCCTCCCTCATGGAAACACAGCCAGTGTTATTGAGTAAACTCTATGCCGATTGTCAGGCCTTTGCGCAATTGGAGATTAAGACCCTTTTGGATGGAGTTGATCCTGTCAGCAAACTCAAACCTTAACTTGGATTTTTAAACTCACCGGCCTCTCCAAAGGGGGCTGCTCTTGTGGTTCCGCTGTTGTGGTGGGTGCCCGGATTGATCCTAACAACACATAGTGTGGGACGGTTGCGCACTCCGCTACACTGCGCGCTTGCCTGCGGCAGCGAGGAAAGGAATTTTTCTTTCGCTACCCGGCACTTATTCCTTATCCCGGCAAGCCGGGACTCGGAAACGTACCGGGCTATTATCGTTCGTCCCTATCGGGACTTGGCAATTTTTTCCTCTCCTAGCGAGACTTTGGCAATGGTTGGTTTTGGCAGAGTGTCGCAAATCCAAGCCTTGTTGTCTCAAAGGCTAAGAAGACATCTTTGAACATGAGATGATTGCGCTCCGCTTCGTTGCGCACGGGCCTGCGGCGCAAGGAAGGGCGCTTTTTGTTTCCGGTTCCCGCCAGTGAACTGGCGGGCTACTACCAACCGTCCCGCGTTGCGGGACTGGGCCATGGATAAATCGCGCAAGGAGAACAAAATAAGTCCTTGCATTCTTATTTTCTTCGTGCTATAAAATGACTAGCCCGCGATGCCTTGCGGGCTGACTTAAGGCGACCTGCAACGTTGCTTTTCAAAACAAACAGGATTTGAAAATCGGGAGAAGTGTGTCTTTTTGTCTCTTGGAAAGATCCACTCTCTTTTTTGCGAAGGTCTGCTCATGCCACATATCAAAGCCAAGCCAGTTATTAACCGCACGACCAAGAAACCTGCCGCCAAAAACAAAGCATTTCTTCAAAAAGCAGTTGGTAGTAACAAATCAGCCAGCCAAAAGGCAGCCGGCAAGACCACTACGGAAAGAACGACTACCAAAGGAAAGATTATTTCCGAGCTGCGAAAGGTGGCGCGCGAGCTGGGACATACGCCGAGTTCAGAAGCTTTCTACCACCATAGCGGCGTGAGCCGCGCCCAGGTGGCGTGGCGCTTCCAGAACTATCGCGATGCGGTGCGAGCCGCCGGGCTGCAGCCAAACCAGATGGGCATGCGAGTGGAGACGGCAACGCTGCTGGAAGACTGGGGAAGGGTGGCGCGCGAAGCAGGAAAGGTGCCAGCACGCGCTGAATATGAACAGGCTGGAAACTATTCACGCCGGTGCTTTACGGGGCGTTTTCAGTCATGGATGGAGGTCCCGGCAGAATTCTGTAAGGCGGTGGCCGCCGGCGGGCTGTCCGGGGATTGGACAGATGTGCTGGAGATGATCCGCGAGGCCACACCTACGGCATGGGAATGCACATGGATGACAAGACGGAGAGATGCTGTGAGGACGGCGTACCGGTCCCAGGCCATGGGGCCAGAGATGGCATTGGAAGGCCTGGCCGGGAAGGAATTGGCCGAGACGGAATTCGAGAAGAAATTGAAGATACGCCAAGATGCAGAGATGATGAGCAGCGCAGAGCCTATTACACCGATTCCGCCGCCTTTGATGGGGAAGAAACTTGTTACGGCGACGATGCTGGCTGTGTTTGTGGCTGAACTGGCCCCCACGGCGCTGCAATGGGTTACAGGCGCATGCTTTCAGCGGCGGGAGTTAAAGGACCGTCCGTTGCTGGGCGCGGCAATTCAGTTGCCGGGGCTGGCCCATGAGCCGGTGAACGAAATGGGAGTGGTCCTGCTTTTTGGCATGGTGGCACGGCAGCTGGGATTCATTGTGGAATCTGTCCAGACGGCCTTTCCCGATTGCGAAGCCAAAATGGAGGTACATCCGGGACGATGGCAGCGGGTGCGCATTGAGTTTGAATACGAAAGCCGCGCCTTCAAAAAACACTGCCATGACCCAGAGCAATGCGATTTGATTATTTGCTGGCGGCATAACTGGCCAGGGTCTCCGCCGAAGCTGCAGGTGCTGGAACTGAGCAGAGTGATAGAGAAGATTGGGACATCGGGAAGAGCAATGCTTACCACTGATTCACACTGATAACACTGATCAGGAAAGATCGGGGAAGGCAACAGCAAAAACTTTTACCACAAAGGACACAAAGGATCACAGAGGAAAGGCAACAGCAAACCCACTACGAAGGCGCGGAGAACAGCTAAAGAAATCGCCGACATCACGCGCCCACGGGAGGAAGAGTTCTCACCACTGATTCACACTGATAACACTGATCAGGAAAGATCGGGACACGGAAAAACAAAACCCACCACGGAGGCACGGAGAACAGCTAAAAGATCGGGGAAGGCAACAGCAAAAACTTTTACCACAAAGGACACAAAGGAACACGGAGGAAAGCTAAAAGAATCGCCGACATCGAAAACAAAATCCACCACGGAGACACGGAGAACAGCTAAAAGATCGGGGAAGGCAACAGCAAAAACTTTTACCACAAAGGACACAAAGGATCACGGAGGAAAGGCAACAGCAAAAACTTACCGCGGATCGGCACTGATCTGTGGTGTTGTAGCTAAGAGCTAAAGGCCAAGAGCCAAGAGCGGGTAGGGATCTCTCGCTGCGTTCGAGATGGAAACTTACAGCACAATCTCCATACCTTCAGACGCGGCGCGCACCTTGGGATAGTATTCGCGGGCCTGGGTCACGACGGAATCAATGCATGCGTCAGTGTGGTCAGGGTCATGGTGAAAGAGGATGAGTTCTTTTACGCTGCTTTCCATCACGATATTTACGGCCTCGCGCCAGTGGCTGTGGCCCCAGCCTTGTTTGCGGGCAGCGTATTCGTCGGGCAGGTATTGCGCGTCATAGATCAGCACGTCAGCGCCTTCGGCGAGTTTGCGGACGTTTTTATCAAAGATGGTGTGGCCGGGTTCATTGTCAGTGGCGTAAACCAGCACTTTGCCTTCAGCTTCCAGGCGGAAACCGAGGCAGCCCTGCGGATGGTTGAGCCGCATGGCGTCCACGGTGCAATGGTCAAAGGCGATGCGGCCTTCGCCAATACCGGAGAACTGGCGGTGCGCCGCCATCTCATTCATCTTGACGGGAAAATAGGGATCGGCCATTTGTTCTTCCAGCGCTGTTTGCAGGCCGCGCGCCTGGTTGGAAGAGTGAAACACGAAGGAATTATTACGGTCACCATAGAGCGGCGCGAAAAACGGGATGCCCTGGATGTGGTCCCAGTGAAAGTGAGAGAGAAAAACGTGGGCGGAGATAGGATGCTCAGTGCGTCCGTTATTTGCGGTTTGCGCACACTGCTCCTGGACCAGTTGTTTGCCCAGATTGCGGAACCCGGTGCCGCAATCAAAGACATATATGTGCCCGTTGACGCGCACCTCAACACAGGAGGTATTGCCCCCATAACGCAGGTTTTCTGATTGAGGCGTGGGCGTTGAGCCGCGTACACCCCAGAATCTGACTAGCATCCTCGTATTCACCTGTGGCGTCAGCTTTCCATGGAAGACGCCGCAACCTTCTAGTTTTTGAGTCTCGCAAGACTCCAAGGGGGCACAGCTTTAGCTTGCGAGGAAATGCTTTCTTACCAAGTTTGCGAAAAAGTATATTCCAATTTGGGCATTTTAGAACCAAAGCTTTAGTTTCCAGGCATACTCCAATGAGTACCCTGAGCAGGAAGAAGGACGTGTCCCTTGGTTTGACGGGGCGTCCGACCATTAGAATCGATTAAGATAAAGCCCCAATGCTATTCCCCGATTACAAAGAGTTTTCCCGGCTGGCACGCAAGGCAACACTCGTTCCAGTGGCCAAAACCGTGGCTGCGGACCTGCGCACACCTGTCTCAGCTTTCCTGAGTATTGCCGCGGAAGAGCCAAACTGTTTTCTGCTGGAGTCGGTTGAGGGTGGCGAGAAAATTGGCCGGTACACATTTCTGGGTGCACGACCTTATATGATATTGCAGGCGCGTGGCCGCCAGATCACGCTGGAACAAGGCGGCAAAAAAACCACGCAAGAAGGCGACGTTTTCAAAATCATTGACGGCCTGCTGCATGAGCATACGCCAGCACCGGTTGCAGGACTGCCTCCGTTTACGGCCGGCGCGGTTGGATTCTTTAGCCACGATGCTGTTCGCCAACTAGAGCGGCTGCCGGTGATAGCAAAAGACGATCTGCAGATGCCCGATTGCACGCTGATGTTCTTTGACCGGCTGCTGGCTTTTGACCATGTGCGGCATGAGATTTTTATTATCGCCACGGCTGATGTACGGCGGCAGAAGCCGCAACAAGCCTATGCCCAGGCGGTGCGAGATATCGAACGCATTGAGCGACAGCTGGCTGCTCCGCTACCGAAAAAAGTTTTGCGCGCGCCCAAGCCAAAAGCGGGCAAGCTGAAGGTGAACTGCTCCGTCACTAAAAAACAGTTTGTCCGCACAGTGGAGAAGATCAAGGAATACATCATGGCAGGCGACGTATTCCAGACCGTCCCGTCATTGCGCCTGGAGATTGAGCCCGGCGTCGATCCGCTGAATATTTACCGCTGCCTGCGGCGTGTGAACCCTTCACCCTATATGTATTTTCTGCGCATGGGAGAGATGACGGTGCTGGGTTCGTCGCCAGAAATGTTGGTGCGCGTTACTGGCAAAAAACTTGAGTATCGCCCCATTGCTGGTACGCGCAAACGTGGGAAAGATGAAGCTGAAGACTTGAAGCTGGAAGAAGAACTCCGCCATGACGAAAAAGAACGTGCTGAACACGTAATGCTAGTAGACCTGGGCCGCAATGACGTTGGCCGCGTGAGCGAGTTCGGCACTGTGAAAGTCCGCGACCTGATGTTTGTGGAACGCTACTCGCACGTGATGCATCTGGTCTCCGCCGTGGAAGGAACCCTACGTGAAGGCCTTACCCCTGTAGACGCGCTGGCTGCCTGCTTCCCGGCAGGAACGCTTACTGGCGCACCCAAGGTTCGTGCCATGGAAATTATTGAAGAGGTTGAACCGGTGCGCCGAGGTATTTATGGCGGCTCCGTTCTATACGCTGACTTTGCCGGCAACCTGGATTCATGCATCGTTATCCGCACCATGCTGGTGAAAGGAAAGAAAGCGTACGTCCAGGCTGGAGCCGGCATCGTGGCCGATTCAGTGCCGGAGAGCGAATATCAGGAATGCCTGAACAAAACGCGAGCACTGGTGAGAGCGGTGGAATTGGCTAGATCAGGAGAATAGCGTTTTAGCTCCCGAGTGAAACGAAGCCTTATCGTCAGCGATGTTATTTCACAGTAATAGTTCCGAGCGTTAGTAAAAGAATCCAATTGACTACAGGGCTCTCTCGCTTCGTCGGGATGGAAAAATCTAGAAATCCTCTTACTCGTTTCCAAGTGGAAGCCACGCAAGCAGGTTCCACCACGTTGCTTAAGCGGAAGCTTACTGTTGTTCCACAATCAATTCCTGGCAAGTGATGCAATAGCGGCTCCAGGGCACAGCAGTCAAACGGTTAGGGCTGATCTCCTGCCCGCAGTGCAGGCACTCGCCAAATGTGCCACTGCGGATACGCGCCAGCGCCGCCTCTACCAGCATCAACAAGCCGCGCTCCTGGGCTTTCTGCTGAAACGTCATCTCTCGTGACATGGACGCGGTAGCGCGATCGGCTTCGTCGCGGCCAAAGTCTGTGTCCTGCCGCTCTTCCTTGGTGCGGCTCCGGCTGCGGTTAAGATCGTCGCGCTTTTTGCTGAGGATGTCTTCAAACTTCGCGATTTTGACTTTGTCCATAAGTGGTGCTCTGTGGTCAATATGATTTTAAATCGGAAATAGCTGACCGCGAAGATCACATCAAACCTTATTGATCGTGAAGAAAAACAGCTGCCTTCAGTTGTGTTTGAATCTTCGCAGCTTGCCCTGAGCGAGTCGAAGGGCGCGGCAGAGAGTTTAATTTTTATCGCGGACGAAGCAGTGTCCACAAGCGTTAACAAATGTCAGGGCCGACTCGAGGAAAGCAGAGTCGTACCGAACAGGGTTGAAGATATTCGATTTCAGCCGCTAGGACTTTTTTGTCACTCCGCTTCGGCCTGAGCAGCAAGGAGTTTCACTTGATAAGCGCCTTTTCGGCACTACTAAAAGTCATTCCTTGACACTCGTTTGGTCGGAACAAGACGGGTTCGCTCTTCCAGCCCAAGTGCAAGTGAATGAGTTCTGTAAGGGCTAAATCATAAAATAAACGATCAGCACGCAATATTTACGAACTAGTGTCAAACTGGAAAAAATTGTAATAAATTAAGATGATGTTGCCGATCTTATATACAAAATACATTATACTGCCCCATGAATGAACAAAATACATCCGATTGGGCCGTACCGTGACGTATTAGAGGCCCGTTCTCCACTCAATCCTTTATTGGCTGTTAAGCTGGGATTGAGAAAGGATAGTTTTGACCGCGTTTTGCACCATAATCTGCCGACATCCGTTGCGCAGTATCATGGAATAGTGCAAGATGGGCTCTTCCAAGCCGTGCATGCCTTCAAAGGATTGAATCGTCCACTTATGCATGGCGAGGATATGCAGGCAGATAAAAGCATCCTAGTCTACAGTTGGCGGCCCGAGGTCGATTACGTTTGGGTCGGCAGCAGGTTTGATGGAAAGATCATAGCGAAGAGTCCTCCTTCGGATCGTGTGTTTGTAGTACTCGTGCGGGAAGAGCCAGAGCCAAACGAATACGCGGAAGTGGGAAGAATATTCGGCTCCATTGAAAAATGGAACTGGGTCAAAGAAGATCCAACGTTTCCATATGCACCAATCGAATGGCAGGATCGGTACACCAGTAAACTCTGGAGTAGGGAGATATGAAGACAGCAGATGAGATTACGTCGCTAGTGAAGGAAACTTTTGGAGGCAAGCCAGGAAAGTTCCGTTCATGTGCATTCTTCGATGATCGCCTGGATTGTATCCGAGTAATAGCTCGGGATTGCAGTGTTCTGGAAACACGAGTTAACCAGTTCATAACGATTTTAGAAGATAACTACTCCGAATCTGGAGGCAAACAGTATGTTGGTTTTACTGTGAAGGGAGCCCGTCATTTCTGCAAGCAACATAACTTTGACCTTTCAGCTCCTATTGAAATGAGTGCCTTATTGGATGCGATTCTGGCCAGCTTTCCGGAAGTTGCGATTCAATTGTTCGTCAATGCCATTGCCCGTCCGCTGGTGAAAGAAGAAAAAATCAAGAGCGTCGATGTTTCGGGTGCCATGCCACAACCAGCTTAGAGTTTCTGGCTAAAGGCGCTTCTAAAGTAAATATGGGAGTTACTCACTGCATTTCAGTTCAATCGAACTACGAGGCTTTCCCATAAATAATGATCAGCCTCATGCACGCTAAAGTACGAAGCAGGCAACGCTTCATAAGCCCAATTCGAGCGCAAGGGAAATATGTAACGTGCCTGCTATTTCTTACCGCGACCTTCGTGCCCGCGCCAATTCCCATTCCAAAATAGTTTGAGAAACGGTGCTGTAGCTCATGCGCCACGAGATGGCGTTTCTGCCGACATATTCCGGCCTGCTGTTTTCTTGTTCATGTACCTCTTGGATTCCAAGCACCAGCCGGTCGATACACTTATCTAATAATTCGTCGAGCGGAACTGTCCAGCTAAAAGAGCCTTTGGGTTTGTTCCATTCAACGTTTGCACGAAAGCCAGCTAACATCGGCATAATCCATCCCAAAGGAATTTTCCCGTTAACTGTATCGTTCAAAAAGACGAGATTGTTTTCCCGATTTGACTCGCTCCGAACGCGTGTTCCCTTGCCTACTTTAAAACGCCCAACTGGCAGTTCAAGCGCGCGCTTCTCAATTTGATCCCGAAGCTTCAAGATATCAGGGGCCTTTGAGATCAAAATCCGGAAAGAGTCGTCTTTAGGTGCCTCGCCTTGTTGCTCCGCAAACCGCCGAACGATTCCTTCTTTGCGGCCAAAAAGCGCTACGGGGTGCTTCTTCTCGTCATAAAGGCTGCAATCAAAAACAGCCAGATAGTAAAGGACTTCACGAACATCGACAGGTTTATCCTCATTCATCTTGTATGCGATCGAAGTTGCGTATGGTTGATCTTTAATTGCCCGCTGCAGGTCCTCAAAATGCTCACGAAGATTTTCAAGACTCTTTAAATCAACTTGCTGACTTGTATTTAATCCACCTGCGATCTCCGCAATCTGTTCCGCATCTACGCCCATTACAGCCTTAATGAAAACATGGGCAGGCCATCCGTTCTCAGGTGGTTGTTTTTGAGTTTCAAGAATTGCGTCAAGAGTATGTGCACCATCGACAACTCCGTGAAGCTTTTGATCATCGAGTCGCAAGATGGCCTCATGTCGTTTGTCGTCATATTGCAACTCATTTGCTACTATCGTGATTCCCCGGTTTCGTTCGTGAAAGCGTTCCGGTTCGTCTTTTAGTGTTTGGCTGATTGCGCGATATACGGATGTTTTCCTGCTAACTTCACGCGGATTGACATCACGCCAGTCCCATAAATCCCTAGGAACTGTAGATGCCTGCGTATAAAACACACCGATGCGTGAATCACCAACTGGTGAGGGTAACAAACGAAATTGACGGGTAGGGAAACGAAAGGTAGACATACATTCTCCTTAGCAAGCGACTCGCAATGAGATCGCTGCCGGTTTATCAGCCCTACAAAACTCTTATTGCCGGAACCCAATTGCTCCGAGCATGAGATTTGAGAGCTCAATTCATATAATACCACGGACAAAGCTATTCTTCGTGTTGGTAACGACGTGCCCTTGCCCCGATTACTATTCAGGTACAAATGCAAGGAACACCTTATGGACAGCCGTCCAGCTTGCGTTAACATAAGCACCAACCCGGGTAACCCATTCAAAATTAAGACTTTTTAAGGCTTCCTGTCGTGACCGAAGTACTGTTGGCTGATTTTTCAGCTCGGCATACACTTTTGTCACCACGAAAGACCAATGTACCTGGGCGGCTGCAAAAGTACTCCGGGATGACCTTTTGTACTTAAGAAAAACCTTTGCACGTCGATTAACAGAGAGCCCAGTAGTGACCAGACCCAAGGCCGCATACGGGACATATGTCACCAGGCTTTAAGCCCCGGGCAGTTAGAAGTTTTTAGACGGAATGAATTGCAATATCCAACACGGCGGAAGGAAAGCACTGCTCATACTGGCAGGCATGTTTTCCCTGTTGGCCGCAGGAGCTGGAGCGCAATCGCGCACAGGGCAGCTCACCATCACAATGAGCGTGCAATCTTCCATCAGCCTGGTTTTTAACAACAACCCCGCGGTGGGGACTCCTGGCTTCTGTCCGCTGACGAATGCCGGCACCAACAACGTTGGCCTGGACATGGGCGTTGCAGCCCACTCCGGCAACCTGCACAGCGCTTGCGTGAATTACACGCACCTTTCAAATTCAACCTATCAGGTAAGCACCGCGTTTGACGTGCTGGTGAGCAAGGCGAATACAAGCAGCCCGAACTATAGGATGTCCGCGGAGATTTCAACGGCGCCTCCGGTCAACGTGGCCTGGCTGATTAACAACGTAAACCTGACGAACACAGCGTTTACTCAACTGGATACGGCCGCAACCTATGGCGCGGCCAACACCAAGACCCTGCAAGTGCAGGTACAGAGCAAAGTTCCGGCACAGGTCTTGTTTGAGACGATTACGTTTTTGGCAACGGCAAATTAGCGCGTCGGGCGGGGAAGCCGGCCAGCAATGGAGCAGGCGGCAAGGAAAAGCTTTAGGGGTTTGAGCATTTAAAGATCGAGCATAAAAGACCGAGTATTGAAGATCAGGAATTAGAAGATGCAGAGCAAACACAAATTGATTCGGAAGCTGGCGCTGATGGCGCTGATGCTGGCAAGTGCATCCGCAATGGCGCAGAGCACCGCAACAGGCGTAATTAACGGCACACTGGTAAATATCAGCGGCATTACGCTCCAGTTTGATACTGACCCGGCGGGCATAACGCTGGGCGCTGCGGCAACTTCAGTCGCCACGGCAAGCTTTGGGTCAATCTCAGCGTTTGGTCCGCTCGCAGGTGGCGTGACGCGGCCCGCGGTTACGGCTTTGAACTACACCGTAAGAACAATTTTTGATGTGCAGGTAGTGGAAGGTGGACTGGCCAGCACCACATACACGCTGACAGCGAATCTGGCTACGCCCGGGCCAACAGGGCTGAATTACAAAGTGGATACGGTAACTCTGAGCACGGCGCCACAGGCGATCCAGACGAACGCCACCTATAACACTGACGTTGCGCACAACCTGGATCTGGTTGTTTCCACGGCGGCCCCCGGAGCGGGCGGTCCGGCGGTGGGCACGCCGATCACTACGGTGATTAATTTTACGGCCACGGCCAACTGATTTTTTTGAGGAAGTAAATTTTTCGATAGTAACTTTTTCGCAGTAACTTTTTGATGTAACGCAATTTCAATTTGAATGAGGGAGTAGCAACCAATATGAAGAAAATATCAATCGTAACAATCTTTGCGGCGCTGATGATGATTTCGTCGGCGGCCGTTGCACAAACAACAGCAAGCGGTACGCTCACAGTGTCGGCCACGGTGAATGGATCGATCCAACTGGTATTCAACTCAGATGCTGCCGGCGTCGCGCTTTCAAGCGGTGCAGGCACCAACGCTGCAACGTTGGCGTTCGGTAATGTGTCGGCATTTGGCACGGTAGCTGCAGGCGTTACGCGTACCACCACGGCAAGCAATTTCACCGTGAGTTCCGCGGTTGACGTTCAGGTTTCAAAGACCAATTCTGCCAGCGCAAATTACACTCTGAAAGCGCAGCTCGGCGCAGCCGATGCCACGAACACATGGAGCGTCGGTGGCGTTGCCGTTACCAGCGCGGCACAGTCCACGCTGACCGCGACCGGCGCCTATGCCGCGAACAGCAACTTCCCGGTGGCAATCACGGTCCCGTTTACTTCGGCCAGCGGCACCACGATCGCGAACACAATTAATTACGTGGCAACCGCTAACTAACAGCCCCAAACTGACGATTGTGAGATAGATTGATGAAAGAGATTTAGTCAAGAGGTGTGATATCGGCTTGCGTTTTGTCCTGCCGTTAATGCTGTTCGGTTCCTCCCTCATAACCAGCGGGATGGCACAGCGCAAAAGCACGAACCATCGCACCTCCAGTACGGCTCTTTCCATGAAGTCTCAAAGCGAAGGCACAATCTCAGTCGATTTCATCAGCGCGCCGGATGGTACCGCCCTAACGGGTGGCGCCTCCGGCCAGCGCGGTTTAAATCTCGGCACGGTTTCTCACGCAGCCGGCACACAAACTCCAAACGTCCACGTGCAAAACCTGCCGGGACGCTTCATCGTCTCCACAAGATTTGGCCTGAGCATACAGAGCGGATCGCAGCATACAAGCAGCGCTACCGTCATGGCAGCTCTCGCCGTACCTGATCCTGCTTACACTTTTCGTCTTGACGGGATCACCCTTGAAACAGTCCCGCAGTTCGTCCAGGGACAAGCGCGGACCGGCACAACGCTTATGCACCGTCTGGAAATTGAAGTACCCACATCTCTGACGGAGAAGAATTCTCAACTGCACAATGCAATTATTTTTCAAATCATCCCGAACTAACTTGGCCTCCGCGCCGCTGCTTGCGCGCCTGGGCGCAGTGATTTTGCTCTCTTCCGCCGTCTGTTCCATGGCGCAGACAGCCCCTGTTGCTCCGCCGCAGGCGCCAGCAGCGCCTGCAGAGAAGCCTTCTATTTCGCTCAGCCCTGCTGTCGTCATGGCCAAAGGCAATTTCGGCCAGGGACTCACGCAGACGCTCACTCTTACCAATCAAACCGCGCGTGATTTCGCTTTTGACATGGTGGCTGAAGATGTAGTCATTAAAGATGGCAAGCGCATCTTTGTGGCTGCCGGTGAAACGCCCAACAGCATTGCCGCTACTGCGGTCTTCACGCAGAAGACCGTTCTGGTCAAACCATTTTCGTCTCTCTCAGTCGATGTCCGGCTCACATTACCCGCGCAGACCAATATTCGCGGAGTCGTCGCTATGTTCCGTGGCACAGACAAACTGCCTTCATCCACCGGCGCAGTCGGTATGACGGCATCACTTGGCGCGCTGATTACGTTCAACCTCACTGACAACGTAAAGCTCCAGCCAGAAGCGGTGCGAGTGACTCCCGCCAGTGAATCTGCCAACATGAAAATTGCGCAATGGATTTCCAACATCGGCGCCGAGCCGGCGTTGCCGGAAGGTGCGGCGGCTGTTTTAAACTCGGCAGGCGCTCTCGTCGGCAAAGCTACATTTGATCCGCAGCGTCTGCTGCCGGGTGAGCGGCTGGAATTTTCCGCTGAATACCCCGGCGAGCTGCCTCCCGGAAACTACCGCGCTCTCTGCTCTTTCCAGTTTGAAGGTAAGACCATCACCAGCGAAGCGGCTTTTGAAGTAATTAAAAATGAAGTGCCTAAAAAATGAAACGCTGCTGGAGCGTTGCCTTATTGTGGACCGCGTGCGCCATCGCGTCCCATGGGCAATCTCCGCTTTCCGTCGGATACCAGAAAACCTTGCAGCTTCCCATCGCTGGCGCAACTGCCGCTTACTCGCTTGACTCCAGCATTGCGGACGCCATTGCTTCCAATGGCCTGGTGGAGATCACTGGCAAAGCGCCCGGCGCAACCCATATTGTTGTCGTCACTCCTGCGGGCGCGCAGACCATCGCCGTAGTTGTTCCCACGCCGCCGCCGGTTCTGCCTCCGGGCTTTGAACCGCCAGAGCATCCCGGTTCCGGTGAAACCGGAACGTATGAATTTCGCTACAACTCTGATCCCAGCCAGGTCACCAACTCCATTGAACTCAAGCGGACAGAAGGCCAGTCATTCACGCGCATGCAGGTAGTCAACGCAAACCTGTTTTCTTCCGCCGGATCTGACTCTGCCGTAGGTTTTCCTTTTCTCGCTTATGAAATTGGCCGTCCGAATCTTGACGTAACTTTCGTTGACAAGACTGTTCTGAACTCGCCACTCACGCTCGACGGGTTTCTCGTGCGCGGTTTTCACCTACGTGACGGTCCCTGGGAATTTCACGGCGGCTTCACCTCTATCGCCACGTTTCAAGGATTGTTTCTCGCCACTGACCGTGAATACACTGCCGGCGTCTCACGATTTTTTAAGATCAATAAAGAAAACTCTCTTGAAGCCAACGCTTATTATTTCCAGAACCCTGACAGCCAGCGTGCTTTCGCCAATAACGGTGCAGTCGGTTCTCTGGTCTATCGGCTCAAACTTGCGGACAAGGGCAATTTTCTTGCCGAGCTGGGCGTAAGCCACGGCGTGGGTTTTGCGGCACGCGGCGCATATGACGATCAGCGCAGCCATATCACCGGGGACTTCCGCATACAGTCGCGCGACTTCGCTTCGCTTGCCGTTAACAATCAGCACGGAACATTTACTGATCTCAACGCCAGCCGTAAACTTGGGGGCAATAAACTAAAAGACCGGCTTTACGCCAGCCTGGACCTGAACCAGTCAGGCTACAATCTGGCTACATTGAGCCAGAGCACATTCACTACCAGCGGTCTTCTCAATTTCAAGATTGACCGTAATTTTTCCGTGAACAGTGGTGGCTCCTATGCCACATTTCAGTCCACGGTCCCGGTGGGCCCGCGCATTGTTACCGTGAATCTTCCGGTTGGCGTGGATTACTCAACGCAGCACTTCGGCGCCGGCTTCCAATATCAGCGCACCGTCACCATTGAAGGCGGCGGCAGCGGCAATGATTATTCGGTAAACGTGCGCGCTTCTGCCGGGCCATTTCAGGCAACTGGCTTCTTCCGGCATGACGTTCAAGTGCCCACTCTGGCCACCATCTTCTCGCAAATTCCCGGCTTGCAAGACGCGTTGGATCGCGCCGGCATCATCGCCACCACACCAGAGCAACTGGCTGACCTTCTTCGCAACACAGCGCTCCTGCAACTGCTGGGCTTCACCAATGCATTCACCGTGGACCTTGCGCCGTCGCGCAATGACGTAAGCGCAGACGCAAGCTGGAATTTCCATGGTCCGTCACGCCGCAAAGTCGATCTCAATTATTTCTATAGCAACACAGATCTGCTGCAGGGCAATTTCATTCTCACCACCGCTACGCTCAGCTATTCGCAGAAGATTCATTCCACGAACGACATTATCGGCTCCGCTGCCCTTGTGCGAACACAGAACAACGGCATCACCACCACGCATCCTCTATTCAGCATTTCGCTGCAGCATAGATTTTTCAGTGTTCCCTCGCTGCTGCTTCCCGGACGCCACGGCATGATTCAAGGCCATATCTTCCGTGACGATGAATCATCCGGCCGCTTCAGTTCTCAGGTGCCGGTGCTTAGCGGTGTGGAAGTTCGTCTGGATGAAAACCGGGTCGCCCGTACTGATTCCAGCGGCTATTATTCGTTTCATCATGTGCCATTCGGCGTGCATCGCGTTGAGGCAAAGCTGCAAAGCGGTGAGCCATTCTTTTACACCACTGACTCGCCGGCAACAGCAGATATGAATGCCACCGTTGATTTTGGCATCAATTTCGCCAAAGGACAGATCTTCGGGTTCCTGCTCAATGACGCCGGCGCGGGGATCAACGGAATCACCGTGGAATTAAAGGGTGAAAAGTTTTCACGCCGCGTGCAGACCGGCCTTACCGGCAAGTTCGCGTTTACCGGGCTTGCTTCGGGGGATTATTCCATTACCACGCTGCCGGACTCTTACCCACCCGGATACGCGTTGCAGGAGCTCGCCGCACAAACCATCACTGTGGAATCCGGCAAACCGGCCAGCGCGCAATTTACTGTCAAGGCATTGCGCTCTATCAGTGGAAAGGTGATGGTGTACGATCCAGCCTCGTTGCAAAATGTCCCGCTTGCAGGCGCGGTGGTGCGTTTGAAAGAACTTTCATCAGCGCCAACAGGAGAGACAACAACCACTGAACCCAGGCCTTTTGAACCTAAGCCGCTTGAAACCAGGTCTTTTGAAACCAAGTCTTTTGAAACCAAGACAGGTGAAACCGGCGCGTACATCTTCCGCAATCTGGCCGCCGGAACTTATACCGTTTCCATGGAGCACGGAGGAAAAGAAACCTCGCGTACCGTCACTCTTCCCGCAGCGCCTGCTAACGTCAGAGACGTCGACTTGAATGCGGGAACAAAAGCGCAATAGCTGCAGCAATCACCGTTTTTTCTTTTTTGCCTGCGGCGCGGCATCTGCAACCGGAATTAGTTTCACCATTACCACCGGCTGCAATCGTGAAACGTTGTCGCGCGGATCAACAGCGTTGGCAACAACCAGCCGCTGCTCTCCATCAGGCCCCACCACCAAACCAACGGACGACACTACCGTTGCTGTAACAGTCAGGTGGCCCTCGGCTCCTCCAGCAACTCCGGTTCGCATAGCTCCAGCGGGTGGGTGCAGTTGCTGGCCTGATGTACAAAGGCTGCAAAGCAGCAAACCTGCAGGTAAAGCGCGAAATATGAATTTTTCAAAACGCATGCGAGAGGTACCGGTTACCCAAACTAGGATTGCTTCCGGGGGGAAGAAGTTTCCCTGGTTTGCGGCAACAATTGCCTATCGGCAAACCTTTCCGCAGGCATGAAGAACCCGATGGTGACTATGGTGACCACTCTGACTGATGATTTTTGTACTCAGCTCAGAGTTGCTGATGGTAGCGCTAGTTCAGTGATGGAATCACAATAAGCAGTAAACCTTGAAAAACACAGAGGACTAGAGGACGCAGAGGATTTGAAAAATCACGATTGCCAAATGATCCCTCCGCTTACTCTGCTCCTCTGCGTTTCAAAGGTGTATATTCGCGTGACCCCGAAGTAACACTTCCTGATTGAATACTCTCCCCATCAACAGCCTCTCTATGCTATTCATTAACCGGATGCGTCTTCCGGAAGTTGAATGGCAGCCCATCTCGCGCGCGCAATGGATCGGCTGGACGATCTTTTACGTGTTGCTGCTCCTGTATCTTGCCACTAACTGGGGCCAACTCACGCTGCTCGACAATGTCCATCTGCCAATTCATGAAGGCGGACACCTTCTCTTTGGTTATCTGGGATCAACTCTTGGGCTGTGGGGAGGAACGCTGCTTCAGTTGATTGTGCCGGCGGCACTGGCCATAAGCTTTGCCCTGCGCCGCGAACTTCCCGGCACTGTGTTCTGCGTGTTCATGTTTTTTCATAGCCTCACCGGCGTCGCAACCTATATGGCGGACGCCCTTCGGCTTGAGCTTCCATTAGTCACGGTTGGGGCAGTCGCTGACGAGACACAGCACGACTGGGTGCATATCTTTTCCAGCCTGGGAGTGCTGCCCCACGCGATTCAGATCGGCAACTTTACTCGGATGCTGGCGTGGGCAGGAATGATCGGGACAGTAATGTGGTTTGCGTGGCGAAATCTACACCAAACCGAAAACGCAAATGCAATTTAGGTTGATTGAGGCGCAGCTTACATAGCTATCGTTTCAACCAACTCCAGCGCAGTTTTACGCACTGGCTTCATCAGCGGCAGGCTGGAAAGCTTAAGCAAAGTCACCAGCAGACCCAGGCTTTTTTCCATCAGCGTTTGCGTGCGCTGCTGGTTTTCTGAGCGATCATAAAGCCAGAACAGGATCAGCCCCATCTGGTACAGCCAAAGCAAATAAGGGAGTTGTGGCTTCAGGTCAGCGGGGATTTTTACTTCGCCGCCTTCCGCTGCAAACCGCAAATGCTCAAACGCCCGCTCGCGGATAGGCCGCGTCTCTTCGCTGAAAGGTGAGAGCGGGTCCTGGCTGTCAGGAGCGTGGCGAAAGAGCGCATCGCAAAATTTGCGGTTGGGCGCCAGCAGTTCAAAGCGTTTTTGCAGCACGCAGCGGAGACGGTCTTTCAACTTCTTCTCGGCGGCAATGGCAGCAAGAATCTCTTCATGGTTGCCTTCCTGCATCTCCTGGTAAAAGGTCAGCACAATCGCTTCCTTGGAGGAAAAATAATAATAAGCTCCCCCCAGCGCCACGCCGGCTTTCGCTGCAACGTCACGCATGGTGGTCTGTTCAAAACCTTTTTCGCGGAACAGCTCCATGGCTGCTTCATAGATCTTCCGCCGCGTGTCTTCCGCACGCGCCGTAGGGCGAGCTTTCATTGCTGGTTCATTCATTGCCAATACTTCCAGATAGCTAAAGTCGCATTACTTGAACGCGTTCATTAATTTACCACTCATTTTGGCGTATTGGGATCCAAAAGCTCTGATCTTTTCTTTACAAGGGTTTTACCTTCTCTTTACGTGCAATCTCGCGGTATGTGTTCCCATTTAGTAAGGATCAATTTCATATCCCCGTCCGCCCGCCGAGCCCATGCTTGGGGCCGGGCTGAAGGAAAACGAATGCCAGGGAAAACCGCCTTTTTCTGCACCATCTTCTTATTGCTCAGCAGCACGGTTTTCAATTCCCCAGCAGTCAATGCCCAGACACCGGCTGCGAATTCTGCTGCAAAACAACCATCCAGTTCTGCAGCGGAGAATCAGCCTGCCACACAGCAAAGCAGCTCCCAGCAAGCCGACTCTCAGCAACCCACCACAATGAGCGTGACGGTAAAAGTAGTGAACGTGCCGGCTACGGTGCGTGACAAGCACGGAAAGATCATCAGCAATCTTGGCAAAGACGATTTTGTTTTGGAAGAAGACGGCCGTCCGCAGACCATCCGCTATTTTGCGCATGATACAGACCTGCCTCTCACACTTGGCCTGCTCGTGGACACAAGCATGAGTCAGCGTCGTGTCCTGGAGGATGAGCGCCATGTCAGCTATGTTTTTCTGGACCAGATGCTGCGTCAGCCCAAGGATGTTGCGTTTGTAATTCACTTTGATCACGAAGTGGAACTGCTGCAGGACCTCACATCGAACCGGCAAAAACTTGAGTCAGCTTTGCAGGCATTACAGATTTCGCAATCTAATTCTTCAGATCAGCAGAGTGGCAATCAAGGCGGCTCAAACGGCGGCGGAAATTCTGGAGGCTATCCGGGAAGCGGATACCCGGGCGGCCGCGGCAGGGGGCGCCATAATGGTGGCGGCGGCTCTCACGGTGCGGGAACTCTTCTTTATGATGCGTCCTATCTCGCCTCTGACGAGCTGATGAAGAAGCAGCCGGGGCGCAAAGCGCTGATCATTCTTTCTGACGGCGAGGACCGCGGCAGCAAATACGGACTTGAAACCGCGATCGAAGCCGCGCAAAAGGCTGACACTGTGGTTTACTCCATACTATTCAAAGATGATGAATCGAATAATCGTGGATTCGGCGGCGGCTTTGGCGGAGGCGGCATGGGCCGTCGCGGTGGCGGCCAAAGATTTCCGCAGGAGTCTGGCCCGGACGGCAAGAAGATTCTGGAACGAATCTCCAAGGAAACCGGTGGACGGCTCTTTGAAGTTTCAAAAAAACAACCCATCGACAAGATTTATGAATCCATTGCGGAAGACCTGCGCAACCAATACAACCTTGGTTACACGCCAGACCCGCCCAGCGCTGAAGGAAGTTTTCACAAGATTATTTTGAAGGCAAAAGAGAAAGATATGACCGTGCAGGCCCGAGATGGATATTACTCAACTCATGATACCGCTCAGGCAAAATCGCAATAGCGGAACCCGCGGGAGCGCCGCAAGCTGGTATTCACGCACGCAGATATTTTCCGACGATTGAAGAAACCATGCCCAGGCCGACAATAGCAATGGGCCCATGATTCTGCTGCAAAGCAGAAAGGCCATCAGTTGTCGATGTAAACATATACACGCCCCAGCAAATGCCGCCGACAATCGCAATCGCACCCATGATACGCAACAAAGGGCTGCCCGGTTCTTTCTGTTGCGGTCGTATTGGACGAAATGCGCCGCGATCCTCATAGCCTTCGCGGGCCCCGGTGCCCCACTCGTCTTTGTAGCGTTTCTCCGCCATCCGCCAAATTTGACTCAAATCGAATAAAAATACAACAGGGAAAACTTCCTAGATCAATACTTTCCGAGGTTCATGCCCCTTAGGGAAAGAGCGCAACAGACATGATGAAACAATTTGCATAGCCTTACTGAAACCGCTCGTCCAATTACAATATCTTTTCTACTTATGGCCCACCTTTTTGAACCTCTCAAACTTCGCGGCGTGGAATTGGCGCACCGCATTGTGGTTTCCCCAATGTGCCAGTATTCCAGCGTAGATGGTTTCGCCACGGACTGGCACTTTGTTCACCTTGGGAGCCGCGCAGTTGGGCGCGCCGCTGCCGTGATTACAGAAGCTACGGCTGTCACCGCAGATGGCCGCATCAGTCCACACGATCTCGGCATCTGGGCAGACGCGCATGTTGAGCCACTGCGCCGTGCATTTGCTTTTGTTACCGAACAAGGCTCAATCCCGGGAATGCAGTTGGCCCATGCCGGAAGAAAAGCCAGCACCAGCGAGCCATGGAATGGCGGCAAGCCAATCACTCCCGCGCAGGGCGGATGGATACCCATCGCCGGCCCAAGCCCGCTGCCTTTTGGTGACGGCTACCAGACTCCGCATGAGCTCAGTATTGTCGAAATTCGTGCGATCATCGACGCTTTTGCCGCTGCCGCACAGCGCGCAGAAGCCGCAGGCGCAAAGTTGATTGAATTACATGGGGCACACGGATACCTGCTCCATTCCTTCCTTTCACCGCTGAGCAATCAACGGACTGACCAATACGGCGGATCGTTCGCAAACCGCATCAGGATGCTCTGTGAAGTGGTCACTGCGGTAAGAAAAGTCTGGCCAGACCAATATCCGCTATGGGTTCGCATCTCCGCCAGCGATTGGACGGAAGGCGGATGGACTGTCGAAGAGACGGTGGAACTCTCTCGCATACTCAAGCCTATGGGCATTGATCTAGTCGATTGTTCTTCTGGCGGTAACGTGCAGAAGGCAAAAATCCCCGTGGGACCGGGCTATCAGGTGGCATTCGCGGAACAGGTTCGTCGTGAGGCCGGGATTCCAACGGGCGCTGTTGGCATGATTACTGATCCGGCCCAGGCGGATCAGATTATTCGCTCAGGGCAGGCAGATGTAGTGATTCTAGCGAGGCAATTCTTGCGCGATCCGTATTGGCCGCTGCTTGCCGCCCAGGTTCTTGGACAAAACATTCAATGGCCGTTGCAGTATGAAAGAGCCCGGCTGAAGTAAAGAAGTCTGGCCACTGCCCTGTTTTGAGAATTCATGCCATACCAGGGCAGGAAACGCGGCTATTTCCTTGGCGCGGCCTGAGCTATTTGGTTGCCGCCTGTGCCTCTTCCGCTCGGTTGATCGCCCGCTTTTCCACAGGTGACGACAACACGATAGAAGTGGAAGTCGTGCCAAAAGGCGTAAGCCGGTCAATCAAGGCTTCCAGATGCTCCACAGAGCGCACATGAACCTTCATAATGAAAGAGTCGGCGCCCGTGCCACGGTGGCACTCCACCACTTCCGGCGAATTCTTCACCACAGCCGTAATTCGGGTGAATACATCTCCCACTACTGACATGCGGATAAATGCCGTAATGGGCATGCCCACTTTCATCGGGTCAATATCGGCGTGGTAGCCAACAATAATGCCGGCCTCTTCCATGCGCTTTACGCGCTCCACCACAGCAGGTGTTGTGAGTCCCACGCGGCGACCCAATTCAGCATAAGAGAGTCGGCCATTGATTTGCAGCTCGTGCAGCAGCTTCCAGCCAATCTGGTCGAGCAGCTTGTCGGTTCTTAAATTTGTTTCCATATTCGCCTGACATTATAAGACAGATTTTCTCTTTACCTAAGGCCGTAATAGAGCACGTTCCCAAAAAGCCAATTTTCCATAAACATTAGTAAATGCTAATGTTTTTCAGGAGCCATATATTTATCATTTAAAAAGGGCTTTGGCTACAGAAAATAATGTGCCGATTTTTTACAGGACTTACAAGCCCGGAAAAGTCCACAACTGCCTGTCCCGAATGAGCCAGAGGCGGCATGATCTTTTCCCCGTTGATTTTGTCGCATTCCGCAGCTCATCTCGTCCCAAATTAACTCCATTTCGTCCTTCGTCACCATCCTTGCCGCGCCCCAATATTTCTGAACTTTACTTACTCCATTTGCGTAGTTAAAGTATCTGTTACCCCCTCAATCTTATGTTAGTAGATCGGCTGTTTAAGGCATTCCACTGAATGGTTTCCAGCAGCTCGGGAGTTACACTAGTACCAGAAAGCGATAGTTTTTCTTGCTTTAGGCTTATTACCATTATAGAAATAAAAAAATCGACTCACTCAATAAAACTAACCGCATTAACTCCCCCAGGTGTGAGCTAGCTATTTTCCATGGATCCAATTGTCATAACCAATCAAGAAGTTGCGCGGACGCAGATTCCCTTGCAGGGAGCGCAGGAGGTACGGCCTAAAGTACCAAACCCCATTCCCATGTGGGCCCGGCTGCTGTTTGCGCCACTCACTTTGCTCCTGCCGTTGCTTTCTCTTGCAGCGTTGATCTTGCGCATCGCCATCCGTGGACAAGCGCCCCGGGTGCGTCAAGCCTGGTCGTCTTATTTGCTGACTTTGCTGATCATCAGTGGTATTTTCTCCACCATCCTGGCTGTATTCACCTTTTCGCTGGACTCCGCTCCCGTACCCGATGCCATCAGTTCCTCTCTATCTGATCTGGACGAGCGCGGCACTTTTCCCGCGCTTCCTGCCGGCAAAATAATGTCCAGTGTAGAGTTGAGTTCTACTTTAAAGCCGCTGGTGCTGCTGGCTTCTCCTGCGGCCAAGCGCTGGTTCCAGCCGACGGCTGGCGTTTCCGGACTTCTTGGCGCGGCGCTGATACTCCACTCTGACTCTCATGGTTATCTGCTGGCTACCGCCCGCCATGTGGCCGATGGTGAAGACTGGCATGCCCGCCATGGCGCGCAGAAAGTAATGGTTTCAGATGGAATGAATGGCTGGGCGTCAGCGCAAGTGGTGGGCCGGCACAAAAGGCTGGATATTGCATTGCTCTGGCTCGACCGCCATTTTGGCGACGCCGAATTTACCCAGCCCGTGGCTACCTATAGCAGCGTCCAGATGGGCGAGAGGATATTCGTCATCGGGCACCCGGAAGGCTTGAATTTTTCCGTAAGCAACGGCATTGTCTCTCGCACGCCGGGCAGTGACGTGTTGCAGGTTTCAGCGCCCATCAGTCCGGGTAACAGCGGCGGCCCTGTGTATGACGAGTTTGGCAACCTCCTTGGTATTGTTACTTCAAAAGTGGCCCGGTCCATTGAACCGGAGGCGGAAAACCTGAACTTTGCCATCAGCACAGATGCGCTTCTGCATGAGGCGGAGTGGGAAATGGTAAGCGGAGGCAGTGCACCACAAAATTTGCTGGCTGACTTTATCCGCCAGGCAAAGATACGCAAGACCCCGGTGGAAGCTGCCGCCAAATAAGAATCCTTGAAAACGAAATTTCAAAAACATGGCTAACATAACTGTTACGGTTTACGACTCAACGGAAAATAAGCGCGTCCCGGTGGAACTGCCGGATGATGCCCCTGCCAACCGCATTATTGCCGTGCTGGTGGACAAGCTGCAATTGCCGCAGAACGGTCCGGATGGCGCTCCGCTGAGCTATAAGTTTCACCACAAAAATTCAGGCCGCCAGATTCAGGATGCGCAAACGCTTGCGGATGCAGCCGTAAAAGAAGGTGACATTCTTCGTCTTCAGCCGGAAATTACCGCAGGAGCACGATGAACAATTCCGTGGCACTGCCGGCCACTCCTGCGCCAGCCAATGACGAAAGGTTTAGCCGTTTTCGTCTCATCGGCTGGTGGGACCAGGAAAAGCTGCGCTCAGCGCGCGTGTTGGTGGTTGGCGCTGGGGCGCTGGGCAATGAGATTTTGAAAAATCTGGCTTTGCTGGGCTTTGCCAATGTAGTGATACTTGATCTTGACTCCATTGAGGCTTCCAACCTCTCGCGCAGCATTCTCTATCGCGCCAGTGACGTGGGCCGGCGCAAAGCAGACGTTGCCGCGGATGCATACCGCAATATTTTTCCTGAAGCCCATGTTCACTCCATTACCGGCAATGTGGTCCATGGCCTGGGTCTGGGACTGTTTGGCTGGGCAGATGTTGTTTTGGCCGGCCTGGATAATCGTGAAGCACGGCTGTGGATCAATCGCGCCTGCTGGAAGATGAACAAGCCATGGATTGACGGCGCAATTGAAGGCATCAATGGAGTGGCCCGTCTCTTTATGCCCGGCCAGCCGCCCTGCTATGAATGCACGCTGGGCGAAACCGACTGGGCCATCCTGAATAAGCGCATGTCCTGCAATCTGCTGGCGCTGGAAAACGATACCGAAGGCAAGGTAGCCACAACGCCGACTATCTCTTCCATCATTGCCGGGCTTCAGGTGCAGGAAGCGGTGAAGTTGCTGCACGGTCTTCCCGTTTTGGCGGGCAAGGGCTTTATCTTTGAAGGCCTGAATCATACCTCTTACAAAGTTGAATACACGGAAAACGCCGATTGCATGAGCCATTACACCTTTGCTGAAGTCATGCGGCTGCCGGAGACCTCTCGCGATCTGACGCTGGCACAGCTTCTGACGCGGGCACGGCGTGAACTTGGTTCGCAGGATGTTGCCGTGGAATTCAGCCGTGACGTAATACACAAATTAGCCTGTCCGGGCTGTGGCGCGGAAGAAGAGTTGTTCGCCGCGGTAGGCACGGTGCCTTACGCCCGCGGCAGATGCCCAGTAGATGGCCACATGCGCGCCGTTGTTACCGCGCACGGTTACTCTGGAACAGAACCATTCGGCAATCGGACTCTGGATCAGCTTGGGCTTCCCTTGTTTGACATCTTTACCGCACGCTCAGCAGAGCGCGAGATTGCCTATCTAATGGCCGGCGATGAAAAACAGGTACTGGGCCAAATGGCGACGGGGGCTGCACGCTAATGGCAAAACCAGCCAAAGTAAAAATCAGGGTATCCACGCAGCCGGTAGTCGTGATGGAAGCCGAGGTGCTGCGCAAAATCCGGCAACACGCGCGCACGTCAATGAAAGCAGAGGTCTGCGGCGTATTGATTGGCAATACTGAGCAGGAGCGCATGACTGTGGAAGCCTGCATTGCCGGCATCAACGCTGCACAGGGTGGCGCTCATGTGACTTTTACCCAGGACACCTGGGAGCACATTTACAAAATCAAGGACAAAGAATTTCCTGACCACAAAATTGTCGGCTGGTATCATTCGCATCCCGGCTTCGGCGTCTTCCTTTCCGAACACGATCTTTTCATCCAGCAAAACTTCTTCTCCAATCCGCTCCAGGTGGCTTGGGTTTTTGATCCACACACGGACGAAGAAGGCTGCTTTGGCTGGATTGGCAGCAACATTGAAAAGCTTACTGACATACGGGTGGGCTACTCGCAGGCGGTAGAAATCACCAGCACTGAGACCAGTGATTATGACGAAGAAGACGATGCAGCGTTTGATTCGACGGCATTTGCTTCAAAATCTAGCGCCGGTGGTAAGCCAAAGCCGCAGTCGCCGAGCTGGATCAAATGGGCAGGCCGCGCCCTGGAATACCTGGCTGCCATGGTGCTGGGCGTGATGCTGTGTTTTGTCTTCCTGAATTGGCGGTGGGCGCCGGTATTTGAGCAAGCCGAAAGATATGGGCAACTGGTGGAAGCGCTCAAGCAATTTGACGAACAGCATCCAGGCGTTTTGAATCCAATCCATGGCCCAGGTACGAACGGCCCGAGCCAGCCGCCTTTGCAGCAACAACAGCCGCAGCCATCCCCCACAGAAAAAGGCACTCAAAAAGGAAACAATGGCAAGCACTGACGACAAGCCTACTCTGAAGATCACTCTGGACGATCTGGCCAGTGTTGAGTTGCCCGCGCCTGCTCCCAGTGGAACCATGGTTCCCACAGCTCCCGGCGCAAAACAATATGGCAACATCGCTTCGCCTGCTGATGGGCCTGCAGTTGCCGCGGAAAAAGGCCGCATCTTTCTAAAAGGCTGGTTTTATCTGGGTGCCGCGGGAATGGTTGGGTCGCTGGGGGGCTGGGGCCTATGCGAGCCTTTTTTAAATGATGGCGAACGCACCTCATGGTCTCACCATCTGATGCTCCCCCTGATCGTGATGTTTACCTGCCTTGGGCTCGGCGTGGCGGAGAGCATTGTGGAGCGCTCAGCCAAGAAAGCGCTAGTTCGTGGACTCCTGTCCCTGGCTCTGGGAGCCGTCTTTGGATTCATCTTCGATATTGTCGCGAACCTTGTCTACAACATCTTGAATGCGATCATTTTCTCGCTGGGCGTGCAATCGGAAAAGAACCCTGCGTTCTGGCTGTCCCGTGGCATTGCCTGGGCGGTCTTCGGTATCGCGGGCGGAATCGTGTACGGTCTGGTGGACCGCTCTGGCAGCAAAACCAAATATGGGATTCTTGGCGGACTCATAGGCGCAGGCCTTGGCGGTACGGTGTTCAATCCCATCAGTATGGCAACTCACACTGGAAGCGTAAGCCGCGCGGTTGGTTTCGGATTGCTCGGGCTTGCCACCGGCGTAGCGATCGGCATTGTGGAAAGCGCACTGAAAGATCGCTGGCTTTATGTGGCGTCTGGGCCGCTCGCGGGTAAGCAATTCATTCTTTATAAGCCGCTCACTACCATCGGCAGCAGCCAAGGCTGCGACATTTATTTATTCAAAGATCCTTCCATTCTTCCCCAGCATGGCGTGATTGAGATGCGTGGCACGCAGACATTTATTCGCTCTTCCGGAGCAATCTTTGTTTCTGGAGCGCCTGCCCGCACACGCGCATTGCAGAGCGGTGACCTGATTCAGATTGGCCGTTACGCCTTTCACTTCCGCGAAAGGCAGAGAAACTAGAGAAGCAAATGAGCGATCCAGTCTGCCCATATTGCCGCATGCCGTTTGATGACGCTTCTCCGCCGCGGATTTTTTGCACTGCTTGCGGCATGCCGCACCATGAAGATTGCTACCGCGAAAATGGCGGCTGCACGGTTTTCGGCTGTAAGTGCGCTCCCGCGGATGATCCTAAGCTGCAGGTGTCGCAAAGCGACCTGAGCGCCGTATCGGTTCCCGTACAGCCGTATGCGCCTTTCGCGCAGAGAGTCCCGCAGCAAAATGCTTCTGCGCCACAATATCCGCCGTCGCAATACGGTGGGCCGCTGGGCTTGTCGCAAGCGGCAACTGCTCGCGCGACTGCACCTCTTGGATCACAATATGTCAATCCGGCCCTTTACGCGCGTACACATAAAAGCCGGACAACCTACATTGTTCTTGGTATTTTTCTGGGCGCTTTTGGAGTCCACAACTTTTATGCCGGTTATACGGGCCGGGCCGTGGGCCAGCTGTGCCTTACTGCCCTGACACTGGGATATCTCGGCATTGTTTCATGGGTATGGGCCATTATTGAAATTTGTATCGTGGAAAAAGACAGCACGGGCCTCAATTTCAGCTAGCTAAACGGTGAGAAATGAAATATTTCATTCAACGCGAACTCAATGAGTATGGCCCTTATACGCTGGCAGATCTGCAGCGGTATGTTTCCCAGGGAAGCATCCTGCTGACCGACCTCACACGCAGTGAAGGCATGACGGAGTGGGTGCCGGTATCGCAGGTGATCGGCAATATTCCGGCGCCTGCCGCAATGCCGCCCGTCCAGTCTGCCGTCCCTGCTACGGGCGGGACAGTCTATGGCGCGAGTGGCACGGTCTATGATGGATCGACCTCAGGTTACGGAATGCAGTCTGCCTATGTGCCGATGGGCGGTCCCGTGCCCACTGACTTGCATTGGGCGATTGTGATGGTGCTCTGCATATTTACCTGCTCCCTTTTTGGATGGGCGTGGCTTTTTGTACAAGCTGCTTTCGTCAGAAAAATCAGACCGGGCAGTAACGGCCTGTTGTTTGCCATCCTCGGTTTTGCCTGCTCATTCCTCGGCGGCGCCATCAACGGGTACACAAGGGCCACGAATGGATATTCCAACCCCACAAGCCCGATCTTTTCGCTCGGCGCAGTTGTCCTGGTCGTCATCGGTTTGTTTCAGATGAAATCTGATCTTGAGGATTATTACAACACTGTGGAGCCGATTAACCTTCAGCTCAGCGGGGTGATGACTTTCTTCTTCGGCATACTTTATTTCCAGCACCATCTTTCGCGGATCGCGGAATGGAAAAAAACGGGAGTTTTGCAACCTCAGGGCTAATGAAACTGCGCTTTATTACCGGAGCGTCAGCCGTAGCGCTTTTGTGCGCCCTGGCCGTGGTGTATAAGTTTTCTCCCACGGAATATACGTTTTATCCCCAGTGCCCGATCTATGCGATCACGCACTGGCTCTGCCCCGGATGCGGTTCCACGCGCGCGCTGCATGCGCTTCTGCATCTTGACTTGAGAAGCGCGCTTCACTACAACGCTTTGTTTACATTGCTTGTGCCGCTCGCATTCCTGTGGGCCTGCTTCTGCTTTTACAGGGTAATGCGCTACAACCAGTTTCCTCGTGTGGCAATTCCCCGCGAGCTTACCGCCTGCATGATTACGATTGTTTTACTATTTACCATTGCAAGAAACACGCTATTTTCTTTTTGAGCCTTTATGTTGTCACCCAGAATTCGCCGCCTCAAACTCGACCACGATTCACTGTTCAAACGCTTCAACAGCTGGCCCTTGATACGCATTGCCGGCACCGCCGGAATGCCGCCGGAGTTGTATCGTTTTCAATATTCCATCCGTGGCCTGTATGTTGCGCCGGACGGCGCGATCCTGGAGCGCAATGAGCATTTGCTGGAAGTGAATCTTTCGCTGGGCTATCCACGCCGTGCTCCGCAGTGCCGCATGCTCACTCCGGTCTTTCATCCTAACTTCGATGACAGCTCTGTCTGCATTGGAGATTTCTGGGCAGCATCAGAATCACTGGACGACCTTATTATCCGCATTGGCCGCATGATCTCTTACCAGGAATACAACACCAAGAGTCCGCTGAACGGCCTGGCAGCCAAGTGGGCCGCACAAAACAGCCATTTGCTTCCCGTTGATGCGCGCGCAATCGCTCCGCCGCTGGAAGCAAGCATGGCAGTGGAACCAATCTCGCCACCCCCTCCATCAACACCCGCTGTTCAAACAGCGCCTGCGGAGCTGGGAACAATATCTCTAGTTGAAGAGCCTGAAGTAACCCAATCGGACAATGGCCCGTGGGAGCAAAAGATTATTATTTCGTAACCGGATTCCTCATCTCTTTTTAAGATCGTGCTACGAGAAAGTGCTTTTCCCGAAAAAATCACTGCCTGTTGTGGAAAAGACTTTGTCGTTTGTCAGTGCGCCAATGCGACACGGCGTCAGTGGTACATTCCGATCAAAATTTTTGTGTGTTCCACATTCGGAACATCTGCTATTTTGTTTGACAAGAAGATTATTTGCGGTAGTACACTCCTCGAACGTTGCGCTCTTCCGGACGCAAATACGCATCTCGCAAAACTGTATAGGTTTTTTGAACGGCCCGGAAAGACTCATAAAAATCATTTTATATTGGGCTTCTTCTGTTCATTTTTATTGGCAGACGCAGCATAAATCGTAGTCACAGTGAGGTCATGGAAATGCAACATCCCCAAGGCAAGTACCGGTATGCGTCAGTTCTCTTCTTTCTGATCCTGGCTGCAAGCTTCATGGCAGGGCAAGCCATCAACCGTGGTCAGGGCAACGGCAACGCTGCCGGTGACCCCGTTCCAGACGATATTACCCATACCCACAAAGGCAATCCGAACCAGACATTGCCTGCGGTTACCGGCCCTGTCGGTCAGGCTGTAGTCACCGGCAATGGCATTAACTATCACAATGGTCCGGTCATGAAAGCCAATCCCGTCCACATTTACCTGATCTGGTATGGAAACTGGGCAGGAACCGGCTCCAACACGGCGGCCACGGTCAGCACCGTGGAGCATTTTGTCAGCACTTTGGGCAACACGCCATACGAAAAAATCAATACCACCTATGGCGACACAACAGGGAACGTAAGCGGCAATCTCTCTTTTGCCGGCGCTACCTTTGTGAATACCACCACCAATCTGACGGATGCCCGTCTGAAAACCACTGTGGGCAATGCCATCAGCAGCGGTGCATTGCCGAATGACGTAAACGGCGTGTACATGGTGTTGTCCTCTTCGAACATCAATGAGACCTCTGGATTCTGCACACAGTATTGCGGTTTCCACACCCACGCCACATTGAGCGGCACTGACATTAAGTATGCGTTTGTCGGCAACCCGGACCGCTGCCCCAGCGGCTGCGAAGCCCAGACCACCGGCCCCAACAGCCCCTCCACAGGCGTTGGCGGCGCGGACGGCATGATCAACATCATGACTCACGAAAGCGAAGAAGCCATTACTGACCCAGACCTGAACGCATGGTTTGACGCCAGTGGCGAGGAAGATGCCGACAAGTGCAATTTCAATTTCGGCACCACTTCCACTTGCACATCCACCAGCGTTTGCTCCGCTGCCGGTAAATCAGCTGCAGCCAAGTTCAACCAGACCTTTGGCGGCAATGACTATCTGATGCAGGAAGAGTGGAGAAACTCGGGTGGCGGCGCTTGCGTGCAGCACCTCTAATTTCTTACACTGGAACCTTAAGGCCGCTTGTTTTCAGGCGGCCTTCTTTCTGCCCTGAAGACGAACGTATACAACATCCCATGCAGCTTTCATCAGGAGTCAACATGAGAAGCACCGTTCGCACATTTTTCCTGTCAGCACTCGTTCTCGCATTGCCTTCTATGCTGAACGCACAAGCCACGCCACCGGCAAAAAAAGGAAGCGCCCCTCCACCGTCTGCTGCGCCTGACAAAGTAGATCCGTTGCAGGGATCGCCCAAAATTGTGACTGCAACCAAGGGAGTAGAACAGTTCTGGGGTATTGAAACCGCACTGGCCCAGGCACTTAAGAAAAAGGACCAGGCCGCGCTTGGCAAATTGCTGAATGACGACTTCAAAGTCTGGATGCCCAATCAAACGGGCAGCGCCGTTGGCCGCGAGGATTGGTTGAATTCAGGCAAAGAGAATCCCATACCGGTCCGTCGTTCTCAGATGGCCGTCCAGTTCTATCAGGACGTGGTAGTAGTCAAGTTTCTTGGTGAAGGTGCTGCCGTCGCCGGCAAAGCCAGCCCACACCAATTTTTTGTCGTCGACCTCTGGGAGAAAAACGATACTGGCTGGGAATTGACCAACCGCTATATGTCAGCGATTGCTCCTGTGGCAATGCCTGCGCGTCCCAGCGGCAAAGAATAATTTTATGACCGGTTGGCCTCTTCAAACAGCGCACGCAGCCGGTCAGTATTTTCTCTGGCTGCGTCCGTAACAAGGTAAAACTGCAGACCGTTTTGCTGCCAGCCATTCACGACAAAATTCTGGCCACCTGCGTTCAGTTCGCCGTGAACATCATTCGCTGAAAATATAAAGACTGAAATCTTGTGCTGGCGCACCTTATATACCACTTCAGCTCCTGATGAATGCTGTGCATACACCAGTTTGCCGCCGAGCAGGCTGAAAGGAGACTCTTTTGCCAACTCAGGAAGATTAAAGCTGAAGGGTAGCTTCCCCTGATACCAGGGCTTTACATTGTGCGTGTCGTTCGAAATCACGTCGACCGGATTATCGCTGGCCAGCATGGTTACGTGCTGGTCAATCAACTCACCCACGGTGGCGTTCGACGCACGAGGGCGCGAATAGAACGTAAATCCCAGAACAATGACCAGCATCAGTGAAGATGCAGCCGTACTCCACTGCCAGAACATGCTCGTCTTTGGTTTGGGCGCAATCTGCTTGCGAACGCTGGTGTAAAGGTCAGGCGGCGCGGTAAAGCGCTTACCGGCCACGCGCACAGATTTCTTAAGTTCCTGTTGCTCGAGTAAAGTGGCCGAGCAGTCAGCGCAACTTTGCAGATGGCTGGCAACCGTCCGTTCCGCCGCTGGCTCCAGTTCACCATCCACGTACAAGCTGATCTTTTTCCGCCATTCGCAATTTTTCACTTTGCACCCACAATTCTTTTTTCACCCAGGGCGGCCACAATGTGTCCGCGTATCTGTTTTCGCGCTCGCGCCAGCCGGGACATGACCGTGCCAATCGGAATGTCCAGCGCCTCTGCCACTTCCTGATATTTCATCTCTTCCACGTCAGCCAGCAGGACCACCTCTTGAAACGCGGGAGCAAGCTGAGCAATGGCAGATTGCACCAGTTCCGTGTCCGCACGACGGATCAGCGCGACTTCCGGCGTTTCCATGGTGACCACGCTTTCGTCAAAGCCGATTTCATCTTCCTGCTGTGTATTGCGCCGTTCCAACCCTGTCCGGCTGGTTAGGAAGGTATTGCGCAGGATTCGGAACATCCACGCGCGGAAGTTTGTGCCTTCCCGGAATGACGAGAAGCCCTTGAGCGACTTTACGAATGTCTCCTGCACCAAGTCTCGGGCTTCATCGGCATCGCCGCTTAACCAGCAGGCAAAGTTATACAGTCCATCCAGCAACGGAACTGCCAGTTTTTCAAAGTCTCGGTTTTCCAGGCTGCTCACGTTTCCTCTCATGACAACGGTGGCGGCCATAATTTTATTACCTTTCGTTGATAAGGTCTTGATAAGGTCAGTTTCAAATTGGCCGCCGTTCCTACTGCACTACAATTTTTCCGGTCATTTTGGGATGAATCGAGCAAAAGTAGGGATAAATGCCCGGTTTGGTGAAGGTATAGCTGAATTGCTCGTCCGTATCCATCACCTTGGATTTAATAGTTTTGTCTTCAGTCACCACGTTGTGCGGAATATCGTCTTTGTTTATCCAGCGGATTGTGCTTCCCGCCGGCACGGTCACAACGTTTGGCGTGAAGGTGAAATTATCGATTTTGACTACTGTTTCCGCAGGCTTTTTTTCTTCGGCAGAGGCCGAGCTGAAATTTCTAGTCTGGCCTGCCGCTATAGCGATTACAAGAAGGATCGCCGCAATACACAATCTCAAGTACGTTTTCTTCATGGTCTTTGTCCTTAAAAAATGTCCTTTAAAAAATTCTGTTGTTTGTTGTGTGTGTGCTGAAAATCTATTCCAGGCTTGAATCCACTACGGCCAGCGCATGCTGTCCCTGCACGTAATTCACATCACGAATACCCAAAACGCTGCGCAGTTGTTCTGCCGGAACCTTCATTGGTCCTGGTGAAGGCCCTTCACCGGGTTTGGGTTGCGGGAATGCCGTGGAAGCAGCCGTGTGGAATGTGACATTGCCTTCCACTTTCTGCATGGTCTGGTGAATGTGTCCGTTGAGCACGGTGACAGAACCAAACTTTTTTAGATAACCCAGAGCTTGTGCGCTGTCATCCGTTCCCCAGCCCCATTCCGGATAAACACTCCAAAGCGGAATGTGTGCGAAGACAACAATCGGCGTGCTTTTGGAAAGATGCTTCACATCTTTTTCCATCCACTCCAGTTGTTCGGTGCCCAGGCTGCCCAGGCCTCCGGCTTTCAGGTTCATCACGTTCGCCAGCCCTATAAAGTGAACGCCCTTTTGATCGAAGCTATACCAGCCAGAGCCTTTGGCATTTTTGCCATAGCGTTCCAGATATTGCTTGCCGTCGTCGCCAATCACATCATGCTCGCCAGGAACGTAGAACACGTCTTTGGCGCTGGCACTTTTCAGCAGTTGGTCCACACCATCAAATTCTTCCGGCTTGGAGAGATGCGTGATGTCGCCCGTATGCAGAATGAAACTGGGCGCAGTTGGCAGAGCGTTGATCTTATCGATAGCGGCTTTGAGCGTGCCCGCAACATCAGTGTTTGCCGGCTTGTTGAAACCCATATGACTGTCACTGATCTGGACAAAACTGAAGTCGCCCTTGATCTGTTTTTCTTTGAGACCAGTAAGGCCACTGAGCGCATATGACTTGAGCACGCCGCCTTGCATCACGCAAAAAGCTCCGGTGCCGGCCCACGCCATACACTTTAAAAAGCCGCGGCGATCAATGCCATCATGGTTATGGTCATGCAGAATTTCGTCTTTTGCTTTGTCGGGCATTTCGTTGCTCCTTAAGAGACGCGCGTTTTAAGCTTTTGCCGTTTACGCGATCATCTGACTCAATAACTTACTGGCGAAAGAATTATTCCCCGGAGACAACAAAATATTTCTTAACATTTGGAAGCACCTTAAGCAGCAAGCAATTTCCCGCTGACAGTACCCTGAAGACGCTGTGAACGCATCAAACCTGTTAATATGCTGCCGGAGCAGCCGCTTGGAGAAACTTTGCTAGTCAGCCCCCGCAACAAAATGATCTTTTCTATTGTGGCGCTCATGCTGCTTACCCTCTCATGGCAGAAGCCGGCTGTTTCGCAGGCAATGCGCCAGCCAGTTCTCGTGCCACAAACGCAGAACATGGATGCCCTGCTCGACCAGAGTTACAGCGCCATGTATAACCTGCGCTTCGATGACGCTCTGCGTCTCGCTGAATCCGCCAAAGGACTGGCCATTGACGATCCGGTGCCGTGGGTAACGCAGGCGTGCGCTATTTTGTTTCGCGAATTTGATCGCATGCACATTCTCCGCAGTGAGCTGTTCGGCGCGGATGACCGGTTTATCGATGGGCCTGCAATGGCCTGGAACCCGCAATCGCGCAAGCAGTTCGAGAGTGCGTTGATCAGCGCGGAAAACGTGGCCCAGCAAAGGCTGAAGCAAGTAAAAGATGATCCCAGAGCGCTCTTTTCACTTTCTCTGGCCAGCGGCCTGCGCGCAGACGACGCGGCATTGATCGGCAAGAAAAAATTCACGGCTCTCTCTTACACCAAAGCAGCCAATGGATATGCAGAGCGGCTTTTAGCCGAGCGTCCTGATTACTATGACGCCTACATTTCTACTGGAATGGGCAAGTACATTATCGGCAGCAAGGCTGCGCCAGTACGCTGGATGCTGCGCCTTGGCGGCTTCAAAGGCGACCAGGAACAAGGCATAAAGGAGCTTACGCTGGTGGCCGATCATGGCCGCTATCTCATGCCATTTGCCCGCATTCTGCTGGCGTTTGACGATCTGCGCCATAAGAACGTGACAGAAGCGCGCAAGAAGCTGGAGTGGTTGCATTCGAAGTTCCCTAACAATCCATTGTTCACGCTGGAAATTGCCAAACTGGACCATCCCTCAACCGGACCGGGACAGTACTAGCAGAACTTTCATTCAGCTGTTCTGATTTACAATGGATACAGCGGTTCTGAGGTTTATTACGTAACCCGGAACACAATGAATCTTAGCTCTTTAGCAAGCATGCACATTGGCCTGGGCAAGCTGCGCGGACATACCCTTTCGTACATCGGCAAACTGAATTTGACCTGTTAGCATGCAGGTACCCTGAAATTCTGGAGAGTGTTTTGGAACTTGGAAGCCGTAAGACTGTCATCTTGTTGATCCTGGCCATGCTGGCGCTCATGTTGCGCGCCCATGCGCAGACCCATGTGGCTGCTGCAAAACCACAATCGGTGGAAGACAAGCTGGCCCAGTCTTATAGCGCAATGTACGACCTTAAATTCCAGGAAGCTTTCAAAGCAGCCGACGAAGCTAAAGCTATGGCCCAGACTGATCCCCTGCCCTATATGGCTTCGGCATGGATATCATTCTTCCGCGAGCTGAATCGTCTACATATTCTCCGCAGTGACTTGTTTGCCTCGGACGACAACTACAACGGCCGCGAAGTTTACCTTTGGGATGAAGCCAACAAGAAAATTTTTGACAGCAGCCTGGACCAGGCAGAAAAGCTGGCGCAGGACCGGCTGAACCACGATTCTACTGATCCCCGCGCGCTGCTCGCTCTTGCTTTTGTTAACGGGCTGCACGGCGACGAGCTGGGTGTATTTACCAAGAAAGATCTCAAGGCCATTTCCTATATCAAGTCGGCCACTACCTATGCGGAGAAACTGCTGTCTCATTCCCCGGACTCGTATGATGCGTACGTAGCAACCGGCATGGGCAAAGTGATTGTGGGCCGCAAATCAGCTCCGGTGCGCTGGGTGCTGCGCCTGGGAGGCTTGAAAGGCGACGAAGCAGAAGGTTTGAAAGAGCTGACGCTCGCCGCTGACCACGCACATTATCTTGCGCCTTTTGCCCGCCTGCTGGTGGTGTTTGAAGATGTTCGCTTCAAAAATACTGACGATGCCCGCAAAAGGCTGGAAGATTTACGCCAGCAGTTTCCTGATAATCCTCTGTTCCGGGAGGAGTTAGAGAAACTCGGCCGCGCTTCAGCGCAGCTGACCCGCTAACTCAACAGAAGCCGCGCCCAGGATTTTTCCGCTGGCTCCCTCCTGAACAAACACAACAGCATGCAGATTTTCGCGCTTCCATTCTTTATCCACCTTCAACGGCGCGTTCGTTTGGAAGCTACCGTCATGAAGCTGGCCAATCTGGCGCAGCTCACGCACCACTGCTGCATGATGGAGCGTTCGTCCGTCGTTCTCTCCGGAACCCACGTTGGTAGTCAGGTTATCTTCTGTAATCGCCAGCATCACGTTGCCTGCGCTGGCTGAACCCGCAGCCTTTATCTGAACTGCCAATTGATCTGCGCCTGCGACAGAAATTTTTACCGCGGCTAGCTCCTGTTGGGTCGCAGCCTGGCTGATGGCGTGCTGCGCCTGGGCCGCGCTGTTGCCAACAAATTCCGTTTCGCCATCCACGATCATTTGCGGCGTATAAGGTCCATCCACTTTCAGGCTTTGCGCGTAATGCTCTTGCCGCTGGCTGAAATCCGCGGAAGAAAAACGGTCTTTCCATCCCAATGAATTCCAGTAATCCACGTGGAAGCCCAGCGGGATGACCTGTATGTTTTTTGCCGAGAGGTCCTGGCGCAAATGCCCTAGCAACGCATCTGCCGGTGGACAACTGGAACAGCCTTCAGAGGTAAACAACTCCACCACCACAGCTCTGTGGATCTCCATGGGCCCAGAAGTCTTTGCCAACACAACGGATAGGTAGACAGCCATCGCTAAGAAAACTGCCACTGCCAGAATTCGTCCCATGCGCATAAAATGCTCAGCCTACTATTTCGTTACAAAACCATATTTCGTTACAAAGCCCGTTTTAGCGGCTTATTTGCTCGCCGCGTAGACGTCGAACTCCAATTCCAGTTCGTCCTTCACCTTAACTGAACCGCCGCCCAGAGAAATGGGCTTAATGCCGAATTCAGATTGTTTGAGCTTGGTTGCACCATGGTAGTGGCTGGGTTCGCCGGTAACCTGCAACGTGATTTCATGTTTTACGCCATGCAGTTCCAGCAGCCCTTCCACCCGATAATGCTGCGGACTGGTTTGCTCAATACGAGAAGATTTGAAATGAATCTCAGGAAACTTTTCCTGATCAAGGACCTTGGGGCCGAGCATGGTGCTTTGGATCTCAGCACGGTCTTTTTCGGAAACCTCACGGTCAGTTACTTTCATGTCCTTCACCGCGACTGCAATCTCCGCAGTCAGCGCCGCTGGATCGACTCTAGCCTGACTGATGGGCGCAATCACCACATGATTGTGGGCGAAACCAGAAAACAACCCGGATTTAAAAACGCGGATGGTAATAGCCGAACGCTGTTGAGCGTTGTCCGATGATTGCGCACTTGCAAGCACGCTAAGAATTAAGACGGCGAAAAATCTGAGTGATATCAACTTCTTTGTCCTTCCAATCATGGGAGCCTCTGTGTGCCTCTATTCTTTCACCGCAATTCCCAGCGTCTTCATTTTGCGGTACAGATGGCTGCGCTCCAGACCCAGAACTTCCGCTGCGCGGGTCACGTTGCCATGGTTTTCGTCCAACTTCTTCAGGATGTAGTCACGCTCATAAGCGGCGCGCGCCTGATGCAGCGTGGAAAAACCTGCGGTGGTGTTGCGGCCGCCTTCACGGTGAATCAGCGGCGGTAAATGCTTGCGCTCAATCTTATGCACCGTGGGATTCATGATCACCAGCCGTTCAATCACATTGCGCAGCTCGCGTACGTTGCCAGGCCAGGAATAGCGCGCCAGGGTCTCAACCGCTTCCTCGGTAATTTCGCGGGGACGCCGGCTGTACGCCGCAGAAAATTCCTTTAAAAAATGCCGCGAGAGCAATGGAATATCCTCTTTGCGTTCGCGCAGCGGAGGAACATAAAACGGAATCACATTCAGCCGGTAAAAAAGGTCTTCGCGGAAATTGCCTTTGGATATTTCCTCTTCCAGGTCTTTGTTCGTCGCGGCAATCACGCGCACATCAACTCTGAGCGATTCGTCGTCGCCCACCGGAGTAAATCTTTGCTCATCCAGCGTGCGCAGCACCTTGGACTGGGTCTTAAGACTCATATCGCCCACTTCATCCAGAAACAAAGTGCCCTCATTCGCCTTTTCGAATTTCCCTTCTTTATCTCCCGCAGCGCCGGGCAGCGCGCCTTTACGATGGCCAAAGAGTTCGCTTTCAATCCAGTCTTCTGGGATGGCGGCACAGTTTACTTCTACAAATAGCTTGTCTTTGCGCAGGCTGTGCGCATGGATGGCATGCGCCACCAGTTCCTTGCCCGTTCCCGATTCGCCATAAATCAGGACGCGCCCATTCGTGGGCGCCATGATGGCAATCTCATGCCGCAGCGCTTTCATGGGGATGCTTTCTCCCACGATCACGCTCTTGGCTTGAAACTGTTTTTTGAGCTCTGCATTTTCCTGCCGGAGCCTATGCGCTTCCAGCGCGTTCTTCAGCACGATGAGCGTTTTATCCAGCGAGAGCGGCTTTTCCAGAAAGTCAAATGCGCCCAGCTTAGTGGCGCGGACCGCCGTCTCAATGGTGCCGTGGCCGGAGATGATCACAACTTCCGGCGGGTCTTCCAGTTGCCGTATGCGCTCCAGAGTTTCCAACCCATCCATGCCGGGCAGCCATATATCCAGCAGCACCACTTCGCAGGAACGTTTTTTCAGCTGCTCCAGGCAAGCCTCGCCGCTTTCCGCCAGCAGCACCTTATAACCCTCATCTTCCAGGACGCCGCGCAGTGATTCGCGTATATCGCGCTCATCATCCACAACCAGGACACTATGCACTCTGTGACTCCGTTGCGGCCATTTCGCCCGCCAGTGGCAGCTCGACTAAAAATTTTGCGCCCGCCGGTTTGTTTTCTTCCACGCGGATCGAGCCGTGATGGTCTTCAATAATCCGCCGCACAATTGCCAGCCCCAGGCCGGTGCCGCGCTTCTTGGTGGAAAAATACGGCAGAAAAAGTTTTTCCTTCACTTCACGATTAATGCCGTGGCCGGTATCGGCAATCATAATCTCCAAACCATCGCGGCCATCCAGCAGTGATGTGGAGATATGTATCTCACGGACGTGCGAATCCTGCATGGCTTCCGCAGCATTATCAATCAAATTGGCCAGCGCGCGCTTAATCGCTTCCGGATCGGCCATGGCCAGCGGCAAATGAGCATCCAGCTGCTTGGCCACATGAATACCGTCCAGCCTTCCATTGAACATAGCCAGCGTTCCTTCCACAATCTCATTGATGTCCGCAGGCCTTGGTTGTGCCGCGGGGAACCGTGCCAGCGAAGAAAATTCATCCACCAGCGAGCGCACTGTCTGGACCGCCTGGGTAATTGTCTCAGAGCAATCATGAATCACGGCGAGAGAAGTTTCGTCCGGAGGTACGCCTCGTTCCAGGTGACGGCGAATGCGCTCTGCCGAAAGAGCAATCGGCGTAAGCGGATTCTTGATTTCGTGGGCCACGCGGCGCGCCACTTCACGCCATGCCGCTTCACGCTGCGCCTTGAGCAGTTCACTGTAATCTTCAAACACAATCACATAGCCCAGGCGCTGCTTGCCGTGCTGCACTGAGGCCACTGTCACGCTGGCATTGATCTTGTCCTTTTCCACCGGAATTTCAAATTGCGCCGCAGTTACTGACATGCGGTCAGCCCGGCGCAGCAGATGTTCAAGATCCGCCGCCGTTTCCTCACTAAAAACCTCTGGCACGGTTGAGCCGATCACCGGCGCGCCGCCGTTGGGCCAGAACATTCGCCCAAAGGCCACATTGCTATGCGTAACGCGCCTTTCCGTATCCAGAGAAAGCACGCCCGTGGGAATACTTTCCAGGATCGTCTCAATGTGCCGCCGCCGCTGCTCCAACTCGGTATTGGTTGCCGTTAAGGCGCGCGCGGACTGGTCGATTTTTCCGCGGCTGGATTCCAGCTCCGCGGCCATTGTATTGAATGAGGAAACGAGCTCGCCGAGTTCATCGGCAGCGGAAACCTCCACACGGAATCCCAAATGGCCCACGGAAATTTCTCTGGTGGCCTCAGCCAGCGCCTCCACCGGCCGCGTTACCAGTTTGGCGACAAACAGCGATGACCAGGTCGCCACAAAAAGCACCAGCACAGTCAGCATTGTCAGCAACAGCATGTACAGGCCGCGAATGCGCTTGGCTTCATGGCTCAGGGTTTCATAGTCATGCTGATTCTGGTTGATCTGGTCCAGCATGGGAGAAAAATCTTTGGGCAAAGGCAGGCCGATCAGGATTGACCCTGCAGGCTCCGCCGGGGCGATTGCCATTAGATATTCCGCGCCCTGGTAAACCCACTTTTGCGGTCCCTGCGGAAGCTTTTTCAAGTCCGGAAGCGACTGCCGTAAAACTGGCCACGAACGCGGCAGGTTCCAGCTGGCCACAGCATCGCCCTCGCGCAGGGCCACGGCAAATCCGCCTTGCAGCGTGCGCTGATGGCGGCGAAACTCATGCAGAATGCCGGCATAGTTTGCCGTTTCAAAAGCATGCTGTATATCGGGCGACTCCGCAATCTCATAAGCCGTCTCACGGGCATTATTGCCGGCGTAGGTTGAGAGCAATGAAGCCACACGGCCGGAATCCTGGTGCAGCGCAATCACCGGACTGGAAAACCATTTATCGATCGAACGGTTCATCAGTCCGTAAGAAAACATAAACATCACAAGTACCGGAGCGAACGAGAGCACCAGCGCACCAATGACCATGCGCGTGCGAAAGCGCGAACCCAGCACCCCGAGACGCCGCTCAGCATAAAGCTTAAGCAGGTTGCGAAACAGAACAAACGTTAGGACGACCAGCAGCAGGAAGACCAGCGCGGAAAGCGCCACCAGCCCCAGAGTCTCTCCGGCGGAATCCGGTCGCAGTTGTTTCAGGTTGAATGCCTGCTGGGAGAAAACCACGCCAAAAAGTAAGACAATGCCCAGCGCCAGCGGTATCAGCAAGGCGCGCCGCTGCGTCAGGGGAAGCGAACGATTGCTTTTATCCGGTTTCTTTTCGGACACAAATACATCCCGCTCGTTCTCTTACAAAAGCCGCCGAGGGTCTTTTGGATATTATAGGCTCGGCTTGGCATTGAAAAACCCAGAGCCAGGAAACACCATTGCGCCCTGGCTCCAAATCGCTTCTGTATTTCTCACCCGATCTTTATTCCGTATCAATTTGGGCGCGTTGCAGCTTGTCAGAGAAGTCCACATAAACTGACTTCCACTGCGTGTAAAAATCAATCGCACCCAGGCCGCCTTCGCGATGCCCGTTACCCGTTGACTTGGTTCCGCCAAACGGCAAATGGACTTCAGCGCCAATGGTGGGCGCGTTCACATAGGTAATTCCGGCATAGATATCACGCATGGCGCGGAATGCCTTGTTAACGTCACGCGTATAAACCGACGAGGAGAGCCCGTACGTTACGCCGTTCGCTACTTCAATCGCCTTATCAAATGAATCCACCGGGATCAGGCTCAGCACTGGGCCAAAAATTTCTTCCTGGGCCACGCGCATCTTTTCATGCACGTCAGTAAAGATGGTCGGCTCAAAGAACCATCCATATGCATGGTCTGGCGTGTTCAGAGCTTTGCCCCCGGCTTCCAGCTTTGCGCCTTCATTCTTGCCAATCTGAACATACTTTTCCGTGGTGGCAACCTGCTGTTCATTGATCTGGGGGCCCACTTCTACACTTTCATCCAGTCCGCTGCCCACTTTCAGTCTCTGTGCGCGATAAATCAACCGGTCAGCAAACTGCCGGTAAACGCCTTTCTGCACAATCACGCGACTGGCCGCGGTGCAACGCTGTCCGGTAGTGCCAAACGCTCCCCACAACACGCCTTCCAGCGCCAGATCAAGATTCGCGTCGTCAAGAATAATGATGGCGTTCTTGCCGCCCATCTCCAGCGAGCAGGGTTTAAAGCTCTGCGCCGCCGTTACGCCCACAATCCGCCCAACTTCGCTTGATCCCGTAAAAGAAATCGCCTGGACATTGGCGTGCTCGGCAATCGGCGCGCCCACCTCGGGGCCAAATCCCGTCACCACATTCACCACGCCTTTGGGCAAACCTGCGTCCGTAAGCGCTTTCAACAGATTCAGCGTGGAAAGCGGTGTATCTTCCGCCGGCTTGATCACGCAAGTATTGCCGCAGACCAGTGCAGGCAAAAGTTTCCATGAAGGGATGGCCATGGGGAAATTCCATGGCGCAATCATCCCGCATACGCCGATTGGCATGCGCACGGCCATGGCAAATTTGCTCTGTAGCTCTGAAGGCACGGTCACGCCAAATTGCCGGCGTCCTTCGCCTGCCATGTAATAGGCGGTATCCACTGCTTCCTGCACATCGCCGCGCGTCTCTTTCAGCACCTTGCCCATTTCGCGCGTCATCAGCCGTGCGTATTCTTCTTTGCGCTCCAGCAGGATCTCTCCCGCGCGAAAGATAATTTCAGCGCGTTTAGGCGCGGGCGTCAGCCGCCAGCGTTCAAAAGCCTGCTTCGCGGCCGAAACCGCATCGTCAACGTCACGCTTGTCTGAGCGCTGAAATACGCCAATCACGTCGCGCGTATCAGCCGGGTTCAGGTTTTCATAAGTCTGGCCGCTGCGGGATTCAACCCATTCGCCGCCGATAAAATTCTTGTAAACTTTAGCC
>DASXLK010000117.1:0-112633 GCA_036496365.1 Candidatus Angelobacter sp. | reverse complement strand
AATGTCATGAGGGTCGGCATTGGCCTGCACAACAAAAACCCAGGCGAGTGGAGCCGCATTCAGCCGCGCGAAGCGAGGATTGCTTACATTGAGCAGATACAGGAGAAGATCGCATCCCTCCCCGGAGTCTCCGCTGTCGCTGTCGGCATCGATGCCATGCCGCCCAATATTGGCGCTTTCTATGATCAATCCGTCGAAATCGACGGAACTGGCGATCGCGAGCAGCCGCAAGCCCGTGTGATACTGGTCGACCAGCGATACTTTGCCGCGCTCCGCATCCCTGTGATTCAGGGCCGCATCTGGAATGCGGATGAAAACGCCCGCGGAGACTTCATCGCGGTGGTCAATCAAACTTTCGCGGAGCGCTATCTCTCGTCGTCCAATGCCTTGGGTTCGTCCAATGCGCGGCAGCTACGCATCCCCGATCTCACAGCTCGGCGTAATCGCTACCGGATTGCCTCTGCACAAAGCACTGCCTGGCGCCAGATCATCGGTGTCGTCGGCGATGCGCGCAACGACGGCCTCGATCAACCCGTTGTCCCCGCCATCTACGTTCCGTACACCGCCGTGATGCAGACCGACGCGCCGTTCTTCGTCCGCACCCAGAGCGATCCCCTCACCTACCTGCACTCCATCCGCGCCGCCATCGCATCCGTCGCTCCCGACCAGCAAATCTCCACCGGCAGCTTCGACGGCAACGGCACTCTTACCCTCAACCAGGCCCTCGAGCACGACGCACAGTACAGCAGTCAGCGGCTTTTCTCTATACTGTTTGGCGTCTTCTCTGCCATGGCGCTCGCGCTTGCTCTGGTCGGTATCTTCAGCCTGGTCGCTTATAGCGTCGCGCAGCGCACTACGGAGTTCGGCGTTCGCCTGGCGCTCGGAGCACCGCGCGCGCACGTCCTGTGGGTCGCCGCGCGCATCGCGCTCGTCAGTTCGGCAGCGGGCATTATCGTCGGTCTTGCTTTGGACGGCTTCCTCGGCGTCATCCTCGCGCACTGGATGCAAAACAATTTTGCCGCAGCCGGTCTGATCGCAGCCGCCGTACTGCTCGCTCTCAGCGCACTCCTCGCCTGCCTGCTGCCTGCGCGCCACGCCATGGCCGTCTCACCCACTGAAGCTCTTCGCTATGAATAGGCGTGTCCTCTTTGACCAGAGGACTTTACCTTCGGATCAAAAATCGCCGTGGATTTGCGCAGATAAACGCTGATTAGTTTTTACTTAGCCGCGAATGAACACCAATTTTTGAAAGTGGCTTCCCGAATCTATAGATCATCGTGGCTATAGGAATTTCTCGCTACGCTTCGAAACTTAAGGAAGACCGATTTGTTTTATCAGCGCGTATCAGCGAAAATCAGCGGCAGATTTCAGTATTCGCAGAACGGTATTTTGTAGGACCCACGGAGGAAATTCATGAGCGGTTTTACCCGAGACGTTGTTTCCACTCCTAACGCGCCTAAAGCGATTGGACCCTATTCCCAGGCCATTAAGGCCAATGGCTTTATTTTTATCTCCGGCCAGGTGCCGATTGATCCGGCTACCGGAAACATTATTGAAGGCGGCATTGAAGCGCAGACAGAGCGTGTGCTGCAAAATCTTTCTGCGATTTTGCAAGCCGCAGGCAGCAGTTGGGAGAAAGTGGTAAAGACCACGGTGTTCCTGAAAAATATGTCGGAATTCGGCCAGATGAATGAGGTGTACGGAAAAGTCTGCAAGAACGCACCGCCGGCACGTTCCACAGTGGAAGTAGCTCGCCTGCCGAAGGACGTTTCCGTGGAGATTGACGTCATCGCGCTGGCGTAATCTGCAAGGAGAAGCGATGTCTGGAAATCGTTTTGCCGTAGCGGTTGTTTTTCTATTGATAGCGAGTGCTGGTTTTGCCCAAAGCAATGACGTAGCAGTAAGTTTCGGCGGGACCTTTTCGCCGGGAGTCAAAGGGCAGGCAGTCTGTGAAGCTCTCCCGTCCTGTCCCACTGGCATTGTAGATCGTTCCATTGATCCGGGATTTTCCATTGAAGGGACCTATGCTCATCGGCTGGCAAACTTCAGAGTGGCTTCGCTCCATCTTGAGCTGCCGGTTTTGTTTGCACCTTCGCGGAACACAGGCTCGCTATCCGCGTCGGATTTTTCATCGTTCTTTGTTACACCATCCTTGAAGCTGAAACTGTTGCCGTCATCCGGCATCTCACCGTTCGTATCTGCCGGAGGAGGTCTGGCGCGGTTTAAGGAAGATTCCTTTGCAAACAATAAAGGCGCTTTTCAGTTCGGCGGCGGATTGGATTTCAAGACGCGGCTTCCGTTGCTGGGCTTCCGCATAGAAGCGCGCGATTTCATGACAGGCCGACCGGGAATCCCGGCATTCTCATCCATCACCAGCGATCACCTGCACAATTTATTTGTAGGTGGTGGCATCACGCTGCATTTCTGAGCAAAGCTCGCGTCCGCAATTTGAATTTAAAACCTGGAAGCTTGAGGGGACATGGGTGCGGTCTGGATTTAAGGTAACCAGCCAAGCCCGTGTCCTTTCGTTACTGAAACTTCCCAGTGCCGCACGGGTTTTACCGTTCCGCTGGCCTTGAAATCTGCATCTCAGGATTCAGCACACAAAAACCAAGCTTGTTGCCAAGTTTAAGGAGCTTCCATGAAGCGCGTTTCCATTCTGTTTGTCATACTCTGCGCGTCCACGTTTGCATTGGCCCAAAAGGCGGACATTGCGTTTGTTGCCGGAGGATCGTTTGTCTCCAATGCCAACGTAACTGTCCTGTCTCCGGGCACGGTCGTGGATACACTCAAAACGAATAACCATCTTTTTCTGGAAGGCGCACTTGGTGTACGGCTGGTCAATGCCAGGGTGCTTTCACTGAGCCTGGATGTACCGGTAGCGGGAATCCCTTCACAGAAGCTCACGCTTGCCAGCACGCCTTCCACAGTGGTGGACCATCTTTCCAGTGTGTTCATTACGCCAGGGCTGCGGCTTAAACTGTTGCCAGTTTCGCCCATCTCGCCCTGGGTAAGCGTGGGCGGCGGCTGGGCGCGCTTCTCCACGGATTCAGGCGTAAGAACGAACAAAGGCGCGGTGGAATACGGCGGCGGCCTGGATTTCAAAACTGGACTGCCTGTCCTGGGCTTCCGCGCGGAAGTGCGGGACTTTGTGACTGGCGATCCTGACTTTGGCACGGCCAGCGTATTGGCAGGAGACAGCAGCGCATTCCATCGCCACAATCTGCTGGCTGGCGGCGGCATTGTGCTGCGCTTCTAAGCGAGCTCAAGATTTGTGGAAGCAAAAGTCTGCAGAACAAATAAAAGCCTCCCGTTCGGGAGGCTTTTTCAAATTCTTAGCGCCTAAGATTGGCGGCAGCTAGGATGCTTTAACGACCTTGCCGGATTTCAGGCAGGTGGTGCAGACGCGCACGCGCTTATTGGCGCCATTCACGCGGGCACGCACCGGGCGCAGGTTAACGTTCCAGCGGCGGCGGCTCACGTTGTGAGCGTGGCTGATCTTATTTCCAAATTGCGGGCCTTTGCCGCAGAGATCGCAAACTTGTGACATTTCAATGACTCCAGATCTTTTGGACGCAGAAGGGCTTTGAGGCTTTCAGGTCTTGTGTTTAAAGGTAGATTTTACAGGAAGACAGGTGGGTTGGCAAATAGGGTGAAGCACTCTCGTGCACGGCCAAAGGCAGCTTTTGCTTTACATTTCAGGTACGTCCTTCATAAACTAAGCCAACTCACCCCAGGATATCCCCGAAAATACCGGTAAACTTGGGACTGGCATTTCAACCATGCAGGAAGCGGAGTTGATGGATAGCCAAGCGTGATCAAGACAAAGCCGCAGAGCAAGAACTACGTGAACGCGTTCGCCAGCGCCGTGGCTGCCCTGAGCCGCGCTGGAGAAGACCTGACCGCCCGCGTGCTGGAAATGCTGGTCAGTGACTTTGACGCGGTCCGGGCCGAGCTCTGGCTCTGGGACATTTCTTCCGGCTCATGCTATCTCACGCATGCGGAAGGCATGGAAGCCACGCATCGCCTGGATTACGCCGCTGCCGGCGCTGGAGCGGTGGGCAAGATTGCGCACAACAAAACCGTAATTGAAAATATTGTGCTCACCACCTTTGGCGGCGACGACCTGGAGTTTTCCCGCCAGACCGGGCTGACGCATATTTCCGGCTACCCGCTTCTGGCGGCAGGGCAGCTTGCCGGAGTGCTGGCCATTTATGCCCGCGGAGAAGTGCCTGAAGACCTGCTGTTATGGTGGCGGCTGTATTCTGAGATGAGTTCCGCCAAGCTCAACAACGTGCTGGCCACACAGGAAAAAGACAAGCGCATCAATCAGCTCTCGCTTCTCTTTGAGGCCACGCGGCTGCTTAATTCCACTCTGGATCTGGCAGAGCTGCTGGAACTGATCCTGAAGATTGCCCGGTCTGAAGTAAAAGCCGAGCGCGGCACGGTTTTTCTTGTGGATGGCAAGCGCGAAGAAATATGGTCCATTGCTGCTTCCGGCCTGGACCACCAGGAAATACGTATTCCCTTTGGCAAAGGTATTGCCGGACGGGTTGCCGTTTCTGGTGAAATGGTCAACACCGAGGATGCTTACACGCTGGAATATTTCGATCCCGGCTTTGACCAGCGGCTGAATTACCGGACGAAATCGTTGCTGAGCATGCCTATTAAACACCATTCGGGTGAAATTGTGGGTGTGCTGCAACTGCTGAACGCGCAGAGCGGAAAATTCACTGTCGATGATGTGGGCTTTCTCAACAAGCTCTCCGGACATATGGCCATGGCGCTGGAAAATGCGCAGATGCATCGCGACACCATGGAGAAGCAACGCATGGAGCGCGAACTCTCTCTGGCCCGCAGCATACAGCACCGCTTGCTGCCGGAAGCCCCGCCGATTGTTCCGGGATATGACATCGCCGTGTTGAGCGACTTCTGCTTTGATGTGGCCGCCGACTATTACGACTTCATCAACCTGGGGCCGCAGTCTCTCTTGCTGGTGAGTGCGGAAGTGGAAGGCAAAGGCGTTTCTTCCGCGCTGATTATGGCCAACCTGCAAGCCACGTTGCGCGCTCTGGTCATGCATCTGCACTCGCTGGAAGTGCTGGCTTTTTCGCTGAATGAAATGCTCTATACCTATACAAAAGCGGGCAAGCATCTCAGCGTTTTTCTGGGCCTGATAGATACCCGGAGAAATATTTTGCAATACGTAAACGCAGGGCATGTGCCTCCAATATTGGTGCGCGGCAAGACCGGCGAAGTGAAATTGCTGGAAGAAGGAGGCACGGTCATCGGGTTGTTTCCGCAGGTGGATTACACGCGCGGTTCCGTGAAGCTGGAGAAAGATGACGTGTTCGTCTGCTCAACCGATGGAATCCTGCAGATCTCTGACGATGAGAAACATCAATACGGCGCTCGGCGGCTGACGGATTTTGTGCGCCGCCATCGTGAACGCACCGCGCAGGGCATTGCAGATGCTGTACTGGCCGAGGTCTCAGCCTATTCCACCGCCAGCATGAATGATGATGACAAAGTTCTCATCGTAATGAAAGTTACCGCCGATACTGACGCTGCCGTGGAAGAACCTAAAAATTAACTTTGTTCACGATTCCTCTGATTCACTCTGCGCAGCCGAGGGCGGCTGCGGTCCACGTTTTTAATTAGGTTTTATCAGTGAAAATCCGTTCGATCCGTGTAATCCGTGGTAAGGGTTTTGATCCGCGTTGATCTGTGTTAATTCGCGGTAAAAGGGTGTTGCTTTTTCCGATGACGTGCGATGTCGGCGATGACCCGATCACGGCGATTATTTCTCTTCAACCACCAATTCCTGCTCTTTCGCCAGATAGCTTTTCCGCCGGAACCAATCTTCCATTGCCTCTTTCAGCTTATCCAGCGGCACGCGTGTTCCAATCCGCATCAGGCCATCCTCAATGGGAAGCGTGTCGTCAAAAATGGAATCGTTGGTGAAGCTGCGCATGGAAAAACTATCCAGCCATTTGATAGGGCAGCGGACAAGCTGGCCATTCACTTGATATCGCACCGATATTTGCCGCCAATACATTGCTGAAGTCTCCTCAAACGCTTTTAAGTTCTCTTATGCCAGCCTTGAAGTATGCAATTGATTGCAGAGGTTTTTATTTTGCAGTCCTGAAAATGGTACCGCAATGGCACTTTTTTAAGTATCCAGCTACTCTGACTGTTATTCCTTTGGTGCAATGCCGATAAACTGTTTAGGACTATAGAAGTGCAGCCTCCCGCAATGCCCAACCCGTTTTTTATCAAGCAGAAACGATGTTATCTGATTTTAAATCAATGATATATGGGCGATTACCATGGTACAGTCCTGTCTGCCTCCCATTCCAGAGTTGCTGAAAACAAAGCAACTTACCTCGCGTACATGTCCTTGGGTAATACTAATAATTGCAACGTTGGGTGCATCCTAGACACTAATAACATGTATGAAGGACTCCCCTATGACGGACGGCCACGCAAAAACCGATTCTAACGAACTAGTAACCCATCTTAAGGCCTTGACGACTGCATTAACTGCTGTACATGGCGATCTTTACTGGCTCGCCATGCAGGCCCCGAATGCCGAGGACAAACCAGCTGCTCCTGCCGCTGACTTGAATGTAACTTTGCTCACCGAACTCAAGAATGCCGTGGACGATATGCGGCTCTTGCTGTTCCAGTACATTGAAACGGCGACAGAGGTGAATCCGCAGCGCGTGCAGGAAGGAATGGACGCGGAAAGACTGCATCGCGTGACCAGGTTCTTGCAGCTTCTGCGCGGCCGGCTGGTGCATGCTCCACAGGGTGCGGATCAGCCAATGTCATTTATTGAGCGCATTAACGCTGCTGTAAGCCAGCGGCTCGGCGGCGGCGGTGGCGAAAAAGCAGCCTGAATGGCTACAGCCTGAAACGATGTCCGTGCCGGCATCTTAAGAAATTCTTTGTTCCAACAAAGTTCGTTCCAATAAAAACGAGACGCATGACGCGTCTCGTTTTTATGTCTAAAGCCAGTCGGTTTTCCGAAACTTACTTCTTGATTCCCGGTCCTGCCGCTTTGATGTTTGCCGGCACATCAAATTTCTCAAAGTTTTTGGCAAAGCGAGCAGAGAGGTCTGCGGCCGCTTTGTCATAAGCAGCTTTATCTTTCCACGCGTCGCGAGCGTGCAGGAACTCCGGTGGAACGCCCGGCACAGTTTTCGGCACGGTCAATCCAAACGCCGGATCAGTTTCAAACTCCACATTGCTCAACGCGCCTTCAATGGCGGCATTCACCATGGCGCGCGTGTACGGCAGCTTCATGCGCGAGCCTACGCCGTAGGGGCCGCCAAACCATCCGGTGTTTACCAGCCAGCATTGAGTGCCATGCTCTTGCATTCGCCGGCCCAGCATCTCCGCATAGACCTTCGGACGCAACGGAAAGAATGGCGCACCAAACATGGTGGAGAAATTTGGCTGCGGCTCTTTCACGCCCGCTTCCGTTCCTGCAACTTTTGCTGTGTAGCCAGACAGGAAGTGATACATCGCCTGGTCCGTGCTCAGCTTGGAGATGGGAGGCAGTACGCCAAACGCATCGGCCGTCAGGAAAATTACATTCTTTGGATGGCCACCAATTCCCGGAATCACCGCGCCTTCAATGTAGTCGATTGGATAAGCGCAGCGCGTGTTCTCCGTGCGGCTGTCATCGTTGTAATCCGGAGCATGCGTCTCGGGATCCAGCGTTACATTTTCCAGCACCGAGCCAAAGCGGATGGCGTTCCAGATTTGCGGCTCGCTCTCTTTTGATAGCTTGATGCACTTGGCATAACAGCCGCCTTCAAAATTGAAGATGCCGTTGGCGCTCCAGCCGTGTTCGTCATCGCCAATCAGCAGGCGTTCAGGATCAGCCGAAAGCGTGGTCTTGCCTGTGCCGGAAAGCCCGAAGAAAAGTGCCGTGACGCCATTCTTGCCTACGTTCGCCGAGCAGTGCATGGGGAAAACATTGTTCTGCGGCAGCAGGAAATTCATGATGCCGAAGATGGATTTCTTCATTTCGCCGGCGTATTTCGTTCCGCCAATCAGAATGATCTTGCGGGCAAAGTTCACTATTACAAATGCTTCTGAGCGTGTGCCGTCGCGTGTAGGATCGCCTTGAAATTCCGGGGCTGAGAGAATGGTGAATTCAGCGTGATGTGTTTTCAGCTCTTCTGGCTTAGGGCGGACAAACAGCGCGCGGACAAACAGATTGTGCCAGGCATATTCATTGATCACGCGTACTGGCAGGCGATACTTGGGATCGGCGCCGGCATACAGGTCCTGCACAAACAATTCTTTGCCGCGCAGTGACGCCACAACGCGCTCATACAGAGCGTCAAACTTGTCCGAATCAAAAGCCTGGTTTACATCTCCCCAGTTCAGCAGCTCAGCCGTGACTGAATCTTTCACCGTGAATTTGTCTTTGGGTGAGCGGCCTGTGTATTTACCGGTATAGGCGACCAGGGCCCCGTTATCCGCCAGCATGCCTTCGCCGCGACGGATGGAATGTTCTATTAAAACGCTGGACCGAAGATTGCTGTGCACCTTATTTGTTTTAAGAAGTGTTTCCAGAATAGACGCTGTATCAATTGCTGTTGACATGCGGAAAAGATCTCCTGTTCCTGTTGGCGACAGAGCAAGGCTGGTCGCAAGCAGTGGGTTTTGGGCGTGCGTGCGGCGGCTAAGCCGTTTTAATCAGTGCATCCTGCGGTGCGCCGACTTCCTTCAGGACTGCGTTCAAATGGCTGAGCGATTCATCCACCGTCAGTGTGTACATTTCCCGTCCGTGTTCATACGTGCCGGATTCAATCGCCGTTTTCAAGAAATGCCCGGCGGTCTGGATAGCCAGCGGATCGGTGATCACGCGCCCGGTGCGCTGGTTGTACTCCACCCAGGTTGGATGCGGCAAAGCAACCCATACGGGACGGCCGCTGGCAAGAAACTTTATATCGACTGCGTCAGCGTGGCGGGTGGCAATGGCAACAATGAGGGCCTGGTAAACACAGTGGAGCTTCTGTCCGGTCCAGCGATCGGTAGCGTGAAAATCCTGATACATGGTGTTTAAAAATATAGCGGAAGCCGCATCCAATCAGCAATGCCCAGCAGGATGCCACCTGGGTTTCACCTTTGTTCTCACCTTTAATGATAAGTCTAATCGCGCAATTGCGACACTGCTTTATCCCAAGTCTTTATAATCACATCTGAATATCTTAATTTTTGTGAAGACCATGCAAGCAGTCTGGATATCGACTTTTGGCGGCCCTGAAGTGCTGGAAATCCGCACTGTGGGCAAGCCAACCATTCATAACGATCAGGTTCTGGTCCGCGTCCGCGCCACATCCATCAATCGCGCAGACCTGCTGCAACGGCAAGGCAAATATCCGCCGCCGCCGGGCTTTCCCGTGGAAATTCTGGGCATGGAGTTTGCCGGTGAAGTTGCCGAGGTGGGTTCGTCCGTTCGCTTATGGAAGGTTGGGCAGCGTGTCTTTGGGTTGATTGGCGGCGGTGCGTATGCCGAATATGTTGTTACTCATGAAAGCCTGCTGGCTGAAATTCCGGCGAATGTTGACTGGATTCAGGCTGCGGCGGTACCTGAAGTCTTTATCACCGCACATGATGCTCTCTGGACGCAAGCCAATCTCCGTCCCGGCGAAACCGTGTTGATCCATGCGGTGGGCAGCGGCGTTGGACTTGCTGCAGTGCAATTGGCGCGGGCGCTGCAGGCGGTGCCGTATGGTACTTCGCGCACAGCCGACAAGATTGAGCAGTCAAAGCCCTTGGGTCTGGAAGCTGGTTTAGCCGTACGCGAAAACTTTGATGATCTGCAAGCTGCCGCGGAAAACTGGACTGCGGGCAAAGGCATCAACGTGGTGCTGGATCTTGTCGGCGGCCCGTATGTAAAAGCCAGCCAGAAAGTGATGGCCAATAAAGGCCGCATAATTCTGGTGGGCACTGTGGCCGGAGGCAGTTACGAACTGGATTCCCGCTTTGTGATGGGGAAGCGGCTGCAGATTCGGGGAACGCTCCTGCGCGCAAGGACTCTGGAAGAAAAGTTTGCAGCCACGCGCCTCTTTGCCGCTGAAGTTGTGCCGCTGTTCGCCAGCGGAGTTCTGCGCGCGAATGTTGATAGTGTTTTTCCGCTGGCCGAAATCGTAAAGGCCCATCAGCGCCTGGAATCGAATGCATCATTTGGAAAAGTTGTAGTGGTAATGGAATAGTCCATCTCAATAATTGTCTAGATTGCCTCTGAAAGGTAAACTTGAGCCGACATGAATAATCCACCTTACTCCCGTCCACGCTACAAGGTAGTGTTTGCAAAAGACGCCCAGGATCTGGAAGGCAAGCTAAACGATGCCATCTTTACTCCTGCCGGATATACAGTTACGCATCTTGCGTTCAACTCGGCAAGGGCCGAATATCTTGTCATTCTTGAGGATGATCGAAACAACGAACGTTAATCAGGGTCAGCATTTTTCACGAGCCATCCCAAAAATCCGGCTGGAGTTTGTTTAAGCGCTCGCAAGATCCGCGAGTTAACGGCCGGTGATTTCTATCGTAAAAATCTTTCCTTCTCTGACCTGCACAGGACACGTCAGGCTTATCAAATTCAAGCCTGCGTAGGACGAGTTTCTTTGCAAACGCAAACTGCACAATTGCTGCTCCTGCTATAACAGTCCTGCCTGAAACTCCTGGATACATCTTCCGCACGCGAACCCGGCCTTGACCTGATGCGCGCCATTGCCATTTTGTGGGTCATGCTGTGGCACGTGCATTGGGTGCTCCATATCAGCCTGTTGCATGGCGCTGGCAATTACGGATGGATGGGCGTAGATGTTTTCTTTGTTCTCAGCGGATATTTGATTGGCTCGCAACTTCTGCGGCCTTATACGCGTGAGGGCCAGCCCTCACTTGGCGGTTTCTATCTGCGCAGGGCTTTTCGCGTGCTGCCGGCATATCTCACGGTATTGCTTTTCTACTTCGCCATCCCTGGCTTTCGTGAAGCGCCGAGCCTTTCGCCAGCCTGGCAGTTTCTTACCTTCACTGAAAACTTTCGCATTGACTACCTGCATGACCAGGCGTTTTCTCACGTATGGTCACTCTGCGTGGAAGAGCATTTTTATCTGGTATTGCCCTTGCTGGTTTTGCTGCTGATGCGCCGCCCCAGTTTTTACCGGACCGTAGCCGTGATCCTGGGAATTTTTTGTTTTGGGATTGTCATCCGCTGTTACATATTCCTGCATTCCGTACAGCCGCTAACGGGGGATGCCTTCGTTCTGGCTTATGTAGAAAAAATCTACTTTCCCACGCACACGCGGCTGGATGGCCTGCTGGTTGGCGTGACTCTGGCCACAATCAAAACATTCCGTCCGCAATGGTGGCAGCGGGGGCTTGCGCATGGATATATTTTGCTCGTGAGCGGGCTCGGCTTTTGTGCCTGGGCCATGTGGTTGTTTCGTGATCGCTTGGCATTTTCGGGCGCTGTTATAGGCTTTCCGCTGTTAGCAATCGGGTTGGGCCTGCTGATTGCCTCTAGTATGGCTCCATCCAGTCCACTCTCTAAAGTTCGAGGATTCGGCCTGATAGCCACGCTGGCTTATAGCCTCTATTTGACGCATAAAGAGACCATGCATTTCGATCATGTCTTTCTTCTGCGCTATGTGGGAGCGGGCGGCTGGCTGGCTTTACTGATCTACTTTGTCTCCAGCTTTGCAGTTGCTTCGGTCCTATATCTCACGGTGGAACGCACGTTTCTGCGCTGGCGCGAAAAAATTGCTGTCCCGCGGGCCATCCCAATCCGGTGAAAGTGAAGCCGACGCAGCAACAGGGCATGAAATAACTTGTTGCCTTTGTGCTCTGACGGTGATAAAAAGCGCACGACCCGCCGAAAAATCAAGTATGTTTTTAGCCGGGCCAAGGAGCAACTGGCAATGAATATTATTCAGCAATTTGCGCGGGTGCTGTTCGTATTTGTGTTAGCTACTTCCGCCGTCGCACAGACAGCAGCCACCGCAGACTTACGCGGCACGGTGAAAGATCCGAATGGGGCGATTGTCCAGAATGCAACCGTCACCGTGCGCGATGAGGCCAGAAATTTTGAACGCTCCACGCAAAGCAATGACAGCGGATTTTTTACGCTGCTCTCCTTGCCGCCGGGCCGCTATACGCTGACGGTTACGGCCAAAGGATTTGCCAAACTGGTGGCCAAAGACGTGGGTTTAACTGTGGGACAGGTCGCGGAATATCCGATTACCATGCAGCTGCCGACCACGGAGACGGAAGTTACGGTTACGGGCGAAGCTTTACTGGTGGAAACGGCCAAAACTTCAACCAGCACCACAATTGGCCAGCAGCGGATTGATAACCTGCCAATCAACGGCCGCAACTATGTGAATTTTTCTCTGACGAATTCTCAGGTGCAGCGTGACGTTGCGCCCAGCATTGGCGCTGCTCCCACGTCAGGGCTGAACTTTGGCGGCCAGCGAGCGCGCTCCAACGCGGTGAACGTTGACGGCATGGATGCCGTGGACAATTCGGTAAATGGCATTCGCTCGACATTGTCACAAGAGGGCGTGCAGGAATTTCAGATCATCACCAACGGCTATGAAGCGGAATATGGGCGCGCTTCCGGCGGCGTGGTAAATATCATTACAAAATCAGGCACCAATGATTTTCACGGCAGCGCGTTTGGCTATCTGCGCAACCGCGATTTCCAGGCGCAGAATCCTTTTACTAACACGCCTGATCCGGCCTATACGCGCGTGCAAGCGGGACTGGCGTTTGGCGGAGCGGTAAAGAAAGACCGCACGTTCTACTTCTTTTCTTTTGAAACTACGCGCCGGCAAGAGACGGGGTTCTCCACCATTGGAGCAAACAATTTTGGATTAGTGCCGCTGGCTAACGCCGCGAGCTTTGGCATTCCCACGGTTCCGGGATTCACGCCACTGGTTACACCAGACCAGGCTGCATTCCTGAATGCTGCCGGATCAAATCCGCTGACGCAACAATATGCCGCAGTGGCGGTGTTCGGGTCTGGAGTTGCTCTGGCTGGCGCGCCGGGCAATCCGCTGCTTGGCTCATTCTTAAGCAGCGGCGCTGCATTGCCTGCTTCGTTTCACAACCTGCTGAGCCAGGTGGGCAACTATCCAATTTCAGAGGCCACAGACGTTTACTCACTACGGGTGGACCACAAGTTTAGCGCGAATAATTCCATCCTGATTCGCGGCGCTTTGAGTCCCAGTGACGTGACCGGCATCCAGGTGAACGCGCAGAACCAGGACTTTGGCCAGAACGCTTTCTCCCGCACTTCCACGCAGAATTATCACGATGGCTCGATTGGCGCGCAGGACACATGGATTCTGGGCAATGACAAGATCAATGAAGCGCGTTATCAGTATTCGCGGCGCGGCCTGCTTTATAACTTCTCCCGCGGACCAGGCGGCGGTGATGTGGCCGTCAACATCCCAGGCTTTGCGTTTTTCGGGCGCGAACCGTTCTCTTTTGTGAATCGCGTGGAGCAGCGCCACCAGATCAGCGACAACTTTTCACTCATCAAAGGTCGACACAGCTTCAAGTTTGGCGCGGACATAAATCACCTGCCGATCACGGCAGATTTCACCGTGAACTTTGGCGGTATTTACAACTTTGGCGAATTGACCCCAGACCAGCTTGGTTTCCCCGGCGGCGCCGGGCTACCCGGTTTCAGTGCGGTGCAGGCTTATGGGCTGGGCATTCCGCAGGTATTCATTCAGGGCGTGGGTAATCCGCACGATTCATTCAGCATGAACACGCTGGGCTTTTTCGCCCAGGATTCATGGCGCTTCCGCAACAACCTTACGTTGAATTATGGCGTGCGTTACGACTATGAGCTCTCGCCGGTGTTTCCGGCCTCAAATGCTTTGTCGCAGGCGGCACAGGATGCGCTCAACATCACGCAGGGCATTCCCCGCGACGCTAATAACGTTGCGCCACGCGTGGGCATAGCCTGGGACCCCAAAGGCGATGGCAAGACGGTGATCCGAAGCTCGTATGGCATTTTCTATGATCATCCGCTGTTGGCGCTGGCTTTTGACTCTGACGTGGCGGATGGCAGTCAGGCACCGCAGTTCATTCTTTTTGGCGGGAGCCCTTGCACGGCGGCTTCTACGCCTTCTCCGCTGAATTTGAATGCGACCAATACCTTCCAGGGCAGCCTGGGCAATGCCAACTGCACTCCGGCAGGATTGGCCACTGGATTAAATTATCTAGCCAATCAGCAGCGTTTTAATGCCACGCCAAATGCGCCTTCACTCTTTACCAACCAGGCGTATCTCTCAGCCGGCATACCGCTGGTTTCACAGCCATTCGGTTTCCCCACAGGCAAGAATTTTCAATATGGTTATGCCGAACAGGCGGGGCTTTCCATTGAGCGTGATCTGGGACATGAATTCGCCGTAAGCGCCACCTACAACTTTACTGGCGGACATCACCTGAACCGGCCCATCAATGCAAATCCTGCCAATCCCAAGGCTATTGTTGAAAACTGGGAACGGGCCAATGCTTTTCAGTTGGCAAATGGCCAGCCCCTGTTTACCAATCCGCTCACCATTGCCACTTGCGGAGTAGGCCCGGCAGGCGCTTTTGTGCCGCCAGCGCTGCTGAGCTTCTTCCGTCCGTCAGGAATCAATCCGTCACTTACGGCTGCTTTTGCTCCGTGCCTCGGGCTGGCCAGTCTGGTGGCAGGCCAATACAACCTTGGCTTGGGCGTGCCAGTTCCGTTCAGTGACATGGTGGCGAACTTCTCCAATGGCAGCTCCGTGTACAACGGAATGACGTTGAATCTGCGTAAACGGATGAAAAACCATTATGAGTTCCTGGCTTCTTATACGTGGTCGCACGCGATTGATGATTCCACTGATCTGCAATCGCTGCTCTCGCCGCAGGACGATTTACGTCCAGACCAGGAGCGCGCCAACTCAACCTTCGATCAGCGGCATCGTTTTGTTTTCAGCGGCATTTACCAGAGTGGCAGGGCCGGAGCCGGGTTCTGGGGCAAAGTGCTGAGCGATTGGACGGTTTCGCCGATTATCGAGTTCAGTTCAGGCCGCCCTTACAACATTGTGACGGCAACGGACCAGAACTTTAACTTCAGCACTTCCACGGACCGTCCGAATGCGGTGCCGGTGAACACGCCAACAAATGCCTGCGGCTTTGCTACCGTGGCCTCCAAGGCTTCTCCCACGGGAGCGTTCCAGGTACCGTGCTTTATCGATTCCAACCCGCTAGATGGCTCCTTCACAGGCTCACTGGATGGTAATATTGGCCGAAATTCAGGCATACGCCCCATGACTATTTTTACCGATATGCGCGTGTCCCGAATCATCGGCCTGAATGAGCGCTTTAAGCTCAATGGGATGGTGGACATGTTCAATTTCATTAATCGCTTCAATGTCGCCGATGTGAATACCCTGTATACACAGGCAGGCACGCCAACGGCGGCATTTGATCCGCGCCAGATCCAGTTTGGCTTGCGGCTAATCTGGTAATCTCCCAAAAGTAACCTAAGGCCCCGGTGGTTTCCGGGGTCTTTTCTTTGTATTTCATGGGACAATCAAGGGAGTCTTTACCGGAAAGTCTTCCCGGTATGTCTGATACCAGTATGTCTTATACCTAATAGACCCGGGTTTGCGTGCTGCCGTTCGGCGGCAAGAGCCGTCAAAAGAAAAGGTATGATTTGGGAAACCTGCGTGGTTATGGAGTGCTTGTGAAGCGTTTTAGCCTGGTGATTCTCGGCGCCGGATTGTTGTTGCTGGTGGCGTGCGAAAGCAAAGACACAAAGAAATCAGCCATGCCGGTTACGCAGGCATTGGCTCCCAGCAGCCATCAATCCGCAGAGACGCCTTCTGCTGCTGAGTCACCAAAGCAGCAGGCAACGCCCGCCGCTACGCAAACACCACAGCAGGAAAAGCCAGATCCTGTGCCAGCCATTATTGCCGAAGCGGAAAAAGCCTACGAGGCTGGCCAGGCCGACTACAAAGCCGGACATATGGATGCCGCCAAGCAGGATTTTAACCGTGCCGTAGATGTGCTGATGCAAGGCCCGGTAGACATAAAGTCCGATGAGCGGCTACAGGCGGAATTCGACAGAATTACGGATGAGATCAACAAGCTGGAAACCCAGGCCTTCAAAGAAGGCGATGGTTTTGCCGAGCAACAAGCCGAGCCAGCCCCGATTGACGAAGCGAACCAGGTAACGTTCCCGGCTGATCCAAATGTGATTGCCAAGGCCGAGGCTGACCTGAAAAATACCCGTTCTGACCTGCCGCTTGTGATCAACGACTATGTGGCGGGTTACATCAATTATTTTTCCACCCGTGGGCGCGGCGTTTTTGAAGGCGCATGGACGCGATCAGGCCGCTATCGCGAGATGATCTTCAGAATCTTCAAAGAAGAGGGTATTCCGCAGGACCTGATTTATCTGGCGCAGGCCGAATCTGGATTCAAACCGCTGGCGCTTTCCAAGGCCAGGGCGCGGGGCATGTGGCAGTTTATGGCAAGCCGTGGCGTGGGATACGGGCTGCGACGGAGCTGGTGGGTAGATGATCGCCAGGACCCGGAAAAGGCAACCCGCGCGGCAGCGAGGCACTTAAAAGATCTCTACAACCAGTTTGGCGACTGGTATCTGGCCATGGCGGCCTATAACTCAGGGCCGGGGAATGTGCAGCAGGCTGTCCGGCGCACTGGCTACGCCGATTTCTGGGAGCTCTACAGACGCAACGTGCTTCCTGGGGAGACCAAGAATTACGTCCCGATTATTCTGGCGATGACGATTATGTCCAAGAATCCGGCCCAGTACGGGCTGGATGCCATCCAGCCTGATCCGCCGTTGAAGTATGACGTTGAGACGGTGAGCTATCCCGTGGATTTGCGGCTGGTATCAGAGTGTGTGGACGTGCCGGTGGAGCAGCTGATCGATTTAAACCCCAGCCTGCTGCGCCGTACGACGCCCAAGGACCAATCGTTTGATCTGCACTTACCTCAAGGGACAAAAGCCAAGTATGAAGCTGCTATAGCGACGATTCCGGTGGAGAAGCGCGTAGCCTGGCGGTATTACAAAGTGCAGCAGGGCGATACGCTGGCGGCCATCGCGCGCAAATACAGGACTACAGAGCGGGCCATCTCTCAGGCAAATGATCTGCAAGGCACAGACCTTCTCAAGGAAGCCAAATTAGTGATTCCGGTGAACGGCTCTGGCGATAGCGGAAAGATCTCGTATTCCCGCTTTGCCTCACACTATAAGACCCATACGGGCGATACAGTGCTGACCGTGGCTGAGGATTTCGGCGTTCCGCCAGACCGCTTGCGCCACTGGAACGGATTGAAAGGAAATGAGTTACATCACGGACGAGTGCTGATTGTGTATAAACCATTGGCCCCGGGCGAGCACGATAAAGCTCCGGTGAAGAAGCGCAAAAAAGGGACAAAAGCCACGGCAAAACCGAGAACGAGCACTACTGCCACGAAGACTGCGAAAGAGTCTCTTAACGCGAAGAACCAATGAGCTTGATTATTCACGCACCAAGTTGCAAACTGAGTGCGTGAATGATTGACACGCGAATCAGCGGGCTTGGTATAATCCGCGCCTGTTAAATTTTGCGCAGTTTGGTTTCCCGGCGGCCTAATTTTCTGGAGGACACATGAGCTTTTACGACGAGACCCTCAAAGCAAAACATGAGGACGACATGGACGATGATTACAGCGAAGTTGGTGGTTACGGTGGCAGCTCAACCGAAGAGGATTACGAGGAAGAAGAAGAGGAGTCAATTGGCGCCGAGAGCAGCGGTGACGCTGAGGAGCCAGAGGACGAAGAAACTTCAGCCCCGGTGAGCGCGCCTGCGCGCAGCAGCGGCGGCGGAAGCCCCAAAAAGCCTGCTGCCAGGAAGAAACCGGCGGCCAAGAAAAAGCCTGCCGCCAAAAAGAAGCCGGCAGCCAAGAAAAAACCAGCTGCCAAAAAGAAAGCTCCAGCGAAGAAAGCAGCCAAGAAAAAAGCGGCCAAGAAAAAACCAGCTGCCAAAAAGAAAGCTGCAAAGAAAAAAGGCCGCCGTTAAGCTTTGAGTTTGTCAATGAGAAAGGCCGCGAATGGTCGCGGCCTTTCTCTTTTGGCAAATAAATCAGTTTCGGTTGATTGCGTTATGCGTAAATCCCGCGCAGCTTAATGGTGTGGGCCACACGGCTGATGGCCAGCATATAAGCGGCAATACGGTTATTTACGCTGTGTGTATCAGAGAATTGCACCACGGACTCAAAGGCTTCACGCAAGATGAACTCTAGTTGTTCATTGACTGCCGATTCCTTCCAGAAATATCCCTGGCGGTCCTGTACCCACTCAAAATAAGAAGCGGTGACGCCGCCGGCGTTGGCAAGAATATCTGGAATGACAAAGACTTTCTTGTCGGCCAGGATTTCATCTGCTGTAGCCGTGGTAGGGCCATTTGCGCCTTCACAAATAATTTTAGCTTTGATGCCCGAGGCGTTCTGGCTGGTGATGACATTTTCCGTGGCAGCGGGAATCAGGATTTCACAATCGGCCAATAGCAGCTCTTTGGGATCTGCCGCTTCAGCGCCTGTGAATCCGACAATGGTTTTGTTGCGATCACGGTGCTCCAGCAGATTGTCAATGTCGATGCCATTGCGGTTGAAAAGACCGCCATCATATTCCGCAATGCCGATAATTTTGTAACCGCCATCGGACATGAGCTTGGCGGCGTTAGAACCAACATTGCCAAAACCTTGAACCACCACGCGTGTGGATTCGCGGCTCATGTTGAATTTTTTCAGAGCTTCGTCACAAACAATCATCACGCCGCGTCCGGTGGCTTCTCGCCGGCCTCTGGAACCACCGATGTTGATTGGCTTTCCTGTAACTACTGCCGTTACAGTCTGCCGCATATGCATTGAAAAGGTGTCCATCATCCAGGCCATAGTCTGTTCGCTCGTCCCCATATCTGGAGCTGGAACATCTTTTTCTGGACCCAAAAATTCAATCAATTCAGCGGTATAGCGGCGTGTCATCTTTTCCAACTCTGACAGGCTCAGCTTTTTCGGATCGACAATAATGCCGCCTTTGGCTCCGCCGAAGGGAATATTCACGACGGCGCATTTCCATGTCATCCAGCTGGCGAGTGCGCGCACTTCGTCGAGTGTTACGTCTGGTGAATACCGCACGCCGCCTTTAGCCGGACCGCGCGCGATTGAATGCTGTACGCGGAAGCCGGTAAAGACTTCCAGTGTTCCGTTGTCCATGGCAACGGGAATATGCACGATGATTTCCCGCTGCGGATAGCGCAGGATCTTCCACAGTCCATCATCCAGGTTAAGTTTTTGTGCGGCAAAATCGAAGCGAGCTGCCTGTGCCTCCCAGGGGTTCAGCTCCTGTTCAAGCGATACGGTTTTCATCTTTGCTCCAAGGAATTTACAAAACGGAAAAAATATTGGGCTGCGTGAACGTAAGCATGCCCGGGAATCCAGTTTCCCACCTCTAGTACTATATCCGTGATTTGGTTTTACAGGATAACTGGGCCTTAGCTTCCTGATTATCAATTATAGTCGCTGCTTTGATTTTATCCCCCTTGCAGGCAATAGCCAGGATCAGCGCATTACCTTGGTGTAACAGCTGTTTCGCGGCTGCATTTTATCGGCATTTTGGGGCCAACTCAGTAACCGGGTTTACCCATTGGTTTCCCCGTTCAAAAAGATTTCCCCATTAAAAAGATTTTTCCGTTTAAAAAAGATTCGGACGAGCGAAGAGTTTGTCCAGTGTTACTCAACGGGGGAAACATCTGCAGACTGCTTTCCCTTAGATGTTTCTTATTTTTGTATTCGATGGAGGAAATTACGTTTTGCGGCTTTCTTGTTCTCCCAAGTTAGAATCTTAGTAGGTATTGCTTATCTTGCGCTGATTGATTCCTGACCATCGGCTTCCGACGATGGGTTGGTACAAGGAGGAATAAATGGCAAGAGTTCTCCTGGTAGGCTACATACCTGAGCTTTTGCAGGAACGTGAACGTACATTGCGTGCCGCGGGGCACATAGTCACTGTCGGTCCATCTTTTGCGGCCACTTCCGCTGCCATTGCCCAGGAAATTTTTGATGTTGCCGTTCTTGGCTTCAGCGTCCCAGAGGCAGAACGCAACCAGCTGGCGCGCACTCTCAAAGATGCCAGCCCGTCCACCCGGCTCATCATGATTTATTTCAGCAGCGTCAAAAACACTGAACTAGCGGACGCCCTTATGCCCACCAGCGCCACCGCTGAAGAAATCCTGCGCGCCGTAAACCACATCGTCAGCAAAAATCGCGAGAATTCCGCCTGATCTTCACGTCGGGCGGCATGTTCGCTTCATGAAGCAGCCCATCTGTCCTGCCTTTCTAGTACTGGCGACTTGTTTACAGAAGTTTTGGCTTTTCCCGACCTGCGATGATCCGCACCAATTCGCGCTAAGTCGTTCCGGTCTTTCCTTTGCGATCCTTCGTGTCCTTTGCGGTTAAAGCTTTGCTTTTTTCCATCACCCGATTCCTATCAGTGTCATCAGTGCAAATCAGTGGTAAGTCCTGTGGGTTTATGATTGCAAAGCCATGTCCAACGCAACTCAAGCACAAAAAGCCTCCCAGCTTCTCAACCTGCATCACGCCGCCACTCCCGTTATTCTCATCAACGCCTGGGACGCAGCCAGCGCCGCCATGGTCGCCCATTGCGGCTTGCCCGCCATTGCCAGCAGTAGCGCTGCTCTTGCCAACGCCCTGGGCTTCCCCGATGGCCAGCATCTTCCCTGGCCGCAAATGCTTGAGGCTGTCCAAAGAATTGTTTGCGCCGTAAATGTGCCCGTCACGGCCGATATCGAATCAGGCTTCGCCGCCAACCCGCAAGAATTAGAAGCCACTATCACGCAGATCATCCAGACAGGCGCCGTGGGCGTAAACCTTGAAGACGTGCAACCCGGACACGAAGCCCGGGGCGCGCTCTTTCCGCTCGCCGAACAGGTCGAGCGAATCAAAGCCGCGCGCCGCGCCGCCGACGCCCAGAAAATTCACCTCGTCATCAATGCCCGTACTGACGCTTATTGGCAAGCCGGCGTTTCTCCTGAAGAAGCTCTGCGCAATACGCTGGAACGCGGTAAGGCCTATCTTGAGTCAGGCGCAGATTGTATTTTCATTCCCGGCCTCCGCAACCCCGAGCATATCCGCACTGTCGTCGATCATTGGCGCGGCGTTAATCCGCAAGCCCCTGTCAATATCCTCGCCGGGCCAGACGTGCCATCCATTCCTGAGCTTACTAAGTTAGGCGTCAAGCGCGTGAGCTACGGCTCCGGACCACACCGCGCAGCCATGGGCCTGCTCCGCCGCATCGCCGACGAAGCCAAATCTTCAGGAACATTCAATGCGTTAGTCGACGGAGCAGTACCGTATGCAGAGATTAATGGGTTGTTCAGGAAATAAATGTTTTGTGGAAACTGGAGCAGAACTGAAGGATAGGCCAGCTCAAAAATGTCTGTCCTATCCTTCCAGATTTTAATTCGTATTGAATTTAGTAACTGTTAAATTGATTGGAATAGTACTCACAATGCCTTCTGACTTGCCGAGAAGTGTCATCAGATAAGTGCCCGGAACTACAAGCCGTCCGGCATGGAGTGTCAACGTGCTGGTGCTGGTTGCCGGGTTTGCACTGAACGTTGCTGTTACGCCAGCGGGGAGCGGTGAGATTGAGAGGGTTATAGTACCGCTGAACCCGCTGATAGATTGAATTGAGAGGCCAGTAGAATCGCTGGAAAGCTGTTCAGCAGTCAGATTTTGCTGCGCAGCTGTAACTGTAAATCCCCTTCCTATTGTGCAAAATCCCCCAGCCAGGTTGATCCAGTTTTTCTGGATCAGAAACCGCCGATCACCTAGAGTCACGTTGGCTGGAGCTCCATTTGGGGCTGTAAAGACGGAACCGAAGATAAAGTTGCATTTGTCGCTGATCTCTTCTCCGGTGGCGTCAAACCAGGCATTCAGGTCCGGGTCCGTCACGGTTTCATTTAATTCGTGCGCCATGATGCTTGCCATGGCATCAGCTCCTGGATTTCCATTCGGACCAATTCCAAGATTGGGAGACGCGCAGTTGCTCAGGCAGCGAGCGCTATTGCCCACAAAAGCAAATTTGATGTCTGTAGCACTCAAAGTTGCATGCCGGTGGAAGCCGCAGAAGTTGACGCAAAATTCGCCATTCCCGCCTTTCTGGTCTACATCGGCAGAGCTCAGCACGTAGTAAATTCCGTCAGCATCTACTGGGAGAGAACCGTTCTGCAAGGTATGGGAAACCACGGCTGTTAAACCTGGATCGCTTAACACCGTGCCTTGGGAATAATTGTCAAACACCTGTCCATTGAGCGTCACGGCATTAGAGATACTGGTTCCGCTGGCGTCTGTGTATGTCGAATTAATGTTGAAATAAGCGGTTTCATTCAGGTTTTGAATAAACTTGGGCAAAATAGTTGTGGCATTATTCTGGCTCCAGTCTCCATACCAGATAAAGTAAACGTGGTGTGGCCCCAGCATCACAGGGCCGCCATGGTATTGCACTCCATTGGTTGTTACCAGCGCATTAGATTGCGCAGCTTGTTGTTGTACCGTCGCGCCAATTGGCCGGGTAACATTGTTGGCTTGCGCTTGCGCGCTGATGGAGACAGCAATAAAAACCAGCGTCATTGAAATGGTCTTGCCAATCTGCTTCCCATACTCTTTCAGAGTTGCATTCATCCAGACTTTCCTTTCGATCTTTCAATCTTTCATTTTGTGCGGCCTCGCAGAGTGTAACGACCCGCACTAGCTAGGTGCAGTAACGGTAAATAGCGTTTCTTAATTTTTTCTTAATTAATTACACCGGGGAAAGTTCTTCATGCTCTTCAAACGAGATCACGCAAAAGGGCATGAGTTTTACTCATGTCGCCCAACCCTAACGTCCTCTTCAGCACAGCAATCCTTCCTTCACATATATAACGCTTGAGCGATGACCCAATTCCAGGTGGCTCCTGGTCGGGTAGCGAATGAGTTGGCGAGGTAAAGTATGTCTGCTATTGTTACCGCTGCCGTAATCGGTGCAGCCCTTCTTGTAGTGGCTATCGTGGAACTTCGTGAACGCCGAGGCATTGGCAAAGGACAAGCGCTATGAAGCTCCTGAGTTTTGGGTATTTGTGGATAGGGATTGCGTGCCTCGGTATCGCCTATCCGGCGGTGCACGCTCAATCCGCTGATCCAGTCCAGAATCTTTCCATTTGCCTGCATCAGCTGGGGATTTGTGACCATTCCAAACTGTCGCCGGCGGATGCGGCCCGTGTGGCCGCCGTTGAGCATCAGAGCAACCTTGAGGCTTGCCGGCAAAGTCTGGCAGGTTGTGATCGTTCTAAATTGAGTCCGGCGGAAGACGCCGCCGCGGCAGTCGTCCGGCACCAGCACAATGTTTCTGCATGCATGGAAGGCTGGGATCCATGCGACTCTGCGGATTTGTCACCGGCGGAAGCTGGTAGAGTCGCCGCAGCCGCGCGGGAAAGAAATACCACCAACTGCGCCAATGGCTGGTCTTCTTGTGATCGTTCCAAGCTAACGGAAGCTGAAGCCAAGACGGTAACGGCAGCTGTGCACGAGAATAATTTGGAGGATTGCAATGACGGCATGCCGACCTGCAACCTCTCTCTGCTTACACCGCAACAAACTGCCACGGTCAAGGCTGCAACCCATGCAAGAAATTATCGGAACTGTCTTGAAGCTTTCGGCCAGTGCGACCGTGAGGCGCTCTCGCCCGCAGAAGCCGAGCGCGTTGCTTCCGCCGAACATGAACGCAACCTGTCTGATTGCACAAGCCGTCGCCCGGCATGTGATCCATCCAGGCTGACTGCACAAGAGAAACAGGAACTGGCGCGCACAGAAAATAAACGCAATTACCAGGCCTGCTCCACTGGCTATGGCACGTGCGACCGCTCTTTGCTCACCCCGGCTGAAGCGTCATCAATTCCTGCGGCTCCTGCTGCGCCGAAATAGCAAGTCCATTTCAAAAGCTCGTCACATCAAAGTCCCGTTACTCCAGCCCTATGTTCCAGCTGAGTGGTGCGCCCTTGTGATACATTCAGCTGGAAATGGGGAATCAAGTCCTTATTGTTGGAGCTGGCCCCACCGGCCTGGTGCTGGCCTTGTGGCTGGCTAAGTCCGGCGTTCCATTTCGCATTATTGAGAAAAATGATGGGCCCGGACAAGCCTCCCGCGCCATGGCAGTGCAGGCGCGTACGCTTGAGTTTTACCGGCAGCTTGGGATTGCCGAACAAGTAGTCGAAAGCGGCATCCGGGTCCGCGGCGGCCATCTGCGCAAGGGCAGCCGTGTGATCGCTGATTTTCCATTTGACGATATCGGTCCGGACATCAGCCCATTTCCTTTCGTTCTTAGCTTTCCCCAGGATGACCATGAACGTTTATTGGTGAAGTGCCTGGAAGAAGCTGGGGGACACGTAGAGTGGAGTACACAGCTTGTCCAATTCAAGGATGAAGACCAGAGCGTGACGGCAACTCTCCGCAAAGGACAAGCGGACGAAACTTGCGAGTTCGCTTATCTATGCGGATGCGACGGAGCTCACAGCGCTGTCCGGCAAGGCCTGGGGTTGAATTTTCCCGGCGGAACTTACGAACAGCTTTTTTACGTTGCGGATGTCCAGGCCAGCGGACGGACGTTTACCCAGGAAGTGAATGCATGCATTAGTCCTGATTCCTTTGTTTTAGTTTTTCCGGTGCGCAGCAGCGGCATGTTTCGTTTAATTGGCATTGTCCCAGCGGAAATTGCAGGTCATGAAGACCTCTCTTTCGCAGCAATTCGTCCCTACGTGAAAAGGCAGATCGATGTTGACGTGGATAAAGTGAACTGGTTTTCCAAATACCATGTGCACCATCGCGTGGCAGACCATTTTCGCCAGGGCAGGGTTTTTATTGCCGGTGACGCCGGGCATATCCACAGTCCTGCCGGAGGACAAGGGATGAATACCGGCATTGGCGATGCCGTAAATCTTGCGTGGAAACTGGCGGCGGTAATTCGCGGCCGGGCAAATCCAGCTGTTCTGGATACCTATGAGTCTGAGCGTATTGCATTTGCCCGCACGCTGGTGGAGACAACCGACCGGCTCTTCCAATTTGCGGTTAGCCGTGGTTTGGAAGCAAGGCTGGTTCGCGGAATTATTCTGCGTTATGTCGCGCCGCTGGCTTTGCGCTTTCAAGCGGCACGAAAGGCGCAGTTCCGCCTGGTCTCGCAAACGCGCATTCACTATCGTGGCAGCAGCGCGTTGAGCCGGGGTGTTGCCGGCAAGATTCAAGGTGGTGATCGGCTGCCCTGGATTCAAAGCCGCAATAATTTTCAGCCGCTCAACTCTCTGGACTGGCAGATACACGTCTGCGGAGTTCCCACGGCTGCATTGCAAACTCTGGCGAACCGCTGGAGTCTTCCCATTTATTCTTTCCTCTGGGACAATCAGGCGCAATCCGCCGGCTTTGCACAAAACGCAGCCTATCTCATCCGGCCGGACGGCCACATTGCTTTGGCGCAACCTGGCCAGAATCCAGAGCCGCTGGAAAAATTCCTGGCTGAGTGGATTCCGCAGCCTTCCGGAATCAAGAACTAACGCACCGCAAATTGTTTACCGCCAAATAAAAGAAACTTTGAGCTACGGCACCACCACCATACTCTGCGTGTTCTCACTTACCGGCTGCGTTGTCTGCGAAACCAGCGTCAGGTTTCCCGTTGCGGGATCAATGCTGTAGGTTGAGAGCTGAAAATTTTCACTGATATAAGCGAACTTGCCGGAGCCGTCCACCGTCACGCTTGTAGCATTGTCACTGATTACTGCGCCCGCCACGGGCGTAAAGGAACTCGCCGTCGGATCAAAGGTGAACCCTTTCACAACGCTCGTACCGCTTTCATCAAAAGAAATGTAAACGTGGTTTCCCGTTGGCGTCAGCGCCATACCGCTTGCGTTCTGGTCGGTCACAAACGGCGAGCCAATCACCGGCGTAAGCGTTCCTGTTGCGCCAATGCTGAATATGGAAATGCTGCCTTGATTCATGACATATAGAAACTGGCTGTCAGCGCTTACGGCGAGCTGGCCCACAACACCAACCGCCGTCCCGCCAGTCAGCACGGGAGGCTGTACCAGCGCGAGATTGCCATTTCCATCTACTGAGAGCGTTTCAACCGTATCGTTGGAAGCGTTAAACATGAAGCGGCCATTCGGGCTGATCGTCATAAAGTTGCCGATTGAGGGCGCTGCAGCAACGCTGGTTGTTTTTGTAAGTGCTCCGGTGGTTTGATCGATTGCGTAAATATCAAAAGAGCCGGCATCAGGCTCATAGAGAAAATGGCTGGTGCCGTCGATGGCCAGTTCTCCAAACAGCTCATTGTTAAAGACAATCGGACTGCCCGCTATGCGTGTGAGAGCGCCGGTCTGCTGGTTGATTTGCAACTCGGCAATGCCGGGATTGCCAATGGTCATCCCTACCGCGAACGCCCCCAGATTCAATGAATACAGAAACCGCCCCTGAGGATCGGCGATCAATTGGATGACAATATTTTGTCCCAGACCTGAGTCATCAAAAGCCCCCACTGAGATGACTTGTCCGTTTCCGCTATTGATCTTTCCGCCCGCGTAGCCAATATCGGATTCGAAAGCTTCAATGCCATAAATAAAACTGCTCGGCACAGCCGATAGTGGAGTCGGAGTAGGCGTCGGCTGAGACGGAATTGGAGTAGGCGTTGGGCTGGCTGGCTGGGAATTGACAGAACCGCTTACGCTGCCACATCCAATCAGAAATGGAAAAATTATTGCCGTGCAGAGGATAAGGAACAATAGCTTCGTTCTCATAGGGGCCCCACTAACTTTGGCGAGTTTTTCGCTCCATCGCCGAACAGCGCTGGCAGATCGTAATAGTTAAGATGCCCAGAGTTGAAGCAGGGTCGTATGTTCTAAGGGTTGAATGGGGCTAAAAACACCTTGGGTTGGAAAGGCCGGAAGCCCGCTGCCTCTGCGCGACTGCTTTTCAGGGGTTGTCCAGGCAACTTGCAGGGTTTTGGGTCGAGGAAGTTTGGGCCGAGTTCAAGGGATAAGGAAGTTTCTACTTTGCTTTGGCTTTTGTCTTTGGGCCGTTCCAGAGTGCGTTACTGGTTCTCCGCTCCTGAAGCAGAGAAGAAGCTACGGTGATTTCGCCGCTGGTGACGAACAGTTCGTGGTTTTCTTCCAGGTCTTCAGGGATATACCGGTAATTGACCATCACGCCGTAAGAGTCGCGGAGCCCGTAAGGCCGGAGGTTGGCGAAGGTATCAATCGATTCCAGGCGTGCACCATTAGAAAAATGGAATGCGGCAACTGGATCAAGTTGCTTGCCACGGAGTTGCGTGAGATACATCAGCGCCAGCCGTTTGAGGGGTGCCGCTAACACCTTCTGATGCATCGCTGGACTTTTCAGCAATTCGCATAGCGCCTCCACGGAATCGGCTACGCCGCTTTCGCGTTTCAAGTCTGCGGAAAAGTCGTCCAGCAGGCGTGACAGACGCTCCCGGGTAAATCCATGCTCTCCAGTTTTCGTAATGTCAGGCGAAGCACCATTGGTCGTGTCGCAGGCCGATGCTATGGCTGCATTGAGTGCCCTGGAGAAGCGCGGTAGCGGGGAAAGCGTGCTGTAATTCCGGATACTCGGCAGCTCGACGCTAAGATCGTCTACCACTTGTTTGATTAGAAAATTGCCAAAGGGCACACCGCGCAACCCTTCCAGGCAGTTGTTGATTGAGTAAAAAATAGCGGTATCTGCCTGTTTCAGAGGTAGAACGGGGGAATTCACGTCCAGAAGCGATTCCAGGTCGCGAGCAAGTCCATGCGTCAGGGCCACTTCCACAAAGATCACAGGTTCAGCCGGGAGAGCAGGCTGGAAAAACGCAAAGCAGCGCCGGTCAGCCTCCAGGCGACGGCGCAGGTCCGGCCACCCGGTGATCTCATGGACGGACTCATATTGAATCAGCTTTTCCAGGATCAGGGCGGATGTGTGCAGGTTGATGCGTTCAAGGCGTAAAAAGCCACGGTTGAACCAGGAGCGGAAGAGGTGTTTCAGGTCTGAATCCACCAGGGCCAATTGTGGATGGCTGGGGAGGCTCCTGAGCAGGTCACGGCGCATGGCCACCAGGCTCTCCGTGCCGCCCGGCCCTGTATTAATGCGGCGAAAGAGCTCCTGTCGCGGTGATTCCGCGGCGGAGCTGAGCGCAGCCGCCAGGGTCGGCGAAACTGAGCGCTGGTATTCTTCTATCGACTTCTGGATAAGGCTTTGGTCGGGGCCGAACTCGCGGGCCAACATTTCAAAAAAGGCCAACTGGCGGGCGGAATCCATGGCTTTATATTGCGTGATGATCTTTTGCGCCAGGGCCGTCTGTGAGGCTTCGCCGCGCTGGGAGAGCAATTGCCGGCACAGCATGAGCATGTCTGTGCCGCTGGGGCCGCGCAAACTACGCAGAAAGTTGCTGAAAATTTGAGGCACGGTTCTCCCCGATTGCTCTTTCTAAACCGACATTCTTAACAGTATATTTCGTTTTTCCGTCTTATCAGTTCCAGTGCATTGGCCAGGGCAGCGCCGGATGCGGTGTTATCAAAGATGCACCATGTGGTTGCTGAAGTGGCTGCCTGCCGCAGCTCTGCCGCCAGGCGCAATAAATAATCTTCAGAATATGCAGAATAGTATCGCTGAGGCGATCCATGAAGGCGGAAATAGAGCAGCCCCGGCCAGCCGCCAGGGTGAGCCGCTTCCGGAACCAGCGCAGGATCAGCCGCTACTCGCGCCACACTAAATTCCCGCAACAGCAATTCAGCGCCGTCGCCGAACCAGCTCACGTGGCGAGGCTCAAAAACTGCTGGCCCAGCATAAAGTTCGCGAAACATAATGAAGAACGACCTAGCCGGCACATCATCGAAAGCCAGCTTGGGCGGTATTTGCAGAAGCACCGGGCCGCGTTTTTCTCCAAGTGAGCCTGTCTGCTCCAGAAATCGCTTTAAAGCGTCTTCGCCTTGAACGCACAATTTACCCTCATGAGTGATTGATTTGGGTGCTTTTACCGCAAAACGAAAATCATCAGGGACCGCTGCCGCCCATTTGCGATAAGTCCCAGGTTTATGTTCGCGGTAAAAGCAGGAGTTGATCTCAGCGCAATTCAATTTGCCGGCATAACGAATAAGGTGGCTTCCCTCGGCAGCAAAATACCGTGCGTGTATGCCCGGTATGTTCCAGCCTGCCGTACCGATATAACTATTCATTGCTTAAGCTTTCCTTTATTCATCTGGCGCGTCCTTTAAGAGGGATGGGTTGGATTGCACGTGCTCCGGTTGTATTATGAAATTGAGATGACATTTCCCATCAAAGTGTGTGCCGTCTGCTCGGAAGAGTTCGAACTGAAGCCAGACAAGCCCGGTTTTGCCAACCGTTGTCCGGCATGCAGCACCCCGGAAAGCACTGAGCCTGCAGCCAAGAGCCGTATGGATGCCGACGAACGCAAGAATAGAACTGACGTAAATGAGGCCCGGAGACAAGCGATGCGCGAACTTCTTTATCGCAAGGATAGTTGACGGTTTTCTGCTATTCCGGGCACAATTCATCGAATCCGAATGAGAATGCTTAGCAATATTTCAAAGGGACGGCTGGACCGTGTTCCCCGCATCTACAAGCGGTCTGCGTGGGCCCATGCGGCGTCATGCGGATTGCTCTTTGCAGTCTGCGGATCAATCGCTTTTCCCAGTTCTGCTGCCAGTGCACAGCAAAGTAGTCCGGCGCCAGTGGTAGTTCAGCCGGGCGCTCCCGGTAAGCCGAGCAAAAGATTGCCAGCGTCCACTTCTGCCAAGCTGCCACCGCGGTCCCAGGCAGAAGTGGAATTCATGCAAGGCATGATCATGCACCATTCGCAGGCAGTGGAGATGACGGCGCTCATTGCGTCCCACACGGAGAACAAAGACCTGCGGTTATTGGGGGCACGCATCAGCAGCTCGCAGTCCGACGAGATCAAGTTTATGAAACGCTGGCTTGCGGCCCGTGGAGAGTCAGTTTCCATGGCCATGCCGGGAATGCAGAATATGGGTTCTTCCGGCCATGTAATGCCCCTGATGCCCGGCATGCTTACGCCGGAACAAATGGAGGCGCTGCGGAACGCGAAAGGTATTGATTTTGATCATTTATTCCTGACCGGGATGATTCAGCACCACAATGGCGCTTTGATCATGGTGAAGGATTTGTTCAATACCGCAGGCGCAGGGCAGGATGCCGACCTGTTTGACTTCGCGACAGATGCGGACAATACTCAACGAGCTGAGATCAGGATTATGCAAGCGATGTTGGAGAAAAAGACTCCAGAGGAGAAACGATGAAGCTAGTGCCCAGTATTGCTTTTCGCGTGGCCGTGGCCGCGATTACCTTATTTTTTGGTGTAAGCCAGATGCAGGCACAAGCGCCTTCAACCACACCAAAACCACAGACGCCCTCAGCTACCCCGCAGGCTCAGCCTTCGCCCACACCTGCCGCGGCGGAAGACGATGAAGATAAGAATCCGTTCGCTCCAGAGCCCGCTCCAACGCTGCCGGCCGGCATGACAGGATCAGATGCCAACGATCCGCGCGCCAAGCTTGCCTCGGGCATGTACAACGCGGGTGAAGCAGCAGAGGGCATGAAGCACCTTACGCTGGTTAAAAAGCCCGCTGCCTTCCAACTTGGCACGGACAATGCGGACGATCCCAAGGTTCAGAAGATGCTCGGACAGCTTAACTCTTCCACCCTCTCGAAAATCCCCAAGCCAATGCAATTAGTAATCGCGCAGCTTGCTTTCGCGAATTCGGACCTTGCGTTCCAGGGCAATCATTTGTTTCAGGGCAACTTTTATGGTGTAAACATCTTTGACATCTCTAATCCGGCGAAAACCACGCTCGTGACTTCGCTGATCTGCCCGGGCGGACAAGGTGATGTGTCAGTGTATAAAAACCTCCTGTTCATGTCGGTAGAGCAGCCGAATGGACGCCTGGATTGCGGCGCGCAGGGCTTTCCGCCGGAACCTCCGCCGACCCCGGAGCAGCAAAAAGAAAAAAAGCGTCGCCTGCCAGCAGCGCAGAAAGATCGTTTTCGTGGTGTAAGAATTTTTGATATTTCAGACATCAAGAATCCCAAGCAGGTTGCGGCCGTGCAGACTTGCCGCGGATCACACACGCATACCCTGGTGTTGGATCCGAACGACAAAGACAACGTTTACATCTACGTTTCAGGCACCTCATTTGTACGCCAGGCGGAAGAGCTGGCGGGGTGCTCTGGCGAAGAGCCAGATAAAGATCCAAACACCGCGTTGTTTCGTATTGAAGTAATCAAGGTTCCTGTGGCGGCACCGCAGGATGCGAAGGTAGTGTCCAGTCCTCGCGTATTTATCGATCCCCGCACGGGCGCGATGAACGGGCTGAACAACGGCGGGACGCATGGCAAGGCTGGTTCTGAGAAGCCAAAAGACACCAACCAATGCCACGACATTACAGTCTATTCGGCTATTGGCTTGGCGGCGGGTGCGTGCTCAGGAAACGGGATTTTGCTCGACATCAAAGACCCTGTGAACCCCAAGCGCGTGGATGCGGTGAACGATCCGAACTATTCGTACTGGCACTCAGCTTCATTCTCAAATGATGGGACCAAAGTCGTATTTACTGACGAGTGGGGCGGCGGCCTGGGTGCGCGGTGCCGTCCTAATGATCCGAATAAATGGGGAGCCGATGCTATCTTCGCGCTGAAAGACGACAAGCTGACTTTCGAAAACTATTACAAAATGCCAGCTGCGCAGAGTGACACAGAAAACTGCGTGGCACACAACGGATCGCTTGTTCCCGTGCCGGGCCGTGATATCGAAGTGCAGGCCTGGTACCAGGGCGGTATTTCCATCGTGGACTTTACTGATGCAATGCATCCGTTTGAAATTGCCTATTTTGATCGCGGCCCGATTGATCCAAACATGCTGGTGCTGGGTGGTGACTGGTCGGCATACTGGTACAACGGCCACATTTATGGTTCGGAGATCGCTCGCGGCCTGGACGTATTTGAACTGACTCCGAGCAAGTTCCTGACCCAGAATGAAATCGATGCGGCCAAGGCGGTTCACGTTAGTGAGCTGAATGTGCAGAACCAGCAAAAAATCGAATGGCCGGCAAAATTGGTTGTCGCCAAAGCTTACATTGATCAATTGTCCCGGTCGCAAGCACTGCCGGCAGACAAAATCACAGCTCTGCAAAAAGCGATTCAAAGTGCCGAAAGTTCGCACATGAGCAAGGCTGAGTTGGCGAAGCTGAAGAGCATGGTGCCTTCATTGGCAAAAGACGCTGACACCATGAAAAGCCCGGCAGATTCCACGCGGCTGCGCGCCTTGGCGCAGATTCTGGAGCATCCGGCAGCCTAGTAACTAGAGAAGCAGTTGTTTTTAAGTAGGACAAAGAGATCGGTCACTGCAATTTGACGGGTGATCGATCTTTTTTTGTTCAGATCTTTGATCCGTAGATCTTTGGTCGAGCGTGCTTTCAAGATGATTTGAAGTAACACGAAAGCGCAAGACTGGCATATAGCGTGCAGTACAAAATTCGAACCCTTAACCCCCTTCTCCACTGTTACAAGACCCAGCCAATCGATCAGTTGATCCACAAACTCCTCCAGTTAGTCGATGGCTGTCCTTATCAGAGGCCAAAGATATTTGACATCTAAAATATTTAGACCTAGAATTTGCTGGTTTCCTGCCCTCTTCGAGGACACGCGGCAAAACCTTGAATCACTTACTTTCGGGAGGCGTGCTGTGAGAATCGTTTGTCTCGGCGGCGGCCCCGCCGGACTTTACTTCTCGATTCTGCTCAAGAAAGCAAATCCTTCGTGGGACATAACCGTCGTCGAACGCAACCGTCCCACGGATACGTTCGGCTGGGGCATTGTTTTTTCTGACAAGACGATGGACGGCTTTAGAAGCGTGGATGAGCAGACCCACGCAGAAATCACTCGCTCCTTCCGCCACTGGGACGATATTGACGTTTTCTTTAAAGGCAACAAGATCACGTCGGGTGGTCACGGCTTTTGCGGGATTGCCCGCATCAGGCTGCTGCAGATCCTGCAGGAACGAGCGGCTGCCCTGGGCGTGAAACTAGTCTTCCAGACCGAAGTCACTGATCCCGACGACTATGCAAGCCAATATGACCTGGTAATTGCCGCTGACGGCGCATCTTCCATTACGCGCAAAAAGTACGAGCACATTTTCAACCCCAACATTCAGGTTCGGCGCAACCGCTTTGTCTGGCTTGGCAGCCGCAGAAAGCTTGATGCATTCACCTTTGATTTCAAGAAAACGGAGTGGGGTTGGTTCAACCTGCATGCCTACCGTTTTGACGATGAGTGGTCCACGTTCATTGTGGAAACACCGGAAAAGAACTGGCTGGCTGCCGGGATCGACAAGATGGAGCAGGAAGAATCCATCGCTCTCTGCGAAAAACTATTTGCCGACCGACTGGAAGGTAATCCTCTCATCTCCAATGCAAAGCATCTATGCGGACCAGCTATGTGGCTTAAGTTCAACCGTGTGCTATGCGAAAAGTGGTTTCACAAGAACATTGTGCTGATTGGCGACGCTGCGCATACCGCGCATTTCAGCATAGGCTCGGGAACCAAGCTGGCCATGGAGGATGCCATTGCATTGTCGCGAGTGCTCTCAACCAGCAATGGCGACGTAGCCACCGCACTGCGGCGCTACCAGGAAGAGCGGGAAATTGAAGCGCTCAAGTTGCAGAGCGCGGCGCGCAACCGTATGGAATGGTTTGAAGAAGTTGAGCGTTACGTCCATCAGGAGCCGGAGCAGTTTGCTTACGGACTCCTTACAGGTAGTCAGCGTGTGGGCCATGCCAATCTGAAGTTGCGCGACTCCGGCTATGTAGAGCGGGTGGAAAAATGGTTTGCCGAACGCAGCGGCGTAACTCGTCCGCTTCCCCCGATGTTTACGCCCATCTCAGTTCGTGGCGTCACCCTGAAGAATCGCGTGATCTGTTCTCCTATGGCTACCTATATGGCGAAGGACGGCATGCCCAATGATTTTCATCTCGTGCATCTTTCGGCGAGAGCGATGGGCGGCGCGGCCATGGTGGTTACGGAAATGACCTGCGTCTCCCCCGATGCGCGCATTACCCCGGGCTGTCCGGGAATATGGAATAACGAGCAGATGAATGCCTGGAAACGTGTGGTGGATTTTGTGCACACACACACGGACGCAAAGATTGCCTTTCAGCTTGGTCATGCCGGTCGCAAAGGATCAACGCGTATGGGATGGGATGCTATCGATCAGCCGCTGCTATCCGGAAACTGGCCGCTGATTTCAGCTTCGCCGCTTCCTTATATTGAAAATCTCTCACAGATTCCGCAGGAAGCCGCACCAGATGATATGTGCCGGATCAAGGCTGATTTTGTGTCGGCCACCGAGCGCGCGGTATCAGCCGGCTTTGACTGGTTGGAATTTCATTGCGCTCACGGCTATTTGATGTCCAGTTTCATCTCGCCTCTTACCAACCAACGCACGGATGAGTATGGCGGAACGCTCGAAAATCGATGCCGGTATCCGCTTGAAGTCTTTAGCGCGATGCGCGCGGCCTGGCCGAAAGACCGTCCTATGAGCGTCCGCATCTCTGCACATGACTGGGTACCAGGCGGTCTGACGCCGGAAGACGCTGCAAAAGTCGCGCGCCTTTTCAAAGATGCTGGCGCTGACGTGATTGACTGTTCCTCAGGGCAGGTAAGCAAGGCTGAAAAGCCAGTATACGGCCGCATGTTCCAGGTACCGTTTGCGGACAAGATACGGAATGAAGTCGGCATTCCAACGATTGCCGTGGGCAATATTTTTGAAGGTGATCATGTGAATACCATCATTGCGGCCGGACGAGCGGATTTTTGCGCGATAGCTCGGCCTCATCTGGCCGATCCCGCATGGACGCTACATGAGGCAGCCAAGCAGGGATTCACTGATATTACATGGCCCAAACAATATAAGAACGGCAAAGAGCAGTTGGAGAGAAACATCGCTCGCGCTCAACTGCTGTTGGAAGTGTAAGGACGAATGGAACAGCTTTCACAAGCCTTGGCTGGCAGGCACGCTGTGGTTACCGGCGGCGCGCGCGGCATAGGCGCGGCCGTCACGCGGGTACTCGCGGGTCACGGAGCAAAAGTTACCATGCTGGGCCGCAGTTCTGCGCCACCAACGGAATTAGCGGACAGCTCACATCTTCAATATATCCAGGCAGATGTCTGCGCAGCTGAAAGCCTGCCTCGTGCGTTTGATTCTGCCAGCGCTAAATTCGGTCCCATTCATATTCTGGTAAATAATGCAGGCCATGGACGCTCCGCCCCCTTCCTGAAAACCGATTTTGCGCTGTGGCGCAGCATGATGCAGATAAACCTAGAGGGCGCTTTCCACTGCATACACGCCGCTTTGCCGGCCATGCTTAAAGCTGGCTGGGGAAGGATTGTGAACGTTGCCAGCACAGCAGGATTGACTGGATACGGCTACGTTTCAGCGTATTGTGCGGCCAAACACGGCGTTGTGGGTCTTACGAGATCACTAGCGATTGAAGTTGCGACCAAGGGCGTCACCGTGAATGCCGTTTGCCCCGGTTATACAGAAACCGAAATGCTGCAGCGGACAATCGATGGCATTGTGGACAAAACAGGCCGCACCGCAGCGGACGCGCGCGAAATACTGAGCGCTCAAAATCCACAGAAAAGAATGATTCAGCCGGAAGAAGTTGCGAATGCGGTTGCGTGGCTGTGTCTTCCCGGTAGCGATGCAATCACCGGTCAATCGATTGCCATTGCCGGTGGCGAGGTGATGTGAGGCAAAGAATGGCAAGTACTTCAACCGTCCGCAAGAATGGCAACGGTTTGGGCCATGCGAATCATGAGGTCCTTGATCTGGAGACCCGTGCCAAAAAGGGCGATCACCAGGCGCTGCGTTTATGGCTGCGTCTTCTGTCGTGTACCGTACGCATTGAAAACAAAATTCGGCTCCGCCTGCGCAGAGAGTTCAATACCACCCTTCCGCGATTTGACTTGATGGCCCAGTTGGAGCGCAGCGCCGGCGGACTGCGGATGAGCGAACTCTCCCAACGCCTGATGGTATCCGGCGGCAACGTAACTGGAATTACTGATCAGCTTGAGCGTGAAGGTTTTGTGTCACGCACGGCTTGCCCGGGCGACCGCCGTGCTTTTACCGTCAAGCTGACGGACACTGGTTTGAAGCGCTTTCGTGAAATGGCCACGCAACATGAACTTTGGATCGCGGAGCTATTGGGAGGGCTGAGCCGGGATGAGAAAAAAGCTATGATCAATGAGCTAGGGAAGGTAAAGATGCACATCAATCGAGCCTCTTCCGTTGCTGGTAAGCCCAGCCAGCGTCTGCAGCCCGGAGGCGTCCGATGAGCAAAGACATAAAGCCAGCGCATGCAACCTTGCCCGGTCGCGCGCTGGCAGACTACTCTGCACAGCATTTTAAATATAAGCTCAGCGGCGGTGTCGCCTGCATCACGCTTGACCGGCCTGAGCGCAAGAACCCATTGACGTTTGCTTCTTACGCAGAGCTGCGCGACCTCTTCCGCGCCATGACGCACGCAGGCGACGTAAAGGCTGTTGTATTGACCGGCGCTGGTGAAAATTTTTGCTCCGGCGGCGACGTGCATGAGATTATCGGGCCGCTCACTGAGCTTGACATGCCCGGCCTGCTCGCCTTCACGCGTATGACCGGTGATCTGGTGAAGGCCATGCGCGCCTGCCCGCAGCCGATCGTCGCAGCCATTGATGGCGTTTGCGCCGGCGCCGGAGCGATCCTGGCCATGGCGTCTGATATTCGCCTGGGCACCGCGCGCAGCAAGACCGCTTTTCTTTTTACGCGAGTGGGCCTTGCCGGTTGTGACATGGGAGCGTGCGCGATTTTGCCCAGGATCATCGGGCAGGGCCGCGCTGCCGAACTTTTGTTTACCGGACGCAGCATGGCCGGAGACGAGGCGGAGCGCTGGGGCTTCTTCACTCGTTTGTGTACACCTGAGCAACTGCTCACCGCCGCACTTGAGCTGGCAGGTGAGTTGGCCTCCGGGCCGACTTTTGCGCACGGCATGACTAAGAAAATGCTGCATCAGGAATGGAATATGGGAGTGGACGAAGCCATTGAAGCCGAGGCCCAGGCACAGGCCATTTGTATGGCGACCAATGATTTTGATCGTGCGTACCAGGCGTTTGTTGCCAAACAAAAACCGGTGTTCAAGGGAGATTGAGGGATGACCGGCAACAGCCATTTTGACTGGCCATTTCTGGAGCCTCGCCACAAGGCGCTGGCTATTGAGCTGGACCGCTGGGCGGCCCGCATGCTGTCTGATGAATCTCATCCGCACTCCATTCAGGCTGTGGATGATGCCTGCCGCAAGCTTGTGCGCCAGCTAGGCGAAGGTGGTTGGTTGAAATATGCCATTGGCGGCGCGGCTTACGGCGCTTCTGCCGATACGATTGATACACGTGCTGTGTGCCTTATTCGCGAGACGCTGGCCCGCCATTCAGGTCTCGCTGATTTTGCATTTGCCATGCAGGGCCTGGGCTCAGGAGCAATTTCCAATTTCGGGACGCATGAGCAAAAGCAACGTTATCTTCCTTGCGTGGCGAATGGTTCTGCAATCGCGGCATTCGCCATTTCGGAACCCGACGCTGGCTCTGATGTTGCCGCTCTCCAGTGCCGGGCGAAACCCGATGGCGACTCCTACGTCATCAACGGCGAAAAAACATGGATCTCTAACGGCGGTATTGCTGATTTTTATCTGGTCTTTGCGCGAATGGGGGAAGATGCTGGCGCTAAGGGGATTTCTGCTTTTATCGTTGAGGCCAACACCCCCGGCCTGGAGATTGCCGAGCGCATTGAAGTAATGGCGCCGCATCCGCTCGCGCGATTGGTCTTCAAAAACTGCCGGATCGCCGCAGCTCAACGCCTGGGAGAATCCGGCCAGGGATTCAAGATCGCAATGTCGACGCTTGATATCTTTCGCTCGTCGGTCGCCGCAGCTGCTCTGGGCTTTGCCCGGCGCGCGCTTCATGAATCGTTGTCGCGTTCCACCTCACGCAAAATGTTTGGCCAGGTGCTGGCAGACTTTCAGTTGACTCAAGCCAAGCTGGCCAAGATGGCAACGGATATCGACTGTGCGGCATTGCTGACCTATCGCGCGGCATGGCTCAAGGACATGGGACAGCCCATAACTGTGGAAGCGGCCATGGCTAAGATGACGGCAACGGAGACAGCGCAGCAAGCCATCGACTCCGCGGTCCAGATTTTCGGTGCGCTGGGCGTGGTGAGCGAGCAGGTTATCGAACGGCTTTATCGCGAGATCAGACCGTTACGAATTTATGAAGGTGCCACGGAGGTGCAGCAATTGATTATTGCGCGAGGCATTATCAAGGCACACATTATCAAGGCGAGTGAGGGCCAGGGATGAAATTTCTGCAACCACCAGATTGGCCGCGGCCCAACGGTTACTCCAACGGCGTGGCCACTAAAGGAAACCTGGTATTTCTGAGCGGAATTGTCGGATGGAATGCACAGGGAGAGTTTGAGAGCAGCGGTTTTACGGCGCAAGTGCGCCAGTCCTTGCTCAATATCGTTGAGATTTTGAAGCAGGCGAACGCCAAGCCTGAGCACATTGCGCGCATGACCTGGTATGTGCTCGACAAAAATGAATATCTGGCTGCGGCGAAGGAAGTAGGCGAAGTTTATCGTGAGATCATTGGCCGTCACTATCCTGCTATGACGGTAGTACAGGTTTCTGGCTTTCTTGAAGCTAAAGCGCGAGTGGAGATTGAGGTTACGGCAGTGGTGCCGGAATAACGTATCTTCCATTCCAATACCCGATTATGCCGGCGGGGGCTGTTTTGCGCGCTCCTGCTTGCGCAAACGAGAGCGCTGGAGCTTGCCTGTGGAGGTACGCGGGAACTCGGTAACAAACTCAATCGCGCGGGGATACTTATAAGGCGCAATCTGGGATTTCACATAGTCCTGCAGCTCGCGCCGGAGCTGATCGCTCGCGGTTGCCTCTCCTGTAAGCATCACGAAGGCTTTCACAATCTCGCCGCGCTCTTCACTTGGCACTCCGATCACTGCGCATTCCCCCACTGCGGGATGCATTATGAGCGCAGCTTCAATCTCAACCGCCGAAATCTTGTAGCCTGAACTTACGATCAAGTCGTCGGTGCGTCCTTCATACCAGAAATAACCATCATCATCGATGCGGTAGGAGTCGCCTGTGATATTCCATCCATCCTGCACATACTTAGGCTGGAGTTCTAGTGAATTGAGATAGCGGCAGCCCGTGGGCCCTCGTACAGCCAGGCGTCCTACGGTATTGGCTGCAAGCGGCTTGCCGGTTTCATCCACAACCATGGCCTCATAGCCAGGGACAAGCTTGCCTGTTGCACCGGGCCGGATTTCATTGCCTGCCGAGGAAATGAAAATATGCAGCATCTCGGTGGCTCCAATGCCATTGATAATCGAAAGCCCCGTTGCGTGGCGCCACGCTTCAAATACCGAAAGGGAGAGGTGTTCTCCCGCTGAAACACATTTTTTGAGGGATGCCAGATCGAATCGCGGCACGAGTTCAAGCATACTGCGGTAGAGCGTGGGAGCGGTAAAACAGATGGTGCAGCGGTGCCGCTCGATGGAACCAAGCAAACCTTCGGCGCTAATCTTCGGTAGCAGAAGCGTGGAGGCGCCTACTCGCATGGGGAACAGAAGCAAGCCGCCGAGTCCAAACGTAAATGCCAGCGGCGGACTGCCACAGAAAATATCCTCCGCTTCCGGTATGAGGACGTGTTTCGAAAACGTGTCGCAGACAGCCAGAAGGTCGCGATGGAAATGGACGGTCGCTTTAGGCTCGCCGGTCGTCCCGGAACTGAAAGCAATCAGTGCAACATCATCCTGCGACGTTGCAATATTGTCGAACCCGGACGGGAACTCAGCAAGCAGCGGGGAAAGATCCGGACCAGCGGATTCATCGTAGAGAATGACCTGCTCCAGTTCCGGTGTGCTCTGTTGCGCTTTTTCCAGCTCCGTGGCGTACTCCCTGGCGCACAGTGCGTACTTGACATTGGCCTTGGCCAGCATAAGGGCTATTTCCTGCGCGCGGAGTTGCGGCATTGTGGCCACGGCAATGCCACCCGCTTTAAGCACGGCAAACCAGCATGCTGCCAGCATAGGACTGTTGGCGCCGCGCAGCAGAACACGCTCACCCGGCACCAGCCCGCGGCTCACTAATAAATTGGCGAGACGGTTGGAATATCCCAGCAGTTTTCCATAGCTCCATATCCCGTTATCCGTGTGCAAACATGGCCTTGAACCAGAGCCAGCTTCAACATTTCGATCGAGAAGCTCAACTGCCGCATTGAGTTGTGCAGGATATTCAAGGTCCTTGATACCACTTGTCTTTATCACCGGCCATAGTTCTTGGGGCGGCAAGTGTCTCTTTGCAAAAGTATCAATGTGCCCGCTTGTGAGAAGAGTTTCATTCACGGCATTATTCTGCGCGATATTATCTTTCGAATTGGACAATGCTGGTCTCGAGTTTTTGACGTTGCTCACGCGCCGGCCCAAGCCGGTAGACCCACTTACAAGATGCGACGCTCCTACATCGCAACGAAATTACTGACTCTTAAAAAACTCTATATTCTTGCGTTCGGTTCGAGACGGGATTAACTTTTCCAGGCTTTGCGTACTCAGTTGATACTTCAGGATAACCTAAGGAGCCCCGCCAGGAGAATGCATAGACTATTAAGCATGTTAATTTGCTAATTGCAGAACACCATTCGGTTAAACGGCAACCAGCCTGCGGTTAAGCTCCAACTTGGTATCATATCAAGTAGTGCCGAAGAGAGGATCTCAATTGCGGTTTACAAAAAGCGCAAGTCTCACCTGTATTTTGTCGAATTAGCCCAAGGAGTAAATAATCAAATGGTCAATCAGTTCAAAAACCCCATTCTTGAGGGCAAGGGCGCGACCGATTACGAACGCTATCTTCGTACCGACGAGCTACTCGCATTGCAAACACCCACAAGTAAGCTTGCGCATCCAGACGAACTTACCTTCCAGGTGGTGCATCAGTCGTCAGAGTTGTTAATGAAAGGTGCCTGCTGGGAACTGGAGCGGGCCCGGGTAGCGCTTGGAGAAGGCAACTATCCGAAGTCCGCCAGACTCATGCGCCGGGCCAACGCTATGTTTGAGTACCCAACCTCATTGCTGCGCATTCTGGAAACAATTACTCCTTATGATTATCACGTTATTCGCTCGGGACTGGGGCACGGCAGCGGGTTGGAGTCCCCCGGCTTTCTTTCTCTTCTGCATATTGCACCTAGAATTGGCGATGCATTTCAGGAGCAATTGACGGGCCAGGGCCTGACTGCAGACGATATTTATCGCGAGCACGAGAAGTTTTTTGGCTTGCACGATGTGGCGGAGCGCATGCTCGATTTTGACGAGAGCATGCAGTTATTCCGCATTCTTCACCTCAAACTCGTACAACGCATTATTGGCGGCGGAGTGATCGGGACGGGTGGAACGCCTGTGGAAGTCCTGCAGCAACGCATGCAGCATGTCGTCTATCGCGAACTTTGGGATTTGCGGAACAAGATCACCGCTGATGTAAATACTTCAGGCTGATCGCGAAGTACATCTTTGCTGTGCAGGAAAACTATCGTTCCGCAAGCCTCACAACTCCGCACCCGTGGCATGTTCTGGACATGCAAACGGAGGTCAAGATACTTTGTAATTCGTTTCTGGGTTTGCATGGCATCAAAATTTTAGCTGAACGAGCCATAAGGAAACCGGCTCACTCACATTCGCCAGTTAACCGGCTTTTCAAGCTTCTTGCTACTTTGTGAAAAGAGGACTGCCGAATCACCGAGCAGAAAAACCCACCCCACCCCCGGTTTTTCCGCCGCTCCGGTCCTCATTTTGATTTTGGGGCAGCAAGAAAAGGCCCGTAAAGCGGGCGTTTCGTGCCGAATCAGAGAACAATTCTCTGCTGGGCAGACTAGCTGGCGGTGTACGCAGTCTGCGGCGTTCGCGAATCTCGTAGATCTCTACATAACGCGGGCATTCTCCAGTCTTGAATGGTCCAACTATATCCTACCCACCTTGAATACCGCTGTCTTCGGATTCCTCATCGGGGTCGTGTCATTGTATTTTGGCTATACGACCAATGAGGGGGCACAAGGGAGTCGGAAAAGCTGCAACTAACAGTGTGGTTGTCTCGTCTTTGTTAATCATTCTTGCGGACGTCATTTTCATCAAATTCATCTTCTTCGGTTTCCGGATAATGCCCTGTGAGCGCAACCCACAAGCTCGCAGTGGTCTTTGAGAATGTGTCCAAGGCCTTTGGCCCGAAGCAAGTTTTGCGCAACATATCCTTTTCGATTAATGCCAGCGTATCGCTTTGCATTCTCGGACGGAGCGGTACTGGAAAGAGTGTCACGCTTAAGCTCCTGCTGTCTCTCATCAAGCCGGACAAGGCAGGATATGGATTGATCAGGATGAGATCACCCATCTCGATGAGAAAGGCATTTCAAAAGTAAGACGGAAGATGGGCTTTCTGTTTTAGGACGTGGTCCTTTTCGATTCGTTGACGCTTTACGAAAACCTGGCTCTACCGCTGCATCGGCTTACGGATGAGTCCAAGACGAGATCGATGCGACGGTGGATAAAGTGGTGGGCCAGGTTGGCCTGCAAGGAGACAAGCAGAAAATGCCGGCCTCTCTCCGTCGGAATGCGTAAACGGGCGGGGCTCGCTCGCGCTCTGGTGCTTGAACCTTAAATCCTGCTCGCCGATGAGCCAAGCAGTGCTTCATGCAACAATTTGTTTTTCGAATAGATAACCAGGGGATGTGGCTAATCAAGAAGAGCTATCTCCGTGCTAGCCCATTTTGGAACCACATCTCGTATTTTTTTGATTGATCTTGCTGCGATCACAATTGTCCATGCTATAGTTGCCGCGATTTGTGGATGGATTGCACTTAGTATCAACTCTGCATTGCATTCTTTGAGTCATTAAATTAATTGCCTTGCTTTAGTAGAAAACATAGACAAGACTCCCGAACTAGGGTGGCTCTGACTGAAAGGTGGTACGGCCATGGGTGTTGAAGTCCGACCTCTAGGTGTTTCCTGCAATATTCAGTGTCTCTACTGTTATCAGAATCCTCAGCGTGACGCCGCAAACATTTCACAATCTTATGACATGGTGAAGATTAAAGAAGCCATTGAGTTGGAAGGTGGTCCTTTTACCCTCTTTGGGGGAGAACCATTGATGTTGCCGTTGGCAGATCTGGAAGACCTCTGGTCATGGGGCCATCAAAAATACAAAAAAAATTCCATCCAGACAAATGGAACGCTTATTTCTGATGAACATATTGCATTGTTTCGGAAATACAATGTCCATATCGGGATGTCACTTGATGGCCCAGGTGAGTTGAATGACGTACGATGGCACGGCAGTGTGGCTAATACCAGAGCGAGCACGGCAAAGGCCGAAGCCGCAATAGAAAAACTATGCCGCGAAAGACTGCATCCGTCACTCATCATCACGCTTCACCGCGGTAATGCAAATACCGATAAGCTGCCGGCGCTAACCGAGTGGGTTCGATATTTGTCGGGACTGGGAGTCAATAAATTTCGTTTACATCTGCTGGAAAGCGAGAGCCAGGTGATCCGGTCAAAGTTCGGCCTTTCAACGGATGAAAATATTGACGCATTGCTTGAGTTTCTGCGACTTGCCCGCGAAATACCGCAACTCTCCTTCGACCTTTTTTCCGATATGCGGCAGCTACTCATAGGTGAAGACCGGCGCAGTTCATGCGTCTGGAAATCGTGCGACCCATATACAACGGCGGCGGTGCGCGGCGTTGAGGGACATGGGCAGAGAAGTAATTGTGGCCGCACTAATAAAGATGGCATTGATTTCGTAAAAGCTGGGACCCAGGGTTTCGAGCGATATGTAGCGCTTTATCAAACGCCCCAGGAATTTGGGGGGTGTAAGGATTGCCGCTTTTTTCTCATGTGCAAAGGGCAATGTCCTGGCACCGCGATGGATGGAGACTGGCGTAATCGTACGGAGCACTGCGAAGTTTGGAAGGCTGTCTTCGAAGCCTTGGAAAAAGAGTTGATAGCGGAAGGCATCGAGCCGCTATCTATTGGCTCACGGCGTGATGAGATAGAAAAGCGGGCGATTGGAACTTGGTCTATGGGCCAGAATGCATCGGTGGCCCAGTTGCTGGGGCTCCCTGATAACAGCAGCCTGCACGCTTCCTCACCTGCACTTTCCGCCGAGTAATGAATGACTTGAGAATTGAAGCGACTGAGGCCGAATAAGATTCGTCAACCGCCTGAATGCAAAAGGAGTTCCGTATATGGCAGCACAGATCGTGGATATAGGCCGGCTTTATTTTTCTCTCCCCGAATTCGTCCGGCTATCTTGGACGAGCGAGGCCGCACGGCAGGTATGGGCTTATCGGTTTCAGAGAATTATTCGAGCGTGGACTACGATTGAATTGCTCGCAAGCGCTTTTGGTATTCGGAAATGCGCATTGATCACAGTATCGGAAGAAGGATTAACTGCAATTGAGCAAATTTGGCAATCCAAAGATCTGACCGCTATAAAGCTCAAGAATCCTAATGCATCTGATCGCGCACTCTCAGGTAATTCTTTTGAATCAGAACGTCCATTAATGTCCCCTTTACGTCTGGTGATTGGGCGGTCACCGGACGTTTTGGAATTTCAGTCAGTATGGGCAGACCAGGACGCGAATGTAATCGGAGAGTTTTTAGGCTACCCGGCTTGCTGCCGGGAACGTTTCTGCGAACGACACTTGGCGGGATATCTCATCGATCATACTTGGCCGATGGCAGCTGACAGTGGCTCTGTGTCAGGCTCTTTAGCCCTGGTCCAAGCATCGGGACAGCCGCTCGCCAATATATTTTGGAAATCCGCTGGAATCCGCGCTGTTCCTCATCTACCGTGCAACTTGAATTGCAAAGCCACATTAGCCTTAGGCCAACAATTTCTTGATGTTGCTCGTCAACTCCAATTTTCTGAAGAAATGGATTGGCTGCAGCAAATCTTGTCTTGGCCTCTTGCATGGTCCGCTTTGCATGGTATCGCAGAGATAAAGACGCCTATATTAAAGATTATTACCAGAACAGAGGCGACTGCTAAGAAGTTAATGGTGGAGTGGGCCGGCCATAGCTACCCAGCCGAGTGTGCTCAAGGCCTTGCGTTTCCATATAAGAAATCACCGCTAAAAGGAATTACTCAATCCCCTGCATTTCAGCGCGGTCTGGTAAACCTTGAGCCATAGCTTAACGGTTGCCGATGCATAGCTGGCATACAGAAGCTGGCGTTAGAGTCGGAGCCGATAACCGAGATCGAACGAAGATGTACACGTTCGGTGAAGTATAAATCTACAATGAAAGAGGAAAGAATCATGATTGATGATAATGACGCAATGAAATCGATTGGGCTGTTCGGCCATGCTTCTGTGGTCATTTCCCCTGTTGGCCACGATGATATCGTGCATGTGGACCATACTGATGGTCACATTGATCACATAGGTTAACTTCTTTATGGGGAGGGAGAGCCGACCGCGGATGGAAATCCCTCCTCATCAAAAAATTAAGGTCTTTATTATCCGTGCTGCCTCTCAGTTTCGATAAGGATCGGCTCGTCTCTGGATGAGATGTTATTAGGGGTAAACTAATCGTGGCTTCTCCGAATCCACAGCCGCAAATTACTTGGCGAGCGCGTATTGTTTCTTTGCGCAATATTCGTGGCCTGCTAAAGCTGATCTGGGAAACAGATCCGTTCTTAGCAATAGCCTCAATGTTGCTAAGGCTATGCCGGGCTGTACTACCACTGGGTGCACTTTGGGTGCCAAAGCTGATCCTGGATGGAGTGGTCGCCGTCATCGCTCACCAGGATGTTTCCAAGACTCGGTTGTGGAAGCTTGTAGCGCTTGAATTCGCGATTGCAATATCCAATGATCTTATTGTCAGGCTTAATACTCTATGTGAAAGCCTTCTGGCTGACCGATTCACAAACCTTGTAAGTGTGCGGCTGATAACTCACGCGGCCACGCTCGATCTGGCTTCTTTTGAAGACCCTGTTTTCTGCGACAAACTACAAAGGGCGCGCACTCAAACTTCGGCGCGGCTTTCCCTTTTTACAGCGCTGCTGATATTGGGCCAGGATGCAATCACACTCATCTCGCTTTCTGCTGGACTGATTGTTTTTTCACCCTGGCTCATCGCCCTGCTGATTGTCGCTGTCATCCCGTCATTTATCGGTGAGACGCATCTTACCGCTCTGGCATATTCCGTTCTTTACCGTTCAACGCCGGAACGCAGAGCACTTGAATATTTCCAGACCCTGGGTGCTAGTCCGCAGCCTGCCAAAGAAATCAAGCTGTTCGGTCTGGGTGATCACCTGGCACAGGAGTACCAAAGAGTCTCACAAGACATTTATGCAGCGAACAAGAAAGTTGCGGCCAAGCGCGCGACACTTTCCGGGGTGCTGAACACTATCTCCACCATGGGATATTACGGCGCTTATGCCGTGATCATGCTCAAAACCCTTGCGGGCATGATATCCCTGGGGACGTTTTCATTCTTGACTGGCGCCTTTGCTCGTTCACGTGGATGCATTGAACGTCTCAGTTCCAGCGCAAGCGATATTTCAGAGCAGGCACTTTATTTGAATGATCTTTTTCAATTTTTTGAAGAGCGACCTGCCATTCGATCCGCGCCAAATGCTCTTCCAGCTCCGCGGCCCATTCGACAAGGATTTGAATTTCGAAATGTGAGCTTTGCTTATCCGGGGGCTGACCGGCTAGTGCTGAGCAAAGTTAGCTTCCGATTGCGCCCCGGAGAAAGGCTGGCACTTATTGGTGAAAACGGGGCAGGAAAAACCACCATAGTAAAACTCCTGGCACGCCTCTATGATCCAACGGCAGGGCAGATCTTATTAGATGGCATCGACTTGCGGGAGTATGGCCTGGCAGACCTCCATCGCCAGATGAGTGTTGTTTTTCAGGATTATGTCCGATTTGAATTGCCGGTTCGCGAGAATATTGGATTTGGAGACTTGCAATGGCTCAAGGACGAGGCACGTCTCAAGCAAGCTGCTCGCAAAAGTGGGGCGGCAGAGTTCATTGATCGCTTGCCTGATGGTTACAACCAGATGCTAGGCCGTCGGTTTGAAAATGGTGTAGGCCTATCTGGAGGAGAATGGCAAAAGCTAGCTTTGGCCCGTGCCTATTTCAGGGACGCTCAACTCTTGATTTTTGATGAGCCCACGGCGTCTCTGGATGCACGCGCTGAGCATGAGGCGTTCCAACGCTTCACGATGCTGACTCAAGACCGCATGGCAATATTGATCTCGCATAGATTTTCGACTGTGCGAATGGCCGACCAGATTCTGGTATTGGCGAATGGTGAGATACAGGAGCAAGGGGCCCATCATGAATTGCTTGAGCTGGAAGGCCGTTATGCTGAACTCTTCGGATTACAGGCAGCAGGCTATCGTTAAAGCTTCGTTTACTTCGTCCGGAAAATAATGTTGAAAAGCTGACAGGGGATAAAAACGAATGATTATTAATCATGTGCGTTACGCGTTGCGCCAGCTCATAAAATCTCCGGTATTCACGGTAACATCCGTTCTAACTCTGGCAATCGGGATTGGCGCAAATTCGGCAATTTTCGGCGTAATTAACGCAGTGTTTTTGCATCCTGCCGGAGTCAATCAACCAACGCGCGTGGCAGTAATGAAAGTCCGCCATGCTCGACTTGGGTTGGATTTTCCTTATGTTTCTGTGCCGGACTATGCCGATGCTGTTTCTTTGAAGGAACAGATTGAGGCGGTAGCAATAGCCCGTCCTGCTGGCTTCAACCTTTCGCTTGAAAATACTACGCAGCGTTTGTTTGGGGAGCGCGTTTCCTCGCAATGGTTCCATGTCTTTGGGGCCGCACCTATTCTGGGAAGAACATTTACCGCTGAAGAGGATCAAGCCAACGCCGCGCCGGTCGTTGTTCTTGGTTATGGAACATGGCAGAGTTCTTTTGGCAGCGATCCGAATATCCTTGGAAAGAAAATCATTCTTGACCAGGAGCCCTACCAGGTAATTGGAGTGATGGGCCAAGACTTTATTGAGCCAAAAGGCAAACAGGTCTGGGTACCGATCGGTTTGCCGCCTGCGGCTTTCGCGACCAATCAGCGTTTTGATGAAGACTATGCAGCGGTAATTCGCCTGCGCTCAGGAGTATCTTTACCACAGATGAATGTAGCCCTGGCCCAAAAAGTTGGCGCAGTGGTTCATCAATATTCGGGTAATTCTTTTGCCGCTGGATGGTCTGTTTACGCCATTCCTTTTGTGGAGTTTAGTGCAGGACAACTCGCGACGCCTTTACGTCTGGTATTTGTTGTTGTTGCGCTGGTTTTATTGATTGCAGCCGCGAACGTGGCCGGGCTTCAACTCGCCCGTTCTGCCACGCGTAGCAAAGATTTCGCGATTCAAATGGCTCTGGGTGCTAATTCTTCAGTACTAATAAAACAGATACTTGTGGAATCCTTGCTTATGGCTTTGGCGACTGTACTCATTGGCGTAGCCGTGGGTCCAGTTCTGGAAAAACTCCTCATACTGTCGTTGCCACAACGCATCGTCCAGGGGATTACTATTCATACTGATTTAACAGTGCTTGTCTTTACCGTCGCCGCCGGGCTCGCGGCCGCTCTTATCGCCGGGGTGGGGCCGGCCCTTCGTGTTACGCGATACGGAAAATCGCTGAAATTGAATGATGGAAGCCGCAACACAACCGGCTCGGTGGCCATACAAAAACTTCACAACACTTTTGTGATCAGCCAAATCGCGCTAGCATGCTTATTGCTCTCCGCCACCGGGATGTTCCTGGTCAGTTTGCAGCATCTCCAACAAGCTGATCTTGGGTTCGAGCCGCATCAAATGCTTACAGCAGAAGTGGTTTATTCCGGGCGTGACTTTAAAGCAAATCCAGTAAAACAGGCAGCTTTTATTGCAGGAGTTGTGAACCACCTTACCATTCAGCCAGGTATTCTCTCCGCCGCTGCGGTTGAACCAATGCCCTTTGATCCCGACCGGGTTGAATCCAGCGCATTCACCATCGAGAACCAGCCTAGCAAAGCAGCTGAACCCGGCTTTCAAAGTGATGAATGTTATGCTACGCCGGGCTATCTGGCCGTGGCCAAAATTCCTTTGCGAAAGGGCCAGTGGTTCACGGAAGAAGACCGCGCCGATACATCTCCGGTAGTTGTAATAGACGAAATATTGGCGCGCAAATATTGGCCAAACGAAAATCCAATTGGTCAGCGTTTAAAAAAAGGAGATGGGAAGCCTTGGGCCACGGTGATCGGAGTGGTAGGCAGTGTAGGCAATGGGTTGCTGGAAGGACCTGTCGCCAAAGGCTTAAGATACTATCCTTTTGCTCAAGGCCGTGATCTGGCTGTAAATTTCGTAGTACGTTCTGATGGCAATCTTAATGGATTTCGCCCGGTAATCAAAAGTGCTGTTGCCGCGTTTGGTCCTGAACAGGCAATTACGAGTGTTACACCTATGGAAGATGTGATCTCAAATCTGTTGGCAGGGCGCAGGCTGATTGTCCGTATGCTGACTGTGTTCGGTGGTTTTGCCCTGTTTTTGGCTGTGCTTGGTATTTATGCACTTACGACCTACCTGACGGCCCAACGCACTGCGGAAATCGGAGTACGGATGGCCTTGGGCGCCCAGCGTCTCGATGTTATATGGTTAATTCTCAGACGGACCCTTAACTGGATGATTACAGGCATCAGCATGGGACTTTTACTGTCTTTCATTGCGACCCTGGTTTTAAAACACCAGTTCGCGATAGGCGACGAATATGGGTTTATTGCTTTCCTCTTGGCTGTATTTCCTTTGTTGATGGCGGGCACAATGGCAGGCTTGGTTATCGCTTGGCGCGCCGCATTTATCAATCCTATCCAAGCAATACAGTATAAGTGAGTTGCGAAACATGAGTGACTCCTTCCCAGCGTGGTACGCCAGCGACAACAGTTTCCTCTCGCAGGAAATAATGGATGCTTTTCATAGCCCTATCATCGAATTAGCGCAGCGATTGATGTGTGAGCCAGGTGGAACAGTTCTGGATCTAGGGTGCGGGAATGGAGTGTTGCTGCAGAATATTCACAAGGCCGTGCCGCATTCAGTTGTCTACGGAATAGATTGCGACCCTGAACGCATAGCCCATGCGCATATTTTGATGCCGGAATTTGCGAGCCATGTGCGTAGCGGAAATTTACTGTCAGACCCCGAATATCTCTGGTCTACAAACCGGCAATTCATGGTAGCCATTTTGATGCCTGGTCATTTGGTGGCTGCACCTGCTGCTAAAGTGGAGCGACTGAAAAGCCGGCTCATGACACAATGCCGCCATGTAATCACTTATTGTTATCAAGACTGGATCTTGCGGCACAACTCCCTGGAAAAATTGGCAGCAGCAGCAGGGCTCAATGTCAAACCGATTTATACCAGTGATTTAGTATCTACGGCTTTATTAGATTCAATATAACAAGCGAAGAAAATGAGCAGCCATGTTGTGGTTCGCCAAAATTCAGATCTGCCGTGATTTCAATAGTTTCCACAAAGCGAGCACTCGCGCCGCTTTGCTATAAATTTTGCCATGCTCCCGCTCCTAATAAGTCTGTTTCGACGCTGCCTCTGCTCTCGATATGACCTCCTGCTGGAAAATCTAGCCCTTCGCCAACAGCTCTTGGCTCTACAGCGCAGAAAGCCAAAGCCTAGATTTTCCCAAATTGATCGGCTATTTTGGGTCGTTGTCAGACGGCTGTGGCCAAAATGGAAACAAGCCTTGGTAATCGTAACTCCGGAAACTGTTGTTCGTTGGCATCGTCCCGGCTTCCGGCTCTACTGGAATTGGCTTTCCCGCCATCGAGTCGTTGTGGGTAGAAAGCGAATCAGTCAAAAGTTGCGGATCTGATCTTCCGCATGGTGGCCGAGAATCCGACTTGGGGCGCTCCGCGCATCCACGGCGAATTGCTAAAACTCGGATTCAATATCTCTGAGCGAACTGTTTCCCGCTGGACGCGAAAAGCTCCGAGAATCCGGAAGCAGCTAGGCGCGGGCAAGTATTTCTTGACAATCACCGTGAAGCCATCGCAGCGATGGATTTCTTTACCGTTCCGACGCTCACATTTGGTGTCCTGTACTGCTTTTTTGTAATCGCGCATGATCGTCGGCTAATCCTGCATTGCAACGTCACACGACACCCGACCGGCTTCTGGATCTCGCAACAACTGCGCGAGGCATTTCCTTATGACCCACACCACGGTACTTAGTTCATGATCGCGACGCCAAGTTCGGGGATGCAGTCAACATCGCTGTCTCGGCCATTGGGCTTAAGGCTGTGAGAACATCATTCCGAAGTCCTTGGCAGAATGGAGTCGCTGAGCGTTGGGTCGGCAGTTGCCGGCGAGATTTGCTCGATCACGTGATTCCACTCGGTGAGCGTCATCTTAAGCGATTGCTATCGGAATACGTCCGCTATTATCACGCAGACAGAACTCACATGGGGCGCGCGAAGGACACGCCTGACGGCCGAGATATTGCCAAACTGACCGACACTTCCCGCATCCTCTCGTTTCCCAGGGCTGGGCGGCTTGCATCATCGTTACAACCAAGCTGCTTAATAGCCACAATTGTTCTTCAATCTGCAGTTTTCCGTATCTTTTCGTTTCAGGAAAGGGTCTGTCTGTATTTTCTCTCAGTGCGTCTGTCACTTCAGCTTTCTGCCGGGACACGACGAGCGGTTTCAGGAGTGGATCCTGTCATCCCAATCCACGTGCGGGGGGAAAATGTGCTCCACGAATGATGCGCTTTTAATTTTGGCGAGGCACACCGGAAGACCAATCTCCTTTCTCCTGGGTGACGGGAGGGCGGCGCCCGCCTTGTCGACCATACTTGCTTTTCGCTCAGCTCTGGATGTTTGGAACAAGAGTTTAGCCGGTGCCGTGGCTGTAAGTCGTTGAAAATACTTGAAAGCTACCTTCTGGCGGAACGCGAATAATAAATAAGGCTGGGGACTCACTACGCGAGACGCGCTTCAGCACAAGAAAGCCTGCCAATAAATGGGTACGGTTTCATTTTTAGCGAAGGACCAATATTGATTCCAAAAGATAGCTCCGATCTTAAAACAAACTTGTAACGTCGAGATTGAAGAAGATAGCTCCGACGCTTTCCGTTGCTGAACGTCTCGGGTTAAAGCCGTAGCTTATGGTGAAGTTTGCATTAACCAGGCTCAAACGCAAGCCGGGCCGACGCCGTATCGCACTCCCTGATTTACGGGCCAGATCCGCGCTACATCAAAAATTCCGAATCGGAGCGACGGAATAAATATTCAGCTCGTGCAGAAAGACATCGAGCGCACGATGGCCAGGGGCGAGCTTCTGCCAAGCCTGATCTTCGTATTTCTTTGTCGGCAGAATTGCTCGTGTCATGGATATCTGTACCTAAAGCAGTGATCTCATTCACCGATTGATCGAGTTGGTTGGCCAGGTCGGGCTGCGAGGCGTCGCGCAGAGACGCGGTCAGCTTTTGTACCAACCCGAACAAGGCGGGCAATGCGTTGGTGGCAAGCTGGCTGGCAACTTGCGGGTCTGGGTTTGTGGCTAGCATGCCGGCAGCGGCATCGGTTGAAAGTAGGTTCTCTTGATCGCTTTGAGCTGTGAGGCTATTGGCACCGAGGCAGCAGTAACCTCTGGAACTTGCTTTAACTCACTTGAAAAAGCAGAGAGTTTGCTTTTCAACTCGCCCGCTTTAGTTTTTATCGTGCCTGTTAGCCGGATAAACTCCGGATCTTGCATCTGATAGTTATTCGCCAGAGAATCGGTAGCTAGGTGGAAAGGAGGATTCAGAACTCCAGGAAACTGCGAATCAGCAGTAGCAAGGTCCGTCGGCAACATAGGTTTTCCCCAGATGGTGTATGAGACAGTGATATTGCCTGAGTAAAAACGGTTGCCGTCCAATGTTGTGCCTGAAAACGTGCCCAATCGATTTTCCGGAATACTGCGGATAAAAGGATTCCCTAGGATTATCCATGAACTATCCTGCACGAAGGGCCTTAGGGCATTGCCTCTCAGGAAGCGCTCTCCAGGGGTGCGCCAGTGGCATCCTGAATCAGACCGGCTGCGATCCGGGTTTGAAGATTGAGAGACCAGTGAACACTAGTGCTTAACGGACCTTTAAAATCTTCTGAGTCGCCTAGAGGTTTACGAAACGGAAACGGTAAATTTAAGTTGTAACCAAGGTCGAGGAGATGCCTTTTGAAGGCAGGAAGGCCATTTACAAATGTATCTCCTAATTGGAAGCGCATAAGATGCGCTGAATGCATTCCTTCCCGGCCTTCCGGTCGCGCCGACGTATAACTTCAGCGATCCATAGCCGGAGTTGGGCGGCAATTGTGTGGCCACCGTATTGTCTGACTGTTGATGGCCTCCTTCTAGGGACGTTCCATATCGGAGGATTGCGTGTTTGCTTCGCTGTCTCTCGTGTTGACGCAGAAAACCGGGCGGTCAGCTTGGCTTCTTTGAAGCTTGCCGTGGCTGCGGGAACATCCTCATATTCGAATGTACCTGCCCAGTCAGCGTGGTTCCAGAAATTCCCAGCAGGTCCGTGGCTGCCAGTAATCTCGAAGTGTCCGGACAGGCTGTCCGTTGAGGCTCGCGATTCTCCCTGCATGTGGAGCTTCCCTAGGGTATCGGAAAATGACAATCCCCCCATAACTGACGTGTCTGGTTAAATCCCACCAGTGGAGCAATATTCAGTTTCTGTTCAGAGGCGCGAATGGCGCCAGTGGACCCTGGGCGCTGGGATTCCCTCGATTGCTCTTCAGTGCTTGACGCAATAAAAGAGGGTAAAACCGTAGTAAAGATCGGATACACGACACGCAGGGTGCGGGCTTCTGTATCACAATCAAGGATTTCAGCAGAGGCGAATGAAAGCTTGACCGTCTGCCCAGTGGAGGCAAACCGGGCTTTCAATTGCGCACTGAGAAATGCGGAATCATCCTCAAAACTTTGCCGAGAAAATGGAGCGCTTGCCTGAAGCTTAAGTTGATTCTTTAATGATGAGGCAAAAGAGCCGAATGGAGTAATAAATCCAATTGGATCTTTTACGTCCACACTAAGAACCTTGTAGCCGTTGTAAGAGGACGTTTTTCCGGAACAGGTACTAGGTTCTACGGCAGAACTGTAAACCGTCAGGAATAGGGCCATAGCCCCCAGAACGTCACATGTCTTGAAATACACATACTACGCTCAGCCTCCACTGATAGAGTGAGTTGAACGAGCGCCCTCTGGTTTTTATGCGAACCAGTTTTAAGGCGTCAATAGAGGCCGGTGCCGGAAGTTGTCTAACGGCAATGATCTGCTGAGTCGCATCCTTCTTGTTGGGCGCGCTCAGCCAGCCGTGGATGACGGCTCCAAGTTTGTCTTGGACTTGGCCCGCTCATTGGGAGAACTATCTATACCGCAAGATTGCGACCCCTCTGAACCAGTAATCCGTACCGCTCCCATAAGGTCGCGCCGAGCTGCTCCGTTTGATCGCTCCGAAGCTATTGGATGGCACGGCGATTTCGCAACCTACGAAGATCGCCCAGAGATCAGCCTCGTTTATATCACTCGTCCCGATCCACGCGGCGGCGACTACGGTGCATGGCGATTGGCTTCAGTTAATCGAGTCTTGGAAAGACTGCAGGCCAGTGATGAAGGGCGTTCAGCGTTCGAGCTGTTGCACTCCGAACGCCTGCCCTTCAGTTATTCGGAAGGCGAGCCGCCCCGTCGTTTCCATGTTATTCAGGCCCTACCGGACGGAAACTTGAGAATAAGATTCTATCTTCCGTCCATCAGGCGAGGTTGCGTCGCCGAATATGGCAGCGTCCCGGCTCATATTGCTGCCGCTCTCTGTCAACTTGAATGCGCGGCAAATGCTGTAGGCGAAGTTGTCCCAACAAAATCTGGATCTTTGCTTGTGGCAAGTAACTGGTCGGCCTTGCATGACCGTGTTCAGCAAACCATCAGCCAGTCCCGGCCCAATCGAGAGGCGTTGCTTTGTTTCGTAGCCAAAGCAACGAATCTATAATTGGGCCTGCACCCAGGGATTTCTGGTCAGGAGCGGATCGGTCAGTCATGTGGCATGGTCTTCCACGTCTGCGAGCGTGCGCCGGGACCGTTTAAGCCATGAACTACGAGGTCTTCACATCGTATCCCAGGAAACGTAGGGGCTTTGGTCATGCGTCCATTTATTGGTGGGAACTCTTCCGGTTTTACCGTTCCAAACGGTTCCAGAGCACAGAACGTTCCAAAGTGTTCCAGCCACCATTCCGGATCATAAACCAGATCGTGCAGACGCTCGATGAAGTCCCCCTTTGCCAAGCACCAACCGAGTTAGAGACTTTTCACTCTCTGAACGTCGCTGTTGTTCTGACTCCAAAAATAGGGCACCAGGCTTTCCCGCCCTCCTTTAACGAGTCGGCGCTGTTCAAGGAACGCGTGAAGAGATAACAGGCCTTCTGAGAGGTCGTCTTTCGAAGCATTGTCGATCGGCTCAGAAGTCCCGAAGACGCGCTGCCCACTTCTCAGCATATCGTTGTCGTCATCAGGAACCTGATTCTTATCTGATATCACCCATTCGTTCCCAGTCGGCTAATTTCCTTTAGGCGGCCCTCTTGGTTGGTTCGGAGTGGTACTTGAGTCCAGTGGTCACCGGGTGCTAAGTAGGGGATGGAGGGTGCGGGAAAGGGGATTGCTGATTCGCCGATCAGAGAAAAGCGCTCCAAACTCGGATTCTGGTGCGGCCCTGTGCTCATTTTTCGTTTCAGGAAAGCGAGAATAAGCCCATTAAAGGGCTGTTTCGCGCGAAATCAGAGAGCAATTCTCTGAGCTGCAGACTGTATGGCGGAGGACGCAGTCTCCTGCTAACCCGTCTCTGCCGGCAAAATTCCCATTAACAGGGAAAAATACAGGGAATTTCGGCTGCTGATTGGGACAGATCGCGTGTATCTCCTCGCAAACACTGGAGTAAACGGCTATGGGGCTGAAATCGTAACAGGGAGCGAGCAGGGAAATAACAGGGCAGGTAACAGGGAAATTTGTCAAAAAACAGGGACCGAGCTGCCAACCGATATGATGTATGGTTTACCGCCGCCACATTAGAGCATCTTGGCTTGGAGAGCATCTGGCTTGGGCCCAGCGGGTCTATCGGTTCAAACCAATTAGTGATCTCTTATGGCTTTCGCAGCCTCAAAATCGCCCTCATCGGGGTAGGCGGCGGACTCTGTGGGACCACAGAGAGCTGCGCTATTGGCTGCCTTGGGCTCTAAAATTTGAAGCAGTCCCTCTGTTTCATACGCTTACGCTATAATCAGGCACTTGCAACCTGCGCACTCGATAATCGGCGCCTCAGCCGCCACGTGAACAGGTTAGCGAATTTGTGGCGAAAGCCTTCGGGTTTTCAACAGATTTGCACAATGCCCATCCACATTCAGCTGAAAGCATAATTTGCTGCTTTTCGCGACGGCGGATAATCCTTTATTAAGGATATATAAGGAACCAGAACGGAACGCCGTGATGAAACTTTATCGCCAAACGGGGTTCACCCTAGGGTGCAGAGAATCATTCGACATACGGGCTTGCATCACCGTTACGACTAGGCTGCTTAATAGCCACAATCGTTCTTCCAATCTGCAGTTTTCCGTGCTTTTCGGTTTCAAGGAAAGTCTGTCTGTATTTCTCTCAGTGTGTCTGTCAGTTTTAGCTTTCCGCTGGGGACATGACGGACGGTTTCTGGCCCGTGACCGTGCATCCTAATTCACGTGCGGAAAATGTGCTCCACGAATGATGTGCTTTTAATTTGGCAGATGCACAACTAGCGTTGTCCATTGCCTCTCAAAGATATTTCGTCTTGCTTCTCCTTGCATCTATCCAGTCGCGATTCTTTGCTCATCTTCGAATAAGGAATTCAATCTTTTGTCGGCCATCAAGACTCAGGAGATATCCTGGGAAAAAGCGAATCAGTCTTGGCCTGCCCTGAGGTTGGGACTTCAATTGACCAAGTAAAAAGGGTTGGGCAACTTAAACACACGCTCTTCGCAGCAACCCGCCAAATCGCTCGCCTGATCACCGATATTCAGCACGATGTGATATCCCCTGTCCTCAATACGCTGCCGGTCCTGCGACTTGAAATCGCGAGCGGGCTTTTTATTACCGTCAGGCTGCATGACAAGATCAGCCCACCCGGAGTAACCCACGTCGGTTAGATTTTTTATGGTCGCTTCACGCTGGGCATTTTGGCGCCCCGTAACGAAAAATACTGCAATCCCCGCTTTTTTAGCGTACTTGAACAGTTCAAGAATTGGGATGATTGCGGAACCCTGCGAATTAGGGTGCAGCTTTATTTGGGAGAGATATGAACAAAATCCGCAGCCAGACATGATTTCCCAGTTCGAAACGGATGTCTCGTCAATATCGAATATGGCCGCAAGCTTTTCATCTTTAGACGCACGCTTCGTCCGCATTTCGATGTAGTCTCTGGCATCGTCTGCAACTTCCCTGATTTCGCGATCATACTCCCCTGAATCATGGTAACGAATGAGCCGGTCAACAGTAATTGCGTGGTTTTCCGGCTCTAGTGATGCTGAGCATCGCCCAGAATTTGAACTTGTTTGCCCGCAGAGCGTGAACGCAAAAACGCAGATCATGCTCAGTGACCTTACTATAGGTCTCATGTGCGTCTCCGTGTGGCGAAATCTTGACAATCGATTCGAAGCAGAATTCAATACCAGCCTGACGCCGTCCCCTAATGTTTAACTCGTACACGGGTAAATTGAGTAATACTCAAGTAAATTAAGTATACTTCAGCAAGCATGCATAATCGGCCGGTTTTTCAGACTAGCTATGTTTGTAATCGAACAACACAATTACTTTATTGTAGTTTCGTGTGTACTAGCTAGATTCCAGATTTCAAGCTGTATGTTCCATTTAGGGAATATATATATAAGGGCTGAAAGATAATAGCCGAATATTTTCCTGGAGCGGATTTTATAAATACTGCTGAGTTCCAAGATCGGCTCGACATCAGAGGCTGGGGGCCTGATTTTTACTGGCTTTTCCGAGCACCCCAACGAATGGCCCGGCTTATGAACCTATTTATGCAGCACACTCTACTATTTTTAGCCGTCGTTATTTTGTCCGTATATATTGCTGAGCATGCCCTGCGCTTTGATATAAACACTGATATAGCATCGTCAATAATTAAAATATATTAATACTTAGAAGCTGATGTAAGCAGACGATTCTTGAGTCTCCTTTAACTACGTTGTTCCTAGTATATTTTTCAATTTATTTCGATAACTATTGGCAGAGCCACAAAAAGTCATATAAAATTTTTTTGCGTGATCCCTAATATATATAGAGAAAAGCTTCGCGGCCAACTCGCCGGCAAGTTGCTTCAAGCTGGCGATCCCGGCTACGACCAGTCTCTGGTCATTGACAACGGGCGCATCGATCTTCGTCCGGGCGTGGTGGCGATGTGTGCCAACGCGCAGGACGTCATAACTGCCTACAAATTTTCCGTCGAGCACGAGATGCCTTTCACTGTGCGCGGTGGCGGACACAGCGCGGCTGGTTATTGCCTTAACCAGGGCGGGCTGGTCATTGACCTCACCAACATGACTGCCAAGCGTCTCGACGTTGATCGCCAGGTCTGTTGGGCGCAGACCGGGAACCGCTGGCACGATATCTATATTTATCTGCAGAACAGCAATTTGGGGTTTATCCCGATAGGCGGAGGCTGCCCAACTGTCGGCATCCCTGGTTTTATGCTCGGTGGCGGGCTGAGTTTCGTTTCCCGCTCTTACGGCCTCAGTGTCGACAATCTGGTTTCGATTGACATCGTCACTCCAGACGGCAAGCTGCGCAGGATCTCCGCCGATTCCAAGTCGAAGGAAGAGCAAGACCTCTGGTGGGCCTGCCGCGGCGGCGGCGGCGGAAACTTCGGGATTGCTGTGGCCTTTGAATTACGAGTGCACAAGCCTTTGACAAAGACGATGCTGGTGGGGCAGATCCGCTATCCGGCGGCAGCAGCGCAGGAAGTTTACGGCTTCTATAACGAGTGGATTGAGACTGTTCCCGATGAGTTGGCAGTGTACGGTTACATGGGAAAGGTAGCGCTTCCGGCGCATCCCGATACTGCCGTCAACTCGATTGGCCTGACGCCAATCTTTAACGGTGATACGCGGGAGGGGATGGACCTGATCGCCCCGATCCTTAAATTCCCCAATATCTTCATCAACCTTTACAACATGACCCTGCCCGACTTCGAAATTTTCAACGGACTGTTGACCAACGTCGGAGGAAAACAGGCCTATATCCGCTCGGGCTTCATGCCTCCGAAAGCCTTCACGCCGCAGGCGATCACGACGCTGACCGATGCCCTGGCGAGTGCTCCATCCCTCAACAGCTTCTTGGTCTGGACCCACATGGGAGGCAAGATCGAGAAAGTAGCGCCCAACGAAACTTCGTTCTGGCACCGTAAGGCGCGCTTCCTCTGGGAAGTAAAGTCGATTTGGGCGAATGCCGACCAGTTGCTACAGAATGTCAATTGGGGCTATGCGCTCGGCGAAGCGATGAAGGCGCACGATGTGGGCGCATACGTCAACTACATCGATCCCCTGCTCACCAATTGGAAGCAGGAGTACTATGGCGGTAATTACGACGAACTGGTCCGGATCAAGAAGGAGTGGGACCCCAACAATCACTTTACCTTCCAGCAGGCGGTTGGTTCTCCGTTCGAGCCTACGCCCGGCAATTTTGCTCCGCTATTTCAAACATTCATCGCCTGAGTCGACTCGGAGGAGCCATGAAAAAGCTGATTACCATCACGGCGCTGCTGTTAACGGTGGGGCTGCTGCTGACGCATGCCGCATCCCAAAAAAAGTCAACGCCGCCGCCACCGATTGTCCTTAGCTCGGCCATTCCCGGCGATGTCAATGTCACAACCCAAACCGTGTCGGTAGACGCGTTTCAGCCCGACTTCGACGTTTACTCGTGGAATACATTTATCGCCCTGAACTGGCCGCCTGGACCGGATGGCAATGCCGATCCGAAGAAGACCATCGGGAGCAGTGGCGACAATGACACCGTATGGGAGCATTACCGCGACGTGAGCGACGTATTTCTTGCAGGCGGCGCGCGGCCGATCTGGAAGGGCCCGGTAAAGCCCCCCGACGCCTGCAAGTCGCTCAACAAAGGCGACCTGCCAGTGGTCACGCTCATGCAGATCGGAAAGAACCTGCTGACGCCCTCAGTGGTTTCGGCGACGAGCCAGCCGTTCAACACTGGCCCGATCATTGACCAGCACGGCGTCTTTACACGCTTCCAGATCCTCGTCAACAAGACGATGTTCGACTACATCCTGTCCAACTCGCTCTACTCAAAGGCCGGGCAGAAGGCTTTCACGCCGCCGGTCAACTTCACGTCGGGCTCAATCGACAGCGCGGGGAAGACGCTGGTCGAAGGGGCCATCATGGTCAAGACTGCGTGGAAGGTGATCGCCCCTGCCGACAAGGCGCGGTTCCATTCCGAGAACGTGCTGGTCTATACGCCGGCATCTGAGAATCCCAAATACCCGGCGCGGTGCACGATGCAGACGGTGGGGCTGGTCGGCATGCACATCGGCCACAAGACGCAGTCCGCGCCGCAGTGGCTCTGGTCGACCTTCGAGCATGTGGACAACGTGCCGGCCGACGCCGATGTCAAGAGCGGCAAGCTCAAGGCGAGTTACAACTATTACAGCCCCAAGTGCAAAACCTGCACGGTGAATCAGGTCCCGCCGCGGCCGTGGAACCCGACGATGGTTAGCACATTTCACAGCCAGATAGTGCGGATGAACCAGTTCAACATGCCGATCTATGCTGCCAGCGCGGCCGCTCGCAATGCCGACGCACAGGCGCTGCTGAAGGGCGTGAATCCGAAATCAGTCTGGCGAAACTATGAACTGATCAGCACCATGTGGCCCACCGACCCGAAGCAGCCGTTCGGCGCGCCGGCCCCGACGTTCCTCGCCAACACAACTCTTGAGACCTACATCCAGGGGACGGTGCCGAACGTCTCGTCGAACTGCATCGAATGCCACAACCGCGCCACCATGACTGTGCCAGTGCCCAGCGACTTCACCTACGTTCTGCAGCGCGCCCAGTAAAAGAAAGGCTGAGACCATGTCCCGTCGAACAATCCCATCACCTCCACCGATCCCCGATTCCGAGATTCAGGACTTCGCCGACATGTCAGCGGCGCTGACCGGCTTCCAATCGAGCGTCCTCAAGCCGGCACTCGATCCGCTCGGCTTGGCGCGGATCTACTACGAATTCGCTCTGGCGCAAGTAGGAGCGAGGATGACGGCGCTGCTCAACGCCTACCGCGCCATCAAGACGCAGCCAGCACAGCAGATTGCCGATACGCTGCTTGAGACGAGCGGCTCCTCGCCATCGGCGCAAGCGCAACTCGCCCAGAGCATCATCGCCATGTGGTACCTCGGCTCGTGGTATGTACCGGGCGTGTTGGGCTTTCCCGGATTCGCGCCGCCGGCGCTGCAAGTCATCTCTTCAGTCGCCTACACCAACGGTTTAGTCTGGCGCGTCATGCAGTCGCATCCGATGGGCTATAGCGCCTTCACCTTCGGCTACTGGAGCCAGCAGCCCGCACCGTTGTCCAATTTCGGCGTGAACACCGGCAACGGAGGTGGACAATGAGCGTAAGCGCTCCGCAATATGACGTCGTAATCATCGGCGCCGGCGTCTCCGGTAATCTCATCGCCAAGGAACTCGGCCTGGCCGGCAAGAAAGTGTTAATTCTCGAAGCCGGGCTGCCCGTTCCCGACAGCCGCGAAGAGTACATGGAAAATTTCTACCTCGCGCTGGCTAAGACGCCCGAGTCTCCCTATCCAGCGCTCGCTGGACGCAAAGGCTCGCAGTCAGAGCCCGTCGGCAAGCTGCTCGACCCGGCAACTCTGCCTACGCCGCGCGCGACGGTGCTGACCATCGGCAAGTCCCCCGACATCAGTTATCTCGTGCAGCAGGAGCCTTTCAACGAGCTACATCCGAACGATCCCCATCCGCAAAACCCGCCGGCAGACCCAAAAACCGGCGACGTGCGCGGCCTCCAGTTCTCAAGCACCTTCGAGCGCAACGGCGGCGGAACGTCGTGGCATTGGCTCGGCACGTCTCTACGCGAGTTGGAGAACGACATCCGTCTCAAAGCAAAGTACGGCCACGGCGAAGACTGGCCGCTTGACTACAGCGAGTTGCAGGAGCTGTGGGCGCTGGCGGAGAAAGAGATCGGCGTCGCGGCCAGCGTGGCCCAGCAGGAGCCTCTGGAAGTCGTTGGCCTGAAGTATCCGCCGGGCTATCAGTATCCCATGCAGGCGATCCCAATGAGCCTGGTCGACCAGGCCGTCAGCGGCGCTGTGGCGGGCCTTCAAGTACCGGGCACGCTGCCGGACACGCCCGGCGGCGAGGACCCGACGCTGTACGATGTCTTCGTCTCGCCGACGCCGCAAGGCCGCAACTCCGAGCCGTACGACGACCGCCCCGTCTGCGCCGGCAACACCAACTGCATCCCCATCTGTCCAATCCAGGCGAAGTGGGACCCGACCGTCACCCTCGGCAAGGCCCTCGATACCGGCAAGGTGACTGTGAGCTATCAGTCGGTGGCATACAATGTCGCGGTCACCAGCAAGAACGCTACGCGCGTTGACTACTACCAGTGGTCGCGCGACGACAAGGGCAACCTGACCAAGGTCTCCAAGTCGGTCGCCGGAAAACTCTACGTCCTAGCCTGCCACGCCATTGAGAACGCGAAGCTGCTCCTGCTGTCGAACAACCAGAAGGGCGTCGCTAACAGCAGCGACCAGGTCGGCCGCAACCTGATGGATCACCCGCTCTACCTGACCTGGGCCCTCGCGCCGCAGCCGATCTTCGGCTATCGCGGCCCGCTAGCCACCTCGGGCATCGAGTCGCTGCGCGACGGCGAGTTTCGCAAGTACCGGTCCTCGTTTCGCATGGAGATCGGCAACGAGGGGTGGAACTTCTCGAAGGGCGATCCCTACACGACGACGATGGACTTCATCCAGGGGACGAACAACTCGAACGTCAACCCTCCCCCAGGGGGGAACGGCCAGACGGTTCGCCTCGGGGGCTTGAAGCTGGTGCAGCAACTCAACAACATGTTCACCCGCCAGTTCCGCATCGGCTGCATGTTCGATCAGTCGCCGCTCGCCGAGAACCGCGTCACGCTCGACGTCGACAAGGCGTCCGGCAAGCCGAACAACGTTGACGGCCTCGGCCTCCCGCGGCCGAAGGTCGAGTATGGTTTAGATCCGTACACCATGGAAGGCTTCCGCATGGCCGCCTACGTCTGCTCAAAGGTCTATGAGCGGATGGGGGCAACGGAGTTCACCACAAACGGCGTCGGGGGCGCCGGCGACTTCACGTACCAGGGGGTGAACTACCACTACTACGGCGCGGGCCACATAGTGGGGACGCACCGGATGGGCGATGATCCGAACAGCTCGGTCGTCGACGCGAGCCAGCGCTCGCATGACGTGCCGAACCTTTGGATCGTCGGAAGCGGCAGCTTCCCGACCGTCTGCACTGCAAACCCGACGCTGACTCTGATGGGGCTGGCGTTTAAATCGGCGCGAAGCATTCTTGCCGCGCTTGGTTCCTGAGGAGATCGTCATGTACATTGTCAACGCGTTCTGGTCGATTGTGCCGGGCAATGAGCCGAAGGCATATGCAGCCCTGGGCGAACTCGCCGCGCAAATCGAGCGCTCTGAGCCGGACACCTGGTTTTATCTGATCCACACGCCGAACTTCGATCCCCGCATTAACATCTATCCTCCGCCTGCCCCGGTGCAGGTTGCGTTTGTGGAAGGCTACAAGGACCGCAAAGCGTTCCTGGCCCATCATCACGGGCCGAACCTGGCAACTTTCATTGCCAAGTACGGTGGTCTTTTTCTCAACATGTACGGACCGGCTTCGCCATTCGTGATGGTGCAAACGCTCGAACTGGCAGTCGGATTCCTCCGCCCCGAGGAAGTAGATCCCAATGTGTTTCAGGTGGAGGCGCGCTGGGTGATGAAGTCGGGCAACCGCAAGAAAGTTGCGGCGGCGCTGGTCGACTACGTCAAGGCAGTGAAGGAGAAAGAGCCGGGGACGTACATGTACACGGTGAGCTTCGCCGATGAGTCACCGGACTCGCCCGCCATTCCCCCGATGCAACTTGACGCGGTGACCTATAACTCGGCCTGGAAGGACCATGACGCTTTCGTCGCTCACACTAAAGAACCGGTGTATCAGGAGTTCCTCAAAGCACATGGAGACTTGTTTGTGCAGGCTGTTCCGGGGTCCACGATGCATCCTTATATGACCACATCTGTGCTCAAGCGGTTCGCCGGCTTTCTCCGGAAGGAGGCATTCGTCGGATGAGTAATGGACAACTCCCGCCGGTGACCCGCGGGGCCATCGCCGCGCCGGTAGTCGCACAATTTCTCAACTCGTCAGGCATGACCATCGATCAGTTAATGCTCGCCCTCATCCCGTTGGCGCAAAAAGACGCGATACCGCCCATCTCGAACTTCTTTGTCGGTGCGGTAGCTCTCGGCACGAGCGGCAGCATTTACTTCGGAGCGAACTACGAGTTCGTTGGACAGGCACTCAGCTTTACGGTGCATGGCGAGCAGGCGGCGACGGCGCATGCGATCGCCGGTGGCGAAACTGGCATGCAGATGCTTGCAGTTTCCGCGGCGCCTTGCGGCTATTGCCGGCAATTTTTGTACGAGCTGACCACGGCGTCGACCCTGCAGATTCTACTGCCGAATACGCCCGCAGCCCTTCTGACATCCCTGATCCCCAACGCGTTCGGGCCAGGCGATTTGGGCGTTACAGCGGCGCTGATGTCGCCGCAGTCGCATGGCATGGCGCTTTCAGCGGCGCCCGGCGACCCGGTCGTAAAAGCCGCGCTCGCGGCAGCGAACGCCTCCTATGCGCCTTATACCTTCGACTATGCCGGAGTGGCCCTCAAGACCAGTGATGGTGGCATCTTTACTGGCTCGGTCGCGGAGAATGCCGCGTTCAACCCGAGCATGTCGCCGCTGGAAGCGGCTGTCGTTAGTTTGATAATTTCAGGGGGCAAAGCATACAGCGATATCGTTGACGCAGTACTGGTCGAGGCAGCGGTTTCAAAAGCCAGCCAGGTTGCGGCTACACGCGCGGTTCTCAGCGCCATCACATCGGTCACTCTCCGCGTTCACCAGGCGCATGCGCCCCACACAAAGAAGGAGTAACCTCATGCCTGATTTTTCAATCAAGATAGTTCCCGCTGGCAAAGGCGTAGCAGCGTTCCAGCCAGACCTGCCAGGCTCCCAGCCGGGCGATCCGCTTTACGCCGCCCCGAGTTCGCTGATTTCCTGGGACAATCAGACCAGCGACACTCACCAGGTGGCATTAGACGACGGCAGCTACACCTCCAATGAGATCCTTCCTTCTTTTTCGTCGAAAACCGACTACGCCGCGCCTACATCCGGCTCGATCACGTACCACTGCACCAAGCACAAAGGGGAGACTGGAAAGATCGTTGTGCAAGCCGTGGTTCCTATGCCGCCCCTTGCCCTCCTGTTCATTGTGCTCTCGCTCAGCGGGTTACTGGTGCTTCCGGCGCACGCGCAAAAGACGCCCGGCCATCGGCAAAATGCGCCTGGGCAGGGACAAAATGCGCCGGGAGGCGCACAGAATACAACCGCTCCCACCAGCCAGATTCCTTGTTTACCGGCACAGCAGCAACTGGTCAGGATTCCGGAAATTATTTCCAAAGATGGTAGGCTACGCGCCACGCTGATCGCGGGAACCGAGCAGGTCCGCATGCCAATGCGCTATCCGCTGTCATTCGTGATTGATCCGAGCACACAGAAGACGCAGTCGTCCCAGCCCGGCGACCCCCAAACTTTTCACGCCTGCTTCCCCGAATGGGTCCGCACCTTCCGCAGCCCTGATACCTCCACGCCATTCCCACAACCGACGAATGGCCTCGCCGATCCCATGCCCGGACCAACGCTGCGCGCGCGTGTCGGCGATTTCATCGAGCTGACCTTCTTAAATCAGATCGATCCCTCGAAGTTCGGCCAATCTATCGATCTTGGCGACACTGCTGCCACTTGCGAAAGCACCTCGGCAGGATATCCCGGCCACGACAATTATCCGAACTGTTTTCACGGTTCCACCACGGCGAACATCCACTTCCACGGCACACATACCAACCCGAACACGACAGGCGACAACGTCTTTCTGGAGATACTCTCCTCCAAGCGGCTCATCGGCGATCCTGCACCGCCACCCCCAAACTTCAACAAGTTTTTCACCGATTGCGAGGCGGCGCTGTCTAAGGGGTCGCACGTGGAATGGCCGGTGACCTGGGATGACCTTCCTAAAGAGTACACCGATTTGCAGAAGCAACTTCTGCAGAGGTTTGACCAGCAACCGAACAGCGGCGAGAAGCTCTGGCCGATCAACCAAAAAGCGCTCGATTATAAGCGCTGGCCGCAGTACTACATTGGCAGCTATCCGTATTGTTACAAGCTGCCGCAGTTTCCCGGTGTAGAGCAGCAGCCGCCGGCCACTATAGGAGGCGCGGGAAGCATGGAAGTGCAGGCACTCCATGGTGCGGAGACCTCGGCAGTCATCGAGCAGGGCGGCGCGCTGAAAATGGGACAGTCCCCAGGCACGCACTGGTATCACGCCCATAAGCATGGCTCCACCACCATCGACGTCTCCAACGGCTTTATCGGCGCGTTCATCATCGAAGGGCAATACGACGACGAGATCAACGAAGTCTACAAAGCCTATGGACCGCAATGGACGCGTACCCAGCCGGTGCTGGTCATCAATCAATTTGGCACCTCGCCCAACCTCAAGGGCGGCGCGGGGCAGGACAAAGGCCCTGATTTTTCCGTAAACGGCCGCACGAATCCAATCATTAGCATGAAGCCCGGCGAGGTACAGATGTGGCGCATCGTCAACGGCTCGGGCCGTGCGGGCGTACTTTTCCTCGAGCCTCCGGCGGGACTGAATTGGAAGACGCTGGCCATTGACGGCGTCCAACTCTATACCGACAACTATGCGAAAAGCAGCAACAATCGGTTCCTCCTCGGGTCGGGCAATCGCATTGATCTCCTGGTCCAGGCTGGACCGTGCTCAACTGTTGGCGGATGCACATATCCTCTCCAAGTTCACAACGTAGTCGATCCGAGCGATCTGCAGCCCAGCACGCCGCCGGCGCGCGGGCCGTTCAAAATCGCTCTGGCCACCATCAAGGTGGCGGGAAATCCGGTAAAGATGCCGTTTCCTGATGCATCTCCGGCTAAGACCTTCCCTCCCGATCTGAGCGACATTACCGACACCGAAATCAGGGGAACGCAGATCATCGATTTCGGCACCATACCGCAGCAATTCAACAATGGGCCTCCGCCGAAATCTGCGGCAGCGGTCCACAGCATCAATGGCAAACAGTTCAATGGCGAAGTCGGGATGGCAGTGCTGTTAAATAAAGTCGAAGAGTGGAAGGTGACGAACAATTCGACCTTCATTTCGCACCCGTTCCACATCCACATCAATCCGTTTCAGGTTACAGAGGTCTTCGCCCCGAACTCCACGCTGGCAGATGGAAAGACGCCGATGTATGTCGTCTCCACCAATAGCAGCGCTCCGCTTCAGCCGGGACAGTGCCTGGTGAATCCCGATAATCCCGCCACCTGGAAGCCGTGTGTGGCCACCGTGCCGTCCTCACACAGGATATGGTGGGACGTCTTCCCGATTCCCTCGGGTGTCTCCGCAAAGAAAAGCGACGGCACGCAGATCACGATCCAGGGTTATTTCAAGCTCCGCAGCCGCTTCGTCGATTATCCGGGCTGGTTCGTCATCCACTGCCACATTCTTGCGCATGAAGACCGTGGGATGATGACCGTGGTGGAGATAACGCCGCTTCTGACGCCGTATTCACATCATTAATGAACTGGCGCGGCACGTCCGTACGTGCCGCGCTGGATCGTTGGTTCACGATCATTGGGGTAACTGGTAACCGCATTCGCTGGTGGGATTGCGAAAACCTTGTCGTCTATTTTTCCGAACAGGACAAACCAGAAAATGCCAGGCGATCCGACGAAAATCTTCCCTCCATTGCCCAAGGGGTTCTCTCTCCCCTTTTACTACGCCTCGGTACACGCAATTTGGGTGTACTACAAGGTAAACCCAGAGAAATTGGCGTCATATCTTAAAGATATTGCCCTCGCCCCCGCACTCTTTGACGGACAGGCTCTTGTGCTGCTCCATTTCCAGCGCTACACAGGGTTTATTTCTAATGCGCTGTCCGTGGTCAACGAGGTCCAGTTCAATATCATCGCCTACCCAAAAGTACTCAAGAAGCAGGCGCCGTCGATCTCGTTCATTGATTTCCTTGCTGGCGGCGAGCAGACAAAGACATTGGGTGCCTACCGTCTTTATGTCCCCGTCGACAACTCGTTTGCGGCCCAGGCGGGCAAGGAGCTATTCAACGAGCCAACGTTTGTAACAACATTCACCTACGCCGTTCCGGACATCAATGATCCATCACAGAAGAACTGGATCGTGACCTGCAACGATCCGGACGAGACAAATCATGAAACCATTTTCACGCTCAACATTGATGCGAATCCGCCCGGTCTTGCGTTAAGCGCGATGTCGCCAATCATGCAATACACGCGCGATCCGAAGGGACGTGTCTTCGCGTACACATGGAACGTGTTCGGCACATTCGCGAGTGCGATTCTCCAGGGCGGCACGATGCTCGTCTTCGGCAAGAGCCCACATCCAATGCGCGAGGCGATGCAGGAATTACTCGACGGAGTGCAGGCGGCCGGCATCCAGACGTTTGAGACACCTCCGGTGGCGACCAGCACGCGGGGGTACCTCGTTCAGCCGGAGACGGTCGACCTGTGACACCAGGGCCCTTTCACACAGGACCGGTTTTCTCGTTTCGATAAGCCTTCTGCCGCCTTAAAGATGTCATTGCTGAATTAAGCTGCCAACCGGTTCTCCGTTCAGGGCGCGCGTGAGATTACCCGGTTTTAAGCCGTTGATGAGGCGAATGCTGCGTGCCAATTTCGCACGTGTCAATAGATCTAGCACAACCGGTTCGATTGGGAGGGTGCGCAATTTGCGATCAATGATTTCCTGGGCACGGGCCTGAGAAATGAACTCCGCCTCTGGATCGGTTTTCGGGTCTGCCGTGTAGAGCCCATCGACATCTTTGATAAAGATCACATTGCGCACGCCAAAAACTTCCCCAACCAGGTAGGAACCAGCATCGCTGCCATGAGGTGGCAACTTGCCTACAAGAGGCGGATGCTCCCACAGAGAATAAGGCGGAATACCATTGAATACAGCTCCGCGTGCCGCAGCCAACATCGCCGGCAGCAATTGCACAACAAAGGGCGCTTCCAGATAGACAAATCCGTGCTTTGCCAAAAGACAAGAAACCATGTATGCATTTTGGGCAGAGTCTTTTGCGCTAAGGGCCGCCAGTGCGCCGGTGGGCAATCCAAGATCCAGCCCTACAGAAAAGATATGCCGGGAACGAACGCCAGCTCCTACGCCGATAATCATTCGGTGCTTCGCCTGGTTAGCCACGATTTCTTCCAGCAGAGGGAGCAGCGCTGAACGGCCGCGGTCCATGATCGAATGCCCGCCAATCTGGACTACATTGACATCCGGCAAGATTGAAGTAACCGGGGCTTCAGTTCGCGCAATGACACTTTTATCAACTAAGGATTCGCGCATCAGGCTTGATGTGACATGCTGAGATTTGGAATGGTCAAAGCTCACTTGGAATCTCCATTTCTGTAGATGATGGTTCCCACTGGTTCACCATTCAGGGCTGCTGTGAGTTGGCCGGGTTTTAATCCGTTAACAAATTGAATTTCGCGAATGTTACGTGCCCGGACCATGAATTCCAGCACGGCCCTTTCCACGATGAGATCATCAAAATCCCGGGCCAATAATTCCTCAACGCTGATGCGAGGAATGTATTCAGAGGAAGGATTCTTTTTTGGGTCGGAAGTATAAAGTCCATCCTCATCTTTTACGTAAATCATCTTGCGTGCTCCGAATACCTCGGCAACCAGGAAGCATCCGGTATCAGTGCGCTGCGGCGGTATGCGGCCAGTAGCCGGGTTAGGTTCCCACAGTTTGTAAGGCGGCATTCCCTGACAGACTACTGCTCCACGTTCCATCAAATAATGAGGCAAAGTGCTAAACCCTTCCGGCTCGACAAAAGGAATGCCGTACTGGGCCAGTAAATAGTGGAGCATCTGCGCGTTCTGCCACGCTACAGCCGTACCTAGCACCGTAAGAACTCCCGTGGGAAGGCCGAGATCAATTGCCAGACTGTAAATGTGACGTGCGCGCGTTCCAGCCCCGGTGCCAAGAATCATCTTGTGCTTGCCAAGATTGTTCACAATTTCTTGCACCAGCGGATACACTGCGCTACGCCCGCGGTCCATAATGCTTTGGCCGCCTATCTTGACAACGTTCACCCAGGGCAGAATGGCAAAGTTAGAAGTGTCCTCCGTGGCTTTTTGCACTGAGGCATCTGTAAGAGAGTTGAAAACCAATTGCTTTCCAAGTTCAGTGAGTAGCGCGTTCTTATCTTCCATATCTTTCATTCATGTCTTTCCGTTCAGAGTTCAAATATGTCGAGTTCAAAGCTGCGTTGTTCGTCGAATTTTCTATCCATTGATCCAAAGGTTTCTTTTGCCCACGCGCCCAGTTTTTGTAGAGCTTGTTCTTGCACATCATGTGGCAGTGCAGCGAAACGGGCCCCGGAACGATGGCGCGAAATAAAGTCTTGCGCGGTTTCCGAGTGGTTCCACGAAGCTGCTTGCGTAAGGACATGGCGAGTAGCAAATAATTTCAGGTGGCCCAACGCTTCGCGATGCGCTCTCTGTGATCGGTGCCACGAAACGCCCATTGCTTCGAGAGTTTTTTTTAGCTGGTGTTTAAGCTGTACGTTTATTCCTGCCTCTGGACTATCTGTACGGCCAACCGCTACGACTCCACCTGAGCGGCAGACGCGCCGCACTTCTTCAATCATAGGGCGCCAGGCAGTTGTGCCACTTAGAACATGCATTAAGAGCACTATGTCAAAAATGCCATCGCGGAATGGCAATTGCCGTCCGTCTGCCTGCGCAAGAAACGCGCCGTGAGAACTGCTTTGAAACTCACGCAGCATTGCAAGAGACATGTCCACTCCTGCGTAGCGATCTCCTGCTTCAATGAATACTTTTCCAAAGCGTCCCGTACCTGCTCCCAGATCGAGCACTCTCGCCGGCAATGGAACTGTAGCAGCGCCCAATACCTCCGAGCGAATGGCTTCTGGAACGCCAGGCGGCAAGGCCCGAAAACGTTCAAAGTTGGACGCAACCGCATCGAAAGCTGATGTCATTAGCGGTAGCCCTCCGCTTGGAGGCGGAATAATTCAGCGTAAAGACCATCTTGCGATAACAGTTGGCTATGTGTGCCTTCTTCAAGGATGGTACCGTGTTTAAGAACGATAATGCGATCCGCCATTCGGACAGAAGAAAAGCGATGCGAGATGAGCAGAGCAATCTGCCCTGAAACCAGATCGGCAAAGCGTTTAAAAGTCTCATACTCCGAACGAGCGTCCAGTGCTGCAGTAGGTTCATCGAGAATGATGATCTGCCCTTTGCGCATGTAAGCGCGTGCTAGAGCAATCTTCTGCCACTCGCCGCCTGAAAGCTCCATCCCACCTTCAAAGCGCCGACCCAACATCTGCCCATATCCCTGTATAAGGCGTGCAGCGAGAGCATCGGCCTGGGACTTCTCGGCTGCGTCAATGATCGCTTGTGCGGTCTGTCCGCTATTCAGATATTCCTGTACCTGGTCGATTTCCCCGACTCCAATGTTTTCGTCGAGCCGCATGTCGTAACGAACAAAATCCTGAAAGATTACTCCCACGGTGTGCCTGACAGATTCAAGGTCATATTCACGAAGATCAACACCGTCAAGAAGAATACGCCCTTCCGTGGGATCATAAAGCCGGGCCAATAGCTTGGCGAGAGTAGTTTTTCCAGCACCGTTCTCACCAACCAGGGCAATCCGTTCGCCGGGAACAATGCGCAAGTTTATATGGCGAACAGCCCAGGCATCACTCAAGGGATATTGAAATCCCACGTCTTCAAAGACCAGTCCCTGCTTAAGAGGAGAGGACACAGGCCGTGCGGCGACCGCGGAAACGATTGTGGGTTTCATCTCAAAGAACTCGAACAGATCGCGCATATAAAGCCCTTGCTCGTAAATGTTGCCAAGAGCAAGCAGTGATCGTTCGGTTAGAGCGCGGCTTCGCGCAAAGGATGCGGCTAAGAATGTGAGCGTTCCAATGCTAATGAAACCATAAAACGCGCGCCACAGAATCAGGACATAACCAGCATAGTATCCGGCGATGCCAAGCAACGAAAACAAAATTGCTGCGATACCTTTCCGCAAAGCAAGGCTTCGATTGGCAATGTGTAAACGATGCGCCAGATTCCGGTAGCGGCTTACCAGCCAAGCCGAAAGCCCGAAGAGCTGTACTTCTTTGGCTGTCTTATCGCCTGCACTGAGGGAGCGCAGATAATCCAACTGACGGCGTTCCGGTGTCATTCGGTAAAACAGTGAATATTCAAGTCCGCTGAAATGGGTTTCACTCAAGAAGCCAGGTATTACTCCCACTATGAGCAAGGCTAGTAGCCATGGGCTGTAAATAAAGACCGCCGTTGCCAAAGAGATCAAGGTCAGGGAATCTTGCGCTACCGAAAGCAGTTGCGTTAGCAAGCCGATGCGTCCGGTGGTTTGCTTTTGTGCGCGTTCAAGCCGGTCATAAAATGCTGGGTCTTCAAAGTGACGGAGATCAAGCAGCGCAGCGTGAGAGATGAGCCGTTCGCTTATGTGATTTGAGAAAAGCTCGCTGAACAGAGCCTCAACGGCAACCGAAGCTTTGTCTAACACTTCGCCAATTGCCACAATAGTGAGTTCGATGCCTACCAGCAACCACAAGCGCGAGATATTTGGCTGCCCTGAGCGGGCTGTCACAACCGCATCAATAATCAACTTGGCCACCCAGAGAGTGGCAATTGGAACGACAGCACGAAGCAAACGGAGACCCACTGTTGCCGCCATATAGCCGCAGTGAGCTGCCCAGGCCATACGAAGGAATTGCGGAACGGCACGCAAGGCAGCGAACTTATGTTGCCACGTGAAATCGCCGTTCCGTCGAAAGCCGCGAGGCGGCTGTTGTGGCTTTGCAACTGTGGGTTCCAAGTGTCTTTATTGTAGTCTCTGTCCGTTGCCAGCCGACAGTGAAGTGCAGTAGGGTGAGCGAAGCATTCCGTTGGTCTGGCGAACAACAAACCCACGAAAATATCCATGAAGGCAATTCGTTAGTGATGCTTTACGGCGCACCATCCGGGAAACACACGATCCTGGTTCAATATGACAATTACGATAAGCCGTTTGAGTTTGAGGGCAGAGCGGGACAGGCAAATGCATGTTTCATTGGCAGCCGCAGGTGGGGGCATAGCATCGCAGAGCGCGCAGAAATTGCCGCAATTTCCTCCACATGCGTTCCAATGGGGAGCAGCCACGTGCACCCAGTCCGCCAGTGGCCGACCTACTCCCCATGACATACGTGAATGGAACCTTGCACGCTGGCTCTGATTGCGCAGCAGCCGTTCCTAGTATGCCCGACCATAAAGAGCTTCGTGGGCAATATCTCAAGCACCTGGTGTAACCCCAGGAGGGTCGGCATTAGAAAATCATTCGACAACTTGCTTTGAATTCAGCAACTTGAGTTTCTACATGGGCGGTACAACAGGCACTGGAGGTAAAAATGTGACACTGAAAACCTCGTCTTTCAACATCTTTCAATACTTTTCGTTTTTCAGATGTTGCATCTAAAGGACTTTTCGAGGTAGAGCACCTGGTCCCGAACCAGATTCCAGAGCGTATTGGTATCTATTGAAATTCGAGGGTCTTAAGTGATTGATATTGAAAGCGTTGCCAGCCGTTCGTGGAAAGCTTTTGCGCTTTATTGAAGTTGGAGGCTTTCACTGTCACAAATTTACCTCCATCATTCTTGTGAGTGAACTTCAATCCTGAAATATATGGGGCCAATTTGGCGATGCATTTCATTCTGCTGCCCGTGTTGTTTCCAGTGGTGGCAGTGGAGCTAATCGGGATCGAAGGCCCACTTGTTCTGAAAAACACATAAGTTATTGATTTGCGTTAGCTCGCAGAATGTCCACCGACCTATACGAGCTCTCTTTTCTTCAGATGCTTGTCGATACAGAACTACCCGGAGGACAAGTCATCTATACTATGCGTCTGAGGTTTCCTCGGAGGGTAGCCGGACGAATGTCTGTCCTGATCATTACAGAGCGGAACGATATCCATGGCCATGCTCTCATTTGGGCACTGGAATCCATGGGTGTCCGTTGTGATCGGTGGTCAATGTTGGACTTTCCGGAACAGCAGAGAAATACTATACGTATTTCCAATTCCCTGGCTGAGCCTTCCTGCAAGATCACTGGTCTGGCTCCGTCAATGTCCTACACCTCAATATGGCTTAGGCGTCTGTATGCGCCGGGGGCCATTGCCGACAGGCTTGCTGCAGCGGATATGCGCATGGCTCAGTTGCAGGCGCAAAGGTTTGCCGAGGGCGCACGCACCGTAATATCTCCTAGTTCGATCTGGATCAATCCACTCGGCACCAGGACATGGTCCAACTCCAAGCCCTATCAGCTTCGTGCCGCCAAGGAAGTGGGCTTTGTGATACCCACAACGTTGTTTTCCAATGATCCAGACGAGATACGCGCATTCTACCGGGAGCATCGAGGGAACGTAATATATAAGGCCTTTACGCCGGCCTTCTGGACAGACCGGACTACCGGCGGATTACAGGGACTGTTCACGTCCAGACTCACTGAGGACCTACTGGCAGGAGACGAAGCGTCGTTTACATCGTGTCCAGGCATCTACCAGGAATGCATTGAAAAGAGAAGCGAGCTGCGCGTCACCTTTTTTGGCAGCGCTTATCGGGCGGCCCGCATTCACTCGCAACAGGTAGTCTCGGGAAGGCTCGACTTTCGCTCCGACATGAAAGGTGAAGCTCCCATGGAGGAGACCACTCTCGATGCCTCGCTGTTGGAGAAATGCCAGGCGTTCGCGGCTAACCTGGGGCTTCTCCACGGCAGCCTTGACTTGATTGAACGTCCCGACGGTTCGGTGGTGTTCCTGGAGATCAACGAGATGGGCCAGTTTCTTTGGCTGGAGGAACGGGTGCCGAAAATACCTATGCTTGCCCTCTTCGCTGCCTTCTCCCTGGAACCCTCGTCCGATTTCAACCTTGACGTACCCCGCCCCAATGTATCCTTCCACGAATACCTAAAGTCGGAAGCTTATCCGGCATTTCAGAAGGATCGACTAATTAACCATCCCGAGCAGGCCAAGCCATTCAATTATACCGAATAGTTTTCGGGTCATTGTCCTTCTTTTTTGCTGCTTGTCCAAGACCGGTTTCGTGCTAATTTGATCGGCAGTAATGCGTACAATCAGGCTGCACAATACTATTCAGATAGTCCGTGCAACTAGAAAGAAAGGACAAATCGGCATGTTTGTAGAAAACCTCGATTCAACACGCTCGATCGCCCGCAAGCTGGCACGCGAGATTCTCCCTGCAGAATGGGATGCGGTCGCCGCTGGAACGATAACCCTGTCAGGGGCCGATCACCTTCCCGGTGATATTGACCAGGGGGGCATCGCTTAGGTCCTAAGCGAAATCTTATTAGGTGTGCGCCTGAGAAAGATTCAGGCGCGCATTCTTGTGCTTGCCCCACAGTGTCGGCAGGTTACCCACTGTGCCGACAGACAGTTCCCGAATTGGAACTCGAATAGGTCAGCATCGAATAGTCCGTTCAGCCATTGTCTTTCTTTTCCGTGGTTCCTTAAACTAGGATTTACCTTCTTTTTGATGCTTGCTCAAGGTGCTTGTGTGCTAATTTGGATGGCAGTAATGGGTAAAGTCAGATGCACCAAATAGTTTATGCACCTAGAAAGGAAAGGATAATCAGCATGTTTATACAAGAACCCGATCCAACACGCTCGATTGCCCGGAAACTGGCACGCGAGATTCTTCCTGAAGAGATGGATGCGATCGCCGCGGGAACAGATAGTGTTTCCAGTGGTGTTGCCGATGATTGAGACCAAGGCGCCCTTTGTGGCTAAACGCTTAGGTCTAAGCGTCGATTCATCAATGTGCGCCTGAGAGAATTCGGGCGCACATTTTGGTCAGGGGTCATCCCGGGCTGTACACTCTTAGATGCAGGGCCACATGCTCGAATCTCTATTTCGCGAAGAATCGTTAGAAGCCTACAATGAACGCTGGCTGGGCGAGCCGCTACTGCACCGTCACGCATCTTCTTACATCCTCGCATGGATCGATGGCCTCTTCATCGTGATATTGCTTTCCGCAATTGTCTTCATTAGCTATGGCCGGCAAACCACGATCTCCGGTACTCTGGGCGTGCGCGGTGGACGGCTCATTGCGCAGGCAGCGATCATTCCTGGGCAGCTTCCTGCTTTGCATCCAGGCCAACAAGTGGCCGTGCTAGTTGAAGGGCTTGGCCAGTTTGCAGGAACAGTCACGAAACTGCCCCCCGGTTCAAGCCAAGCGCCGAATTCCTCTGTTGAAATTGAAGTCACCGATTCTTCTCTGAAAAATGGAATGTTGTTGCACCAGGCGTCCGGTCGGCCGTTCTCATCGAGCATTGTCGATCGCCGTAGGCTGTACCAGTGGATGTTCCCTTCGCGTCTGGCAAGCACCGGTCGGGGATGATGATTCGTGGCAAAGACTCCTGTCATTCTTCAATCCGAGGCTTCCGAATGCGGGCTGGCCTGTCTGGCCATGGTATTGGGAGCGATGGGCAAGACCTGGAGAATAAGCGATTTGCGGGAGCGATTCTCCACCTCTTCGCGCGGTATCACCCTAAGGCGCATGCTGGATATCTCCAGGAACCTTTCGTTGATTGCCCGTCCTCTCCGCGTGGAACTGGAATATACGCCCCAGCTGCAACTACCCTGCATCCTGCATTGGGGACTGATGCATTATGTTGTCCTGGTAGCAATCCACGGGAATAGCTATATCATCCATGATCCGGCAGTGGGCAGGCGCACAGTCGAACACAAAGACTTTTCGCGATTATTCACCGGCGTTGCCATCGAGTTTGAGCGCACAGCAGGAGTGCTCCCGCCGCATAAGTCCCAGACCCTCACTTGGCGCAGCTTCTTTCGCAAGGTGAAAGGCATTCGGGGAGACGTGTTCGCCATCGTGATGGGCGCGCTGCTGCTCGAACTTTTGCAGGTGCTCGCGCCTTTCTATCTGCAATTGACGGTCGACTGGGTCCTGACATCCGGGGATGTGGGAGTACGCAAGGTACTGCTCCTGGCCTTTGCCGTGGTCCTGGTCATTACCATTGCGGTGAGCGCAATGAGGACGGAAGTCATTCTTCGCCTCCGGTCCAGGCTTCATCGCGCTTGGCTCATTGACACCTTTCAACATTTGTTGCGCCTGCCGGCAAGCTTCTTCGAGCGCCGGTACCTTGGAGATCTGGCGGCGCGCTTCGATGGCATCTCGTACATTCAAAAGCTTCTGACCGGCAGCTTCTTCGAAATCGGCCTGGACGGCCTCATGTCCGTGGTCTTATTGCTCGTGATGCTGCGCTACAGCCGGATCCTGGTTGCGATCAGCTGTTGTTCCATCGTATGCGCAATTCTCATCCGCCGCCGCCTTATGGAGCCTTTGGGCGACCATCTCCGCTCTTATGAAGCTCTCCATGCACGTCAGCAGGGTTACGTCCTGGAAACAGTGAAATCAATCCAGGGCATCAAGCTTTTCTGTGCAGAAGGTGTTCGGCTGGGACAGTGGGCAAACCTGGTCGTGCGTGGCCAGAACCGGATGGCCAAGTCGGAACGGATCCAGGCCCTTTTCCGTCTCAGCAACACTCTGGTTTTCGGCGGAGAACGCCTATTTGTAATCTGGTATGCAACGTCATTGGTGCTCCAGCATGCGATCTCGATCGGCATGTTGTTCAGCTACATCGCCTATCGCGAACTCCTGGCCGCGCGGGTGATGAACGTTCTGGACAAATACTTGGAGATGAAGACCATTGAAATCCATCTGGATCGTTTGTCGGACATCGCCATGGCCCCACCCGAAAGCGTGGAGGATGCACGCACGTTACCTCCCTCGTCCACAAAGCGCCTGGAATTAAGCGACGTGTGGTTTCGTTACTCGGATGACGATCCCTGGCTCTTGAAAGGAATCTCGTTTGTGATAGATAGCAAGGAATCGCTCGCCATCACCGGCAAATCCGGCTGCGGAAAATCGACACTGCTGAAGTTGATGCAGGGCCTGCTTGCACCATCCCGCGGCACCATCCTGTTGGATGGTGTAGCGCTAACGGAGGTTAACGCGCAATATCGGGCGATGATCGCGGCCGTGCAACAGATAGAAGAGCTTTTCTGTGGGACCATCGCCGAGAACATCGCCTGCTTTGACTCTCCTCTGGATATGGCACGGGTGCAGGAAAGCGCCCGTAAAGCCAGTATCCATGCGGATATCGAGGCTATGCCGATGAAATATCATACGCTGATCACCGATACAGGCTTGAGCTTTTCCGGTGGCCAGAAGCAACGCATCCTGCTTGCCCGCGCCTTTTATAAAGAACCGAACATATTGTTTCTGGACGAGGCAACAAGCCATTTGGATGCCGAAACCGAGGACGAAATCAACCGGGTGGTCTCGACTCTGGGAATTGTGCGTATTATCGTGGCGCATCGCCAGGAGACGATCCAGTCTTGCGACCGCGTCCTTGTGCTGGACAATGGCCGTCTTGACGGGGCTGCCTGGCAGTCTTCAAGAACCGCCTGGTCAGAACCATAAGAATGCGCAGTTACTTCTTGGAACAGGTTCACTATGCTCTCGAGCGTTTATCTCTGGGAAATTACGGTCGCGTGGCGCAACTGTCTTCGGCGCCCCGGATTCCTGCTTTTGGCTTCGTTAACACTGGCGCTGGGCATTGGCGCCTGTAGCACAACTTTTGCACTGATCGATAGTTTTGTGCTCAGCCCGCCTCCTTACGCGGATACTGCGCATCTCGCGATGTTGGGGCCGGTGAACGACCCCTCGAACAGCCCGACCATGACGCCGATGCAATACGAGCAACTGCCCGGTTTGCCCGACTACTCAGGTATAGGCGCGGTTTCCATCCCTAAACTCTGGAATGTCTCGGGTACAGAACGTCCGGTGCTTGTCCCCGGACGGCCCGCGGACCGCGGTTTTCTGGCCGTGCTGGGAATCAAGATGGCGCAAGGAAGGAACTTCACTGAAGAAGAAGACCGGCCCAATGGCCCATCGGTCGCCATTATCAGCCATCGGCTTTGGCTCAATCAACTCGCAGGTTCCGCCGACATTGTGGGGCATGCAATCGATCTAGATGGAAAGCCCGCCACCGTGGTCGGCGTACTACCACCGGACTTCCAGTTTGGAGAGCCTGTGGATGTAGTGGTTCCTCTCGCATTACCGCATCCGAGCCAGGACCGCGGAAACCATCTATGGGTGGTGGCGCGTCTCAACCCTGGCGTGCGGCTGGCGCAGGCGAGCGCGAATCTCAATACGCGAATGTACTCGCGGGCAGCGGAGATTCAACTGAAATCTTCTGATCATACCGTCTTTGCCGCTACCCCCCTTTCGCGCGCCCTTTCAGGCACGGCCCTTTCCATTGTCCTGATGTTCTTTGCCTTCAGCGCGTGTCTTTTGACTCTGGTGGCGGCTAACCTCTTCAACCTGTTACTGCTCCGCGCTGTGGTTCGCGGCCAGGATATCGCCGTGCGCAGTGCGCTGGGCGCAGATACAGTCCGCCTGAGCCTGCCCTCATTTGCGGAAGGTCTATTGATTGGCGCGCTGGGCATTCTTGGCGGTCTTACCTTGGCGTCGCTCGGGCTTTCATGGATCAATGGCTACATTCCTCTCAACTGGATGAATTCACTTCAGGGTGCTCACCTTGGTTCTCATGTGTGTGTTTTTGCCATCCTACTCGGCGCCGCCATACCGGCACTCAGTGCCCTGCTCGCGTTGCGGCGAGCCCGTATGCGAAACATCTCGCAAACGCTGAGATCTGGCGGCTCTCGTGCCGGTTGGAGCCGAGGCTCCCGCTTGGCCGGACGCGCCCTATTGATCACTCAGGTTTGTTTTGCAAGTACACTGTTAGTTGTGGCGCTGGCGCTTTCCCGGTCAATTTCCCGGCTCTCTAAGGTGGATCTTGGTTTGAATCCTGGCCCGGTGCTTACCTTCACGGTGAATCCGCTGCCGTCGAAGTATCCCGATACACGGGCCTGGCAATTGTTTATGCAACATCTCATGACGCGCTTGCAAGAGATTCCCGGAACCGAGCATGTGGCCGCGTCCACCAACCCGCCGATTGGCAGGCCGTTCAGTGTTCCTCTGAAACTACCTGATGGGAGCACTCGATACGTGCAGTACCGTCCTGTAACTCCCGGATTCTTTGCCGTCTTCGGCATACCCCAGATGGCTGGACGTAATTTCACGGAACAGGATACGAATACCGGCGAACGCGTGGCTATCGTCAATGTTGCGTTTGCGCAACGCTATTTCAAAAACCAGATTCAGGGGCAGAACATCGCGCCCGGTCTCACGCTAAGCGACAGGTTTCGCGTCATTGGGGTTGTTGGCAACATTCATCAATCAGGACCACAGCTTCCCGTCGAGCCGATGGTGTACATTCCCGTAGCACAAATTTCCGACTCACTGATGCAGAGCATCCGCCATTTCATGGCGATGCATTTCTATCTTAAGATGAAGGGAGATCCCGGCCTGGCTATGCCCGGCGTACGGGCTGCCGTTCAGGAAATTGCTCCCGACCAGGCGATAAGCGATCTGAGCGAATTCAATGAAATGGTGGCAAGCATCACCGCGCCGCAAAGGCTTGATTTGAAGCTGGTGGGAATTCTCAGCCTGCTGGCGCTTATGGTAGCCAACGTGGGTTTGTACTCGGTGGCGTCGGTTGCCATCGCCAGCCAGACGCGGGATTTCGGCATCCAGGCTGCCTTGGGAGCCGGACCGCCCAGGCTCATCGCGCGCATCCTGACTGACGTTTTGCGGCAGATTCTCTTTGGCTTGGTCTTGGGAACAGTGGCTGGATTCGTCGTATCAAGGTATCTGCGCAATACGATCGCCGGACTAGACATGGTTGAACTGGGCGATGTTCTGCTGACGGCTGCGTTGCTGGCTCTTGTCGGAGTCATTGTGTGCCTGCGTCCCGCGGTGCGCGCTGCCCGCGTCAACCCCTTTGAGGCCTTGAAGGAACAATAGATTCCTTTGCTACCGGATCTCCGCTTGAAACTCTCGCGCTGGGATGTAGAAATCATGCGTCTTGGTGCAAGTCAGCCAGAATGACGATAGGGCAATGGTCGGTCCTGACATCGCCCCGACAGGGCATCTGGGCAAACACCAGGTGGTCTAGACCAAGATCACACTCAGAGAACCCATTTGAATTGAGCAGCTTGAGTTTGAAATCTTCTGACCACACTGTCACATTTTTACCTACACTTTGACGAACTACCTCCTCCACCTACGGCACAGTTCCAGGGTCAAGCATTTTGTCAAAAAAGTGAAGTAGGACTATGGATCACTTTACGCTGGAACACGAATCGCAAGCCCTTCCCTGTAAGCCCTCATATCCCTCTTTAGTAATGATCGGAACCATGATGAGTGCTGCGACCGGGTCGGCCCACCAAAGGTCGAAAAGGTTGTTGAACAACAATCCGGCCAAGAGGATCGCTGAGAGATATGTGCAGAACTCCGCCTGCTTGGCATCGGCGTTCATGGCTGCACTTGCCAAGGCTGCACCGACCCGCCTCTTAGCACGCGATAGAAGCGGCATAACAATCAGTGAAACGCCTGCGAGTATTATTCCCGCCAAGCTTGATTCTGGCTTTTTCCGTCCGATCAGGTCAGCGATGGATTCGTAACCGATGTAGGCAGCCAACGCAATAAAACACACCCCAACGATTCTAAGCGCCAGCCTTTCATTGCGCTCTCTACGGTGAACGTCAGCGTCCACAGACATTCGCCACAGCAGAGTGACACCAGAAGTCACTTCAATAAAACTGTCAATGCCGAACCCGACCAGCGAAATGCTACCGGCGACTACTCCGGCAAGGACTGCAACCAAGCCTTCCAGCATGTTCTAAGCAATCGTGAAGTATTCGAGGCGCTTCCCACGTTGCGCGATCTGTTGCCGGTCAATAGCAAGCTCTGCCATTTACAAAAGAATATCAGCGAATCGCATGAGTTCTTCCTTGGGCGTTTGGCTAAGTCCTCGCTCTTTCATCATCACGAAGAACACCGGGACAAGAATCAGAACGTGAATAGTAGAGGTAATCATGCCACCCACGATAGGCGCGGCGATGGGTTTCATTACATCGGAGCCAATGCCAGTCTCCCAGAGGATCGGAACCAGGCTGGCCAGCACCGCCGTCACCGTCATGAGCTTCGGGCGCAGTCGCTGAACAGCGCCCTCAATTGCGGCTGCTTCCACGTCGGCTTTTGTGAGCAGAGTCCCCGCGTGTAGCTTGCGCTCAAGAGCTTCGTGCAGGTAAACGACCATCACCACGCCTGTCTCCACAGCGATCCCGAACAGTGCGATATAGCCAACCCAAACCGCCACGCTGAAGTTGTAGCCAAGCAGCCATTGCAGCAGCAGTCCTCCGGTCATGGCATATACGGTAGGAAAAATGAGAACCAGCGCCTCTGTGACAGACTTGAATATCATGTAGAGCAGCAGGAAGATCACAAAAAACACGACCGGCAGGATCAGCTTCAGTCTCTGTTTAGCCCGTAGCTCAAACTCATATTCGCCAGACCATTGATAGGTGTAACCAGCGGGGAGCTTCAGCTTGTGGCGCAGCAGGTCATTCGCGTGATCGACAAAGCCTCCGTAATCTCTGGTGCTCAGGTCAACATACACGTACCCAGTAAGTGCCCCATCCTCGTCGCGGATCATCGCGGGGCCGCGAGAGAATGAAATCCTCGCTACCTGCTCAAGCGGCACCTGAGCGCCGGCAGGCGTTCCAATCAACACCCGCCGAAGTTCATCTGGGTTGTCGCGGAAGTCGCGGTCGTAACGAACATTGATGGGATAGCGTTCCCGCCCTTCAACATTCTCAGCGACATTGGCCCCGCCGATCCCTGAAGAGACTGCCCTCTGTACATCTTCGACCGTAAGACCGTACCGGGCTGCTTCCGGGCGGTTTACTTCCACATTGATATAGAAGCCCTGCGAAACTCTCTCTGCAAAGACTCCGCGAACGTTCGGTTGGCCAGAGAGAATCTTTTCGATCTGCGAACCAATCTGCTGGATTCCATCGACACTTGCGCCTTGGATTTTCAGGCCGACCGGAGTCTTGATTCCAGTCAGTTCCATGTCCAATCGGTTCTCGACCGGCATTGTCCACGTATTTGATAAGCCAGGAAATTGGAGTTTGGAATCCATTTCGCTGATAAGTTTTTCGTAAGTCATGCCGGTGCGCCATTTACTCTTTGGCTTCAGCATCACCGTGGTGTCATACATATCTAATGGTGCGTTGTCAGTGGCGCTGTCAGAGCGGCCAATCACTCCAAAGACAGCCTCCACTTCCGGAAAGCTGCGCAGGATTCTGTCCTGCTCTTGCAGTAGCTGAGTCGCCTGTGTAATCCCAATGCCGGGCAGTGCCGTAGGCATATATAAAGAAGAGCCTTCAAACAGCGGCGGCATGAACTGGCTGCCAATCTTCAGTGACAGCGGGAACATCAGCACCAGGAAAAGAAGATTCAGAATTAACGTGGTCTTGCGATAGCGCAGGCAGAAGCGCAGGACGGGCAGATACAGCGTCTGCGTGAACGTGGAAACTGGATTCCGAGACTCAGGGCGTAGCTTACCCTTGATGAGCATGAGCATCAGCATCGGAACCAAGGTGATCGCCAGAAGAGATGAGAAGCCAACAGCCAGCGTTTTAGTCCACGCAAGCGGACGGAACATCCGGCCCTCCTGCGCTTCCAGCAGGAACACAGGCAGGAATGAAACGACGATGATGAGCAGCGAGAAGAAAAGCGCCGGGCCAACTTGTTTGGCCGCACCGATGAGAATCTGCCTGCGGGTTTTCTCGTCCACGTCACCCGCGTCCTGACGCTCAGAGAGATGGCGGTAACCGTTTTCGACCATCACAATCGCTGCGTCCACCAGCACACCAATGGCAAGGGCCAGCCCTCCCAGCGACATAATGTTCGAGGTCACATGCAGGTAGTACATCGGGATAAAAGACATCAGCACCGCAATCGGCAAGGTAAGAATTGGAATGAGAGCCGAACGGAAATGAACGAGGAAAACGATGATGACCAGGCTGACAATGATCGTCTCTTCAAGCAGGTCACGCTGCAACGTATCAATGGACGCATTGATTAGACCAGAGCGGTCATAGCCCGAAACCACTTCTACACCGGGCGGCAGCGAACTCTTGATCTGCTTCAGCTTCTGCTTGACTCCCTCAATCACCTTAAGCGCGTTCATGCCGTCACGCATGACCACGATTCCGCCGACCGTTTCACCTTCGCCGTTCCACTCGGCAACTCCTTGACGAATATCCGGCCCGAATGCGACTGTACCCAGGTCTTTGATGAGCACAGGCGTACCGTTCTTTGCGGTGACTGGAACGTTCTCAAGGTCACTCAGAGAACGCAGATACCCCAAGCCCCTCACCATATACTGCGTTCCCGTGAGTTCAAGAACGCGACCGCCGACTTCGTTGGTGCTCATCTTCACGCGGTCAATCACCGTGGATAGTGGAATGCCATAGGCCAGCAGCTTATTGGGATCAAGCCGCACTTGGTACTGCTTTACGAACCCGCCGATGGTTGCGACCTCTGCTACGCCCGGTACAGTTTCAAGCTGATAGCGAAGGTGCCAGTCCTGAATGCTGCGCAGATCGGCGAGGCTGTGCTGGTGGCTTCTATCCACCAAGGCGTATTCGTACACCCATCCGGCTCCGGTTGCATCCGGCCCAATTGCGGGATGGACGTTTTGCGGCAGCCGCCCACCAATCTGCTGAAGGTATTCAAGCACCCGCGACCGTGCCCAATAAACGTCAGTTCCATCCTGAAACACAACGTAAACATACGAGTCACCAAACATGGTCTGCGCTCGGACAGCTTTCACCCGTGGAGCGGCCAGCAAGGAAGTAACGATGGGATACGTAACCTGATCTTCAATCACGTCAGGCGGTTCGCCTTCCCAAGCTGTGTGAATAATCACCTGAACATCAGAGATGTCAGGCAGCGCGTCCAGCGGGATGTGATTCAGTGACCAGATTCCGGCAAGTACCAACAACAAAACACTGGTGAACACCAGAAAGCGATTCGACGCACACCATTCAATGATTCGGGAGATCATTTACATGCCTCCTTCAGCGTTGACGGTGATGTGCTTGTTCACAATCGTCTGGCCGTTCTGCGTGGCAGTTATGGTCACCTGCCACGTTCCACCGGAACCTAAATCTCCTCTGCCTTCGTACTTACCGTTGTCTTTCTCCGTGAGCGTCACCCGCGTATTCATTGCGGCCATTCCCATCGCCGGCATCGCGGCCATATAGAACGTGACAGTGACTTGCGCTCCGCTGATCGGACTCCCGTTTGTGCCTATGAGCTTCACGCGAAAAACGTTCCCGCCTTTGTGCGGCGGTGACGGTTCAGTGGTCAGGTCAGCATTGGCTTGCGGTGCCGTTGCTTGGGATTGAGGCGCGGAAGCACCGCCAGCGCCCGGAGGCGGCGGCACATAACTACCACTCGCGGCTTGCAACTGGCTTTCTGAGTCGATCAGGAAGTTGGCCGAGGTGATGATTGATTCTCCGGCCCTCAGACCCTTGGCTACGATGAACTCATCCCCAACCCGTGCGCCCGTCATGACCTGGCGCGGCTCAAGATTGCCGTCACCGTAGTTTACGAATACGACCTGTCTCGTACCGGATTGAAGAACAGCAGAAGCCGGAACCACAAGTTGCCGTCCAAGCGCCACTTTGAGAGAGACATTGACGTACATACCCGGCTTCAGCTTGAGTTGAGGATTGGCGAGAGATAGACGCACTTTTACAGTACGGGTGTTTGCATCTACCAGAGGAAGTATTTGATCGACCCGCCCATTGAAGGTCTTACCTGGATATGCGTCCACGGTGATCTGTGATGTGTCGCCGGGTTTTATCCTTCCCACGTCAGGCTGAAACACTTGGGCATTAACCCAAACGGTCGAAAGATCGGCCACGGTATATAACTTTGTCTCCGGCTGCACATACATGTTGGGCAGGACATTCTTTTCCGTAATGTATCCAGATGCAGGCGCATTGAACGTCAGATCGGTAATCACCTTGCCCGTTGATTCAAGTTTGGAGATTTCTTCCTGTGAGACTTCCCACTGTGCCAACCGCTCCTTGGCTGCATTCGCCAGTGAAGCAGCGCCGGAGGAAACGCCTCCAACCGTGCTGGTCTGAAGCTGCTGTTGATTCTGTTTCGCCAGCAGGTATTCCCGCTCCGTGGTCACAAGGTCAGGGCTGTAGACCGTGAAGAGCGGCTGCCCCTTGTTGACATACCTATATGTCGCGTCCGCGTAAACTTTGCGTATCCATCCTGGAAAACGAACCTGAACGTATGAGATGCGCGTCTCATCGGCATCCACTGTTCCGGTTACGCGAATCTCATCGCTTACTGTCTTGTAGGCCACGGTTCCGAATTTGACGCCGATGCTCTGCATCCGCTGTGGTGTCAGTTGAAGCGGAGCAAGCGGCGTCTCAGGCTGGCCCTGCGGTGATGTATTTGGTTCGGGTGTAGTATTTGCCGCCGAGTTTGACTGAGCTTCCGTTGTCGCAGAGGGACCGCGATGAACCCACCACGAGGCGAATCCGCCTAACAGGATTACATTGATGGTGAGGGCTGCGATGAATGCTTTGCGATAGTTCATGGCAACTCCATCCCCGTTAGGGATTCAAGATGTGCCAACGCCTCCTCATGCTCACTGAGTTCCTTTTGGTACTGTTCTTGAAAATCCAGCAGATCGCGGAACGAAGAAAGCAGCGTCCCAAAATCTTGCCGATTGGCTTGGTACGCGGCGAGAGATGCGCGATATGTCGCTTCCGCCTGAGGGATTAGTCCTTCACGGTAAATCTTGAGCTGCTCAGCGGAGGTTTGTGCTGCCACATATTGGCCCTGAACCTCAGCTAACCGCCGTTGAAGCTCTGCTGTCAATGCAGACGCAGCCATCTTGCCGTCTTCCACCGCAGCCGCCAGCTCTGCTTTCCTGCGTCCGCGATTCGGAAGAGTCACTGAGAGAGTCAGCATGTAGTAGTCACGGAACTTACGATCAGTGTTCTGATACATGTATTGCAGGCCGAAGTCTGGAAGGAACTCCTTCCGGGCGAGTTCCACTTCCTTGTCGCTGCGCTTGACCAATTGCCCACGAAAAGCGACTTCGGGGTTGTGTTGTCGCACACTCTCCAGAAGATCAGAGCTAGGAGGGAGTGGCCGTTCCTTCAGCGGTTCGGCCATGATGTCAGGCGTAGTTTGCTCCCGTCCGAGCAATTGCTTGATCTGGGCCTGTAGCTGTCCGGCCTCACGATGGTGCGTCGTGATTTCCTGAAGGATGCGGGTATGCTGAAGCTGCGCCTTGAGTACCTCAGCCTGATTTCCTTGGCCGACACGATAACGCGATTCCGCGATCTGCTCCATCTCGCCCAACAACTCGTCATCGCGCAGCAGCACACTCAGCGTTTGCTGAAGATACGAGAGCTTGAAGTACGCCACTTTGAGGCTCTCGATGACCGTGCGGGTCGTTATAGCCGCTTGTTCACGTACCGACTCGGCACCCAGCACAGCCACTTCGGTGCGTAGCGCACGTTTGCCGGGCCAAGGGAGAGATTGGGAAGCACCGATCCCAACATAAGCAAATTCGCTGTTGATATAACCAGCGAATGGCTTTGGACTCCCGACGCTGAATTGTTGCAACATCAGCTCGGTGTCAGGAAGCGCACCGGGTGCTTTTGCGCCACTTTGGGCTGCCCGATATTCATGCCCCACAGTTTGAATGTCAGGATTATTCTGTTGTGCCTCTACAATCAAGCTGCTGAGCGACGTAGGCATCGAGGCCGTATGCTCAGCGTCGGGTGATTGCAAGCCAACGCAGAAGGCGCTCGTTGAAACGAGCACAATCAAAAACGCTTTCATCTCTATTCTCCATTTGAAAAAGACGGACGGGCGCACATATGCCAATGCGCATAGAGACGGTAAGCGTTTAGATTCTTAGGACTGAAGTTTGACCGGGCGGTGATTCGGGCAGAGAGATTACAATCGAGGCAGCCGTGTCCAGTGTGGTGGCGTTTGGCTGAAGGTCAACTGTGATTTGAATGGCTTGATCCAGTGGAACTGGCGCGTACTTGTTGGTGACCTGTAAGGAATCAGCGCCAACCTGCGGTGATTTCTGGCAGCAGGAATGCGATTCTGCCATTCGTGAACTGTCGCACTGGTCAGCCATGTGAAGGCAGCAATCCTGTTCTTCTGCGCTCATCTCCTGCCCCGGCAGGGCACACGCAAGAAGTGGCACCGACAGCATGAGCAGGGTCATGCCTAGGCAGACGAGATTACGCAGCCGAACCACATGATGATTTTAGACCATTTCGACTGAAGGTCGCTATTTACTGCCAATCAAAAACCTCTGGAGCACTCTTCCTCAAGTCACGTCTGCGGGTTTGGCCTGAGCGTTGTACGTTGAAACCATGTCGAAGGCCGGTGTCGCCAGATCGAAGTAAGCACCTCAACGATCAACACGTTCTCATCTCATTTAAATTTCTTCAGTGCCTACGCGAGTGATGCCGAGATGATATATAAAAACAAGCAATAAGATTAATGGACAATCTTGGTCTTCCAGACTTCACTATCTTGTGGCTGTCTGTTGAGGAGAGTCTCGAACATCGCCGGACGAATTCCCGCAGAGACTGGAAGCTCGCGAAGCGATTTGACGCACGGCTTTTTTGTAGCAGCCTTCCCGTTTTGGAAAGTTTTCCTATTCGAATGTTATTTGAGGGTGTTAGTTGGCACTCACTGAACTTTCCAGCCCTCCCTCAAATCCCGCAACAGCGGCCCATCCCTGATCGCGGCGTAGGCTCTTTGGAACGTAAGTCCAACTCATGGGAGAAACGCATCGAGGCTCACGTCCTTCCCTAGTTGCAACTGGATGACAGCACCATATCTGAAACGCAGGCAAAAGAAAGAATTGGTCACATACCCGCATGCTTCGCTTGAGCCATTTCCTCCTTGCATTAAATCGGAATGTTTCTGCGCTACAACAGCACGAATTCTCTCATGTATAGAAGCTTGGATAACTAACTTCGCCGCAAACTATCCATTTAGCTGCACCAAATTGGCACGCTGTTTTTTCTAACTAGAGCAACGATACAGTAAAGCTATAGATTGCTGTTGTCTTACATTGCAATTTCCCAAATTGGGACGATAATTTAGGGCATGGATCAAAGTATCGCCTGATTAGCGCCTCAGGCCTCGATTGAAAAGGCGAATTGAACGGCTGGTGAGTTCGAAGCCCTTTCGAGTGGGGGATAAAAAGGCTGCTCCAGACTCATCCAGTGCCTCTCAGGGATTTATGGCTTCTGAATACGAATATTGGTTCGACTCTAAAGGCATCCTCGGTATTTCCGCCCGAGATCCGAATGGACTCTACACCGGCATCTGATTATGGCCAAGACACCATCGATATTTCGCTGTGAAGCGCTCGCCATCGTTTTATGCCCCGCCAGTTTCCAGTTTTCCAGTCGGACAACTCGGGGAATACGGTAAGTCTAGGCTCAAGATCAAAACTGAGTGCGGTCTTGTCCTGAAACAGAATTGTGATTGCATTCAGGGCAGGATCAATTTCGACACGCTCCACAATCTTGCCTTTGACTTCGGAAAAATAAATAAGCTGCTTCGAGCGTTTCTTGCGTGACTGAGTACCTTTACGTTCAGCCAATTGTCGCCTCCAAGGAAGGTGATTTTTCGTAGTCGTTTTTGTTGTCGTTTTATGCCGGTCGTGTTCTATAGCTTCGTTGGGCGATGAAAGCAACTGGTATGCGAGAATAATTCAATATTTGCGCCCTTAAATGTCTGTGCGCCTTGGAAGAGGTTCTAAAGCGCCCTTGGGAATACCGCCCGCCTCATGATCAATGACGGCGATGCCCGGCCGGAAAAACCTCCGGGGCCGGCGTTCATGAACAGTGAAAGCGCTAGGGAGACGGCATTCGACTAAAGAAACTGATGATCGCAAATGGGATGACATGGCTGGGAAGGCCAGTTTCGCTTGGGTATCCGCTACTGGGAGGAGACTTTGGAATTCACAGTGCAGGCTATCAACACTAATTTTTCTTATTATTCGCTAAACTGAAGCAGCAGGAAATATTTCCACAGTTGCACTTCGCCCTATTCCTGGGCAGATGCAAAAAGAAGTTCCATTTTTCCCTAAACATTGAAACGTGACAAGCGCATCCAAAATGATTCATTATTCAGTATGGCTTATTTGACGAGCATTCCTGCTTCGGCGGCGGAACTCAAAGCGATGCATCAACAATTCTGGCTTAAACAGTCAGAGCTGCTAAACAAGAGGATTTGCGATAAGGATCTTTACACGATTGCAATGCGCACCCTTGAGAGCGAACAACGCATGATGGTTCCCGTCAAGAACAGGAAGACACTTGAAAGCGCTCTTGAGGATGCTGAGGATTCGAGGCGCATTTTTCAAAGTTCCTTTGCCCGCAGCGGTGGTAAGACCGCCAAGACAGACGCGCTCCAACGCCGAATTTCGGAAATCGTAAACAGAGAGCCTAATATTTCATGCGAGCAGTTGCTGCACAAGTTGCGGAATCTGGCCAAGGATGGGGTTGAAGTAGTCATTGACGTTGATCAGCGGTCAGATCTCTTAGTGGACGAAGTAGCACGAATCCATTTCCGAGATCACCGGACAACTAAGACGTCGCCGATCTCTGGTCTGAAGCATCGCCTGTCCAGGGCAAAGAAACAAAATAAAGTGTCGCGCTAACCAGTTCGCGCGACTACACACCCGCTAATCTCACTCCTGGAACTGCAGGAGAAGAGATGGCACAGCAAAACCTGTCCAAATTAACAATCACACATCGATCGCTTGATACGATATCGGCTAACCCGCGCAATGCCCGTACCCATTCCAAGCACCAAATAAGACAAATAGCGGCAAGTATCGAGGCTTTCGGGTTTACCAATCCAATTCTTGTCGACAATCACAGTCATATCGTTGCCGGCCACGGGCGTGTAGCTGCGGCCAAGCTGCTCGGTATGGAGCAGGTGCCGACGATCCTGTTGGAGAGCCTGACCCAAGATCAGATTAGGGCCTATGTGATTGCCGATAACCGGCTCGCCGAACGAGCCGGCTGGGATCATTCGATCCTGGCGATCGAACTACAACACCTGATTGCGATTGACGAAACCTTTGATGTAACCATCACCGGCTTTGAAATTCCAGAGATCGACCTGATCTTGCAGGAAGCAGGGGGAAAGCAAGATGAAGACGGCGTCCCTGATATTGACGAAACAGTTCCGGTCATCACTCAGCCGGGAGATTTATGGACCCTCGGTAAGCATCGCATTCTATGCGGTAGTTCGCTCGTTGACTCTGCCTTTAAGACATTGATAGGTCACCGGCGCGCCCGTATGGTTTTCATAGATCCCCCATATAACGTTGCCATCGATGGAAACGTTTGCGGGAAGGGTGCAGTTCGGCACCGTGAATTCTCGATGGCATCGGGCGAGATGAGCGAAGCCGAGTTCGTGGCGTTTCTGCACAATGCGTTGAGACTTCTCGCACGCTATAGTACGGGCGGTTCGGTGCATTACATTTTCATGGATTGGCGCCATGTCGGTGAATTGTTAGCTGCCGGCAGACAGGTCTACGACACTCTCCTCAATCTTTGCGTTTGGGTTAAGGACAATGGCGGGATGGGATCGTTCTACCGTTCCCAGCATGAGTTGGTATTTGTCTTTAGAAACGGCAAAGGCGGGCACCGCAATAACATTCAACTCGGCCAGTTTGGACGCAATCGCACGAACATCTGGGAATATCCTGGGATAAATACTCTTTCAAAGCATGGTGACGAAGGTAATCTTCTTGCTCTTCACCCCACTGTAAAGCCCGTGGCTTTGGTGGCCGATGCCATTTTGGACTGCTCCGCTCGTGGCGATATTGTGCTCGATAGTTTTCTGGGCTCTGGAACCACACTGATGGCCGCCGAGCGCGTAGGTCGCGCCTGCTACGGAATCGAAATTGATCCCGTATATGTTGACGTGGCGATTCGGCGATGGCAGAAACTCACTGGGGATCGAGCCATCCATGCTTCCACCGGCAAGTCCTTCGATGAGCTTGCGGCAGCTTTGGAGGTGACACATGGCTGATCATGACGGTTCTTATGAAGTCGGATACAAAAAGCCACCCAGCGGCACAAGATTTGCCCAAGGGAAATCCGGAAATCCAAAGGGCAGGCCGAAGGGCGCAAAGAATCTGGCTAACCTGCTGTTCAAGATCGGCCGGGAAAGAGTCAGAGTACAGGTGAATGGGCGCCCCCGTACGATCACCAAGCTCGAAGCAATCTTGCTTCAATTAGCAAACAAGGCAATTTCAGGAGAAGACCGGGCGGCTAGAGAGATTCTGCATTTGCACAGCCTGTACGAAGGCTCCGAGCAAAACGGCACCCAGGAGGTTGATTTGCATGAACGAGATCAGACGGTAATGCAAAGCATACTGAAACGAATCCAGCAATCAGAAACCCAATTGACTGAGCCAGACATAGAAAAAAACGATGGTTCCGACAAGGAGGACTAACGTGCCGCTTTTCAAAGCCGATTATGAATACATTCTGCGCCACGATCTAATGAGCTTCATCGAACGATCCTTTGTCGAATTGAATCCCCAGACCGCATTCTCCAGCAGCCCACACATCGAAGTCATGACATCCAGGCTTGAGGCCTGCCGGCAAGGAAAAATCAGGCGGTTGATCGTCAACCTGCCACCGCGTTCACTGAAGTCTCATGCCGTAAGTGTCGCATTTGTTGCGTGGCTCCTCGGTCACAATCCGGCAATGCAGATTATTTGTGCTAGTTACGGACAGGACCTGGCCGATAAACACGCGAGGGATTGCCGAACATTAATGGCAAGCGCCTTCTATCAAAGTCTGTTCAAGACTCGCCTTTCTGCGGATAAACAGTCGGTCAATGAGTTCATGACAAATGCACAGGGCTTTCGTATGTCAACTTCTATCGGTGGTGTCTTGACTGGACGTGGAGCCGACCTAATCATTCTGGACGATCCATTGAAGCCTGACGACGCCTTGTCTGAAACCAGAAGAAGCAGCGTTAACGAGTGGTACAGCAACACCCTGATAAGCCGGCTAAACAACAAGGAGACGGGCGCCATTATTATCGTGATGCAAAGGCTGCATCAGGACGACCTGGTGGGCCACGTATTAGAACAAGAAAAGTGGGAGGTCCTCTCCTTCCCTGCAATTGCCGAAGAAGACGAAAACTACCTCATTGAAAGCCCATTAGGCCGGCGACGGTTTGAGCGCAAGGTAGGTGAAGTCCTGCAGCCGGACCGTGAATCTAAGCTTACACTCGAAAACATACGTAAAACGGCCGGCGAATATAACTTTGCCAGTCAGTACCAACAAACCCCGATGCCCCTGGGTGGTGCCCTAGTCAAAACAAAATGGCTTCAGTATTACGAGCCGCGCGATCTACCAGAACGCTTCACCTGGATACTGCAGAGCTGGGACACGGCGAACAAGAGCGGCGAACTCAATGATTTCAGCGTCTGCACCACGTGGGGCGCGATAGACCAATCCTATTATCTACTCGATGTATTTCGCAGGCGTCTCAATTACCCTGACCTTAAGCGCGCAGTGCAGGAGCAAGCCTGCCGATCCTATGGCCAGTCGAAGCGCGTTGATACCGTGTTGATTGAGGATAAGGCTTCAGGGACTCAACTGATTCAAGATCTCAAAGTGGAAGGGGTACTTAATGTGAAGGCTTATGAGCCTCCGCCAGGTTCGGACAAGCTTATGCGCTTTTATCCCCAAACTGCAGAATTTGAGAATGGTAGAGTGCTGCTGCCGCGCTCGGCGCCTTGGCTGGATGATTACGTCCGCGAGATTACGTCATTTCCAGGTTGCAAATACGACGATCAAGTCGATTCCACCACCCAGGCGCTGGATCACATGAAGAACGATCGCGGAATTCTAGTCTGGGAAAAGCTCGGAAGAATGTGAGGTCGAGAGCCCTGAAAAGGGGCCAAAACGTTACTTGACTGTGCGCCCAACCAGAGCGTCAATGTCAGTGTCCCCGCATCACCCTATATATAAGGATACGGTTCGACATGAACGTCTCACAATTTATCAAGAATTTGCCCGAAATGAGCAAGGAAGCTCTGTGCCAACAGTGGCAGAAATGCTTCAACCATCCTGCACCAGACGGTATTCGTAAGGAACTGATGGTACGTATGCTGGCATACCGAATTCAGGAACAAGCGTTCGGAGGCCTCAAGCCGAAGATACGCCGCCGCTTGGATCAGATGGCCGCTACGGTTTCAAAGAGGCCAAATTCCGCCGCGGCAATAGCGCGCGCCAAATCGGGAACTCGTTTGATCCGTTCTTGGCAGGGAAAGACACACACTGTAACCGTCGAAGAGTCTGGATATCAATATGAGGGCCGTCGCTATAGGAGTCTGTCGGAAATCGCCAGACAAATAACCGGCACCCAGTGGTCAGGACCTCTGTTCTTTGGCTTGAAATCCCGCGGGCCGAAAAAAGGACTAGCCAATGCCAAATGATTCCAAATCGGTAATTCGCTGCGCGATCTACACTCGGAAATCTTCGGAAGAGGGGCTTGAGCAAGCCTTTAATTCATTAGAAGCCCAGCGCGAGGCATGCGAAGCCTACATTGCCAGCCAAAAGCATGAACACTGGCGCATGATTTCCACGGCCTATGACGACGGTGGTTACTCGGGCGGATCGATCGAGAGACCCGCCCTTCGCCAGATGCTGGCTGATATCGACGCTGGGAAGGTCGACACGGTGGTTGTTTATAAGGTTGATCGCCTTACACGATCTCTGGCCGATTTTGCCAAAATCATCGAACGGTTCGATGCCCGACAAGTCAGCTTCGTCTCTGTTACCCAGCAATTTAATACCACTACCTCCATGGGCCGTCTCACCCTCAATGTCCTGCTCTCATTTGCGCAATTCGAGCGTGAGGTTACTGGGGAACGCATTCGGGACAAGATCGCCGCCTCAAAGCGGAAGGGCATGTGGATGGGCGGCACCATCCCGGTGGGCTATGAGCTTCGCGATCGTAAGCTGTACGTGAACGCCCCGGAGGCTGCGCACGTGAAAAAGGTCTTTCAGCTTTATCTGGAGTTGGGCTGCGTAGCCAAGCTCAAAGCTCGACTGGACCGCGACGGCATCAAGAGCAAAATCAGGATAAGCAGGACTGGAAGGAAATCGGGCGGAAGAGTCTATTCTCGCGGTGCCCTTTACTGCTTGCTACAAAATCCTATATACCTTGGCAAGATCCCTCACCGAGATTCAATGTATGCCGGTGAACACCCCGCGATCATTCCTCAGGAACTCTGGGATAAAGTGCAGCATCGACTCAGAACCAATAACGTGATTCGGCGCAATGGTGGAAATGCAAAATCTCCGAGTCTGCTGGTAGGCCTGCTCTATGATGACCAGGGCAATCGGTTCACGCCATCGCATGCAGTCAAACGCGGCAAGCGTTATCGATACTACATTTCGCAAGCTGTCATTCATCAACGAGAAACTGTTGCCACCGGTCCCACCAGGATCCCAGCCCAGGAAATTGAGGGTGTTATTTGCCGCAGGCTAATGGCTCTTGTTACTTCGCCCGAGCAATTGATTAAAGGAATTGGGGAGCACGCCGATGACGCGGCGATCAGCAAATCATTGGTTGCCGCCGGGAAACAACTTGCAAAAACGTGGCAAGCCAAATCAACAGCCGAGCACCGAGAATTCTTGAGCAAGGTAATCGCCCGAATCGTCGTGCGTGACGATAACCTGGAGTTGGTGATAGTTCGATTCCGGCTGCGCGACACTTTACTCGGCTTTGAGCAAAATCATCTTGATAACCATGAGCGTCGCGCTGAGCTCCTGAAGAAAGACATTCTGAGCTTGCTCATAGAGATGAGAGTAAAGCGCTGTGGTCGCGAAGTGAGACTGATAGTTCCGGCAGACTCCGAGGCTGGAACACCCGTGAAAACCGTTCCAGCATTGGTCAAAGTGATTACCCGTGTTCATCAATGGCCAGTGAAAATAGTAAACGGCGAATTTAAGGGCCGTCACTCGATCGCGCAGCAGACAGGAATTGAGGAGCGCTACGCAGGGCGGATCCTCAACTGCGCATTTCTGGCTCCTGACATCATTGAAGCCATTCTCGAAGGACGTCAGCCGGCCGATCTCACAGTACAGAAATTGCTGCGCGCCTTGCCGATGGATTGGGCAGAACAACGGAAACGGTTGAATTTTGTGAATGAAAGGACAGGTGAAGAGCGTTAGGCTCAGATAGATCGCCGGGCGACCTCTGCTTGAAAAGCAGAGGATCGATCGCCTGATGCGGCTGTGCGTTGCGCCTACGCTACTGAAGTGAAGATCCCTCATTCTCGTCGCTTGAAAATCAAGAGTTGTGATCAGCAGACTAATCATTCTCCGGTGTAGGGCGTTCATTTTGAATCGCCATGTCGATCCAGCCACGATCAAACGTGAAAGTGTGAGCTTTGCCAGCTGGGTCCTGAATTCGAAGAATCCTAGGATCGCCTGTGTCGGCGTGCTCCACTAAGTACAGCCAGTATCGATCTCCGTTTTCTTCCGCTAGCTTGAACTGCGTCCGAGAGAGACCCACTGGCCGATCTTCCATGGTTCCGGTCATAGCCTTAACTTCGCACCAACGGGTTACAGCACCCGTTTCGTCAGCTTCGTAAGCGCAGCGCAGTGGAGGAAAGACGCGGAGCCTAGCCACATGTAAACCGGAGCGGTGAGTTGCGCATGGTCGCGCAGACCCTAACTCTAGTGCACAAGCTCCATCAACTTGCCGTAACTGGTAACGACTGCATATTTCACTTGTTCTGAAGTGATTTTGGCGAAGAACTTGCGAGCGCATTCAATCTTGGACTCTTCAATCTTCCTCAGGCTCATTGACGAGAGCGAGCCCTTCGTTTCCGCGATGAAATAGACGTGCTTCACCGAGCCTTGCTTGAAGGCAATCGCCCAGTCCGGGGTATAACCACCTACGGGTGTAGGTATTGAAAAGCTCTTCGGCAGTTTAGCGTATACCTCGATTTCAGTTCCGGTATCGAGTTGTTTTACGAAGTCGCGTTCAGTTGCCGAATCGGTGAAGACGTAATCATATATATGCAAATTAGTCTTTACCGCCTTGCTGAAGTCCTTCTTGTCTTTCTCTTGCGTAAAAATGTCAACACTGTATGTCTGATCAGTAGGGCTGTAGATCAAGTGCTCGACGATCACGGTCGCTTTTTGCTCGTTCACAAGACGAGCAGCTACACGAAGAAAGTCCTCCGGATTTATCTGATAGAGCGCAAACACCGATGGCTTGATCTGCCTGAGAATCGTTCCTATGGTCGCCCGTGTCAGTTTTGTTTCTTCCGCAAGCTTACCGATCAGGTCATATCGCACTGCAGAGTTTACTGACGCATTGAATTTTGCCGTTTGGGTTTGCTCCACGTGAAAAGCGTTTCCGGCCTTTAGCGCCTCATAGGTCGTCCCGGCTGTTTGTTCACCACGCTGGACTACATACTGCAACGGGGCCACCTTCAGTTCTGCATCCAATGCGGCCACGCATTTCCCAACGAGTTCGCCGGTTTCAAAATCAACTGAGTAGACGGCCTTCTGGTGAATGCGGCTCCATAACGCTTGAAATTCCTTCTTCTGGAAATTCGCATTCAGCGGATTCTTTTGGCCCTTCCTGTCATCTTCAATCTCCGGCAGCTGCTCCTTGCTGTAAACAGAATCTACCAGCTGGAATATCTGCGCCGCGTGTGCTGCCAACTTTGCCGGCAGCGGTGCAATCGTTCCAGCCTGCTTTGACTCGTGATATGCGGCGGTAACCCTGTAGCTATCATCTATGTAATCATTGCCCAGCAGATAAGCGGTAAGCATTGTTGCCATCTGAGGTGTTACTGGAATATCGCCGGCTTCCGTCTTCAGTACTTTTCCGGTGAAGTAGACCTCATCCGCCTTCTGAGGACGAGCCGATAAAACGGCCGCAATGTCTTTCTGCAGTCCCGTGACAAACTCTTTATAGCCTTCGCTGGCAACAACGGTAAGGATATTCAGATCGTGTACAGTAGCCGGGTCATCCATGCGGTCGCCGTTCTGGTTCACGGCCAGACGAAGCCCGCGACCAACCTCTTGCCGGCGCGTCGTCGTACTGTCACTCTTTTTCAACATCCCGATTACAAAGACATTCGGGTTGTCCCAGCCTTCGCGCAGTGCGGAGTGGGAAAAGAGAAAACGCACCGGTTCGTCCAGGGAAAGCAAACGCGCTTTATTCTTGAGGATCAGGTCGTAGGCATCCACATCCTCTGACTCCGTGGACCGCGCTCCGGTTTCCGGATCAATCAGGCGCTTACTCTTTTTATCGATGGAAAAGTAGCCTTCATGTGTCCGCGCCGTAGCAATGCCACGCAGGTATTTGTTGTAACTGCTGTCCTCCAGCGTCAGAATCTCATTCAGCCGTGCGGCGTACTCCTCTTCGAATATCTGTGCGTACTCACCCTGCTTCTCCTGATTGCCCTCGTATATGCGGTACTTGGCCACTTCGTCGATAAAGAAGAGCGACAGTACCTTGATGCCTCGCGCATAGAGTTGCTGCTCTTTTTCAAAATGAGCATGAACGGCCTCGCGAATCTGGAGCCTGCGCAGCACCATCTCATTCACGTCGCCCAGGGCATCGCCAGAGGTCAGAACCACGCCATTGGTGAAGCTCAGAGTGTTGTCCACCGCGCTGATATCGGAGACGGCAAAACCCTTGTACTGGTCGAGTTCGCCGGATTTTGCGTGCAGATTGTCTCCTTTTCCCAGGATGCGCGTCTCCGGCTTAATACCACCTGATCTACGTATTTCCAGCTCCACTCTCGCTACCGGCGGCTTGTCTTTTGAGACTTCAACGGATTGCAAGTAAAGGTAGGCGTTTGTCCCAGCCTGACCCTTCAGGGCGATACCGCGAACGGCAATTTTCTTCACCAATTTCTGGTTGTAGGCGTCCAGAGCATCCAGGCGATAGATCTTGTTGTGCTCTTGCCGATGCGTTGCGGAGTAGCGCAGTATAAAGAGCGGTTTAAATTCCTTCAGCGACTCCACCGTTTTCGCGCCTCGTCAAGAATCAAAATCGGTCGATTTCGCGCAATCACATCGATCGGACGCCGCGATTGGAAGTCATCAAGTTCTTCGTAAATGCGCCGAGCATCCTTGCCACGCGCATTGAAGGCCTGAGCGTTGATAATCATGACGTTAATGCTCGAATCCGAGCTAAAGCTCTCCAGATTGTGCAGCGCCTTTGAGTCGTAGATAAACGAGCGGATCTTTTTCCCGTACTGCTCCAGAAAGTGCTCGGCTGTGTCGGCGAGTGACTGCGCCACACCCTCCCGGATCGCAATACTTGGCACAACGACAATAAATTTTCCCCAACCGTACTGTTTATTCAACGCAAACATCGTTTTGATGTAGCAGTAGGTTTTGCCAGTGCCAGTCTCCATCTCGATATCAAGATTCACATCCGCAACCGATGTCTGCTTGAGGGCCGCGGAGACGGAGAGGTTTTGCCGCACTTGAACGGCCTGAAGATTCTTGAGGATCTGTTCCAGAGGCAACGCGAAGTCGTTGTTCCGGAAACCCTCTTCCATCTCCAGCCGCGCTGTCTGGCCCGCTTTGGTCACGCCCGGATCAATGCGATAGCGAAGAGCGTTTCCCATTGGCTGGCCCTGAAAGCAGTCGACCACCGCATCCACGGCATCCGTTTGAAAGGGCTGTACTTTGAATCGGAACTTCATGGCTAGATTGAGCGGACCTCCGTCTCCGGAGAAAGGAGCCGGAAGATTTGGTCCACGTTGATCTTGACGCTGTCACTGCCGTAACTCGCGTCGCGAAAGACCGCCCGCAGCGGTTTGCGCCTGGCGATTTCCTTCACCAGCTCGTCGTTAACTCCTGTGTCAAAGCAGGCGGCCAGCGCATTGCCATCTACAAAGAAGACCGTTTTCCCATCGATCGTGTTCTGAGTGATTGGCAGAGCCAAGTCGATTCCCCAGTCCACCAGTACTTGAAAGAGCAAGTCTTCCGGCGTGCGGTCTGCGCGGATATTATCCACTTGAGCCAGTAGCTCTCCTTGTGCGACGACATCGGGGGCATAGTAGACATCGCGCATGTTAGAGGCGTCGATTTTTAGGACGCGGAAGCCGGTGTCCAGATCCTGAGATTTAAGGGGGAGTGCGGATTTCACCATAGCACCCCCGCGACGCAAACGTTCCTTCGTCAGCTCAGCGAGGGTCTTATATCCTTCGCGTTGAATCGGCTCGGGTAGCTGAACCAAAATGAACCTCCTCTTGGCCCCATCAACGGAATTCTGCTCATAGACGGCGTGACCGGTCGTCCCAGAACCGGCGAAAAAATCCAAAATGACGTTTTCCTCGCCTTGTGTCGCTTGCTCCACCAGCGTTCTCATCAGGCTTAAAGGTTTGGCAAAAGGAAAAACTTTTTCGCCGAAAAGCTCTTGTATTGTCTGTGTACCCTCTGATGTCTGGCCAACGTCATCGAGCCAAGACGAAAAGCCGGTCTCATGCCGAGTCACTTCGTTCAGAAACTTCTTGTGTCTCGGTCTGCCGTCCGGCTTGGAGGGCCATAAGACGCGGTTCTCGACTATCATTTTGGCCATCGTCTCTGGAGAATATGACCACCCCCTTGTGGGGGACGGTGGATAGGAGCTGCCAGTCGCAGAATTCACTAAGTCATAATGAAGGTTAGGCCTCTCCTCTTTGTTTGCAATGCCGGTCAAATCAGCGCTAAACCAAGAACCTCTCGGATCGTTGTCTGGGTTGGCATACTTATCTTTATCAATGGGCCTACCCTTCAACTTTGCTCCTGGTCTTTTGTAACAGACCACGTATTCGTGGTCAGACGACGCCCTATCTTGATTTCGGCTATCCGCCATAGAGCGCCGTTGCCATACAAACTGAATCAAAAAAGATTCAGATCCGAACAGTTCGTCCCCTAAGTGACGTAGGTTTGACAACTCGTGATCATCAATGCTGATCATGATTAAACCGTCATCACTAAGTAGATTTCGGGCCAGCTTTAAGCGCGGGTACAGCATGGTCAGCCAATCTGAATGAAATCGCCCGTTTGCATCTGCATTTGCAGTCAATCGGTTGCCTATTTCATCCTCTTGGTTCGAGCGAAGCAAATAGGCCTCTTTATCACCTGCAAAATCATCCTCGTAGAGAAGGTCATTCCCAGTGTTATACGGCGGATCGATATAAATGAGCTTAACCTTACCGAGATATGTTTCCTGAAGCAGTTTCAGCGCGTCCAGGTTATCGCCTTCAATGAACAGATTCTTCGTTGTATCGAAGTCCACACTCTCTTCGCGGCAGGGACGCAAGGTCTTGGCGATGGGTGCGTTGGCTGCCAGAATTGCTTCCCGCTTGCCAGGCCAGTCCAGATGGTAGCGTTCGCGCGGCCCTTCAACGATGCTGCCTGAGAGCTCCTGGCGCAATTGATCGAAGTCAATGGCTTGGGTCACTTTGCCCTGTTCGTCACGCACCTCTGAGATGCAATTCGGGAAAAGCTGGGCCAGCTTTTCCACATTCTGGGCGGCAAGATCGGGTGTATGCAGTTTCAGTTTTTCCATTCCACCGTTCCTAAGGGTTTCTGTCGCTGTGCTTCATGTCTTGGGCTGACCACTACTTTACAATCCCGGAGTATCAAGCCGCTCCAAATGAGTTAGTTCCGTGCAACACTGGCGGAGCGTAGCGTTGATCTCTATTTTCCGGTTGAACTGAGTCTCCTTCTTCAGGCGGATTTCCAGCCTTTGGCGCTCCCGGCGCATGGCTCGAATACGGTTGCCTCGTTCGATTGTCTCAGATAGAGTCTCTTCCGCTCTGGAGTTCAATGCCAGTGAGCTGGCCAGCATGTGTTGGCGCAACATCTGCTCGTAAAGAATGCTCATGTCCAATGCGATTGGCAGCGGCTGCCGGGGCGCAGCGCTATCCTGCCACGGCGTTTGAAAATAGGTCTCGACCACGGCCTTGTTGGTGCCTGTTTCGCTGAGCCGTTTGTAGCTGGCAGAGAACCTGACCTTGCCTTGAAAGGTTAACTCGAAGAAAAGCAACGACGGAATAGACCGATCAATGGTGCGCAGCACATCATCCCGCAACTCACCTGACTTGAGGGCAATTTCGAAGACCTGAATCTCTTCAACACCCGACTTGGCTGGCAGATGGATGGTCTCCGGCGCAAGTTTGTAGCGCCAGAGGATTTGCTCCACTTGATCGATAAACCGCTGCCGCGTGGCTCGGTTCGGTTGCGCGTGCCCGTAAATCTTGTTCTTCGGCAGGATGCGCTCGACTTGTGAGTGCTCAGGATACAAGAACATGGCAATTTCAAGCAGTTGAAGCAACAGCAGGCTCAACGACAGGTTCGATAACTAAAAAGGCAATCAACTCAAAGTCATCCATGCCAGTGGCAGGACCGGTAAGAGCTGTGGTCTTCTGGCTGGTGAAGAGGCTGTCCAAATCCTTCTCTTCCTTTATCTGAATAATCGACCGAATGGCTGCCGTAAGCAGATCGGAGTACACGCGCATCTCTCGGCCATCGTGGGTGCGCCCATTAAAGGACTGGTACGCCTCCCTGATTGGCGTCTCGCGGGTTTTAGCGACCGATCGCACTAGATCGAGCAAACGCTTGACATCGGTATGCGGCTGAATTGTCTCGCCGTCCATGCTCACATAAACCAAATAATATGGGTGAAGGCGATTCAGCTGATTCACGTTGACGCTTTCATTGCGGTTGCGAAGAGCGAAAATCACACCGGGCAGCAGGCCGCGGTCCGGAGCCGCCGGCAAAACCGCGTGCAGCCCATTCGGTAACCGGGAGAGGTCTCCATGGGTCTTCACATAGTTGAGCAAGTCCATGCGGAAATCGTTTAGGCCAAGATCGGTGATACTGACGCCCGCCTTCAGGTCCTCCAGTTCAATCACTTCTTCCTGCAGACGGCGCAACTGCTCCTTACGGTAGGATAGATCGTTGGAGCGGCCATCAAGGGGATTTTCATCGCCGGTAGCCGTCACATCAGCAATGACCATCCGGCTCTCAACCCGCTCTTTGAGTCGGATGTATTCGTCCAGTGAAATGTCGGGCCAGTAGTTGACGAGCTGTATGGTGGCGTTCGTCGAGCCAATGCGGTCAATTCGTCCGAAACGCTGAATGATGCGGACTGGATTCCAGTGGATGTCATAGTTGATTACACAATCGCAATCCTGAAGGTTCTGGCCTTCGGAGATGCAGTCGGTGGCAATGAGCAGATCAATTTCGTCCTGAACATCCGGCAGTAATAGCGACTTCTCTTTGGAGCGCGGCGAAAACAGTGTTAACAGTTCTTGGTAGTCAGCCTTTCGCACAAGAGTGGACTTTGGCCTGTCTGAACCCACAACGCGGGCGCTGTGTAGACCATAGCGCTCCTGAAGCATGGGGGAAAGATGTTCATACAGGTAGTCTGCGGTGTCTGCGAAAGCAGTAAAGAGCAGAATTTTTCGATTGCCAGGATTGATGGGGGACGCGACTTTCCCAAGGATATAGTCCTTCAAGTGCTGAAGTTTGGCGTCATCGGCGGGTGACACTTTATCCATCTCTGCCAAGAGCGCCTCAATTACACCCAGATCGGCTTTCAGATCATGCTCCCAGGAGGGCAGATCCATGTCGCCTAGTTGAATGACGACCTTGCCTCCGGTCTGTTGTTCGGAGGAGGAGTCGTCCGGACCAAGTAGTTCGATGTCCTCGTCCGGCTCAGCCTCTTCGAATATTTTCGACACGTCTGTGAATGTGCCTGCCTGGCCCGTCCGCCGATAGTTCTCAATTCTGGTTAGGGTGGTTAAATGGATTTGCTGGAGCCGGCGGAGAGTGAGCCGGAAGGCGGCGACGGAACTCTCCAGTCGTTTGAGCAGGTTTACAGTCATTAACGAACGCAAGCTTATCTCGCGATCTTTCTGCTTCAGCCTTCCGCCGCCGCCGCTGACCTCCGTGTCATACATCTGCTCGTACTTCGCAAGGCGACTAGGAAGAATGTAGCTGACCGGCGTGTAGACCCCTAGCTTCAACGCGGTGAGTTGAAGAAAAATATCGTTGAATCCAATCACATCCGGGCGATTGGTAATCGGACAGCGAAACGAGAGCGGTTTGCGACGGGTGGGAAATTCGCCAATCTCTTTGATGTCGTAAAAAGTAGTGATGTGGCGACGAGAGCGGGCAATCGTGACGGAATCGAGCAATTCAAAGAAATCGAAGTCCAGGCTGGCGAGAATCGCTTGCGGAGTGCGCTCTTCAGCAGGCAGCTTGGACCAAACATTGAAGGCCGCCTGCGCCCGTCGGAAAATCTGGTCTACGTTGCGGTTCGCCTTTAGCTTTGCACTCAAAGATTCTGGTTCCCCCTCATAGGCCAGAGCAAGTTGGTTCTTGAGGTCGTTGAAACGATTGTTGACGGGTGTGGCCGATAGCATCAGCACTTTGGTCCGGACGCCCTGCTTGATGATCCGATTCATCAGCCACTGATAGCGGGTCTCGTGGTCGTGAAACGCATCATCGTTGCGGAAGTTGTGGGACTCGTCAATGACCACCAGATCATAGTTGCTCCAATTCACCCGGTTCAGGGGCATTCCCAGCGACTCTCCGCGTTCGCGCAGTAAATCTGTATGGCAGAGAACATCAAAGCTGAATCGGTCTTTGACCAATGGATTATTTTTCAAGTTGCCTTTATAGGTGATCCAGTTGTCGGCCAGCTTCTTGGGGCAGAGGACAAGTACCGACCGATTGCGCAACTCGTAATACTTGATAACCGCCAAAGCCGTAAATGTCTTTCCGAGCCCGACACTGTCAGCCAGGATGCATCCATTGTATGTCTCAAGCTTGTTGATAATGCCCGTGGCTGCATCCTTCTGGAAGCTATAGAGCTTTTGCCAGATCACACTGTCTTGGTAGCCGGTGCGTTCGTTTGGCAATACATCCTCGCTCACATCCTCAAGGAACTCACTGAAGATGCTATAGAGCATGAGGAAATAGATCCGCTCGGGGGAATTTTCCTGATATACGGACGCAATATGGTCGCTGATGAGGTCGGTTACATCCGCAACTTTGTCAGAATCATTCCAAATCTGATCAAACAAATCAATAAATGTTCGGGTAGCTACCGGCTCGTCCATTCGATTGACAATGTTAGAAACGGCATTGCCTTGTTGGTAGCCAAGGTCCACAGCCGTGAAGCCATGCAACGGCATATAGATGGCCTCTTGTGCGGATGACTTCACACAGGCGAACTGTTGCATCGGTGCGCCAGTGCGATTGGAACGAAAATGTGCTTTGCGGCGAATCCAGTCCGCACACTCCTTCGCGATGGCGCGTTGAGTCAGTTTATTTTTGAGCCGAAGCTCGAAGTCAGTGCCAAAAAATCCTTTTTCGTTTGTATGCTGAGGAATGTGAAACTCTCGCAACTCTCTCCTCGTCTTATCGGTCACTTCACTGGGAACGAAGGTCGGAGTCGTGAAGATGAACTGGAGGCTATCCACTTTTTCGAGCTCTTGCTTCAATGCCTCATAAGCATAGATCGAGAAGCTGGATGCAGCGATTGCAACCTTTGCGCCCGGCGCGATCGACCGCTTTAAATCATCGCCGACGAGGCGATTCACATTGTCTAGGACTTCCATGTCTTATCTCGAAAATGGGCTCGACCCACACGCGTACCCTAACCTGCTTATAACAACAGGAACATCGGTGAAGGCTGTCTGATGCTAAAGATTTTAGCATCTACACGCCAGCGTTTCAGCCAACAACTCAGAGTAAAAACACAATTGTAAAATCGCTTCGGCTTTGTCATTCGAGAGAGCTTGCAATCGACGGCTTCGTATGACCAACCGCCTAAGTAGCCGCAGCACTACCAACCGCCTGGTTCAGGGCGTGTTTCACGTAGCGATAGTAGGCGGAAAACTGAGAAACCCGATATGACTCAGGTTGATAATCAACATGAGGACGATTGCCGTTCTACGAAAAGCCTTCAGACGTGGTTGGAAGATGTACGGAGCGCCGCGATTGCATCAGGAGATAACATCGAAAGACCAGGTCCTGAGGACGGCACGCCAAGCGAAAAGAGTACGCCCCATCGTGAGCGAGTGGCCACAATGTTTGCTGCGCTTACTCACAATCTTTCGATGGACCCGGATACCCGTGATAGAAAGCAGGCTGCGATGTGGCTACTCGCACACTCATTGGATTGGCACGGGCGGGAAAAGAAAGTTCAGTGGTGGGAATTCTTCCGGCTGGCGGAATTGGCCTCATCTCCCTCGAATTTGACGATTGCGAGAGCATGATAAAGAGGCGGCAGGTCATTCACTCGGACTCTGTAGCCATCTTCTTCAATTTTCGTTGCCTTCACCTGAATCGCTCTCATAGCTGTGCCACGTATGGCACTCAGATCGTTTCCACTGTCCTTCAATGGCGCTGCCGCTTGTACATCAAACTCCATCAGCCGAAGCTGAACGAGCAATTCGCCTAAGGTCCCGAGTTTCAGTCGATCCGTGATCTTGTTCATTGGCGGCTATTCGGGCGGTTTTGGTCAATAAGACTCTTCAAAAAGGGAAGGAAGTGAATCCCCAAGAGAAAAACTCGAATAACTGATCGGGATGCGGAAGTCAGTCTGAAGCCGACTGATGTACTCTGAAATGTTTGATGTCTTAATTCCCGGCGCGATTATCACGAGTTCCATCTTCGTCCCTTTGGAGCTGTTGTCGAAATAAGCGTATTCAAGGATTTGACCGAGAGCGTTGCGAATTGCGACTCGCGCGTCCCCATCCGACTTAATCTCGACCAGAATCTTCTTGGTTCCGTTACGAATGGTTATATCAACAAAATCAGCTTCGATCTCTACGTTCGAGCCGCCAAATCGATTCTGCAATAATTTGAACAGATTCGCCTGGAGGTCGTCGTGGATACGATCATACGTAACACCTGGCTGACCTGACCGTGTGACGGTATGAACGGTGGGCGCTATTTTGGTGCCTTTTCGCCGCCTTGGCCGCCATTCCTTATCGATGGCATTCTGGTCAGCCGGTATAAGCTTGTAGCGTTTTAATCTGGTCACATAATCGGTTGGGGCAGCAAGGCGCAGAGGATCGTAGAATGTAACGTCGGCGGGCCGAAATCTTACGTTAGCGCCAAAGACCATGTCTGGATGTGACCTCAATTTCGTACTATTGACAAGAATGTCGCTGACTTGTTCCCTCATCGTCTTTAGCCAGCCGGCCTTCCTGTAATATTCAATTGCATTTTGAGACTGCTTTTCTGTGAGAACTTGACACTCTGCTATCTCTGCAACATAGACCTTTTCACGATTTGGATTGACTGCATAGAGAAAGAGATCGAGAGTCCTTCCTCTCACTTTCTGCATCGAGTCGCTTACTGGTTGAAGAAACGCATAGTGGTAGCCCTCTATCAACCAGGCAAAGCTAAATAACCATTCTTCGTGACCAAAGCCGGTCTTGCTGACGTAGCTGCCTTTTTCGAGTAAGGCTGCTTCACCGGACGGATATTTCCATCCCTTCGAATTCCAGCAAATGCGGGCGTAGTACTTGTCCATCCGTTTCAACTCCTTCTTGTGTTGCCGGTATTCAGGAGACTTGCTCCATAGATCTTAGCGCGGCGCTTGAAAGCCTCCTCTGATCCCTCCAGAATCTGGCAAGCCCTCCTCCGACTGTCACCACCTGTACATCCGAGCGCGTCACGACCTGCCATTGTCCGCCTTTGTGCACGACGCCGATATCGTCCTTCAGCAATATCCACAGCTCTGAACGGCGTTTGGCCAATAGTTCAAGATTAAGCGCACCGTCGCCAAAGAAACGCGGGCTCCATTTCTTCAGGGAGGGGCCGAGATACTCGCGGCAAAAAGTTGAGATCAGTGAATAAAGAAGATGGGTGTATCCGAGTTCTTCCAGCTTGGCGACTTCCTTATGGCGGACATCTACGAAAATGTCGAGGGGCTGGACTGCATCCTGTTCTCTTATGAAAACCGGGATATCTTCCGTTAGTTTGCCGGCGAGAAGCTCAGCGGCCGAACCAATCAACTTTGGGCAGAAAAAAAATCTGAGTACACGGTCAACGTGCAGGTACCATCCATGAAACCACTGGCGTTAAGTTGCAGCTGGTATGTACTCGTAGTGGGATCATGGAAAATGTATTCGGGCTGATTGTCAGGGGTTCGAATACATCGGTCCCATCCGATTTAGCGCAACGGAAACATGCGCCTGGGCTGTAGTGACGAAAAGCCTTTTCGAGAGAGAGGCATACGGAATCCAGGTATCGCCGCCATTCGCCAATTGATCGTTTCGAGCCACTGGCCGGGTCAAAAAGGGGACTGCGAAGTTGGTACCAGAGAAAATCGCGGTAGATTGGCCAGCTTCCGCCTACCCCTATGCCCATCCCAGAGATCAAGAATCGAGAAAGTGCCCGGAATCGGGCTGTTTCAGGCGAAATCAGAGAACATTTCTCTGAGCTGCAGACTGTCTGGCGGGCGGGGCAGAATTCGAACTCTCAGTCCCCTTTTTCAAAAGCGAACGCTAGCGCAAGTCGCCAAAGCGGGACCCGGCGGTCATTTGGAACCAGCCAGAGTTGGAAAGTACCAGTTCGCTTAAGCTATGCCAACTTCCCGATACCAATCCGGCCAACTTCCGCGAAGCCCGTTTACGGGGACTAATCAGACAACCCCTTTGCAGTGACTGCGGAACTGTTTACGGATATATCGGCATTCGGCAGACAGCGATTCTGGCTTCCTATTTTCAAATCAGTGACTTATGCCTGACCAAGGCCCGCACGGAAGTACTCGAATGGCTACCTAAGCCACAGAAAGAATCGGTCGTGCCTATCGGGAGCAAGAAACGGTTTTCTCGGAAAGTGTGCTACACGCGTCCATCCCCGCTTGCAGCGGCTGAAGGTCACCCCTCAGAACCTTCTCATTCTCACCAACTTTCCTGACATATATATACCCTTCGCCTTTGCGGAAATACATTCCCATCACAATTGATCCGAAGCAGGCACTTGGAACGGCGGTTTCTGACTCTGATCCCAGTCTTCGGCGTCGGCTTGGTAGCGGCCCTTAGGCAGCGTGAAGACTACGATTACGAGGACCAACGCCAATACACCCACGACCAAGATGCTGCCTTCAGGGCCTGTAGTTCCGCCGCTAAGAATTGCCCGACCCAGAGGATGCGTGGCGAGGAGGCGATGCTGGTTCATCATTCCGCTGTTAGCTACGCCAAAAAGGAAGGACTGACCCCAGTCCCAGGCGGCATGAATCCCAACAGCACACCAGAGCGAGCCGGTGCGCCAGATGCTCATGCAGACAAACATTCCGATGAGGAAGACTGAGACCAGCCCGAACGGGGACTCGCCTGGGTTGCCGGTGTGGACAAAGGAGAAAACGAGACAAAGAATGGCGGCCGAAGTCCAGAACCCGAGAGTTGCACTGTGCCGAGTCTGGAATACGCGATGGCAGAACCTGGTGAGCCCGCGAGTCAGCGTGTACAAGAGAAAACCGTGAGATATGGACTCTTCGAAAATACCGAGCAGGCAGAAGGCGAAAAACCAGAGTACTCCATAGCGCAGAACATCCCAGCCGAAAATTAGCTGTCGCTCGATGATGAGCAGGCCGCTCTTCCATAGCAGCACGACCAGGAGCGAGATTAGGATTACGCCCCAGCCCAGGCCGGCGAGAAACATTTGCAGGCGTCTGGTCTCTCCATACCCGTACCGGCGGCCGCGTCGCTCAATTTTCGACATGATCCATGTGCTCAGTAACGTCGCGAAGGCGAGCAAGGATTCGTTGATGTAAACAGACTGCAGAGACACTTCGGAGATAGCTATATTTCCTCCTCGCGGGGGTGGGGAGAGTTGTCGGAGGACCAAAACCAACGCGGCGCAGATCGCGGCGAAGATCGCGACAAAAATCAGAACGCTCCAGATGGCGCGTAGGCCATCTTTTCCGATGAAGACTCTGTGAACAGTCGATCGCGGCAAAGGCAAAGAAGTATCCTCGGCTTGTAATTTGTACTAATAGATAATATATTATCTATATGAAACTTCCTGTGTCAACTCCCGATCTTGTCGTCGGGCGACTGCGTAGTGACATCGTGAGGGGGCGGCTCGCGCCCGGTGAGCCCTTGCGTCAGGATGAGATCGCCCGATCATTCGGGGTGAGTCACGTTCCGGTTCGTGAAGCCTTTCTCAAGCTCCAGGCCGAACGGCTCGTCGAGATCCGGCCGCGCCGCGGCGCGATCGTCGCGGCGCTTTCTGCAGCAGAACTCGAAGAGCTTACCGAGATGCGCGCGGCCTTGGAATGTTGTGCGTTGCGCATCGCAATACCGAAGCTCACTGTTGGTGACCTGCAGAAGGCCGCCCAAGCGCTGGATCGCATCGATCACCAGCCGGAGCGATGGGCCGAGCTGAACATGGCGTTCCACACCCTCCTCTACGCGGCCGCAGAGCGTCCGCGGCAACTCGCGACGATCCTTTCGTTGCAGCGCAGCCTTGAGCGGTATGTCTATTACGTCTATTATCAACTCAAGATGACGAATGCCTTCGCGGACTCACAGCGCGAGCACCGCAAATTGCTCCAGCTCGTCGAGCGAAGAAAAACAGATGAAGCGTGTGCGCTCGTGAATGACCATATCCTCGAGCCGTGGGGTATCGTGGTTTCCAAGTTACGCGAATCGGGCCACGCTTAGGCGGTGTCGTGTGTGGTAGCGCGCGTAGATGCCTCCGTTATGAAGATACTCCGTAAGGAGAAGCTTCTGTCGTGCGACCTAGGCAAGGGTTCGTAAGCACTTCAGCAACCCCGTTGGATGAGACGAGCGCTGGCGCTACGGGCAATGCCGGCTTTTGATTACCCTTTAGGGCTCGATTAACCCGTGCTGGCATTTCCCGCGAGGTCGGGGTAGCGGGCCGACGCGTCACTGCCGACGGTTATTGGCGTTGCTGCGATTTCTTTTGCTCTTCCAGCATTGTCTTGACGTTCTAGGGCAGCAGCGTCTCGACCTGCTCGACGATGCTGGCAGCGGGCAGATGCTCGAACAGATAGTTCAGGTACGCGTACGGCTCCACTTCATTCGCGCGGCAGGTCATGACTGTGCGCGCCGCGTTAGCGGGCGGAGCGAAGCGCAGAGCCTTGACGAACCTCCCGCGCTCCGTACAATCACGTGGGGAAAATGGAAGTTACCGCTTTCTTGGTTGGGGCATGGCCGCATTTACGGCTCTTTGTACTTCTCTAAAGTCTGCACAATTTCCGAAAGGGCTGTGACTGCTCACGACGGCGTAATATCCCTGCCTCTTTCGAGTCCAGTTTCATCATGCTTGAACCGATTGACCTCTTCCCTGACCTGATCCAGGGCTTGCGAAGGGTCTGAGATGTTCAGTCTCCTCGATTCCCGAGAGCGTTTCCCAAAACGACGAAATATCTGACACAGGCAAGGCAACTCAGGCGGTCTCAGACCCCGGGTCCCGAATCAGATTGCCTGGAAGCATCAAAGCTAGATCGCTGCCAGCCACTTCGTCTGATAAGTATCGGGAAGCCGGCCAGTCTAGAGTGATCGCCAAAAAAGCCTAAACTCCCAAGAAAGTCCCGTCGTGAGAAGTTTTACCAGATTGGTACCGAGAGACGCTCGTGTGACGAAATTTTCCGATGTCGGCCATTGCGACAATAGCCAGAGGTGTCAAATCCAACAGGAAGGAGCC
>DASXLK010000116.1:0-11088 GCA_036496365.1 Candidatus Angelobacter sp. | reverse complement strand
TGATTACAAGCTCTTGAATTTTTTTTTGCGCCGAGAACGGCGCAATACTCCTCCACTTGATAAGCTTGCCCTTCAAGGACAACAGAAGCCAATGACCTCTCCCGCAACAGCATCGCCGACGTTTACGGCAAAAACGATCCTGCAATACAAGCCATTCCGGGCGCTCTGGCTGGCACAGTTTGTCAGCGTATTCGGCGATTTTCTGGCGTTGTTCGCCGTGATCAGCCTCATCACGTTCCGTTGGCACGGGACGCCCGTTCAAGTCACCACCGTGACCATGGCATTTGTGCTGCCCATGGCCGTCATCAGCCCAATTGCGGGCGTTTTTGTGGACCACTGGAATGTAAAGCGCCTGATGATTGCCAGCGACCTCATCCGCGCCGTGCTGATTCTGATGCTCGTCTTTGTTCATAACGTTTCGCAGATCTCGGCAATTTTTCTGGTGTTAAGCTCCGTTTCCAGCTTTTTTGCCCCGGCACAATCTGTAACTTTACGCACCATTGTGCCCCCTGATGGCTTGCTGGCCGCCAATGCTTTGATGATGCAGGCCTTTTATATCGTGCGCTTGTTATCGCCCGCAGCCGCAGGCGCACTGGTGGCATGGCTTACTGAGAAGTCATGCTTCTATATAGACATTGCCAGCTTCGTCTTCTCTGCCGCCATGATTTCCACGCTGTCATTCACCCGGCCGGCCCGCGCGCAAGGGGAAAAGACCGTAAAATCACTGGCCCAGGATTTTCTTGCCGGAAACAAATTCATCTTCACCCATGCGGGGCTGGCATTTGTCTTTATCGCAATGGCCTTGGCCATGTTTGCGCTGAGTTCATTCAGCCCTCTGATCTCTATCTATATTCGCGACTCGCTCCATGCCGGTACATTCATGTTTGGCCTGATAAGCGCCATGGTGGGCGTGGGAATGATCGTTGGTACACAACTGATTACGCGTCTGGCGGGAAGCGGACCCAGGTCTTATGTGGTGATGGGAGGGCTCTTCCTGCTTGGCCTGGGCGCAGGACTGCTGGGAGCATTTCGCAACACGGCCATGGCCGCGCTCAGCACATTTGCCATGGGCTTTGGAATTGCGTTCGTCTGGATTCCCGCCCAGACCATGTCCCAGCAGGAAACACCGCCGCAGATGGTTGGGCGCGTGAGCAGCACCTTTATGTCGTTAATTGCTGTGTCCCAGGTATTTGGTCTTCTGCTCTCCGGATACCTGGCGCAATTGCTGGGTATACGGGCAGTGTTTCTGGCCTGTGCCGGCGCGCTTGGCGTGATTTCCATTGCCGGGCACTTCCTGATGCGTGGACGGACTCCTGATACTGCCGGCGCGGATGGCCGGGCAGATGCCACGCCCCGGTCTTCCACGGCCAGCCGGCAATCCTGAATCTGCGATCGTCGGGCAACCTGGTTAATGTGCATTTCAAACATGTTACTTTCGTGACTTTCGGTTTCCCCATTTAGTCGCTACGATTCTCTTCAAGTTGCCCGCCTGGGCGCTGGGAAAGCATGGCACGCCGCGCTACAGGCAACTGAGGAGTAGACGGTGAATTGCACCCCCTTTCGGCGCCATGCACGCTTCCGGCGAATTGGCTCAGCCATTTTTGTCGCCCTGCTGGCTTTATTTTCTATCGTTCCAAATAATTCTTCTTTGGCGCAAACTACCACGCGCAAGTTGAAAACCCGCGTAGAGCCTGTTTATCCCGAGTTGGCTAAAAGAAACAACATCAGCGGAAGCGTACGCGTTGAGCTGCTGGTCACGCCCGATGGCAGAGTGAAGGACGTAAAAGTTTTAGGCGGAAACCCTGTGCTGGTACAGGCTGTGACGACTGCCGTGGTCAAGTGGAAATACGAACCCGCCGCGGAAGAATCTACCGTGCCATTTAAATTCGACTTCAATCCGTAATTCGTTGCAATTTAAATCTCTCTCTCTCTTGTTGTTTTTTTGCCTGGATGAAATTAGTCCAGGCTTTTTTCTTGTAAAAAATTCTGCCGCTGATCAACACTGACTCCACAGATCTGAAAGCCCCGTGAATGCTCTTTTGACGGCCAAAAGGAAGGCTGAAGGCTTGTCTTTATATCAGTGTCATCCGCGGTCATCAGTGGTAAGGTTTTTCCGGTATGAATTCTAAAGACCAATTTCTTCAGGCCGCTATTGAAGAGGCAAGGCAAGGGCTTGCGGAAGGCGGCATCCCCATCGGTTCGGTTATCGTGTACCGCGATAAGATCATCGGGCGCGGGCATAACCGCCGCGTGCAGAAAGGCAGCAGCATTCTGCATGGCGAAATGGACGCGCTGGAAAATGCCGGACGCCAATCCGCTGCCGTCTATCGCGAATGCGCTCTATACACCACGCTCTCGCCGTGCTCCATGTGCTCCGGAGCAATTCTGCTCTATGGAATTCCGCGCGTCATCGTCGGTGAGAATAAGACATTCATGGGGGAAGAAGAACTCCTTCGCTCACGCGGCGTGGCGGTTGAAGTAGTGCAGAGCGAAGAATGCATCCGCGTGATGGAGGAATTCATTCGCAAAAGCCCAAAGCTATGGAATGAGGATATCGGGATTTAGCCCTCAGGTATCAGTTTGTTTTGCTGTTGAGTATCTCTGTGATCCGGGATCGGAGCACGTCATAGACAGCCTGTTCAAACAGCCCATGGTGCATCCATCGCACGCGACCCCGACCGTCCAGCAAAAGCAGGTAGGCTTCCTTATCGTCCTGTATGCCCAGATAACGCTTCCATTCAGCTTCTCCCTTGGCTACAGTAAGGAAGCGGTGCCGCATGAATGCAGGCACGCCACGCTTGATGCCGCCGCGAACCATTCCGCGTAAAAGCGCAGGCACATCTTCCAGCATCGCAATCGAATAGCTTGTAACTCGATCATCCTGAGGATAGTCTTTGAAAACGTGGTCACTCCATGGCTGGCTCTTTTCGCCAGCCGCTTTGCTGAAAGTAATTATCAGAAAAGTTACCTTGCCGGCTGCAGCACCTGGCAGAGTAATTTCCTGGTCTTCCAGTGACGTGCCTTTGATCTGGGGGAGAACTGATCCTGTTTGAAGCGTTTGCGCGCAGACTGCCCTCATTGTGACAAAAGCTATCAGGGCCAGTTGGCAAGCTACCTTCATCTTGGTTTCAATCTGGGTCCATCTGCGCGCCAATCTGCGGCGACAATTATTTAATACTTCCAACTCCCATCCGCTCCTTTGGGCGCATTCAGCGTGATGTGGTTTGCCATCACTCGCAGGAGTTCGGCCTGGTTTAGCGGCGTCCAGCCATGGCCCTTCATCGGTCGGCCATATTCAACCGATCCGCCGTAGGGTGGATTGTTGGTCCTCCTGAGGAAATCTTCCAACCGGTAGACCGCCAGGTTCAGGTAAAAATTGTCCATGTCTCCGCAGTAGATGTGCAGCTTGCCGGCAAGTTTGGGGCCGATCGTCAGCCAGCTGTTCTGCAAATAATCTTTCAGATCGTAGCCATGCTCGCGCATGTAGTCAGCAACGCTCCGATCGATCTTGCCTGTTGTCTTGTCCCATAGTGGCTTGGGATAGCCATCTACTCCCACGGGACCATAGACGGCTTCCCAGGCTTCAAACTGTTCGCCAGAGCGCCCGTGGGAACCCAGAACGTCTTCCAGTTGGCTCATCTGCCGCACGGTAACATCGGTTTGGCCTTCAGCCGTTCTTGACATGGGACGCTCGGGAACCGGGGGATCATAATTAGGAGCCAGAAAGGCATTCACATCGGCATAGATATCGACGATTCCGTAGCGACTGAAATCGACAGGATCGGGATAGAAAGTCCATGTCCCGCCAAAGAAATCAGGATGAAAGACCTGCAAGGCCAGCGATTCCCATCCGCCGGTTGAGCCGCCGGAAAGCACGCGCGCATACGGTTGCCGGATGATACGGAAATGTTCCTCCACATAAGGAATCAGCTCGTTCATGATTGCGTCGCCGTAAGGACCGTTGTTGGCCGAGTTCACGGCATAAGAATCGTCAAAAAAAACTGTGGGGTGCTGGAACGTGACAACGATCATGCGCGGAAAGCCCTTTGACGTCCAGCGCTGATACAAGTCTGGCCCGGAGATGCGCCCTTCCCGCAACGGCAGGTCCGCCGGGGATTGCTCCGTGGAAAAGCCGAGCGGCGCGCGCAGGCTGAAGTGTCCCTGCTCATAGAGCACGGGATAGTGAGCATTGGCATGGTCTTCATAACCTTCCGGCAGCAGCACTGTGGCGCCCAGATAAATGGGCTGCCCCCAGAACTGCGTGAGCAGCTTGCTCTGTATCTTGATGTGCTTTACGTACTGGGTATCGCCCGGAGGAAGCGGCGTGGGAATTTTGTGGTCGAGGTTGAGCCTGATTTCATAGCCGGTAAGGGGATCAAGATGGAAATGGCCGACATCGGTAAAGAGGTTTCCCGGAGACTTGTTGAACTGCTGGCCCTCCCACTGGTCCATGTGCGCCCAGATGGTATGTCCGTCAGAACGCTGGAAGCGCGTGTAAACATGCAGCAGCGCCTGCACGTAATAATCCCCGGCGGGAAGCTCGCGTACCGACTTCAAAGGATAGCCAAGCGTCAGCGCGTCAAGCATGGCTACCTGTCCAGGTTGCAGGTTCTGCACGTCCACGGCGATCATCTCCGTCCGCGACCGCCATGAGCCCACCTGCAGCCGCGGCTCAGGATCGTTGGCCCGCGCTATGATCACAAACAGCCTTCCCGTTATCGGCTGTTGCGCTGCCGGCAGCGTGATTTTAAACGTGATGCTGGATGCGGCTGCGGTAACGGACAGAGCTAAGCTAAGAAAAAGACATGCAATAGAGAGCTTGGTCCAACGGCGATCAAGATTCATGGTTTCTCCGGGGGAGCTAAAAGGAAGTATACGGCGGGAAGGAAGCGAGTCTATCGCTTCCGGGGTAAGATTCTCGATTCCTGGCGCCGGCTTTAGCCGTGAAACGGCTGTTCCGTAGAGGGGCGTGTCCTATTTCACAAAACGCCAAAACGCATCCGACTATATAATGTCCCCAACGCGAGGTGCCTTATCCGCAAGGTATTTCATTTCGATTCTCCACGAGCACGCTATAAAGCCGACGCAGCCATCATCTGGTGTTTCGACCATCGTTTTGACGTGGTGCTCCACAAGCTGACCAAACGTATCGGCGTGGAATTTTTTGATCCCATCATGGTTGCCGGGGGCGCTAAATCTCTGGCTGGCGACGATCTGGAATCCGACCGCCAGTTTGTTCTGGAGCAAATACGCAAATCCATCCGGCTCCATGGCACGCAGCAAGTGTTGCTGATGTTGCATTCCGATTGCGGCGCTTACGGCGGGCTGGGGGCCTTTGATAATGACACTGCGCGCGAAGCGGAAAACCACCGGCAGGACCTGCATCGCGCGGTGGACTTCCTGCACGCACAGATTCCTGAGCTGGCCATCCGCGGCTACTTTGTGGATTTTGAAGGCGTCTGGGAAGCCGTTGACAGTAAGGAAAATGCACTGAGTGCCTGACTGAAGAAGAGGTAGTGAATGTTTCACGGGGTCCAGGGAGAATACCGGTGGCTGGAAACGGCTGCCCATGAGGTTTACGACGTTTTACAGGTTTGTCCGGCAGTAGTTGCCGGCAAGAACGTTGTCATCACATCTTTTGATTCGTACCCGCTGCAGCCCACCTCAGAAGAAATGCAGCGCGGATGGCGGACCTCAGGCCGGTTCCTGCATATCCCGGTGAGCGACAACATTTCCTCCATACCTTTTGAAGTCTTCGATGAGTGGTATATCTTTGGCTCCGAAGCTCCGGAACGCGATTACAAAATATTTGTAAAGCACGATTGGCTCACTCTAGGCCCGGCCCAGACGCTGTACTCACGCACCGGCAATGCCTTCGATCTAAAGCGCATGCAGCGCTGGTTCTGGCAGGAATTGGAAGACTGCAAACCGGAATCCTATCTGGGCCGCGGCAGCCGGCTGAAGTTTGTCAGCAGGAATCCCGAATACTTCAACACCGTGCTGCGCGGGTTGAGTTCGCTAGCCCGCATCCGCGCCAAGTCCGCTAAAGCCCCCGCCTGAGATCACCGCCTTGGCTCGGCGATAGAGCGATATACTTTCAACTCATCCATGGCCAACATTCTTTATGGTGTCAACGGTGAAGGCTCCGGCCACTCCACGCGCGCCAAGGAAGTTATCTCTCACCTGCGGCAACAAGGGCACAAAGTACACATTGTGTCTTTTGACCGTGGGTTGCGCAATTTGCGTGAGAGCTTCCCGGTAACGGAAATTTTTGGCTTGAGCCTGGCGTACGTGAACAATCGCGTACGCTATAAGCGCACGCTTGCCAGTAACTTGATCAAGGCGCCGCGCGCCGTCCGCAGCATGAAAGCGCTTTCTCATCTGATGGATGAAAACAATATTGAGCTGGTGATCACAGACTTTGAGCCGCTTAGCTGTCATGTTGGTCGCCGCCACCACCTGCCGGTGATCGCCATTGACAACCAACACACCATCACCAATACCGGCGTGAGTCTTCCGCGGGGCTTTAAGGGCGACGTTGCCGCCACAAAACTCGTCACACGCCTGATGACGCCGCATGCCGACGCGTACCTTGCGCTTTCATTCTTTCCTGCGACAGTGAGAAAGAGAAACACATTCCTCTTCCCGCCGATTTTGCGTCAGGAGGTGCTTTCCGCCATGCCCCGGACAGGAGATTATGTTCTGGTTTATGTGACCTCACCGGCAAAGGAATTGGCCGCTTTGCTCAAACGGGTCCGATGCAAGTTCATGGCCTATGGCTTCGGAGTAGAAGGTAAGCAAGGCAACATTGTGTTCAAGAAGCAAAGCATGGATGGCTTTTTGCGTGACCTGGCCGGCGCAAAAGCCGTGATCGCGAATGCGGGATTCTCTCTGGTAAGCGAGGCTCTGCATCTGGGCAAGCCATATCTCGCAATACCGGTCAAAAGCCAGTTTGAACAGACATTCAATGCTTACTACGTGGACAAACTCGGCTATGGCGCATGGTGGGACGAGCTGGGCAAAGAACAGATTGAATCATTCCTCTTCAACGTGCCCTTTTACTCCGATAACCTGCGTTCCTACCCGCGCACAGGCAACGGCGCAATCCTTACCAAGGTGGATGAGCTGATCGGCAAGCTTACGGCAAAGGGACGCAATGTCCGAAAATAGTCCGCAGGTAACCGGCCCAGAGGAGATGCCGGAACCCGCGCCGCTATTCGAAGCAGCCATCCTGTTCAGTCTGGGCGCGGCAATGCTGGCGCTCTTCCTTTTTGCGTGGCTCGGAAACGAAATGTTGCAAGGCGATACGCAGCATTTTGACCAGGCGGTCCGCGCGTGGGTGCACAGCTATGCTTCCCCAGCCATGACCCGCGTGATGAACGCAATCTCTCTTCTTGGCTATAACATCCTGATTGTTGAGCTGCTGGTTGCGCTTGCGGTCTTCGCCAAACTGCGGTGGCGACGCGCCGCTGTATGGCTGACTGTGGCCATGGCGGGTTCGCTCGTGCTCGACCTGACGCTCAAATACATCTACCATCGGACGCGGCCCACGGCGTACTTTGGCATGGCGCCCCACTCTTACAGCTTTCCGAGCGGGCACGCGATGTGTTCTTTTTGTTTTTACGGCGTACTGGCTGGCTTGCTCAGCGCGCGCACAAAGCCTCTGGGCTGGAGGCTATTGATTTGGTCTACCGCCGCCGCGCTCATCATCGCCATTGGGCTATCACGCATTTATCTGGGCGTTCATTATCCCAGCGACGTTGTTGCGGGATATCTGGCTGCAACGGTTTGGGTGGGCACGATTATCGTGCTTGACCATATACGCAAGAGACGACAAAAATCAAAACAGGTTCCAGCAAAATAAATCTTTGGCCGAACGCCAGGGTGCAAGGCGATTTTTCCTGCAGAAGTAACCTGATTTTTCCGATTGTTACTGAACCGCTTTGGTGCGCTCAAAATGGAAGAAGGCGGATTGGTAGCGACAAAATATTGACGTGTTAATGTACTTGCAGAAAAATTCTGAACATTGTATGGTAGGCCCGTTAAGTTAGCGTGAAAGGAAAGAAGGTATGAAGCAATCCAAGGCCCTTGAGTTTCTTGATAAGGCTCAAAGAGATCCCAAGCTGAGTTCTCGTGTCCTAGCAGCGGTTGAAAAGGGGGGCAAAGTGACAGCTCAGGAAGTCCTGAAAATTGCCAAAGCGTCGGGATTTTCGTTTACCCGAGCCGAGTTCGAGAGGGCAGTAAAGCGCGATTATGCCAAACGGTTTGCGGCTGGAGAAAAGGATCTGGGAGACGTGGTCGCCAAAGTGAGGCCTAGACCCCCGCTAAGTTCGTGCGCTAGGGGTTGCTTGAGCTACACAAAGAGTTGGCATCCCATAAGATTTGATCTGACCAGTAAATAGAGTCATCCTCATAGATTTGGATCATCCAGTTGGATGCGTGTGCGTCACGATCGGGAACTTCGCGAAATGTGGGAACGTGCGCTCCCTCTGTGGGAACGTGCCCCTACTTTGCGAAGCGATTCGTCTCCTATTTCTTCAAAGACCTCAAAGCGCATTCAACGCTGGTCACAGGTTCTTGGCAGTCAGCAACTGCTCGCCAAGAGGCTTCGTGCCCTAAATATGAGGGCATCTGATCTTCCGTTCCTACTAGATGAGTTTCACGGTAACGCGGAGCTCCCACCCTGGACTCGAGCGTTGGCTGCTGCCCTAGCCGAACCCTTTGTTTATTCCTGTAAAGCGGGGGGCGCATTAGGCGGCTATAACGAAGCGGAGCAGTTGCCTTTTCAGGAAGTATTAGTTGGATTCTTAATCTATGCACGTAGAATGCTTGAGGCCAAAGCACAAAACGCAATTGCCATTTTGCAACCATCGGCAATCGCGGCACTCGAACGGGAATTGTTGAGCCATCTCTCCTTTCTTGCAAGTCTTACTCTCGGGCATGCATTTTACGATTTTCGCTTCAGACGTGCGCCGCTCTCTGCATTCGAATCTCTTTGGGTAGAACAGAAGCCTTCAAGAGAAATCTATGAAGCTTTTGTCCGACATATGCGCCGGAGTGGATTGAGAAAACTGCTGTACCGCTATCCAGTTCTTGGACGGCTTTTGGCACAATCTGTCGAGTTCTGGGTTCAGTCCACAACAAACCTCTGTAAAAGATTCCTTTCAGACTTTTCGAGCTTGAAGAGTTTTTGGGGTTGGAAGGTCGAATGTCCGCAGCAATCTCTTGTAGGTGTGAAGTTGGGTCTTTCCGACCGTCACAACCGGGGAGAGACGGTGAGTGAGTGCGTCCTGCAAACGGGCGAAAGGGTAATCTACAAACCGCGGACGGTGTCAGGCGAAGCCGCTTTCTCCAACTTTGTCCAATGGCTCAATGCTCAGGGATTGTCCCTGAAGCTGTCTTCGCTCCGCGCTCTTGATCGCATTAGTTACGGATGGGTTGGATACGTACAGGCTAAGCCATGCAGTTGCGATTCGGAAGTGGAACGCTTCTATTCTCGGGCAGGCATGCTGTTAGCCGCCATTCACGTTCTGGGGGTTACTGACATTCATTGTGAAAACCTTATTGCCAGCGGTGAATTTCCGGTTATCGTTGACCTGGAAACGCTTCTTAACGAAAGGGTTGTTCACGGGCAAGTGCGGCCTCCCTCTGTCATTACCACCGGTATGCTGCCGCAACTTCCAAAACTCCCGGATCGGCGAGAACCCGATGCGAGCGCGCTGGGAGCGGATATACGCCGCGATTCTGGCATTAGATTTCCTGTCTGGACGTCGATCAACACTGACCAGATGATGCTATCCGAAGGCGCCTCGCTTGAGTCAGAGATACACAGGGTCCAAATCGGCAAACGCCTTCCTTCAGTCATGGAGTATCTCCAAAGCTTTCAGAATGGGTTTCGCGAGGCCTACCTTTGTATCTTGAAAAACCGCAGCAGTCTCCTTTCTCGGGCCAGCCTAATGCAAGAGTTTGAGAACCTTGAACTACGTGTCATGGTGCGGGACAGTGAGACGTATGCGCGCATTCAAATGCATTTACTTCGTCCTGAATTTTTGGAAGATGGCGTCGACCGTAGCATAGAAATTGAATGGCTGGCCCGTCCGCTTTGTGCCAGCGGAATTCCGCTGAAGGGGCGGGCAGGTATCTATGCTCATGAATGCACAGCCATGGAGAGGCTCGACATACCACATTTTACAACCTCAGCGTGGCGCCGAATCGGTCACGCACCCGACAGCGAAGATCTGTTGGCCTTTGGGGGAAGACGCGATTCCAGTGTCTTAAGACGCAGACTTTTGACCTTGAGTCCGTCAGATTGCAAAAAACAACTAAAGCTCATAGGCCAAAGCTTAACAAGGCGGTTTACAGAAGATGTGGCAATCCGGCACTCACCGAGATCGAAATTGCTATGAGGCCATGTTTCGTAATTAGGGGATCGCTGCTGAAGCCACCGCCGGATACGGTCATCTTGGTCCGGGATTATATTAATTCCCGCTATTTGCGGAGGTCAATACCAGCGGCTGGTTATCACCGGTGTTGACCGCGCCAAAAAATTTACGGAGATCCGCGTAGTCGCTCTGGTGGAAGGCGATCCCGGCCATTGCATAGGTGCGGCTGATGGTTACTGTGTTGCCCTTGGCGCTATGTGTCAGATTGTAGATTGAGTAATCTGTCCTGACGGGCTGCACCTGCGGCAGATTTTCCATCTGAAAAGATCCAGGGAATGTGATGGTGGTCTCATCCATGAGGTAATAGGGAAAGTTGAAATAGACCGGCTGTTTCCGCTCGCCATGGGAAAAGGGCTGGCGGTTCCGCGATTCAAACAAGTTTGTCGGCACCAGCATACGCTTGCCTGCAGAGCTGGCATACGAGGGAATTTCCACTTTAAAGGTGGCGGACAATTGTTTTTCCGCGTCCTCCCAGCCATCCGCAGAAACAAGTTGAACTGTTGCGCCGTTTGGAAGCATGGCCTTCAGATTATCTTCCAATTCTTTTTTACGTCCCGCGGCGTCAGTCTTCAGGCCGCGAAGCCGATGTACCAAAGCCTCTTCCCCCGTCCATCCAATTCCTATGGACCCTTTGGCGCTGCCATCT
>DASXLK010000115.1:0-4981 GCA_036496365.1 Candidatus Angelobacter sp. | reverse complement strand
TCTATCGGCAGAAAGAGCAAGGACTTGAATACTCACATGTACTTTAGAAACCCAACACTTACCCAGTACAGGCCGCTTTGACTTTTTAATGGCATCCAATCTAATGCCGATAAACACGCTTAGAGACACATGACTTGCGTGTCCCATTGCCGACTGTTGACTTAGAATTTTTTAACTTAGAATAAGAGCGAAGAGTCGCTTATCCGCCCAAACGCGAAGAACTGCGGAAGGGGCTGATTATGTGGTGAAGGAGCCAAGCTTTTGGCGAAGGCCAAACCAAATGGCGGTATCGATGTGGCAGCCCTTCCGGGCGAGCCCACCGGCCAGCAGGTTCGGGAGCAACCTTGCGCAGGACCTGGATCGGATTGCATTCGATCTGCCCAGCGCCATCTCCAGGAAATAGAAAAAACGCACCTGATCGCCGCCATTGAACAGACGGTGGAAGCCATTGTTATTACAGATATTTCAGCCAACATTCTTTATGTGAATCCTGCCTTCACGCGGATTACCGGCTATAGCAGCGAAGAAGCAATGGGCAAGCCCTCCAGCATTCTCAAATCAGGTATTCATGATGCGGCTTTTTACGAGGACATCTGGCGGACGATCCGCGCCGGAGAAGTCTGGAGTGGAGAGCTGGTCAACCGCCGCAAGGATGGCTCGCTTTTCACCGAAGAAGCCACAATCACACCATTGCGCGATCCGCAGGGGGCACTGACTGGCTACATCGCCATTAAGCAGGATGTGACGGAGCGGCGCGCAGCAGAAAAAGCCCAGAAATTCCTTGCCTCCATCGTGGACTATTCTGAAGATGCCATTATCGGGCGTACCCCAGAGGGAATCATCGTAAGCTGGAACCGGGGAGCGGAGGCTCTGTTCGGTTATCGGGCGGAAGAAATCATTGGGCAAAGCATTGCGGTGCTGGCCACTCCGGAAGCTGCGCCCATGGTCAACGACATGATTAAGCGCCTGGAGCTTGGAGAGGTTGTTCCACCTTTTGATGGCAGCTCACTTACTAAAGATGGCCGCCGCATTGAGATCTCCGCCTCTATCTCACCAGTGAGAGACGCCCATGGAAACCTGGTGGCCGTGGCCTCCATTTTGCGGGATATTACGGAAAGAAAACGGGCCGAGGATGCCCGGGCGCTTCTTGCCGCAGTGGTCGAGTCTTCCGATGATGCGATTGTTGCCGTATCCCGCGACAATAGGGTCCTGGGCTGGAATAAAGGGGCCCAGAACATTTACGGCTATACGGCTGAAGAGATTCTGGGAAAATCCAACAGGACTTTTATTCCCCCCGATCGCATAGAAGAGTTTGAAACAATATTTGCGGCAGTTCTTTCCGAAGATAAGGTCATTCGGTTTGAAAGCGTGCGTCACCGGAAAGACGGGGAGAAGATTGATTTAGCCCTCACGTATTCTCCCATCAAGAGCCCGCAAGGAATGGTCATTGGTGTTTCCGCAATTGTGCGCGATATTACAAAGACCAAGGCCACGCAACAAGCTTTACATGAAGCCAATGAGCGGTATCGCAGCCTGGTGCACAATATTCCGGATGTAGTTTGGATGGCTGATGCACAACTGCAGGTGAGTTTTATCAGCCCTAACGTGAAAAAAATGCTGGGAATTTCGGCGGATGAGTTTTACCAGCGTGGAGGCTGCGCGGGGCTTGAGCGCATCCATCCTGATGACGCACAACGGGCCAGGACACGCTTTGAAAGACTGTTCAGTACCGGCGAGCCGTTCGATGTGAAAGTTCGGATGCAACGTGTGGATGGCACATGGATATGGGCCCATTCGCGCTCGGTGGGGACCCATGAAACTGGCGGAGTAAAGTTCGCGAGCGGTTTGCTCTCGGATATTACCGAGCAAACACGTGCCCAGGAAGCGCTGTCACAATCCGAGCAAAGATACCGTTTGTTGTTTGAGCGCAACATGGCCGGCGTCTTCCGCTGCGCGCAGGCAGGAGCGTTTCTGGATTGCAATGATGCCGGCGCCCGAATTCTGGGATATGACTCACGCGAAGACCTGATCGGACGGCCCGCTACGGACGTTTTTTTTGCGATAGAAGACAAAGACGACTCGGACACCAAAATGGCCGCGCAAGGCACCGTGTCCAACCAGGAATTATGCCTGCGACGCAAAGACGGCAGCGTGGTCTGGGTAATGTCCAATACCAGCCTGCTTAAAGGGCCCACAGGCAATGAAGTGGAAGGAACGTTTGTGGACATCACAGTCTGCAAGCAGGCAGAAGAGCAGATGCGCGTGGCCAAAGAGGCGGCGGAAGCCGCGAGCCGGGCCAAGAGTGAATTTCTAGCCAACATGAGCCATGAAATCCGCACTCCGATGAACGGAGTGATTGGCATGACAGGGCTGGCATTGGAAACGGAACTTAACCCCGAACAGCGCGAATACCTGGACACAGTGAAAAGTTCAGCCGAGGCGCTGCTCCTGATCATCAATGACATTCTTGACTTCTCCAAGATTGAGGCGCGCAAACTTGAACTGGAGCGTGTCCCTTTTAATGTGAGAGAAGTGGTGCGTGCCACCATCCGACAGCTTTCCGTTCAGGCCCAGAAGAAACAACTCTCCCTGCTCTGCCACTTCTCGCCGGACTTGCCCCAGAATGAGATAGGCGATCCCGGACGGCTGCGGCAAATATTGATGAACCTGGTTGGCAACGCCATCAAGTTCACTGAACGGGGCGAGATCATGGTGTTGGCCAAAAAACTCACAGACGCCGAGGATGAAAATACTCTGCAATTTAGCGTGAGCGATACTGGCATTGGTGTTCCCGCGGAAAAGCAGAAATCGATTTTCGAAGCCTTTATTCAGGCTGACACATCTTCTACACGCCAGTACGGTGGGACAGGTTTGGGCCTGACGATTGCATCCCAACTGGTGTCACTGATGGGCGGCCGTATATGGATGGAGAGCGATCCGGGCAAAGGGAGCACATTCCACTTCACGGCTCATTTCGGCGTTGCCAGCGAGATCCAGTTACTAAAGCCCGCCGCCGGCAAACACCCGGCCCTGCAAGCCATATCTTCAGCGCAGCAGAAAAAATTGCATATCCTGATTGCTGAAGACAATCTTGTGAACTCACGCCTGGCCACACGATTAGTGGCAAAACAGGGCCACTCTGCCGTGGTGGTTGACAGCGGGCGAGCTGCGCTGAAAGCACTGGAAGCAGAACGATTTGATCTGGTGCTGATGGATGTGCAGATGCCCGATATGGATGGACTGGAGGCGACAAGCGCCATCCGCGAGCAGGAGCGCGGCACCAAAAAGCATCTGCCAATCATCGCCATGACGGCGCATGCCATGAACGGAGATCGTGAGCGCTGCCTGGAAGCAGGAATGGATGCGTACGTTACGAAGCCAGTGGATGCACAGAAGCTGTTAGCTGCAATCGCCAATGCGGCGATTCATCCCGAACTAGGCTTCTGATACTGGCTTAAATCGTTTTCTAAAGAATCAGGCCATGCCTCCCGGTACGCTGGCAGCCAGATACTCCACTTCTTCAAGTTGTGTGATGGTTGAAAGTTTCTTGTGCAGCTCCATAACTGCTTTGCGCAACTCTGAAAGCTCACTCAGGGAGCGTGCAGATTTCCAGCCATCAAAATCTGCCGCCAGAGTCTGGCAAATGTTCACCAGGGTGCGGCATACATCCGGCCGGGCTTGCTGCTCATTGTGAACCGATGGCACAGGCACGGGGCCGCGCGGTAGCAAAGAAGTCTGCTGTGCATCCCATAATTGCTGTTTCAGCTTTTGTATCACCTGCAATACCTTGCGCTGACCCTCAATTGAAATCCTGTGGAACGCTATTTCCATTCCAATGCGAGGAGTAATGCCAGTGACCACGCCCGAGGTTTCTATATGAGCGCCATCCACATTTGCGGCAATTGTGACGATTGTTTGCAGCGGCAAAGTAGTGGCAGCTTCCACATAGAAGCCACCCACATGAATATTTTTGAGATGAACGCGGACAGGATAATTCGATCCCGGCGCAAGTAGAGTTACTGTACCGCTGCATTCATAGCGTGCATGCTGCTCAGCGTTTGAAGTTACAACCGCCAGTCCGCGCGGTGCGGCCGCAGCGCCTCGAAGCCCCCCGGTATTGAGGGCAAGATCTGGTTCGTCTGCGGGGAGCTGAATGCCCCAGATTGACTTATTTGGATCAATGCCGCGAACGCCTGCTTGCCCGGAGAGAGTGCTGGTGGGTTCACCCATCCAATGCACTTCAAACTTTGCCCGCACTGCCCCACGCTGGATTTCAATGATTTCGCCGGGCTCAAGCAATGAACCAAGCCCACCCAGGCGCGCGGAAGTCTCCGTTACATCCAGAGTGTGGGCAAGTTGTTTCTCTTCCCCATTGCGCCGGATAATTGTGACAGGAAGCACCACCTTCCTGCGAAGCGTACCCCGTTTTGACATAACAGTTCCTGTTTTCCCTGGCACAGATGGTCGGAATTTTGTGCCTGATAATTAAAATACAGAGGGTAGACTGAGGGTGCCTTCTGTTCAATAAGGTAATTGACCTTTAGGACAATAGAAAGGTGACCTAGGTAACAAGGATAAGTATCTTTAGTAATGAGTAATTCTAATGTTGGCGTTTAGGCCGGAAAGCGGGGATTTCCCGGGACCCCGGGCCTTAAAGCGCTTTTGACCTGTAAAATACTGATAACGCAATAATGACCTTCACTGAACAATACGATGTTGTGGTGGTTGGAGCCGGCCATGCCGGATGCGAAGCCGCCATGGCAGCCGCACGCATGGGCCTGAAGACCGCTCTATTTACGCTCAACGTTGATTTGATTGCCCAGATGTCGTGCAATCCAGCCGTGGGCGGGATTGCCAAGGGTCATTTGGTGCGGGAAGTGGACGCCCTGGGCGGAATTATGGGCGAAGTCACCGACGCTGTGGGGATCCAGTTCCGTCTGCTCAACACTTCTCGAGGGCCAGCCGTGTGGTCACCCCGCGC
>DASXLK010000114.1:0-2339 GCA_036496365.1 Candidatus Angelobacter sp. | reverse complement strand
ACGCTCTCTGTGAGTTCGACCTCCAGCGCAGAAGGTGGCAGTCCATTGTCTTTCACCGCAGAGGAGATAGTTTGCATCCAATCCTGCCGTTCAAACTGAAGAGTAGAAACATTCACTGCCATGCGCAGCTTTTGATAACCGGCGGCTCGCCAGACAGCAAGTTGCCGGCACGCTTGTTCGAGAACCCACTTGCCGATCGGAACCACCAGACCAGTTTCCTCTGCAATCGGAATAAATTTATCGGGTTTAATCAAGCCGCGCTCGGGGTGATCCCAGCGCAGTAACGCCTCAAAACCCACCAATTCACCGTGGGCCAGAAACTGGGGTTGATACTCCAACCGGAACTCTCCATTGTCCAAAGCATGCCGCATATCGCCCATGAGTTCCAGGCGTTCGCGCAAGTGGGCATTAATCTCTGGGGTAAAGATTTGGAATCCATTCTTCCCGTTAAACTTGGCGTGATACATCGCAGTATCGGCATGCTGCCGGAGGATCTCGGGCTCGGTGCCATGCTCGGGATAACAACTGATACCAATGCTGGCACTAAGTACATAATCACGTTCCGCGATCAGAATTGGCTTACGCAGCGCATCCAGGCAGGACTGGGCGATCCGCATCGCATCGTTCGGTTTACCCAGATCGCCGAGAACCATGAAGAATTCATCCCCGCCGAGACGCGCTACTGTATCAGCTTGACGTATGACGGAACGCAAACGCCGTGACACTTCAATCAGTACCTGATCGCCAGCCTGATGGCCGAGCGTATCGTTAATGTATTTGAACCCGTCAAGATCGAGCAGCAGAACCGCAAGATTTAACTGGTGGCGGTTTGCGTAAGCGATGGCTTGTTCAAGCCGGTCCTCAAGCAGAAATCTGTTCGGCAGCCCGGTCAATGCATCATGCTGGGCTTGGTAAGAAAGCCTGTCTGTCAGCCTGCGGTGTTCAATGGCAATCGAAGCCATCCCGGTAGCCAGGCGGAGCCGATTGCGGTCCTGCTCTGTGGCTTCCCGTGCATCACGAAAAAACACCACAATCAATCCTTGTAGCACCCCACCGGCATCCACCACCGGTGCCGACCAACAGGACTTCAAATCGAGCGCCGCAGCCCATTCACTTAGCTCTTTATCCGTACAACTCAAAGGAAAGTTTTCGACAAAGGTCATTTCGCGAGAGTCGACACCGACTCCCAAAACGCTGGCCATTTCCTCCAGCCGGAAGCCTTCGAGCCCAACCAACACATCTTTGCTGAAACTGCTGGCCCCAACGTGACATAATTTGCCAGCCTTCAGCAATAGAGTCGAACACAAAGCGCCCGGCAGCTGATTTTCCAACATACCCACAAGCTGATGCAGACTGGTTTCCAACGGCTGGTTCTGGGTAATCGTCTCCAGGAAGTGACGCCGTTCCGCTTCCATCTGCTCCGTACGCTTGCGTTCTGTGATGTCATTAGCCAATAGCAGGCCCGCAGGTTTCCCCTCCCAGGTAATAGTCCGGAGGGAGAGTTCGACATCAAAAGCTTTACCGTCTTTTTGGCGATGCTGGGCCTCAGCCGTGCCCCCAAACTGCGCTGTCTCCAGCAAATTGCCGAGGATCTGCGCCGATTGCAGCCCCGTAATCTTCATGGACAAAAATTCGTCCGTCGAAAATCCATACTTGCTGATCGCTGCCTGATTCACCGCAAGGAACAACAATGTGTGCAAATCAAAAACAAAGGTCGGATGTGGATTACTCTCAAACAATAGCTGATAACGTTGTTCGCTGAGTGCAAGTGCCCGTGCCTGAGCCGAGAAGCGGCGGTCCACCAATGAAGTTAAAAGCCCAAACGTAAGAGTGATTAGCGTGATGAGAATGATCGCTGCATTCGCCAGAACAGAGATATCTATAGCGTAAGACAAATCTGGTGGCGTACTCATCGGCATATAGCTGACCGATGCCATTCCGGTGTAGTGCATAACCGGAATCGCCAGACCCATAATCACTGCCGTGCCAATCTTGAAAAGCCGTCCCTTATTTTCTTCGCGGAAGTGAAATGTAAGCCACAACGCCACCATCGAGATGACGACAGCCAACGCAACGGACAACCACCACAACCCCATGTGGTAATGGTGCATTGCTCCCAGTCGCATCGCTGCCATACCTGTGTAGTGCATAGCAGCAATACCTGCGCCCATGGGAAGACTTCCGCCAACAACATGTAGCGTAGTCATCCGCGGGCGGCTGACAATAAACAAAGCGACAAAAGATGCAAAGATTGCAGCCAGCAAAGACAGCAATACAGTGGGAACGTGATAGTAAACACGCATCGGCAGGCGGAACGCCAGCATCCCGGTGTAGTGCAT
>DASXLK010000113.1:0-26467 GCA_036496365.1 Candidatus Angelobacter sp. | reverse complement strand
TCAGCGCACTTCAAGCAATACGTAATAAGCGGGCTCGATACCATTATGGAGCATCGCAGCAGAGACCTGTACCGCGTGGTGGACTAAAAGCTACTTCTTGTCCGCCAGCAGCACGCCTGCGCTGGCGTAATCTTCCCGCGTGACTTCAATAAACGTCACAACCACGGCTTCTTTAGCGGCTTTAGCGTCTTCCACCATCACTTGCGTGATGCGCTCCGCGACCTTCCGCTTCTGCTCAACTGTACGGCCTTTCAACATTGTGATTTGAACCAGTGGCATCGTCTCTCCTTTAAAGGCTGAATTATAAATCCAAAAAAAGAGGAGGCCATGATACCCGGCCCCCCCCTTTGAAGAGCATTGCATAACAAAAGAGAAGAAGTTATTTCACTTTTACCTTGACCGAGTTAGAGGAAGATCCATTAAAGGTTGCATCTCCGCTGTATCGCGCGGAGATGGTATGCGTGCCTGAAGCAAGTGTTGTTGTAGTGAATCTTGCAATCCCGCTGCTGGCTGGCACGGCCCCCGAGATCGCTGTGGTTCCATCAAAAAAGACCACAGTGCCAGTTGCTGCATTGGGAGTAATGATGGTTATAAATGTTGCCGGCGCTCCCGCTTTCACGCTATCGTCCGGTGCAGTTATGGTGATAGTGGTTTGCGCTTTCACCACGTTCTGGGTCAGCGCATTGGATGTGCCAGCGTTAAAGTTTGCATCGCCGCTGTACTGTGCGGTGATGGAGTGGCTGCCAGCGCCAAGTGCGGAAGTTGTAAAGCTCGCCGTACCCGCGCTCAGTGGTACGCTGCCTGAGAGGGCCACGGAGCCGTCAAAGAAGACGACGCTTCCCGTTGCCGATGCCGGCGCAATGCTGGCTGTGAAAGTCAGCGACGTTCCCACCGTGGCAGGATTTGTGCCAGCCGCAAGGCTTATACCGATGTTTGCATTGACCTTGATCACAGCCACAGTCTGCACAAGCGCAGCACTGGTGGATGGGGCAAGCACGTTGCTGCCTGTATAGCGAGCGGTGATGTTGTGTGTTCCCAGCGCCAGCCCAGAGGTGGTGAATGAGGCCGAGCCGTTGCTGAGAGGGATGCTGCCTGAAATCGGCGTGTCGCCATCCAGGAACTGGATAGAGCCCTTGCCGGTGTTGGAGTTGAGCGTCGCAGTGAAGGTTAGCGCGCTGCCGGGAACCGATGGATTTGTGCCTGCTGTTAATGCAACCGTAAGGCTGCTGACAGATGTGCGCAACAGAACAGGATTGTTGCGCTCATTTTTCTGGATCAACGGCCAATCGTTGTTTGCGGGACTGTACGGTGCGTGCGTGTCAAACACTGTAACGATGCCGGGAGTTGTTGAGCCGCCCGAAAGATTATAGGCAACGGCAATGTCCGTGGTTACGTTCTGGTCAAAGTCAGCGAGTGAAGGCGTAATACCGGTAAATGGAATATCGTTACTTGCGCCACCCAGCCGCCATGATCTGGAGACAGTCCCATCTTTGCGGATGGCCTGGAGCTGCGGATTATTCAAATCATTCAGCGATGTAACAATCTCGGGGAAGCCGTCTCCGTCCACATCGCCAATGACCGCCGGACCATAACCAATCAGGCTGGGTGTTCGCAGCGGCCATGCGCTGGAGAACGGCGTTCCATCGCTATTGAAGAGGAAGATGGCTGACTGTTTTGCGAGCACAATCTCCTCATGTCCATCACGATTGAAATCTCCCACGGCGATGGATGCAGAATCAAATTGCTGGCCTGAACTTACATCCACCGGCCAGCCGGGGCGTTCCGTTCCATCCGGCTGGAATACATGGAGCGTCTGTTGCGAGCCGTTATAGGAAACTACGATGGTTTCAAGTTTTCCATTATGGTCAAGGTCAGCCGCTGCAATGCTGAAAGGTATGCCCGTGAGCACAGGAGCGTTGAACGGTTTGGGCGCGCCATCAGAGCCAAAAAGTCGCAAGGCGTATGTGCTAGGGGTGATACCTTCCTCTACCATAATTTCCTTAGCGCCATCGCCGGCAAAATCGCCTGCTAGAACGCGCGGGTGATTGAGGAATGATCTGAGGTTATTCTGATCTTGCAACTGGATAGGGAAGCCCGGCGCTTGCTGGCCATTCGGCAACCAGACAAATAATTCAGCCAAATTGTCGAAGAGGTCCGGCCCGATGGCGATCGTTTCCAACTGGAAATCGTTATTCAGATCGGCCAGTACCACCGGATTATTCGAAAAGAATACGTTGAACGGCGCTGGGGAGAAAATATCAAAGGTGGTATCAGGATGGATCACGCGTACCACATTGGAGTCAGCCACCACCGCTTCATCGCCAGGAAGGCCATCAATGTTGCCGACCGCCGGTTGAGTAGAGCTGCCGGATTGTGCGAGATTAGTTTGCTCGAAGGATCCATTGGAATGAAACACCCAGGAAGCAGCTGGATTTGTGCTATCGCTGGGGCTTGCCATTACCATTCTGAACGTACCATCCGCATTATGGGCCGGTACAATTCCAGAACCGCCAGACGGTCCTGGCTCAACAAGCACCGGCCATCCGCTTGAGATAAGGTCTGGCTCAAGGTAAACCTCGGTGGTAATTGGCTGAAAGTTAAAGTTATCCACGCTGAGCTGTATCTGGTAATAACCGGCTTGCGTAATGGAAGAAGTGTCCCACGTTGCCAGCGTTGCATTGCCAATGGGAGCCGCGCCATTATTGGTCAGGGTGATGCCGGTGGTCTGCCATCCGTTGAAAGAATCCACACTGGACCACTGGATCAAAAAATTCTGAATGCCTGGGCCGCCTGCAGTTCCAATAATTGGCATGACTGAGCCCGCTCTAAATGTGGGTACAAGAATTTGTGAGGTTGTTGGCGCAGGGCTGGTAATCTGCAAAAAAGTCGCCGTAAATTGCGACTGTGCCGTAAATCCAACTCCAGCAGTGTTGAACACCGTCAGACGGATGGAAAAGACTCCACCGGTAAAAAGATTGCTGGGATCCAATGTGCCCAGTACGCCTGCTGAAACCGGGGTAAAGCCGTTGAAAAACGGTGTCCAGAAGAAAGGTTGTGCCCCTTGTCCGTACTCCAGAAGATAACTGGCAAATCCTGGGCCCTGAGCAGAGCCTTGGATCGTGATTGGATCCACCGGGCTGGGGCCCGGGACAATGGCCGTGATAGTGGCTTGCTGTACATTTTGCAAGGCCACAGCGGCTGAAGCATTGAGGTTGCCTGCTGTAAACCGAGGATCAGGGTTTGCCGGAGATGCCGATGAGCGGAGTACCGTACGCACAATGTCTGGCGAATAACCAGGATTCTGCGACAAAATCAATGCGACCACGCCGGAAACATGCGCTGCCGCCATGCTTGTTCCGGTCATGCGGGTATAGCCATCAATCACCGGCTGGCCCTGGAAGGTATTTGCAGCCTGCAGAGAGAGAATGTCTTCGCCGGGTGCTATTACGTCAATTTTTGCGCCGAAATTGGAGAAGAAGCTGAAATTCCCGAAAGGGCCGGAAGACGCCACCGTGATGGCTTCTGGCGAGTTTGCCGGGAAAAAGTTCATGGCATCCTGGCTTGAATTTCCGGCGGACGCCACAAAAACCACTCCCAGGCTCGCGGCATATTGGATGGCTTCTTCAATGGTTTGAGAATTGCCAAACACCTGCATGTTGCTGCTGAACGCATCCCATGAAGCGTTGATCACGTCCGCGCCGTTATTGGCCGCATACATAATGGCGGGCGCCAGGGTAAAGTCAAAACCGGTGCCGCTGGAATCAAAACCCTTCAAAGGCATGATCTTGGCGTGCCAGGCGACGCCAATTACGCCAATGCCATTATTGCCTTCGGCGGCAATCGTGCCCGCCACATGAGTACCGTGCCCATTGTCGTCAATCGGGTCATTTGTGTTGTTGACGAAGTTCCATCCGTGAAAATCATCGACAAACCCGTTTCCATCATCGTCAAAAAAGTTTCCGGCAACTTCTTTGGGATTGGTCCAGATATTATCTGCCAGGTCAGGATGGTTATAGTCAACGCCTGTATCTATCACGGCCACTACCACGCCATCACCTTGTGCGGTATCCCATGCTGCTGGAGCATTGATCGCTTGCAGACCCCACAGATCAGCGTAAGGTTGCCCCCATGTGCCGCTGGAGGAGAGGAAAGGGTCGTTGGGTAGCTGCTTGGTGGAGAATGTGTGCTCCGACTCGGCAAATTCAACGTCCGGATCTGCCTTTAAGCGTTGCAATGTGTGCGCTTTTTCCTGCTCAGATAAGCTGCCAAATTCCAGAAGATAAGTTCGCGATATTTCCGGTGTTGCCTTGGACTGCGCTACTCTGTGCGCACGCGTGACAAAACGCTGGCGGATATGATCAGCCAACTGAGCGTCAGACCATCCATGTTGCTTCTTAAGCCGGATCATCTGCGGATAAAGCGGCGACAGCTGCTGCGCAGAGTGCCGCTGGAGGAAGCTCTCAATCCTTGCATCCCCGCTTTGTCCGGCACGAATATTCATCGTCTGGCGTGACTGCCCCGCCGTATTCAGTAAATGCGCCTCTGCTTCCCGGGCAAGAGAGGGCTTAATTTTTACGATGATCCTGGTTGTGGCCTGGGTGGAAGTAGCAGAAGAGGTTTGCGCCTGCGCAACGCTAACCGCGACGAGCGCATAGCAGAGGAGGAAACATCCAATGAATCTTAGGCAGTTTAACTTGACAGTTTTGAAAGATGAAGATAATGAGTTCGGCAAAGACAGAGTGCGGCTTACAACAGGCATAATATATTCCCTCTTGCGAAAAAGGACTAAAGAAGCAGGATTTTATGGATTGAGCGAACTGGATTATAACCTACATTGATAGCTTGTCTAGCGTTTAACTATAAACAAACTATAGACACAGATAGTTACTTTAGTGGATGTTCCATTTCGCAAGATGCTATGGCGGTAGCCAAACGCAAAGCCTGATTTTGCTGTATGAGCACAATGAAAGCTGGTCGGTGTGTGGAAGAAGTATCTGTTGGGTTTTCAGGCGGATCTGCAAGTTGCCCGCAAAAAAATCAACGGGCTGAACGAATGAACTCGCTCAACCCGCTGAAAACATCGAAACGCAGGAGGTTAACGGATCAGTTCATATCCGGCAAAGAAGTAGCTCAACTCAAAGCGCGCGGTGTCATCGGCGTCTGAGCCGTGGATAGCATTGTTTTCAATGTTTGCCGCCCACTTCTTGCGGATGGTGCCTTCCTCGGCATTTGCCGGATTGGTGGCGCCCATGAGCTTGCGCAGATCGGCAATGGCGTTATCTTTTTCCAGCGCCAGAACCACAATCGGCCCGCTCGACATAAATGTGGTCAACGAGTCAAAAAACGGTCTACTGGCATGTACCGCATAAAAACCCTCAGCTTGTTGTTTGCTGATTTCAATCATCTTGATTCCAATCACACGGAACCCTTTCTCTTCAATCATACGGAGAATATCGCCGGTACCGCCTTTGGCGACCGCGTCTGGTTTCACGATAGAAAACGTGCGTTGCAGTGTATTCATTTCTGTTCAATCTCTCCTGATTTCTAAATCTTTTAACGTTGAAGACGCAGCATGCTACGCGTCTCTAGACTTTGGCAGTTCCGATCCGGTCTAATAGCGTTTGTGCCATCAGTGCGGGGGACTTAGCCACAGAAATTCCCGCAGCCTCCAAGGCTTTTATTTTTTCCGATGCAGTGCCGTGTCCGCCAGAGATGATTGCGCCGGCGTGGCCCATGCGGCGGCCCGGAGGCGCTGTTTGCCCCGCGATGAACGAAACTACTGGCTTTTTTACATGCTGTTTCACATATTCAGCGGCCGTCTCTTCTGCATTGCCGCCAATTTCACCGATCATAATAATGGCATGCGTTTCAGCGTCTTCGTTGAACAGTTTCAGCGCATCTACAAAATTTGTTCCGATAATCGGATCCCCGCCAATACCTATGGCTGTGGACTGTCCAATACCACGCTGCGTCAACTGAAATACGGCTTCATAGGTGAGCGTGCCGGAGCGCGAAACAATCCCGACATTGCCTTCCTTATGAATATGCCCCGGCATAATGCCGACTTTTGCTTTGCCCGGAGAGATGATGCCAGGACAGTTCGGCCCAATCAGCCGCGATTTACCTTTGATCTTCAGGTATTCAAAAGCGCGGACCATGTCCAGCACGGGAATGCCTTCCGTGATGCAGATGATCAGCGGAATTTCCGCTTCAGCGGCTTCCATGATTGCATCCGCAGCGAATGGCGGCGGAACAAAAATCATCGTAGTGTTGGCCCCGGTTTTTTCTTTGGCTTCCGCCACGGTATTAAATACCGGCCAGCCTTCATGCGTGATGCCGCCCTTGCCCGGCGTTACTCCGCCAACAATTTTGGTGCCATAAGCTTCAGAAGTCTTGGCGTGGAAAGTGCCTTCACGTCCGGTAATTCCCTGGACGATCAACCGCGTGGATTTATCAACCAATATCGCCATGTATTTATCTGCCTCCCGCGGCTGCCACAACTTTTTCCGCAGCGTCTTTCATTGTTTCTGCCACCTGGAAGTTAAGGCCTGAATTTTTCAGGATCTCCCGGCCTTTTTCCACGTTGGTTCCTTCCAGTCGCAGGACCAGCGGCAGCTTTAAGTTGGTTGCTTTTGCCGCCTGCACCACGCCATCGGCCAGCGTGTCCACGCGCAGAATGCCGCCAAAAATATTGATCAGGATCGCCTTCACGTTCTTGTCGCTCAGCAGGATTTCAAACGCGCGGCCAATCTGCTCTGCGTTAGCGCCACCGCCCACGTCAAGAAAATTTGCCGGCGAACCGCCCGCATATTTAATGATGTCCATGGTCGCCATGGCCAGGCCCGCGCCGTTGACCAGGCAGGCAATATTGCCATCCAGCTTGATGTAATTCAGGTTGTACTTTGAGGCTTCCACTTCCAGCGGATCTTCTTCGCTAACATCGCGCAGCTCTTTCAAATCTTTATGGCGGAACAGCGCGTTATCGTCAAAGCCAAACTTGGCGTCCAGCGCAAACACGCGTCCGTCTGTGGTGGTAATAAAAGGATTGATCTCGCACAGTGAAGCGTCAGTGTCCACAAAAGCGCGATACAAGCCGGTCATCAGCTTCACTGCTTCATTCACTTGGCCGGCTTTCAGTCCCAGACCAAAGGCCTGCTTGCGCGCATGAAATGGCTGGAAGCCAATCGTAGGATCAATCGCCTCTTTGATGATTGCCTTAGGATCTTTCGCCGCGACCTCTTCAATCTCCATGCCGCCCGCGGCTGAAGCCATAAACACCGGGAGCGAGGTCACGCGGTCCACCACAATGCCCAGATAGAGTTCGCGCTCAATCGGCAGCGTCTCTTCTATCAGCAGGCGCTGCACAATCTTGCCTTCCGGGCCGGTCTGGTGCGTGACCAGCCGCATTCCCAGAATTTTGTCGGCCCACTGCTTGGCCTCGTCCAGCGTCTTCGACACCTTCACGCCGCCGCCTTTGCCGCGGCCTCCGGCATGGATCTGGGCTTTTACCACCACGCCTTTTGCGCCGGCGTCAAATAGTCTTTTGGCGGCAGTTTCAGCCTCTTCGCGGGTCAGGGCCATCTCACCGCGAGGCACGGCCACGCCATACTTCGCAAGGATTGTCTTTGCCTGGTACTCATGTATTTTCATGTTTGGGATTTCTTGTGCTTTTTGAAAGTGTTCTTTACAGCGGGCTTGGGCGCGCTCAGCGGAACCTGTGATTTTATAAGACAGCCGCTGGGTTCGGCAAACCGTGCGCCTCCAGCCCAATGTCGGCGCCATGTTGGCTTGCTGCCGCCATCGTCACTGTTTCAAGGATTTTATTTTTTTCGGCTTCGCCTAAGCCTGGCTGCTCTTCCGTCTCCGGCGTTGCCGTATAGCTCTTCCATATTTCTCTTAGGCTCTGCAGTTCAATTACTTCCAGTGGACACTCCTCCCAGTTATGTCTCCAGCACACAATCAAGTCAACCGCTGCGGGTGAATGCATGTGGGTCAGAAAATTTCGGCTTTCATATTCAAATTCAATCCTCGCTACCTGCCATTGATTGTTCCCCATGTGCCGCAGCGCCGTGCAATCCGGGCATTCAATTTGAACCCTCAGAATGGAAAAGCCCAAATCGCGTGCCACCGTGCCAAAGGCAAAAACCACTCCATTTTCGTTCGTCGGGGCGCAGCAGAGCGGAGCATGCATGGGCTGTCCAAAGATCGGCCGGTCGCGCATAAGGTTCGGCCGGGCCGTCATGCGGCCGGTAGGTCCAAATATCTGTGCTTTGCGCTTCTCTCCCTTCAGGTGTTGCACAATGATCATCAGCACATCGTCCCACTCACTTTCCAGCCCCTCTCTCTTGGCATACTCCATCATGCTTGTGGGCACCAGGCTCCACGCGCTGAACCGCCTTATCATCGGGCGCACGCTGTACCTGCTCGCCTGCTCATAGATCGCAATCGTGGGCACCTTGCCCAGCTTCCGCACAATGCCGGCCCAATCCAGAAACAGTGACTTCAACTCCACCACGCAGCCGGATCCTCCGCGCTGCACCTCACTCACGGCCATCATTTGCGTGTACGTGCCAAAATTTTTCCTTATATCGTATTTGCTTATTTTCGTGCGTTTTTTGAATTCTGGCTGGCTCGGAGCATGCCCCAGCTCCGCGGCACACTTCTTTACGGCATCAATAATTTCTTCTTTGCTCATCCGTTTTTCCACAGCGTCTCTCCTCTTATAGATTGGAATTCAGGGTGCGCTTGACGGGGGCTTAGTTTGCGTTGGAACTCTGGAACCCATCAGAACTGAGCGGGCCTGCTGTTGTGCTTAAACTTGTCTGGAACTCTAGAGCCAACTCAAGATCTAAAGAGTGCCAGAAACGTGGAGCGCAGGCGCCCACGCCTGCGAATGTATGAGTTAAGGTTTGAGCCGTGCGCGGCTCGCAGGCGGGTGTTCTTGGGGTTTAGCTAATTGCTATTTACCATTTGCTAGTTGCTCCCCCTCATAAACCCCTTGCCCAGCCCGCCCAGGCCTTCCACTTCCTTGATCTCTCCGGCCTCTTTCATTCTCTTCAGTGTGTTATGGATCGGAGGCATCACATAGGCATATTTCTCCAGGTCATAACCCATCTGGGCCAGATGGTCTCTCACCTGGGTCGGAGTCAGCGGCAGCATCAGCGGCTGTCTGAAAACCCACCGGATCGCCTCCGTCAGCCCCATTTCCTGCCCTGCCCCAGCTTGGTTCACCTTGTTTAACTCATTGTTTAGCCTATTTATGTTTAACTCATTGATTCGATTCAGGATCTCCGGATCTGGCGTTTCATCAGAAAGTCGGGCCAGTTGTTCTACAATCGGTGCCCAATGTGAAATATGCTCTTGCACCTCTTTTTCCTGTTTTAAAAGCTCCAAGAGCCTGCTCTTGGCCGATTCATACATTTTGGCGGCAGTTTCATCGCTCATGATGGGTTTATATACAATATATTCACATAATGTCAATATATATGTTCATATTATTTCACGTTAGTTTGCATTGTTGAGCGATGAAAAGGTTCGTATCAGGGCATGGGCTTCAACCATGCCGTAAGTGCTTAAATTGAATGGGCTTTAGCCCCTGTGATTCGCCTTGGATGAGCCTTCAGAAGCGAAGGACGCCGGGTGTCCGACAGCATATACCTTCGCCATTGCGCTATCCCGAACCCGAGCACCTCGGTGAGAGCAATAGATCTAGTGAAATGGTCGGTGCGAAGTGTGAGGGACCGGCTCCGCTGCTCTTTAGGGCAAGGTCAACCGTCGATCTTTGCCGATGGATACCCCTGACCATCCGAGGAGCAAGCGCCGGAGGGCGCCGAGAATTTAGCCACGGGATTCCCCAGCACGCGCGGTTTTCGCGTGATGGGGTGAAGGTCACCCTAAAAGCGAGCGCACGAACCGGGAAGGGTGGGTAGGGAACTGCGTCACATTACAGTTTCAAAATAGGCTCTCCAGATCACGAGCGCCATGGACAATGCGAAGGAAGAATGAACAATTCTTTGTCGCGAAATCTGTAGAAAACCAGGTGCTTGGAAAACCCTGAAACAAGTGCCCGGCGGACGTCAAAAAGTTCCTCCACCTTAAATTGGCATACCGGTCCCAACCCAGGGTCTTTCGCAATTCGAAGCAGTGTAGCAGTTACAGCATTTTCCCATCGTTCTGCTAACTTATGGTCTGCTTGACTTTCGTACCAGTCGGCCTGCCCCAGAATGTCGGCAACTGCCGTATCGCTTAGAATAACCCGCAGCCTCTTCACCGGTGCCGGGCCCGCTCGCGCAAGACGGCAATCAAGCCCTTCTTCCGAATCTCAGTCACTGATAGTTCAATCCTTGGGCCTCTTGCAGCCGTGATCAGCTCCTGTTCAAGATTGGATAAACGGCGTTCTTTGTCCTGCCGAATCAGCTCGCGGACATATTCGCTGGGAGTTCCCCAATCGCCCGAGGCAACCTGGCCCTCTACGTATTTCTTGAGCGCTTCGGGGAGCGAAATGTTGAGCGATGTCATTGCCATACCTTCATATTATGACATTTTATGAAAGTATTTCCAACCTTGGCTTTTGCGGCAGGGCGACTGACGCTTGATTGTGTCATCGGTTCTCTCAGAGTCTTTCGTGGCTGGAAAGGCCGGTAGAAAAAATGAAACGAAGTTCGAGGTGCTGCAAAGTCGCGCCAAACGACCAAGCTAATCCGGAAACGGTTGATGGTTTGGTAGGGCAGGCCTTTGAGGCCTGCCTGAGCCGAAGGCGAAACGAGCTACGTTTCCGAGGCGCACAACGTGCGCTGAGGAATAAGTGGCGGGTAAGATAAGAAAAAAATCCTTTCCTTGCGCCGCAGGCCCGCGCGCAGCGCAGCGGAGCGACTGATGAAGACTAGGTAGATAAGGAACGGGTTGCGCCATATCTGTAGAAGTCGTCATGCGTGCGGCGGATAAGCCACCGAAGACGTGCTACTCTGAATTCAATAGGTTAGAAGTTGCACAGTAAACGAGCCATTGGTAGACGAAAACTGTCAATATAGCAATGGAATGTAAGTAATTATGAACGAGTTTTTTCAAGATACCGGCACTGTGGTCGATCCGCTTTATCAAAAGGTTAGAAATCCTGCTAATCCATATTGTTTGAAGGCACGCAATTTAATCGAACGGATGTGGTCGGCTAGCGGTCAGTTTGTTGATAGCGATACACGCGAACGTGCAAAGCTTGATTTTAGCGCAGCATGGTGGGAGTTGTATCTCGCTTTTGCTCTTTTGGAATTAGGCGTCTCGCTGCTTCCCAATGAAAAAAAACCTCGTTTGGGTAAGGGACGACCAGATCTCGTCAGCGTTTCTCCGCGTGTTTGGATTGAAGCAGTAGCGCCCGAAGCAGGAATTGGCCCAGACGCACTAACTGAGCCGGAAGCCGGCAGGGTGTTTGACGTGCCGATTGAAAGTTACATTCTGCGACTCAGAAACGCGATTCAAAATAAGATTCAAGTAATTGACCGATACATTCTGAATGGCACAATTCCATCCGGCGAGTCCGTCATTATTGCTATTTCTGGCTCGCGCTTGCCGTTTAGATTTACGGAAGGGCCAATTCCGAATATCGTTCGTGCGGTATTCGGTGTCGGGAATATGGTTTTAGAATTTGATGTGACGACTAGGAACCATATGAATACATCCCTCGAATACAAAGACCATGTCCTAAAGAAATCAAACCAGCCTGTAGCTACGGATCTATTTTTGCGTAAAGAATCGGAACATGTGAGTGCCATTCTGTACAGCGCCTCAGATTGCGTCAATCATCCACCTCAGCCCGGTCCAGATTTTATTCTCGTTCACAATCCCAATGCACAAGTTCCGGTGCCCGAATCTTGGCTGCTCGGCGTCGATCAATATTGGATGGATGAGCAAGTATTACGACGCGTCCCAAGTAGTTTTGAGTAACTTAGTTAGGTTGCGTCCGGTGGATTGTCACACTTTGCCCCTTCTTTTTCCTTCCCATGAACGCAGTTCATAAAAATGCCCTTCCACTTCTGTTCATGTTTATTCTACCTTTTACGAAAACCCACCTGCTAATATTGTGACACCCCCTTATGATCACTGACGCAATCTGCAAAATCGCGAATCACCGAGCTTCTCTCAGCCGGGAAGAGTCCCGCATCGTGATGGGAGAACTTCTCGAAGGCAAAGCCACGGACGCCCAGGTTGCGGCGCTACTTGTCTCTCTGCACATGAAGGGCGAAACCGTGGAAGAGATTGTCGGCTTTGCGGAAGCCATCCGCGCGGCTGCGCAACCGCTTTCCAATGCCGATGGCACCGCGCTTGACGTGAGCGGCACCGAGCGAGAAGCCCTGGTGGACACCTGCGGCACGGGCGGCGACGCCAGCGACACGTTCAATATTTCCACGGCCACGGCGCTCACTATCTCCGGCGCTGGCGTGCGCGTGGCCAAGCATGGCAATCGCGGCATCACATCGCGTTGCGGCTCGGCGGATGTAATGGAAGCTCTGGGCGTGAACATCACCATCCCGCCGCCACGTATTGCCGATTGCCTGAAAGAAATTGGCATCGCTTTCATGTTTGCACCGGCCATGCACACTGCCACCAGGCATGTGCAGCCGGCGCGCAAAGAGCTGCGTCCTCTGCGCTCGGTTTTCAATTTGCTTGGACCGCTGACCAACCCGGCGCGAGCGTCAGCCCAGGTCGTAGGCGTGTATTCAGAAGATCTGGTGGAAAAGCTGGCGCATGCGCTCAAGCTGCTGGGATTGCAACGCGCTCTGGTAGTCCATGGCAAAGACGGGCTGGATGAAATTTCCATCAGCGGGCCGACGAAGATTGGCGAAGTCCGCGGCGAGTGGGTCCGCGTTTACGAAGTTACGCCGGAGCAGTTTGGGCTGGAGAGCGCGCCCATGAGCGCTATTGCCGGCGGCGATCTGAAGACCAATGCCGATATCATATGGAAGCTTTTGGATGGCGAAAAATCTGCGCGCCGCGATATTGTGCTGATGAATGCCGCAGCCGCGCTGGTTGCCGCCAATCGCGCCGATTCCCTGGCAGAAGCCATGCCGCTGGCCGTGCAATCCATTGATTCCGGCGCAGCGCGGGCCAAGCTGGGCGCGCTGATTGAGTTTACGAATCGCCGCCATCTTTAAAATTGCTGCGCTAAATTGCTCTCGCTAAATTGCTGTTGCTTCGCTCCGAACCCGCCGGAGACTTATTTCCACTATTGCGCATCTTGCGCCTTCGGCGCTGGAACGGCGAGCGGCGGGCAGCATCTCCGCTCCAGCTTTTTGAATTCTTTGTCACTTCGCTGCGGCCCGGCTCTTAAGATAAGAGGGTCCGGATGCCAGACAGCAGACGCAGATTATCGATAGGCTTGGGAAGAAATCGTCGTGCGCCAGCGTCGAGAGAGTTCTTCTCATGGGTAAAGCGGTCGCGGCCGGACATAACGATAACTGGGATACCCTCAAGCAGAGGGAATGCGCTCATCCTTTGTATAACCGAGTAGCCGTCATCGCCAGGTAAACCTATATCAAGAAGGACAAGGTCAGGCATTTCGGAAAGCGCTGTACTGATCGCAGAAGGTGCGTCATGCGCGAAGCATGTATCGTAGTAGTCGGCCCTAAGCCGGATGTGGAGCCCCAGACATAAATCTCGGTCATCATCGACAATAAGGATTTTCTTGGCGCGCGCAGTCAGCATTTCTCTGTTTACTAATTGGATGGGACGAATATCGAAGGGTTGGCTTTCAATTTCATACTGCATAAGTGGCATTGTTGCAACTCCTCTCAAGGTTGCGAACGGCCCTTATAACCACCATGGCGAAAGGCGCGGGCGTTCGCTGTTCCGATTCTGATATCTATCGGCGGAGAACGAGGCTGCCAGCAAAACCATTCGGTCATGTCCTGATGCACATGAAGCAATACACAGGTTGAAACTGATGCTCAGAGTTTGGTTAAGAAAGGCTCACCGATCGCCTGAATCATGTTGGGCTTTCCACGTATTTATTGCAGATTTACAATGATCCATGATTCGCAAGGAGTCCCATGCCTCTTTCCCTGAGCCAACGCGCTAACCGTACCGTGCAGTCTGAAATTCGTGCCATGTCCATCGCCTGCGACCGTGTGCAGGGCATCAATCTGGCGCAGGGCGTCTGCGATACGGAAGTGCCCGAGCCGGTGCGCACCGGCGCAAAGCACGCCATGGACAACGGCATCAACAGCTATACGCGTGCGGAAGGACTAGGGCCGATCCGCGAGGCCATCGCAGAAAAGATGCGTAGCTTCAATGGCATTGAGTGCGATCCCGAGACAGAGGTCATCGTCGGCTCCGGCGCTACCGGAGCGTTTTATACCGCCGCTTTGGCTCTGCTGAATCCCGGTGATGAAGTCATCCTGTTTGAACCTTTTTATGGCTATCACCTGAACACTCTCGTTGCGGTGGAAGCCGTGCCGCTTTTTGTGACCATGCGCGCGCCCGATTGGACCTTCAATCGCGAAGACCTGGAGCGCACAGTCACGCCGCGCACGCGGGGCATTCTGCTGAACTCGCCGGGCAATCCCACGGGGAAGATTTTTACCCGCCAAGAAATGGAATGGATTGCCGCTTTCGCCCAGCGGCATGATTTGTTCATCTTTACTGACGAGATTTACGAGTACTTTGTTTATGAAGGCAGGCACGTCAGCATTGCCACGCTTCCTGGCATGCGCGAGCGGACGATCACGATGTCTGGCTATTCCAAAACTTTCAGCATTACCGGCTGGCGTATCGGCTATACCATATGCGATCGCCGCTGGGCCCAGGGTATCGCTTATTTTCACGACCTTATTTATGTATGCGCGCCAGCGCCGTTGCAGATTGGCGTGGCAGAAGGAATCCGGCAACTGCCCCAGAGCTTTTATGATGAAATTGGTAAAGAGTACGTGCAGAAGCGCGATCAGCTTTGCAATGTTCTGCGCGAAGTTGGCTTAACGCCGTCAGTGCCCAAGGGGGCGTATTATGTGCTGGCGGATGCGTCGATTCTTCCTGGAAAAACGAGCCGCGATAAAGCGATGTACCTGCTGGAGCAAACAGGTGTGGCCACGGTGGCGGGATCAGCTTTCTACCATGGAGATGACGGAGAAACCCTGATCAGGTTTTGTTTTGCCAAGACTGATGCGGAACTGGCAGAAGCGTGCAAGCGTTTGAAGCAGCTTCCGACGAAATTACAAGTGCCAAGTCTGGCCGCGAATACACGCCAATAAACACGAATCAAAACCAATCAGGATTCGCGCCTTTTTCGTGTTCATTCGCGGCAAATTTTCTCCTCTGCCGTTGAATTTCATATTGCTTATAATCAACCACAATGAACTTCTCTGAACTGCTGTGGGGGTTGGGTGTTTCTCACAGTGGTGGTGACCCGGAAATTACCGGCCTGGATTATGACTCGCGGCGTGTGCAGCCGGACTGGGTCTTTGTGGCCATGCGCGGCGAAAGTAGTGACGGCAATCGCTATATTGATACGGCCCTGAAACACGGCGCGGCAGCCGTGGTGACTGACTCAGCCACGGAGTATCGCCGGAAGCATGTGCCGTGGACCGTGGTTCCAAGTGGACGCCGGGCGCTGGCACGCATGAGCGCTAACTTCTATGGTCGTCCAGCGGAAAAGCTGAAGATCATTGGCGTTACCGGAACCAATGGAAAAACTACCACGACATTTCTTTGCGAGTCCATTCTGCGGCACTGCGGTGAGCAAACAGCGCTGATAGGTACCATTGAATATCACGTGCCCGTCCACGCAGAAAAAGAAGCCGCGCAGAAATCTGGGGCGCTATTCAAAATCCTGCCATCGCCGCACACTACTCCGGAGTCGCTGGAACTGAACCAGATATTTGCTGAAGCGGTGGACGCAGGCGCGACCCACGCTGTGATGGAAGTTTCCTCCCACGCTCTGGCACAGGAACGCGTTTGGGGCGTGCCCTATGAAGTCGCGGTGTTTACCAACCTCACGCAGGACCATCTGGATTACCACAAAGATATGGATAGCTACTTTGCGGCCAAGAGCGTCCTGTTTATTGGCTGCGGAACGCCTCCGCCACGCGCCGCGGTTATTAACGCGGATGACGAATACGGCTTGACCCTGGCCCAGACCAAAGCCGTGAAGAGCGAACAGGTCATTCTTTATGGAATTCAAAACGGCGATTTCAAGGCCACCAATATTGACCTGCGGCCTGACGGAACCACATTTGATCTGGTCACCTCCGATGGCACAACAAAGATTGAGACTGCGCTGATTGGCGGCATCAACGTCTATAACATTCTTGCCGCTGCGGCTGCGATACTTGCCTGTGGCTTTTCTCTCCAACAAATTGCTGAAGCCATTCGCCATTTCAAGCAGGTTCCGGGCAGGTTTGAGAAGGTGGATTGCGGCCAGCCTTTCACGGTGGTGGTGGACTATGCCCATACAGACGATGCGTTGCGGAACCTGATGGCGATTGCGCGGGATTTTGTTCGTCGCGGTCTGGGACTGGGACGGGTAATTACGGTGTTTGGCTGTGGCGGCGATCGCGATCGCAACAAGCGCCCTTTGATGGCTGAAGCGGCTGGCAAGGGCAGTGATTTTGTAATCCTTACCTCGGATAATCCTCGCAGTGAAGATCCATTGCAGATTATCGGAGACGCGATTCCCGGCCTGCGCAAGACAAAAACGCGCTTTGAGGTTGAGCCTGACCGCAAAAAAGCCATACGATTAGCGCTGATTGAGGCCATGCCTGGTGACGTGGTTTTGATCGCCGGCAAAGGACATGAGAAAGTCCAGATCACGCGCGAAGGTACATTCCCTTTCGATGATGTGCAGGTGGCCCGGGACGCGTTACAACAGATGAGCTACGCAGGTGGAGGACCGAGATGAAGCTGCCGTTATGGCGAATCGCCGAGTTCGTTGGAGCCAAAGGCGAGTGTGACCAGGAAGCTGTCGCCATGGGCTATTCCATTGATTCGCGCACGCTCAATCCGGGTGATTTATTTATTGCCATTACCGGGGAGCGCTTTGATGGGCATGAATATGTAGAAGCCGTGATGGCAAAAGGCGCGGTGGGAGCTGTGGTACAAGCTGGAAAAATGACGCAGGCAGGGAAGAAAGTGGCCGGCGATCCCACGCGATTGCTTTATGTAGAAGACACGTTGAAGGCCCTGCAATCTTTGGGCGCAGCTGCGCGCAGGCTGTGGGGCAAACCATTGCTGGCCGTAACCGGGTCGGCAGGCAAGACCACCACCAAGGAAATTCTGGCGCACATTCTGGCCACGCGTTTCCGCGTGATGAAAAGTTCAGGCAACCTGAATAACCATATCGGACTACCATTGCAGCTGCTGAAACTGGAAGCCGAACACGAGCTTGCCGTGGTGGAGATGGGTATGAATCACGCTGGCGAGATTCGTGAACTGGGCACGCTGGCACACCATGACCTTGCCGTGGTTACCACGGTTGCGCCGGTGCATCTGGAGTTTTTTGGATCGCTCAAGGACATTGCCCGCGCGAAATACGAGATCATTGAGACGCTGCATCCGGGTGGCGTGGCGGTTTTGAATGCCGATGATGAATATGTCAGCCAATTTGGGCGGAATTTTAAAGGCAAGGTTGTTACCTTTGGAATCAAGCGCTCTGCCGACGTGAGCGCGCAAAAAGTAAAACTGAATGGGGCGGAAGGCTCCACGTTTGAGCTGGTAGTGGGCAGCGTGGGTGAGCCAGTTACATTTCCGCTGGTGGGTGAGCACAACATTTACAATGCGCTGGCTGCTGCGGCCGCCGCCATGGAGCGCGGCATCATGCCATCGCAAGCGGCCGCGGCGCTTTCCAGTATTCAGCCACCGGAGAAACGCGGCCAGGTGCTGACCATCAACGGCGCTACCATTATTAATGATTGTTACAACTCCAACCCCCGGGCCTTGGAGGCGATGATTGATACGCTGGCCAGCATGAAGGCCAATCGCCATATTCTGGTGGCCGGAGAGATGCTGGAGCTTGGGCCCACGGCAGAGGCGCTGCATCGTGAATCTGGGAGACATGCTGCGGAAAAGAAAATTGATTTTGTGATTGGCGTGCGCGGTTTAGCACGAGCGGTGGCGGAAGCCGCCTGTGGCTCTGGTACGCAGGCCCAATTTGTGGAAACACCGGAGCAGGCAGGTGAATGGCTGGTTCGCAATCTGCGTCCTGGAGACGCGGTTCTGCTGAAGGCCTCACGCGGCGTAAAACTTGAGCGTGCCCTGGAGATGGTGGAGAAGAGCAGTATTTAGTGCTTAGTTATTAGTATTTAGCCTTTGTGTTAAAGCCTTAGAGTTTCCGCGAGACTTTATGGAGTTACAAATCAGATGCGGAGGGCTGCAATTTCTATAGAAGGCAATCTGGCAGAGGAATGTGACGGTACACTAGCAGCGAGTGGCAAGATTTGTAAGAATTGCATCACTAAATTCTAAGTGTTAAAAACTGCTTTCGGAGGATTTTTGCTTTACTGGCTTCTTTATCAACGGTTGTTTGTCCACTTTCCTCCGTTTCGCATTTTTCGTTATGTCACCTTCCGCACCGCATTTGCCAGCCTAACAGCTTTGTTTATGGGCCTGATTATTGGCCCGGCCATTATTCGCCAGTTGCGTGAATTCCAGATTGGGCAGTATATCCGCGAGGAAGGCCCAAAGGGCCACCAGAAAAAAGCGGGCACGCCGACGATGGGTGGAGTGCTGATTACGATCGCCATTATTGTGCCTACGCTGCTCTGGGCCGATCTTTCCAATACCTACATATGGCTGGCGGTCTTTTCCACCATGGCGTTTGGCGCCATTGGCTTTGCTGACGACTATATAAAGGTTGTACAGAAGCGGAACCTTGGGCTGACCGGAAGGATGAAGCTGGTGCTGCAATTCCTGGTTTCAGGATTTGTGGCCGTGGCCCTGGTTACCCTTACGGCCACGCGGCAATATTCCACGCACCTGATGGTGCCTTTTGTGAAGCAGTTCAGGCCAGACCTGGTGATTGAAAGCTTTCGCCATTATCCGCATTTGTGGTGGCTGGCGTTTACGCCGTTTGTACTTTTTGTAATGCTGGTACTGGTGGGATCAAGCAATGCCGTTAATCTCACTGACGGGCTTGACGGACTGGCCATTGGCTGCACGGTGATTGCCGCGGGAGCGCTGACCGTCCTTACATATGTGAGCGGGCACGCTGTATTTTCAGAGTATCTGGAATTACAGAAGATGCCGCAGGTGGCGGAGCTGACTGTCTTTTGCGGGGCCATGGTGGGGTCGAGTATCGGATTCCTCTGGTATAACGCACATCCCGCAGAAATTTTTATGGGTGACGTTGGCTCGCTGGCGCTGGGCGGCGCGATTGGCACGGTAGCCATCATTATTAAGCAGGAGTTGCTGCTGCCGTTCATTGGCGGAATCTTTGTGCTGGAAGCGCTTTCGGTCATCATCCAGGTGGCTTCTTATAAGCTGCGGAAAAAGCGCGTGTTTAAGATGGCGCCGCTGCACCACCACTTTGAACTGGTCGGATGGTCAGAGTCCAAGATCATCGCCCGCTTCTGGATCATCTCGCTCATCTTTGCGCTTTTTGCTCTCACCACGTTGAAGCTGCGCTAGCAGCCAAGACCTAAAACGAGCGAAACGCCGGACGCTCCGCCCTGGAAACGTCACCTGACGTTTATGTGTAATGCACCCACTGTGAATCTTGTAATCCAGAAATGTAAGATTCGTGTCACAATGGGAATCCGATGGAGTTGAAGAACAAAAGAGTTCTGGTGGTGGGGCTGGGACGCTCTGGCGTGGCTTCAGCAATTTTTTTGCAGGAACATGGCGCCAAGGTCATTGTCTCAGACTCCAAGAGTGAAGTGCAGTTGCAGAGTGAAGTGCCTGCGCTGCTCGATCGCGGCATCTCCATTGAAACCGGACACCATGGCGAGCGCACTTTTCGCGACCAGGACTTAATCGTTGTTAGCCCGGGCGTTCCTTCTGATCAGCCACAGCTGCAACATGCCCGCTCGCTGGGAATCCCCGTGATTGGCGAAGTGGAGCTGGCGTTCCGTTTTCTGCAAGGCAAAGTGCTGGCGATTACCGGCTCCAACGGCAAAACCACCACAACAACCCTTGTGGGCGAGATCTTGGCTAAAAGCGGATCGAAGAGCGGAAAGAAAACCCTGGTGGGCGGCAACATCGGCACGCCGGTTATTTCGCTGGCTGGGCAATCCACGCCGGATAGCCAGACAGTACTTGAGATTTCCAGCTTTCAACTGGAGAGCATTGAGCAGTTTCGTCCGTGGGTTGCCGCGATCCTGAACATTACGCCAGACCATCTGGATCGCCATCACACATTTCAGGCTTATGTCGACGCCAAAGCCCGAATCTTTGAAAACCAGCGCGCCGACGACTTTGCCATTCTGAATGCTGACGATCCTACTTGTGTCGTACTGAAAGACAAGATCAAAGGATCATTGCTCTGGTTCAGCCGCAAGCAGCCGGTAGAGAACGGGGCTTTTCTCAAAGGCGACCAGATTGTCTTCAGCCAACATGGCCAGGAGCAGCCTGTGCTCAGCCGCGATGATATTCAGTTGAAAGGCGAGCACAATCTGGAGAACGTGCTGGCCGCAGTGGCCATGAGCATGGTTGCCGGATGTACGCCGCAACAGGTCCGCGAGGCAGTAAAGGAATTTCGCGCGGTGGAGCATCGGCTGGAATTGGTCGCAACTATCAACGGCATTACGTTTTATAACGATTCCAAAGCCACCAACGTTGATGCCACGGTAAAAGCCCTGGAGTCTTTTCCCGGCAATATTCACATTATCCTGGGCGGCAAAGATAAAGGCAGCGATTACACGGTGCTCAATCCTCTGCTGCGTGAGCGCGTAAAACGCGTGTATTTGATCGGTGCGGCTTCTGACAAGATTGCTTCACATGTGAAGAACGCGACAGAGTTGGTGCGCTCCGGGACGCTTGAGCGCGCGGTGCGGCAAGCGTTTGATGCGGCCAAGTCCGGTGACGTGGTGCTGCTGGCGCCGGCCTGCGCAAGCTTTGACCAGTTCAATAGTTATGAGCATCGCGGACGGGTGTTTAAAGAACTGGTCCGCTCACTTTCTCCAGTGGCGACGGGAGGCAGGCACTAGTGGCAAAAAGAGTTGGCATTGATAAATGGATGTTTGGCTCCACGCTGCTGCTGGTTGGCATTGGCGTGCTCATGGTTTTCAGCGCCTCAGCCGTGATGGCCAGCGAGCGCTTTGGATCGCCGTATCATTTTCTCTTTCGCCAGCTCGGCTGGGCCGTGGCAGGTTTGGCGGCCATGGCAGTGGTGATGAACGTGGATTACCGGCGCTGGAAAAAGCCGGTGGTTGTTTTTTCGCTGCTTGGCGTTACGGCACTGTTGCTGGTGGCCGTATTCTTTCTGGACCGCTCGCACAACACGCATCGCTGGATCAAGCTGGGCAGCTTCATGTCCTTTCAGCCCTCTGAGCTGGCCAAACCTGCGCTCATTCTTTTTCTGGCGTTCTTTCTGGAAGCGCGCACCAAATCCATGGACGACTGGCGGCACACGCTGCTGCCCGCGGTGATTCCGGTCTTTCTTTTTGCCGCGCTGATCGTAAAACAGCCTGACCTTGGCACAGCGCTGGTCTGCTTGGGCGTGACTGCCGCCATTCTTTATGCGGCCGGCATGCGGTTGAGATATTTTGCCGCGGGGCTGGTTCCAATTGTGCCGGTGCTGGCGTACATGCTGATCTTTGTTCCGTGGCGGCTGGCGCGCATGGAGGTATTTCTTCATCCGGAGCGCGACCCGCAGGGCATCGGCTTCCATATTAATCAGTCACTCATTGCTGTGGGCACAGGCGGCATGACTGGCCTGGGCCTGATGGAAGGCAAGCAAAAGCTCTTTTACCTGCCTGAGCCGCATACGGATTTTATTTTCGGCGTGATCTCAGAAGAGCTGGGGCTGATTGGCGCCGTACTGATCGCCGTACTGTTCTGTGTCTTTGCCTGGCGCGGACTGCGGACGGCACTGCGCGCCCGAGACAGTTTTGGCCGATATATTGCCATAGGCGTGACAACAATGATTGTGGTGCAGGCCTTTTTCAACATCAGCGTGGTGCTGGCGCTGCTGCCAACTAAAGGCATTCCGCTGCCGTTTATCTCGTATGGCGGCTCAAGCCTGTTCATGATGCTGGCCAGCGTGGGCGTGCTGTTGAATATCAGTCAGCAGACGGAGTAAGAGGCCGTCTTTGCTCTGAGACACTGACAAACTCAGTGAGGGAGCCGTCTGGCCCATGGGTGCTTCCGGTAGCATAGCTCCCATTAGCACTATCTACCTTGGAAACTACTCTGCCTACTGAATCTGGCGTGAGGATTGAAGGCAAATCATGCTCGGGATGAGCCCGCATTAATTGGTAAGCAACCCCTCCGAGGCCAGGTAACAGACCGGGTGTGAAGGCGTTTCTGCCCATACCGCAGGATGGCCCATGTTGCTCTAGACTGGTCAGGATCATGTCGAGCAGGTTCGAGGCGGTTAGCTCTTCCGGAGCTTCTCCGGCAGCGATTGCATGATTTAGCAATTCCCAGGCTCCGAGATCGCCATGGCACGCGCAATGATTCCAACCCATTCCCATACGCCAGGTTGCTGCGGCGGCACGACGCAAGAATTTTCGTGTTGATGCTTGAGTAAGCATTGAATCCAGATTTAGATGTGCCAGGCCGATTCCAACGGCGCCATGGCACCACGCCGCTAGAGTTGTGGGGTCGCCCAGCTTGCGCAGGTCACGCCAGTTCTGTTCCTGCTCATCAAAGAGAGAGTCTTCAAAGGCAAACGCCTCTTGTGCCAGTTGCTCATACCGCGTGCTGCCGGTTGCGCGTGCCAGTTGGGTCAAGGCCCAGCCGATGCCAGTTGCTCCATGCGCAAAACCGCCCATTCCTTCCGGCGCATTCGTATTGGGCCAACAGGCCTGTCCATTCTGATGTTGAGCGCGCTCGTGCAACAGATCGCCAAGTTGCGAAGCCATGCGGACGTAGCTCTTATCTTCTGTCTTGCCGGCGAGGGCCAGCAACGGAACAATCGCGCCCGCGCTGCCGGAAAGCAGATCGTTCACATCGTCCAGCGCGGCTGCATCAGGAATCTGGTCCGCCAGTTTGCGTGCGCGCTGCAAACCATCGCCGCCATCCAGCCCCCAATGCGCCAACACAATATATGTCCAGATCCGCGAGCCAAGTCCAAGATACGCGCCGGGTGGATCGGGCCTGAGCTTTAACCCTTCATCGCGCAAACGCTCCCGCTTGGCCTCGCTCAAGTGCAACGTATGCAGCGCTGCCGCAAACAACTTATCAAGTTCATGGATTAGGCAATCGTGTTACCCGGAAAATCTTTCCTCGCTACGCGCTCTCCGCCGAAGAAGACATATTCACTTTTAGTCGTTCCGGCAAGATCGGTTTCAGCCACCACACCGGGCGTCATCGCCCAATAGAGCGTTCCGTTGGCGGCCAGATTGCCGTTGGATTTGATGACGCGGTTGCCGTCGCCATCGTAAGTATAGGTATAACCATTTGCTCCGGTGATCCGGTTTTCCTGGTCAAAGGTGTAATTGAGGCTGGCCGTGGCGTCATAGGTCATATTCCCCGCAGCGTCATATTGATAATCCGGCGCAGAGGTGTGGATCCAATTGTGAGCGTCCGCGGTCACGCTCAGATTTTCCGCGCCACACTTCGTTACGGATTTCTGCAGCAGATTGCCCCAGGCGTCATAGCTGTAGCTGTTGCCCCAATACTTTGTCTTGCTGTTGACGGTGGCAGAAGTACAATCCGTGCCCGCATTCTGCGCCGAAATCAGCCGGTTCAACGTATCGTAGGTAAAACTCTGGTCGCGATCACGGTCCCGATAGTTGTAAATTCCAAAGACATTGCCGTTATTGCCCGCCCCAACGTGGAAGTCATAGCCAACGGAATAAAGCGTCTGGCTGGGTGATGCGGCGGACATGTTTACCGGCTGAAGACGCTTGTTGTACGTGTAGGCGTTGGTGATTCCGGCAAAAGTCCCGCTATTGCCGCTGATGAAGCCCGTGAGCCCGCTGTCCGGACCATAGGTTGCGCTGGCAAGACCATCCTCAAACTCTAATTATTACCGCGCCTTTGACGCTGACCATATAAGATTCGAATTGACGATTCGAGTCATGTACATGAAGGGCTTTCTTGTTCTTGAAGGATAGGGAGAGTGTTCCAGTTACAGTGCTAAGAGCGCCATCGATCTCCTGATCGATTAGTAGATATGCCAACGATAAAATATCTGGCAATCGCAGGTTTTCGCCATCATCCAGAGACATATCGCCTTCCACGCTGATTAGACAGCCATCAGAGAAGTGCAAATTGACTTGATGTGCGGTGAAGCAGACTAAGTCCAAAGTCCTCCCGCACAGAAAACTCGGGTCGAAATTGCTAGGTAGTCCAAACATATTCATCCTCTTAGAGCGTAGGTGGTTTTGGTGGCGGGAACTCCACATGGGTTTGCGGCATGGTTCCCGGCTTCATCGTGGAAGGATCTATCCCTTGCCAGCCACCATCGGCCATTGGCTTTTCTAGTCTCCAGTAGCCGTTCGGATAATTTTCCGTTGGCAATCCCCTCCGAGTTCGCCAACCGTCGGAACCTCCAAATACGGGGACAGACGGGACGTTTCCTAACTTTGTAGAACATTAGGAATCAAAGAGTATTGAGCCCTGTCGTTTGTCGGCGAACGTCTTCGTTGGACGCCCACCTTTCCGCGGCGCCAGTTGACGAGAGGTTTTCTGCTCCAGGGCCTCGATGAACTCGACTGACCCTAACGGCCTCCCGGTGTGCGTGCACTGCCGGATATCGGCGAACTGGGTGTCCGTTTCACCGGCGTTTAAAAACTTCCGCCAACTCTCCACCGACCAATAGCGATTCCACTCTTCCATATTCAAACAAACGTCAGGTTCTCCGGTACCACAATGCGCTGCGGCACTGGACCACGCCCATGCCTCTGGCGCCGCCACCATTCCTGCGCGAACCGGGTTCAGTTCCGTGTAACGCAATGCTTCCCACAGATGCTACTGATCAAGCGGACAGGAGTAAAAGCGGCCTTGCCATACATGTCCGCTTTTTCCCTGCGATGCATTCCAATAAGTAGCGTATCTTCCATGCGTTTGTTTCAAAGCATTGGCCAATGAATCGGCTTGATGAGGGACCATCACCCTATGGACGTGGTTTGACATCAGGCAATACCCCAGCAAGCTCACGGAATTGAATTGGACGGCATTGCGGAGCAGCTCCAGGTAAACCATCCGGTCACCGTCGGAGGTGAGGATGGATTGGCGAGCGTTACCACGCTGCGTGACATGATGCGGAACATCAACAGCCACTACACGCGCTAAACGAGCCATGGCTACTCAAAATAACAGAAAACGTCCCGTCTGTCCCCGGGTTTCCCCCCCGGGTTTCCCCGGGTTTCCAATGTCGTGTTAAATGAACCCTTAGGTGTCCTTCTCATAAAGGTGAAAAGTTCCGTAAATTATTGCCTTGGGATTATCCTCAACTCTTTGGATGATATCTTCAATTTGCTCCTCGAAGTCACCCTCTCTTTTTCTTCTTTTGGCGACAGGCTCTGGTCGCACTATGTCTACTATATAAACCCGTAATTTTTTAAGAACAAGTTTAGCCTTACTTCTATATTCGTCGGGACTTGTCGCCCAAGTGATGATGTTCACGAATGCGCCCTTTGCACTTCCGAGAACATGGGCACCTTCTAACGGCCTGACCTCGACCAATCCGATCCAAACTTCTTCAGAATTCATGGTGAGTGCTCGATGGCTTCTTTTTCCCGTCTGCGCCTCTAGGGTGGAAATGACGCTTTCCTACCTTAGGGTTTCGATGTTCGACCTTTCCTGTACCTTCGTTTAGTGCTTTATTGCCCGCCGTTTCACGTGTGTTACTTGTTGTCGTATTCACTTGTTCGTCACCGCTCGGTCCTAATTTATTACCATGCTCATCTGTTGCCTGCCCGTTTGAAGTCACGCCAGGTGCGTCTTTAGCCTTGGGGCCTTTACTAGCATTTTTGCTTGAAAAGGCACTAACAAGTGCTTTACCTAAACCTAGAGCGGCTGTGCCACCAGTGATAGCTCCGTGTGAGGCTACGACTGCGGAACCAGCATCAATAGCAAGTCCAGGAGCCGTACCAGCTCCAGTCGGGATCAATGAAGTGCCAACTCCCAAACCTACAATGCCAAGATCGACTTCGACGTTGCCTTGGATGATGGCTACGCCGTCGCCAAAAGCTTGTCCCGCCGTATAAGATAGGCTGTTCCCTTCCATTCGTCCAGTTCCAGCCAAATTATCACTGCCAATGGCATTTGTCGCTCCGGCGACAAAGTTCCCAACGTCCTGCCAACTTGGCCAATCGTGTCCATCCGGATCAGCTTTGCTTGCTGGATTTCCTCCCACAAAGTTATAAAGATTCAGCGACTG
>DASXLK010000112.1:0-12927 GCA_036496365.1 Candidatus Angelobacter sp. | reverse complement strand
GCCTGGGCCCGTGCCTCAGCGTCATCCAGCTGCACCAAAGGCTGACCAGCTTTCACATGGTCGCCTTCCATCACCAGAACTTTGTTCACCGTGGCCGGCGCAGGAGCATGTGCTTCAAAACTGTTGACTGGCTCAATTTTTCCATTCGTGGAGATCACGCTGGCAATCTCCTGACGCACAACCTTTTCCGCCCGCACTGACGTGCTGGCGCGGTGGCGATTGATTCCCGTGAAAAGCAGCACTGCAGCCACCACAAGCACCAACACCAGGAGCATCTGTTTGCGTCCACCGCCGTTATTTGTGTTCCGTTTTGCCATGGCCAGAATAGAGATTCAGACTCAAACCCTTAAGTATATAGAACTTGCCGCATCACATAGAAATCCGTTGGCAGACTACCCCAGATTTCTTAAATTTATCCAAAATTTATCTGTTGGTAATCCTATTTAGATGAGTCTCCCGCCCCAGCGCGGTTACACCTTGAAAAACGATTGTTACAATAGAGCCGATGTCACATCGTACAGGCTACACCGACGACCACGCAAAATCCGGGCTGGACCATGACTTTCCTGAAATCGATACCTGGCCCAACCAGTTTCCAGCTTATGAAATCGTCATTGACGTGCCAGAGTTTACATCTGTATGCCCAAAAACCAGCCTGCCGGACTTTGGTGAGCTGGAAATCCATTACATGCCCGGCAAACTTTGCCTGGAGCTGAAGTCGCTCAAGGAATATTTGCTCCATTATCGCAATCTTGGCATCTTTCAGGAAAACATTGTGAACCGCGTTTTGGATGACGTGGTGCGCGCCACCAAGCCCAAATGGGCTGTGGTCAGGGGTGTATTCCGTCCCCGTGGCGGCATTGGGACCACCGTGGAAGCGCGCTGGCCACGCCCAAAGAAGTAAGCCTCGGTATAATCCCTCCATCCATGCCGCCCAAACTCTATCCCCGCCTTCTGCTGGCGGTGCTTACCGGACTGAATATCCTGAATTACATTGACCGCAATGTGCTTTTTGCCGTGCAGTCTGATGTGAAAAAAGAATTTCTGGTAACGGACGGGCAAATCGGCATTCTCACCAGCGCATTTTTCTTTACTTATATGTTTGCCGCTCCGCTGGTTGGCTGGATGGGCGACCGCTTTCCCCGCAAAAATATCGTGGTCTTTGGCATCCTGGTCTGGAGCGGTTTTACCTTCATGACCTGGTTCGTGCATGACTACAATCAACTGCTCTTCCGCCATGCCATCGTCGGAATAGGAGAGGCCAGCTACGCGACCATTGCCCCCACGCTGATTGCCGATTCATTTCCGCCGCTCAAGCGCGGCCGCATGCTTTCCATATTCTTTCTGGGCTTGCCCGTGGGCAGTGCCGCAGGATATTTTATCGGCGGCTTTGTGTCCCACCAATTCGGCTGGCGCGCTCCATTTATGGCCGCTGGAATCCCCGGCTTCCTTCTCGCGTTTTTGCTCTGGATGTTGCCCGAGCCTCCACGCGGCCAGCACGAGGAGTCCGCCCCTGCAGATCTGCGTACTATGCTCGTTGGGCTCTCCCGCAACGGCGCTTTCATTACTGCCACTCTCGGCATGGCGCTGTATACCTTTGCTGTCGGCGGCATGCAGGTTTGGATTCCCACGTTTCTGGTGCGCATACGCAGCATGGATCTCAGAGCAGCAAACATCGACTTCGCCGTGGTCACCATCATCAACGGCATTTTTGCCACGCTGCTGGGCGGATGGATTGGCGACCGGCTGCTCAAACGCTACTTCGGCGCGTATTACACTTTTTCCGGCGTAGCCATGTTGATCGCCGTTCCGTTCATGGTGGCTGCCATTTATGTAGGCGGAAAGTTTATGTTTCCCGCCATTTTTGCCGCTGTATTTTTTATCCTGGTTGGCACCGGCCCCACCAACGCCGCCCTGGTCAATTCTGTGAGCGCCGGCATACGCTCCACTGCGCTGGCCGTAAACGTATTTGTGATCCACCTGCTGGGTGACGCGTTTTCTCCCGCGCTTATCGGAAAAATCTCTGATAAAACCGGCTCTCTGCAAATTGCTTTCTGGGTGGCCTTCATTGCTGCCGGGATCTCCGGCATTATTTTGCTTTACGGCGCAAAGTTTGCCCCGCGGTTTCAGGCCCGCGAAACATGATCTGGTTTTACTGGGCAATGGGCTTGCTGCTGGCCGCAATCTGGCTGTTCCCCGTCTTGCAACTGGTCATGCATTTCCATGAAGTCGCCGATCTCACTCAGTCCGCATGGGAGCCGCCAAAAGAAGCAGTGTTGCCGTCGCTTGCCATTGTTGTTCCCGCGCGCAATGAAGAAGCTGAGATTGAAGAGGCGCTGCGCTCACTTCTGCAATTGGACTATCCGCAGTACCAAGTTGTCGCCGTAAATGACCGGTCCACGGACAGCACCGGAGAAATCATGGAGCGCCTTGCCGCCGAGCCTGCAGCGCAAAACAAGCTCCGCGTTGTCCATGTGCGTGACCTGCCCGCGGGATGGCTGGGCAAAGTCCATGCCATGTGGCTTGGCGCGGAACAAGCTGGAGTGCTATTTAAGCCGCAGTTTAAGCCCGACTGGCTCTTGTTTACCGATGCTGATTGTGTCTTTGCCCCCGACTCTCTGAGGCGAGCCATGCATTACGCTCTTCAGACTGGCGCTGACCATCTTGTTCTTTTTCCCACCGCTCACATGAAGAGTCTGGGTGAGCGCATGATGATTTCCTTTCCGCAGGTCATGTCCAGCTTTGCCATGCGTCCCTGGAAGGTACGCGACCCCAATGCACGCGATCACATGGGAGTGGGCGCTTTCAATCTGGTGCGCCGCACCGCCTATGAAGCTATCGGCACCTATGAAAAGCTGCGCCTGGAAGTGGTGGACGATATCAAACTTGGAGAGACCATCAAGAAATCCGGCTTGCGGCAGGATGTTGTCTTTGGTCCCGGACTGGTCACTTTGCGCTGGGCCGTGGGTGCCGCAGGCGTGGTCGCCAATCTGGAAAAGAACCTCTTTGCTTTTCTGCAATTCCGCATCGTATTGGTGCTGGCGGTGTGCGCCACAACCAGCTTCCTTTGTGTCGGTCCATTTGTCGGCCTTCTGCTTGCCGTAGGTTGGGCGCGTGCGCCGTTTGCTCTTGCCATTGCATTGATCGCAATCGCTTATACCTACGCTGGACGCTACATGGCCAGCTCTCCGCTGCTCTTTCTCACCTGCCCGATTGCGGCCATTGTCTTTGCTTACGCGACTTTGCAGTCAGCCTTCATCGCACTGCGAGACGGAGCCGTTACCTGGCGTGGAACGAAATATTCGTTAAAAGAGCTGAAGAAAAAATAAGTGGCTAGGTTTGGAAATGATTCGCGTTCTTTCGCGTAAATTCGCGGCTAAGTTTTCCGCAAAAATCCTACCGGAACAAATTCTTCAAAATGAAAATCGCATTCGCCGGACGCTCTGCCAACCTCCGCATCAAGTACGGATACCATTCCGTTCCAAAAGGAATATACACGCGACAGCGCCAGCCATCTTTCACCAGCTTCTGTTGCAGATCGCGCCGGACACCATAAAGCATCTGGAACTCAAATGCCGCAGGCGCAATTTTTTCTTTCTGCGCAAACTCAATCGTTGCGCGGATCATGTTTTCATCGTGCGTTGCGATGCCGTGATAGGCGCCGCTCTTCAGCAGCAGCTTCATGAGCTTCACGTAGTTTGCGTCTGTATCTTCTTTCTTCTCGAACGATATCTCCGGCGACTCCTTATACGCGCCCTTGCACAGCCGTATACGGATCCGCTCTGCCAGCAGCGCTTCCACATCTTTTTCGCTGCGGAATAGATAGGCCTGAATCACCGCGCCCACGTGTCCGGCATTTTCCGGTTGGCTGTGCAGGCGGTGGACAAAGTCGAGCGTCCGCTGAGTGTAGGGTGAGCCTTCCATATCAATGCGGACAAAATTGTTGATTCTGGCCGCATGCTGCACCACGCTGGACGCAATTTCATACGCCATGCTCTCATCCACGTCCAACCCCATGTGCGTAAGCTTAAGGCTCACGTTGGCATTCAGGCTTTGCGCCTGCATTTGGTCCAGCATTTGATGATAGAGCTGCGCGCTGTGGCGGGCTTCTTCCGCGTTAGTCACGTTCTCGCCCAGATTGTCCACGCTCACGCTCAGGCCCAGCTGGTTGGTGGCCTGCGTGGCTGTGAGAGCATCTTCAATGGTGGTTCCGGCCACAAAGCGGCGGCTCAACCGTTGGCCAATCCATGTCTGCTCCGCCATGCGGCGCAGAGACTTGCTTTCAGAAAGAGAAATGAATGCAGCCCTTAACACAAGGCTCCTATAGGTCGGGAATTTAGTTTAGAAGCAAACATATTTTTGTAACACATCTCGGCGGGATGAGCGAATGAGAGGGAAGATTAGTGGCTAATATTTTGATAAACGATATATATGATGCCGCTGAGCCCGATTGCCAATAGCAGGACACCACCTGTATAGAGCCATGCTGCGCCTGTTTTTTCGCTGAAGTCTTCAGCAATTGGTTTAGTCGGCTTGGCGAAACCCAGTTGTACTAGCCATGAGCTTTCTGTGCGCGGATTATCGGTACCGTAAATCTTCCAGTGGGTCCAGTCCTTATCGCGCCATGCTGGAACTAATGCAGTAAGCAAAAAATAAAGGCCAAGCCCAATGAACCCAAAAAACGGCAGGCATTTAAGCAGGACGTTGAAAGTGTTCATTTAGTTTACTCCGCTAGTTTACTCCGCGTCTCGGCGCTCCGCGGTGAAAAGGCTTTATCTTCCGTGCTCTTCCAGAAACTTCTCCGCCTCAATCGCTGCGGCACATCCCGATCCTGAAGCAGTAATCGCCTGGCGATAGCGCCGGTCCTGTACGTCACCGCAGGCAAAAACGCCGGGCACGCGGGTCATGACAAAATCGTGCGTCTTCAGGTAGCCGTCCTGATCCATATCGAGTTGGCCAGTAAACATCTTGGCATTAGGCTCATGGCCGATGCCCAGAAACATAGCGCTGGTCGGGAAATCCCAGACCTTGCCGGTTTTTACGTTACGCAGCTTCAGGGCCGTCACTTCTTTCTGGCTCACGTCATAAACGTCGTCCACCGCTGTGTCCGTGAGGAATTCAATTTTCTCGTGTTTGCGGGCGCGATCCAGCATGATCTTTGACGCGCGGAAGTGGTCGCGACGATGAATCAGTGTCACCTTGGTGGCAAAGCGGCTGAGAAAGAGAGCTTCTTCCATCGCCGAGTCGCCGCCGCCAATCACCGTAATCGGCTTACCTTTGAAGAAGAAGCCATCACAGGTGGCGCAGGAGGAGACACCATGGCCGATGAGCGCATGCTCGTTCGGCAGGCCCAGCCATCGCGCCGAAGCGCCGCTGGCGATAATCAGCGTACGCGTGGCCACCGTTTTGCCTGCGCCAAAATCCAGCTTGAAGGGCCGCTCGTTCAAGTCGGCTTTTACCAGATGCCCGCGCATGAACTCTGCGCCAAACCGTGTGGCCTGTTTGCGCATGTTGTCGATTAATTCTGGTCCCTGGATGCCCTCGGGGAAGCCGGGAAAGTTTTCCACCAGCGTGGTAAGTGAAAGCTGGCCGCCGGGCTCATGGCCTTCAATCACCAGCGGCTTCAGGTTGGCTCGGCCAGCATAGATGGCAGCAGTCAGGCCCGAGCAGCCGGTCCCCAGTATTACTGTATCGCGAACGGAATTTTCCATGGCTTCCATTAGATTCATGACCTTCAATTTAGTTTCAGTGCTTTGTAGGCGGCTTTTTCTTCGCTGCGCCGCTGGCCTTGGGGGCTGAATTCAGCCAGGCAATGTCTGAGCGGAACGCTGTCCGCAGCTCCAGCGCTGAGCGGTACTGCGCCATGATGCCTGATGCCTGGTGAAACATCGGCTCATAGGCGCTCTGGTCAACGTCCTGGCATCGCGTCAATACAGCGGAGCTTTTGTTCAGCCGCTCCACTCTGATGCGTGAAGCCGGGGTGTCCAGCTGCAAGGTTGCCAGCGGCGCTGCCGCTCCCGCTGTCACACGGCTTTCCAGAATCACTTCAAGAAATTCTTTAGGGTCACGCGCATGCAGGACCAGTATCTCGACGGTGTGTGTATCGTCAACGCTCATGGAGTACTGGGCCGTAATCAGCGCAGATTCGGGCGCAAAATCGCGGCGCAGGCGGACATATTTTGCGTCCGGCGCGTCTTTCAGAGATGTTCGTCCACGGGAAACCTCAAAGTCAGCGCTAAAAGCCGGCTTGGCCTGGATGGCCGCCAGCGCGCCCTTAAGGATTGCCTGCTCATCCGTGCCCGGCGTGCACACGTTCAGGTAATTCACTTTGACTTGTGGCTTGCCGTCAGCCTGCGCGGGCGACGGAGATGGCGAAGGCTGCTGTGCCTGCTGGGCCACAGCAGCGGCCAGCAAAAATATGATTGTAAGGGCGCGTCTTAACACGGTTTGGATTGTAGCATCTGGTCTTTTTAAAATCCCGAACGCAGTGAGGGATCCCTATTGTTACGAAAGTCTTTTGGTCTATCGTAGCTATAGGGCTCCCTCACCCGCTGCGCGGGATTCGGGATTGCAGAAAAATTATTTCTTCAGATAACTATCCACCCACTCACCCACGGTCTTATACCAGAGCTGGCTGTTTTGCGGTTTCAGCACCCAGTGGCCTTCGTCGGGGAAGTAGAGCATCTTGGATGGAATCTTCAACCGCTGCAGCGTGGTAAAAAGCTGAAAGCCTTCAGAGACATCAAGCCGATAGTCGAGCTGGCTATGGACCACCAAAGTCGGCGTCTTAAACTGCGAGGCAAAAAGATGTGGCGACCATTTGCGATAGCCCTCGCGATTGGCCCATACCGTTCCTCCGAACTCCCACTCGGGGAACCACAGCTCTTCGGTGCTTCCATAAGCAGATTCGGTATTGAACATACCGTCATGAGAGACCAGGCACTTGAAGCGGTTGGTGTGGCCCAGAATCCAGTCAATCATGTAGCCGCCATAGCTCGCTCCCAGCGCGCACTCGCGGTCTTTGTCGATAAACGGATAGGTTTTCTCCGCGTAGTCCAGTCCGTTCATCAAGTCGATATACGGCTTGCCGCCCCAGTCTTTATTTACGCCGTCAACAAATTCCTGCCCGTAGCCAGTGCTGCCACGCGGATTGACCATTATGACCACGTAGCCATCGGCAGCCATCAATTCGGCATTCCAGCGATATGACCATTCGTCGCCCCACTGGCCCTGCGGGCCGCCGTGGATCAGAAATTTTACCGGATATTTTGTGGCTGAGCTGAAATTAGGCGGCTTCACCATAAAGCCCTGGACTTTGGTTCCACCCGCGCCGGCGAACCAGAATGATTCTGTCGGCTGCATGGCGATATTGGCCAGCACAGCATCATTCAGGTGACTCAGTTTCTCGGCGTTAAAATCTCCCTGCATCACATGGCGATTGGCTATATTTCCATCTTTGCCGAGCTTTGCTCCGGCAATTGTTGGCCTCGGTGCATCCAGTGCAACCTTGTAGATCTCGCTGGGCGCCTGGGCCGAGAGACGAGAGAAGACCAGCGTTTTGCCGTCGGATGAAATATTTACTTCATCGTTTACGCCGCCAGCAATCTCATGAATGGCCTGACGCGCTGCAATACCGCCTGCCGCTGCCATGGCTTGCTGGACGTTCAGCTCATAGATTGGCGATCCGCCCTGAAACTCCGAGGTGAAATAAATTGTTTTTGAGTCTGGTGACCACGTGAATGATTCCACCCACTGGTCAAAGCTTTCGGTCAGGTTATTGATCTCACCCGATTTGCGGTCATACACAACTAGTCTAAAGCGATCACTTTCATAGCCTGCCCGTTTTTGCATGCGCCATGCCAGCCACTTGCCGTCAGGAGAATAAACCGGGGTGGAATCACCGCCGGGGCTGGTGCTGATCTTCTTTAGTTCGCCGCCGGTCATCGGAACAACAAAAATGTCATTGTTTGTGCTGATCGCGCCCACTTCGTCCCAGTTGCTGGTAAAAGCAAGCTCTTGTCCATCCGGAGAAATGGCGTAAGCATCCTGGCCGCCCAGGCTGAAAGGCGGAACGTCATGATTGCCCGGCGTCAGGTCTCTTGCTACTCCGCCCGCTGCGGGAACAACAAACAGATGGCTTCGCTTGTCACTGTTGTAGTGGTTCCAGTGGCGGAAGAGCAGGTGCTCAAAAACCATGGCTTTTACTTTAGATTTGGTGTGCGTCTCATCGCTGAACTTGTTGCATGCATCGTCGGCGCATCCGGGATAGACTTCTGAAACAAAGACAATATTTTTTCCGTCTGGCGACCAGATGGCTCCATCAGCCTCCGTGGAGATATTTGTGATCTTACGGGGAAGGTCGCCCAGCATTCCTGAGTCGGGATCGAACCCGCCAATCCAAACCTGAGAGCCGCCTTCCTCAGAGCTGATGTAGAGATAGCTTTTCCCATCGGGCGACCACCGTCCACCGCTTTCGCCGGCGGGGGTTGAAGGCATTTGGCGGGCATTGCCGCCTGCAATCGGAACTACCCATAAATGCGATGTCCGCTTATTGGCTGCCAGGTCAACTTCTGTGGCGCTGAACAGTACCCATTTTCCGTTGGGAGAGACGGAGGGGCCGCCGATCCGCTTGAGCGACATCATGTCTTCAAAGGTAAAAGGCTTTTTGGCCGCGGGCTGTGCGGAAAGCTGAACAAAAGCTGCTCCCGTGAGTAAAATGATAAAGAACGAGATAAGTGAGAGCGTGGAACGGCGCATTTGGTCTCCTGAGGGAAGCACGCCAGTTTAAAGCCTTTTAGGATTTCAAGCCAGTATGCAGTGGGTTAGTTCCACGGTGCTCTTACTTACTTAGTGTTGCATTGAGGAATCTAATGACTTTTTTCAATACTGGTTTACGTGCCATTATTTTTTCTGTTTTTCTTTTGCTTCCTGCGGCCCTGCTGGCCGATACCAATTGTGATGAAGGCGCTGGCCCCTTGAATACCGCCCAACCCCAGGGCCTGACTCCGCAGGAGATTGGGCAGAAACTTGCCGCCCGCGAAGATATTTTCCGCCAGGCGCGCAACAATTACACATACACGCAGGACATTCTGGTGCAGGAGTTGGATGGCAGCACCGTTACGGGTGAATACCGCCTGGTGCAGGACATCACTTATGACGATAAAGGCGGACGCCTGGAGAACGTCACTTTTGCGCCGCAAAATACATTGCGTCAATTGATCCTGAGTCGCGAAGACTTCGAAGATTTTCGCTACAAAATGGCTTTTATCATGACCACCGCCGATCTTCCGCATTACAACCTGCTGTATGTTGGCCAGCAGCATGTGGACGAGATTGATACTTATGTTTTTGATATGGCGCCTAAGACGATTGAAAAAGGCGAACGTTATTTCCAGGGGCGAATCTGGATCGACACGCATGATTTGCAAATCGTGAAGAGCTGCGGCAAGACTGTGCCGGATATTATTGCGGGCAAGAAGAAGAAAAATGTGCAGGAAAATCTTTCGCCCAAATTTGTTACCTATCGCGAACAGATTGACGGCCAGTACTGGTTTCCAACATACATCAAGGCCGATGACACCCTGCATTTTTCAAATCAGGACGTTCACGTGCGCGAAGTTATAAAGCTGACCAACTACAAACGCTTTGGATCGAAGACCAAGATCATCTTCAAGGGCGAAGCCAAGGACGATGATCCTAAAGACCCGAAGAATCCGAGCAAGAAACCATAAAAGTGAAGTTGTAAGACAGGCGCGATCTGTAACACCAAAAGGCCATCCCGCAGCGGATGGCCTTTATCTTTGACGATCTTGGTTCCAAAAAGCTAAGGCCCCAAGGCCTCAGGCTGCTGAAAGAGGTTTCTTGGCATCTAAGTGCAAAGAATCCAAAAAGGAAGCCCATATGACTTGTCCCAGACTCACGTTCAGAGTGTGTGTCACGGTTTTCACCTTGCTGCTTCCATTCGCGCTGGCGGCCCAAACACAAACCACTTGCGATGCCGGCAATGGCCCACTGAATACGGCCGAGCCAAAGAGCATTACTCCCCCGGAAATTATTCAGAAGTTTGCCAGCCAGGAAAGTATTTTCAAGGATGCGCGCAATCACTACACATACACGCAGGAAATCATTGTGCAGACGCTTGAGGGCGGCAGCGTGGATGGCGAGTTCAGGGAAACCACTGATGTTCTCTATGACGATCAAGGACGCCGCATTGAACAAGTGACCTATGCTCCGCAAAACACGCTGACGCGGATCATGATGACCAAGGAAGACTTTGACGATTTTCGCAATCGCCTGCCCTTTGTGCTCACTACGCAGGACCTGGGCCAATACAACATTCTTTATGCCGGGCAGCAACACGTGGACGAACTGGACACATACGTCTTTGATATCGCGCCCAAAAAAGTGGACAAAGACGGCGGCCAGCGCTACTTCCAGGGACGCATCTGGGTTGATAACCATGATTTTCAAATCGTAAAAACCTGCGGCAAGAATGTGCCGGACATTCACAAAAAAGACAATGAAAATCTAACGCCTAAATTTGTGACGTATCGCGAGCAGGTCGACGGACAATACTGGTTCCCTACATATACACGGGCTGACGACACACTGCACTTCAAGAACGAGGACGTTCAGGTAAGAGAGATTGTGAAATATACGAATTACAAGCGCTTTGGCGTGAAAACCAAAATCATTTTTGGCGGAGAAGCCAAGGGCGCTTCAAACCCTAAATGAATTGGAGAAAGAAGTAAGCCGCGAATCAACACGAACAACACGAATTTAAATAGAAATAGGACGTGCTAATACATGTTTTCCGACTGGATCTGATTCGTGTTTATTCGCGCAATTCGCGGCTAGATTTGTTTTAGTGGTGCAGAAGCCACATGGCCCAGCCCGCTACAAACAGGCCTCCCATGGCCATGGCAAAGCAATAAGCGCCAAAGCGAATCATTTCATTGGTGGTGCTGCGTTGCGTAATGCCGAAGACAACGGAAAAAAAGAAGGCAAACAGCGCTGCTGCGCTGAAGTGAGAGAGCTGAAGGGCCAGGATCATGGTTTCTTCCCAATCGCAATGTGATGAGCGTCCACGGCAGCCATGATGTTCAAAAGGCCTGCCACTACAATAAATTTTGTCCCATAGTCGGCATTGGCCGCGGTAATGGACGTGCCGCCCCATTCAAAGATTCGCGCCAGAAAATAGACAACGCCTGTGCCCAGGTCGCCGACAAATCCCAGAATGTCCAGTAGATCGCCGGTATTGGGTTTATAAATTTTTCCCTGTAGCGCCACGCCAAAGGCAAACATGCTGACTATGGCAGCCATCAGCAGCAGGCCGCGTATCCAGCGCTTCTGGATAATGTGTCCGGCCCCGGGAATCAGCCAGCCGATGGCTGGGGCCAGTGCAGCTATCGGCGTGAGTGGAACAGCCGCGGTTGTGGGTTGCGCGTCCGGTGTAGTTGTTTCTGTTTTTGCCATTAAATAAGGACCAGTTCGTTCTGTATTTTACCTGTTACTTCCGCCGCGCCGTTCCGCGTAAGCACATTTACCTCACTGCGCACGCCGAACTCCGGCAGATAAATTCCCGGCTCAATAGAAAAGCAGGTATTGGGGATAATTTCGCGGTCGTCCTTGGTCTCAAGGTTGTCCATGTTGGCGCCATTGCCATGCACGTTTACGCCAATGGAGTGGCCTGTGCGATGCGTGAAATATTGCGCATAACCCGCATTCGTGATGTGCTCACGCGTGGCCTGGTCAACTTCCCAGCCGGAAATACGCCGTTTACCAGCGAACGCTTCCAGCACTTTCTTCACGCCGGCGTCGCGCGCGCCAGAGACAATATTGAAAATCTCAACTTGCTTTTCTGAGGGTGTGCCAATCGCGCCGGTCCAGGTAATGTCGTAATAGACGGCGTTGGGCGTATTTTTCTTTCCCCAGACGTCTAGGAGAACATGATCGCCTTGCTTGATTTGCGCTGAACCCTGCGTAGCGGGGCTGTAATGAGGATTGCCGCTGTTTCCGTTTACCGCGACGATCGGCAGATCTTCTGTGATGATATTTTCCCGCTGAAAAGCCTCTGCAAACCACTGCTGGATTTCATACTCAGTGGTGCCGCCGTTGCGGACGCGCCGGCCAATCTCTTTAAATGCTTCAGGAATAATGGCGTCAATGGAGTCGCGCGCGGCAAAGTGACTGGCGATTTGTTCTTCACTCCACGCGGCTTCAAAGCGCGCTACCAGGTCGCCGGAGCTGACGATCTCTTTGCCAAAGCTGCGGATCAGCTCCACCGTCCCTGCATCCACCAGGCCGATATAGGGAATCAGGTTATTGGGCGAATACTGCATGGCCACAGTGCGCAGGCGCACCAGCATGGCTTGCAGATTGTCCCAGAGCTCGCGCCAGGAAGAGTATTCGCGCTTGGTGCCCGGCACGGAATCCAGATGGCCAGCTTCAATGCGGTGAACCAGCTTGATGGGCTCGCCTTCGCGCGGAATCATGTAAAACCAGCGGCGGGTGACCATCAGGTGCTCGGGCAATCCCAGAACCTTATAGGCAATGGGATCGCGGTGATGGTGGTCATAAAAGAGCCACGCATCGATGTTGCGCTCATGCAGGGCTGACTGAATAGCTTTAAGATCCATAAACGGTTCTTCTATTTAATCACATTTTTGTCCCGTCCCGAGTCGAGCGAGGGACCCCTATTGTGACAAAGCGTTTGAAGTGCCTGTAATTACTGTGACGATTCCAGTTGTTATCGCTGTTCTAAGCTCAAGCGTTCGCTGCCGCGGCTTTGGGCGTCAGCGTACGATCATAAATCCACAGAAGCAGAGCGGTCAGCACGCCCACGCCCGTTATTACCCACCAAATGCGATCTGGTTGATGAGTGACCTCGCCAAAATGGTGGACCAGTTTTCCGCCGAACCATCCGCC
>DASXLK010000111.1:0-13398 GCA_036496365.1 Candidatus Angelobacter sp. | reverse complement strand
CACATTCTTCACGTGTACCGGCAGCTCCAATTGACTTCCGTCTTCCAGCAGCGGGATCAACTTGTTGAAGTCCGGACCTGAATGCGAACCAATCAACATGATCCGCACTGGATGAAACAAGTCTTTCCCCTTCGCTCCGGTCTCGGCTTTTACTTCATCCATAATGGCCTTGAAGCGCTCCGGCGTCAGGGGCGATTCATTCTCCGCGCGTTTGGCAAAAGCCTGCACCACCGCCTTCGCTTTGTCGTTGGCGAATGCTTCCGCGTTTTCCGGCAACGCCATCGCCGCCACAGGATTATTGTTAAAAATAATCTTTGCCTTTTCTGGTAGCTGGTCCAACTGATCAACGTAAGGCGCAAGCAGATCAATCATGCTGTTGAGCCAGCCACCCACACTGCTATTCACGCTCAATGGTAGCAAGCCTGCGCGCTGCAGAAACTCCGTTCCCATCTGGCGTATACGCTCCGGAGCGCTTTGCTTGATGTATTGCCGGTTCAGCCAGTGCAGCTTTTCCGTATCAAAGACCGCTGGCGATGGCGTAACGCGCTCCAGTGAAAACTCTTTGATCAACTCATCTTTAGGGAACAGCTCGCGATCACCGCCGCTCGGCGCCCATCCCAGCAGCGCCAGATAGTTCATCAGCGCTTCGGGCAGGATCCCCATCTCACGGAAGTTCGCCACGGATGTAGCGCCGTGACGCTTGGAAAGCCGCTCGCGGTCTGGCCCCAGAATGGTTGAAAGATGCGCAAACTCCGGCACCGGCAAGCCCAGCGCTTCATAGACCGCTACCTGTTTCGGCGTGTTTGAAATATGGTCATCGCCGCGGACTACATGCGTGATTTTCATGTCAGCGTCGTCAATTACTACCACGTAGTTGTAAATCGGCATGCCGGTGGAGCGGACAATAATGGGATCGCCCACCACTTCATTGGAAAACTCCACGTCACCGCGCACAATGTCATGGAAGCGGATTGGGCGCTCAGGAATTTTCAATCGGACCGCTGCTGGCTCACCTGCCGCACGCCTCCGCTCTGCCTCAGCCGGATCAATGTTTCTGCATTTGCCGGAATAGTTGGGCTGGCGCTGCTCCGCCATAGCTTGCGCGCGATCGCGCTCCAACTCTTCCGCCGTGCAAAAGCAGTAATATGCTTTTTGCTCGCGTATAAGCCGCTCCGCATACTCGCGGTAAACGTCCATTTTGTCTGATTGCCGATACGGTGGGTACGGGCCGCCCACGTCCGGGCCCTCGTCCCAGTCAATGCCCAGCCATTTCAGGTCTTCCATGAGCTGGGTTTCATAGCGCGCTTCACTGCGCTCCACATCGGTGTCTTCAATGCGCAGAATGAAGATTCCGCCTTTTTGGCGGGCAAAAAGCCAGTTAAATAGCGCTGTGCGGACATTCCCAATATGCAGCTGTCCGGTCGGAGATGGAGCGAAGCGGACGCGTACTTGATCGTTTCCGGCCATATCTTGATGGTAACAAATTCGCGCGTTCCAGCTACCCTGCTAGCAACGCCCGCTGCTCGCCTTTCATCTCAATAAGGGCAATATTCTCGCCTGAATTTATCCGTGACTCAGGCTGCCGAAATCAAAACCAGGAAGTGAAGTAAAGCCATGCCCGCTACAGCCGTAGGACCGCTCATTCTATTTCTCGCCATTCTTCTCACCGCGGCGCATCTGCTGGGCTATTTGTTTGCCCGCCTGCGCCAGCCGCGCGTGATTGGTGAAATTCTGGCCGGGATTTTGCTGGGACCATTTGTGCTGGGCAGGCTTGCTATCTATACGAATGTGCTGCAGCTGAATGACGCAACCGCTCCCAAGAAAGCTGCTCTTGAACTGCTCTATCAACTGGGTTTGCTGATGCTGATGTTCCTCTCCGGCGCGGAGACCAAAGCGCTCTTCCAGAAGCATGAGCGCAAACAGATTGCATGGCTGGCCTCCGTTGGCACGGTGCTGCCCTTCTTCATCATGCTGGGCCTTGCGTCTTTCATTCCACTAGCCTGGTTCATGGGTGAAAAACAGAACCGTACCTCTCTTGTGCTGGTCATGGGAATCGCCGTTGCCGTAACTTCCATTCCAGTCATCTCTCGAATCTTTTTCGATCTCAAGATTCTGCATACGCGTTTTGCCCGGCTGGTGCTGGGCGTGGCCGTATTGGAAGACATCGGCTTATGGGCTGTGCTGGCCATAGCCACGGCTCTGGCCAATTCCGCGGGAACGCCAAAGCAAGCTATCGCGATTCACGTCGCGATCACGCTGGTCTATTTCGCTCTTGGCCTCACGCTGGCGCCGCGAGCCATGAAGCGGATTTCCAAATCCCGCTTCAACATGCTGGCCAACAATTCTCCAGTGACTTTTACTTTGCTGATTGTGTTTTCCTATGTTGCTGTGGCCGGATTGCTGAATGTGAATCTGGTCTTTGCCGCGTTTCTAGCTGGCTTTGCTGTTTCACGCAAGCGCCTGGGCGACGCACTGGAAACCATCTCCAGCTTTTCTTTCGCGCTCTTTATTCCGGTTTACTTTGCGCTGGTAGGCTACCGGCTGATCTTTGATAAATCATTCTCCATGGTCATGCTGTTTGGCTTTCTGGCCGGAGCTTGCATACTGAAATTGATTGCCGTTGCGCTGGGAGCGCGTCTGGCCGGCTTCCGTGGTCTGGACGTTACCAATCTCGCCGTCGCCACAAACGCTCGCGGAGGCCCTGGGATTGTGCTGGCCAGCGTGGCGTTTGAAGCCGGCATTATCAGTGCTGCGTTTTATACCACGCTGGTGCTCGTCGCAGTGCTTACGTCACAGGCTGCCGGAGCATGGCTGGAATTTGTATTGCGCAAAGGCTGGCCGCTGCTTTCAACCGACGCTCCTGCCATCGAGGTAGCGGCAGAAGAGAGTTCGCCAGGGCAGTTAGTGGCTTGAGTTCTAGCCGCGAATCAATACGAATGAACACGAATCAAAATCAATTCGCGTTTTTTCGCGTGCATTCGCGGCTAAGTCCTTCAACCCTTCAGATCATCGAACTCATAAGGATCCCTCGCTGCGCTTCGGGATTTCAGAAAATATTTCCAGCCAGAATGACTCTCCGTGCTGAATACTGATGGCTGAGTGCTGATTGCCGTTCGCAGATGCGTACCGCTAATCCTGTCATGCCAGCCGAGGCGGTCTTCATCCACTAGCGCCCAGGCAAAGCCGAGCCCCATGGCGGCCGCCGAAAGGGTACTGGCCAAAGCGCGATTTCGCTGTTCCAGCGTGGACGTGGACGTGCCCGCAAAAGTACACAGCTCAAGCTCTGCCATATTCATGCCCGGCGTGCGATGGCTGAAGATGAGAAAAATATATTGAAAGACCAGCCAGAAAATTCCCGCCGCAGCCAGCATGCATACCATTGTCATGCGTGATTGCGGCATCTCCTCCGCCGATATAACAAACGTCAGCACAAAAGCTCCGGTGGCGGCAAAAACAATTCCAGCATCCACCAGCCCGGAGACAAAGCGCTGCATGAGCGGCGCAGGCCGGGGAATAATTTCAAGATCATTCGCAAGGCGCGTCTCTTCAGGCTCCAATCGGATATCGGCAAAGCTGGGCAATAGATCCATCTGCTGGCCGCGTAGTGAGGCCGTCCGCGTTGGATAAGGCTCAACCGGCAGGTGATCAAACATTTCCAGGTCAGGCATGCCCGATTCATGCATACCTGATTCCTGCACATCAGACCCCACAACATTGCCCCCAGAAACTTCAGATTCATAACCTTGGGGGGCAAAATTTTGAGGTTCAAAAACTTGAGGTTCAAAAACTTCAGGCTCCGCCACATCAAGAATCCGTGGCGAGTCAGGAGCTGGTTCGGCCAGCTCTAGCTCATCCAGCGTAACCTCTTCCACAGTGGGAACATAGGCGGGCTGCGTCCGGGGAAAACGGATGATCTTTGGCTCCGGCCGGGCCAGTTCCCGTTCCGCCATCCCTTGCCTGAAGATGATCTCAGCAAAACGCTCTGGCGGCGGAGGCATGGCCCTATCTGACGCTAAAGCGCCAAAAGAATGGGGCGTATCCGTGGAAAAATCCAGTTCCAGCGCTTTTGGATCCATTGGACGCCGGCGGCGCGCACGATGCTGCTGCACGCGCGAGGCTACTTCCTCCCGCCAGGCAAGCTCCGTGGCCGATGGATGGTCTGGAACGCGAGAGGATGCATCTGCCGGAGGCGTTGGCCCCGGCTCATTGCCGGCATACACTTCGTGATCAAGTAGAGCTGACGTGTTCCTGCGCGTGTGGACGCAGGGGGACGTCTTACCGCAAACGGGGCAAGTCATTGAGCAGGTTCGGAGATTTCGCCAGAAGCAGGGATGCAGCCGGACTGGTCATGTTTTGCTTTCAAAAACTTGCCGTGTAAACTTGCCCAGTCTGATCTTTTTTTCTTACGGCATGCGTTCCCTACACAAGTTTGTTATCACAGCAGGATTGCTTTGTCACTTGTTTCTCGTCGCGCCCCTAGTAGCAAGTCAGGCGCGCGCGGAGCAGGCCATGCAAAACCCTGCTGCTGCAACGGAACAAACAGCACCCAGCACTGTGCCTGCTGAACAGACGGAACAAAGCGCTGCGGCCTCCAAGGACCGCGTTGGCAACTGCCATTTAATCATCACGTCGCCGCCGTCAACACAGCAAGCCACCAAGCCGACCGGGGAATCTCAAGCCGATAAGAGCGCGCCTGCAACCGCGGCCACCAGCCCCAAAAAAGTAAAATTGCCGATCAGCGAAGAGCTGCCCGTGACCATTGATGCCGATGAATGCGACAAGGCCGGGGACGTTTACACGTTAATCCGCAATGTGGAGGTCCGGTTCAACGGCTACGACTTTCGTGGCGATACCGTTACCTACGATGCTAAGTCGGGCGACGTAACTGCCAAGGGCCACGTTTCTCTGGATGGCGGCCGCCGCGACATGCACATCAGCGGCACAGAGGGTGCCTATAATATTCACTCGCAGACGGGAAAGTTCTATAACGTCCGCGGAAGCACCGGCTCGCGGTTCAAAGGCCGGAACGTGACTCTTACCTCTTCCAGCCCCATCACTTTTACGGGGAAGATGGTTGAGCAGATTGATGCGGAGACTTACGTACTCCATCATGGATCGGTCACTTCATGCGAGCTGCCCCGCCCCAAGTGGACATTTAACGCCACGAAAATCATTTTAAAAGTGGGAAGTTCCGCGCACATTTACAACACCACGTTCCGGCTCAAAGGCGTACCGGTCTTCTATCTCCCGTACACCTCGCCTCCGGTGGAGAGGTTGGGGCGGCAAACCGGGTTTCTTATCCCCAACTTCGGGACGTCCAGCACCAAGGGCACTGTGATTGGCGACTCTTTTTACTGGGCCCTCAATCGCAGCATGGACGCCACGCTGGGCGGAGAATTTCTCTCCAAACGCGGCTGGACGCTCCAGGAAAACTTTCGCTATCGCCCCAGTGACACGGCGTTCCTGAACCTCAATTATTTTGGCGTGCTGGATCGCGGCATCACCACCACTTCAACGGACGCGACCGGAAAAACTATTTCGGCGACTACCAAGCAGGGCGGTGAGGACGTAAAGCTGAATGCAGAGAAGACGTTTGCCGATGGCGTACGGGGCGTAGCTTCCATTGATTATCTGAGTTCATTCGTCTTCCGGCTGGCGTTTACTGAAAACTTTTCCCAGGCCGTGGATTCCGAAGTCAAATCCGCGGCGTTCCTTACTAAGAACATTGATGGGTTCTCCTTCAACACGTATCTTGCGCGCTATCAGAACTTCCAGAGCAGCACGAACAACGATGACGTGATCACGATTCTCCATACGCCTGGGTTGGAAACCTCCAGCGTGGACAGGAGAATTTTCGGTTCACCCGTTTACTGGTCCTATGATGTTGCGGCGGAGGGCTTACGGCGCAGCCAGCCCGGATTTGTTACTCCTGGAGTGGTTGGACGGTTTGACGTGGATCCTGATTTTAGTCTGCCGCTGTTTCTTGGTGGCTGGACATTCCGTCCGGAAGTTGAACTGCGCAACACGATTTACTCCCAGCAGCAGATCACGACGGGGACGACCATAGATCCGACGCATAATATTTTCAATCGGCGAACCATAGCAACCAGCTTTGAACTGCGGCCGCCAACGCTGAGTAAAGTCTTTGATGGCACCATAGCAGGCAGAAAGATCAAGCACACCATTGAGCCGAGCATAATCTATCGCTATACCAACGGCGTGGAAAAATTTGGCTCCATCATTCGCTTTGACTATAGAGACATTCTTAGCAACACGAATGAGACCGAATTCGGCCTATTGCAGCGGCTCTATTTGAAGCGTGACCGCCCAGAGTGCGACAAACAACAGGCATTGAGCAAGCCATCCGCTGATAAAACCCACGTCCCATTATCCAAGGCGCTCTGTACGCCAGCCGGTGCGGATGAGTTTGTAACCTGGGAAGTCAAGATGAAGTATTTTGCCGATCCCACATTTGGCGGGGCCATCCTAAATAATGGTACGCGCAACGTGCTCACCACCACTGCCGATTTCACAGGCATTGCCTTTGTTACTGACCCTCGGCGATTTTCTCCGGTGGTTTCGCGGCTACGCTTGCGCACCAGCAGCAATAGTGATCTGGAATGGCAACTTGACTATGACAGCAAGAAGGGCCGCATCAATTCCAGCACGTTTTATGCCGGTTATCACTTTGGCGATATCTTTGTAGGGGCCAGCCATGCGTACTTGCAAGTCCCGGGTGAAATTGTGGCTGACCCTAATAATCCATCCGCTATCCTGCCCACATGCGTTCCCCATGTGTTCAACCAGCCCGCTTGTGTGCCGCCGCTGTTTGACCAGTTTCGCGCGCAGCTTGGCTATGGCAGCCCAACCAAACGCGGATGGAGCGCCGCAGCCAACATGGGATTTGACCGCGAATTCAACCTGCTGCAATACGGCGCAGTGCAAGCTGCACACAACTGGGATTGCTGCGGTATCAGCCTGGAGTACCGGCGCTTTTCGCTCGGCTCCGTGCGCAATGAAAATCAATACCGTTTTGCCTTCACGCTGGCAAATATTGGATCGTTTGGAAATTTGAAGCGCCAGGAACGGATTTTTTAAGTCTTTCTGAAATCCCGAGCATAGCGAGAGATCCCTATCCGCTTCCATACTCTCAATCTGTGCAGCCTTCGTTATGGACCATTAAAATTCATGTGGCTATAGTGATCCCTCGCTTTGCTTCGGGATTTCAGAAAGAAGCTACCTGATCATTTAGAATCTATTTAGAAGCTTAACCATGGATCTCACCGCCAAACAGCTTCGCCTTGAAGAAGAGCTTCGCGCTCTGGGCCGTACGCTTGTGGCATACTCCGGCGGAGTGGATTCCGCATATCTGGCCTGGATGGCTCATCAGGTTTCAAGGCAAGATATGCTGGCGGTTATCGCCGACTCGCCCAGTCTGGCACGCACGCAACTTCAGGACGCGTTGGCTTTTGCCCAAGAGCACAATATTCCAATTGAGGTCATACAAACCGCGGAGATGGAGCGCCCGGAATATATCCGCAATGATCGCCAGCGCTGCTTCCACTGCAAAGACGAGCTTTTTCAGGTAATGCAGCAGTTCGCGGGAAAACGCGGTTTCCAGTCGATTGCTTACGGGGTAAATGTCGATGATCAGAGCGATTTCCGCCCTGGCCAAACTGCTGCGCGTCAGCACCATGTGGCCGCTCCGCTGCTGCAAGCGGGGCTAAGTAAAGCAGATATTCGCGAATTGGCAAAGAATGCCGGCCTGCGCGTCTGGGAAAAGCCGGCTTCTGCCTGCCTTTCATCGCGCATCGAATATGGCCGTCCCGTCACATTGAAGGCCCTTTCTGCGGTGGAACAGGGCGAAGAAGCGTTACGCGGGCTGGGATTCCGCCAGTACCGGGTACGCCATCACGGAGAAATTGCCCGGATTGAGATTGCTAAAGACGAGCTGCCACGCGCTCTCACGCCACAGATGTTTGCCGAGTTTACCCGGATATTCAAAAGCCTGGGCTTTACCTTTGTCGCCGTGGATACTGAGGGATTCCGGTCTGGCTCCATGAATACCGTCACTTCGTCCCAGCCTCTGATTAAGCTGATCTCCTGAGAGCCACGAAACCCCCTTCATGAGATAATTTGGGCAGGTACTTTAAGAGAAGGTGGTTCATTTTGGTTAGATTTAGGGGTAGTTTATTTAGCGCGCTTTTATTTGTAGTGCTGGTATTTGTATTGGCTGGAGCGGCTTCTCCGGGGCAAAACGCGGGGGCCCCGCAAAAGAAGGCTGCCACTACTGCTGCTCCTGCTGCCGCCAAGGACAAACCCGCCACGGATAGCAATAAGCCAGCTGCAGCCAATAAAGCCGCAAACCCCGCCGAAAAAGCTGAGCCGCTTACTCCAGAGATGGTTCACCGGATCCAGACCGAGATACGCACACACTACAACGTACCTCCACAGGTCGATGTAGCCATTGCGAACCCGAGATTGGGCACCATCACAGGATACGATGATCTGGCCATCACTCTCAGCGGTGGCGGCAAAGCGTCCACCCACGAGTTTTTGATTTCCAAAGACCGCAAAACGCTGGCGCATTTGGATACATATGACGTCTCACAGGACCTGATGGCACAAATTGACGTTAAAGGCAGGCCGGTAAGAGGGAACCCCGACGCCAAGGTTACCATTGTCAATTTTGATGATTTTCAATGCCCTTTCTGTTCCCACATGCATTCCACGCTGTTTGCGAGCCTGTTCAAGGATTACTCGGGCAAGGTCAAAGTCATCTACAAGGACTATCCTTTGATTGAAATTCATCCCTGGGCAATGCACGCGGCCATTGACGGCAATTGCCTGGGCGACCAGAATAGTCAGGCTTACTGGGAGTTTGCCGACTATGTCCACGGCAACCAGAAGCTGGTAGCCGGGAAGTCGCGCGAGGAAGCCTATACAAATCTGGACAATTTCGCCAAGGACGAAGCGCAAAAACATCAGCTTGACCAGGAAAAGCTGCAAGCCTGCGTGAAAAAACAGGATGAAAGCTCGGTGCGAGCCTCCATTGTTGAAGGCGACAAGCTGGGCGTGGATTCCACTCCGACCATGTTCATCAACGGAGAAAGATTTTCCGGGGCGGTGCCGGAAGACCAGCTGCGCGCTGTCCTGGACCGGGCATTGACCGATAGCGGGCAAAAACCACCCGCCGCAGACGCAAAGAAGTAGTTTAGGGAATGAAATTTGAGTTCGCAGGTAATTTATTCGCAATGGGGAGGCGACTGTTGATCCAGCCGAGCAAATTTTGGAGCAGTGTTGTCGTCCATGGTCTGGCTTTGGCGGCACTGCCGCTTATCGGCTGTAATGGCCGCGGTTCAGACAAAGAAGTGATGGCGAAGGTAAATGGCTATAAGATCCTTCGCTCTGAAGTGGACAAGACCTACAACACGCAGGTTGCCGGCTCTCCGCAGAAGCCCACACCAACCGAAGAAGAAGCGCTGCGCCTGAACGTGCTAGGCCAGATGATCTATAACCAGTTGCAGCTGCAAAAGGCCGAGAAGCTGGGAATTATCGCCACGGACGATGAAGTAGAAAGCAAATTCAACCAGGCCAAAGCTCCCTATTCGCAGGAGCAGTTTCAGAAGCTCTTAAAAGACCGTGGCTTTTCCGAAGAAGATTACAAGCTGGAAATACGCCGCAATCTGACGATTGATAAGCTTTCCAATAAAGAGATTGGCGCAAAAGTCACAATTTCAGATCCTGACATTCTGGGTTATTACAACCAGAACAAGGCTGAATTCAACCTGATTGAGCCGCGTTATAGCCTGGCGACCATCTTTGTCAGCAATCAGCCCTCTACCGAACCCGGACACACCGGCGACAAAGCGCAAGCTGACGCACAGGCGAAGAAGAAAATACAGATCATTTACAACCGCCTGGAAAGCGGAGAAGACTTTACTGAACTGGCGCAAAAGTTTTCTGAAGATCCGGATACTGCACGCTCAGGCGGCGCGGTGGGCCCGGTCCCCGAATCACAGATTATGAATCTCGATCCCGTCACGCGTGATGCGGTGCAAAAGCTGAAAGCGGGACAATGGTCGCAGCCGATTGCGGCCGTGGATTCCCGGTCGCATCAGCAGAGCGGCTATCAGATTGTGCGGCTCAATGCCAAAGAGGCTGCCGGACAGCGGGATTTTAACGATCCCCAGGTGCAGCAGTTCATTCGCAACAAGCTGCGCAGCCAGCGGGAACAGATACTAAAAGCCGCTTATGATGAAGTCCTGCGCGATGACGCAGTGGTCCACAACTATTACGCAGAGCAGATATTGAAGGAATCAGGAACCAAGTAAGCTTTTTACTGTCCTTCTACAAACTGCTCCATGACTGCTTTACGAAGCTGGTCTGGCGGAAGCAGTCCCTGGGAAAGAATGAAGTCATGAAACTTCATGGCATCAAACTTCTTGCCCATTTTCGCCTCCACGTCTTTGCGCAATGCCAATAGCCGAGTGTAACCATAAAAATATGAAGTGGCTTGGCCAGGTGCGCGAAATGTATAGCGCTCAACTTCAGTATTGGCAAACGCCTCTGACAAAACAACATCCTGCGTCAGGACCCGCATGGCATCTTCCGGCTTCACCTTGCCGCTTTGCAGCTCCGGATCAAGAAAAGCACGCGCTGCGCGCATAAGCCTGAGTTGGAGCGAGATCAACTGACCGTCAAGCGGCATGTATGGCTTGGTGATGTATTCGGCGTAGAGGCCCCAGCCTTCCACATTGGTGCTGTTAAAAGCATAGATGGAACGGGCGAGCGACACGCCGCGCTCCACCATGGAGGCAAACTGCAATTCATGGCCCGGACGCGCTTCATGTGCGACAAGAGTCCACGTGGAAGCTTTATAGGTGAAGTCGTCAATCTTCTTCGTATTCGATGAACCGGGCGCTGTGGGAACATTCAACGGCAGCACAAAAGTGCCCTGCTGACCGGTATTGTTGAGCAACGGTGGCGGATCCATGTGTGCCGCAGGCTGCTGCGCGGTTTCTGCAGCGCTGGCCAGGCGAATACGGGCTGGGCGGTTGGGCAACGTCACCAGCCTTTCCTTGCGGATAATGTCCTCTATCTTCTTCAGCGTGTCTTCATACTCAGGCAGAATGGCTTCGCCAACAATCTGGTCTTTTTTAAGTTCGCGGATTACGTCTCGATAATCGCTTGACTTCCAGCCGCGTTCTTTAGCAATTTTTGTGGCGATCTCCTGCATCTCCTGCTGATATTCCGTGAATGCCTTGTGGGCCATGGCGGTTAGTTGATCAGGAGGAATATCCACGCCAAACTGCTCCAGACTGAAAGTATATTCCTCAGGCGGGAGCCGGAAATCGGTACGCGCTTTCGGGAGTATTTCCTGTTTGACCCAGGCATTGTAGTCAGTTAACTGCTGTTTGAGCTTGGCAAAAGCTTCCTGGTAGCCCTCAATTTTATATTTTTCAAAAAGCTGCGGAATGCCATTGATGAAAAAATCAGCGCGCGCCAAATCAGTTTCAACTTCGACCTTTGCAGGGCCAAGCTGACCGGGCTTGCGCCACTCAATGCTGCGCGCCCTGGCTTGTTCGGTAATCGGTTCGAAGCCGGGCTCCATGCCGGCATATTTCCGCAGGCGCACCAGCGCTAACTTGCGCCGGGCATCGGGTACTTGATCATCGAGCAGCGCATGCAGCCCTCCAAATACGAGCTGGCTGACATTGAAATAAGGCATGTCATACTTTTCATCCAGCTCGCGTCCGCGCCGGTTCTGCTCGGCTGCTGTGATCATGATTTGCAAATCCTGCCTTACCAACGGGTCCTTTTCAATTGCCAGGGCCTTTTGCAATTGCCCTAATGCAATCTGAGCATCCGCTTTCGCTTCTTGACGCCGGTTGGCGGGAAACTGTGAAATCTGACCATCAAGGCCTTCTACTCCTTCGCGCGCCGCGAATTCAGGAGCATATTTAGCTTCCAGCTTTAGCAGTATCTGAGCATATTCATCGCTTCGCTTGATCCACTCTTTTTGCTGCGGCTTCTGTCCCTGAGGTGCAGCGGCTGCGGCCTTATCCTGGGCGCCTGCAATGGAAATGGTAAGCGCTATAAGGCAAAACAGAATGGATCTGGATAGAGTACGCATTGGGCTTGTCTCCTCTTAGTTACTTTTTTGACGGCTGGCACAATGGAAGGAAAGCACAGGGATCATTCGACTTCTGCCAGCGCCTGGCCGGCTTCAACAGCTGCACCTTCTGCAACAATGATCTTTTTTATGACCCCGCTCTTTGGGGCCTTCAACTCATTTTGCATTTTCATGGCCTCAATCACAACCACGCTCTGGCCAGCTTCCACCTGGTCTCCAACGGTGGCAAGAATACGAACCACTTTGCCCGGCATGGGCGCTGTAATTTTCTTTACGCCCTGCTCGGAGGCTCCTGCATGCTGACGCGAACGAAATGAACGCGGATCACGCACGGATGCGCTAAACCGTTCATGACCAATAACAACATTGGTTTCTGTGCCAATCAACTCTTGTTTGACTTCATACGATTTGCCGTTGACCAGCAGCGAGAGGACGCCTTCCTGGACGGAAACCACGTCCATGGGAAACTCACGGCCATTCAGCTTGCAAACCCATTCCCCGTCTTGCTGCTTATCTTTGTCCTGACCGGCGCGGACCAGCTCAACACGATAGGCTTTCTCCGCAATGGTGACTTCATAAATCATTCGTTGCGAACTCCTTCCGTGCGTGCCGTGCGCTTCCAGGCAGAAGCCGAAAGAGACTGATTTACTTCTGATGACGTGCGGACCTGGCCATTCTTTAACGTGGAATTTGCAGAAAAAAGCGCGGCAGCAACAGCGGCAATCTCAGCCGACGTATCTGAGCTGCTGGGAGCTTCAGCTTTTGTTGCCAGCAAACGATCAAGGAAGCCTGTATCAATGCGGGCGGCCACGAAATCAGGATGTTCCAGAATCCGGCGAAAAAGTCCCAGATTTGTCTTGATGCCGCCGACAAAATATTCGTCCAACGCGCGGCGCATGCGCGCAATGGCGGCAAGGCGATCCGCGGCATAAACGATTAGCTTGGAAAGCATGGGATCGTAATCCAGCGGAACAGTCCAACCCTGATAAACCCCGCTGTCCTCACGTACGCCGGGGCCGGAGGGGCGCAGCAGCCTGGTAATTTTTCCCGGCGAGGGAAAGAAATTGTTCTCTGGATCTTCCGCGTAAACACGGCATTCAATGGCGTGACCGCGCAGAACTATGTCTTCCTGACGGAACGGCAGCTTTTCCCCGGACGCAATCCGCAGTTGCAGATGCACGAGATCAAGACCTGTCACCAGCTCAGTGACGGGATGCTCCACCTGGAGACGTGTATTCATCTCAAGAAAATAAAAATTGCGT
>DASXLK010000110.1:0-12699 GCA_036496365.1 Candidatus Angelobacter sp. | reverse complement strand
TTCCAGAGGTCACGTGCAGTTACGTTGATGGTTTCAAAACAGATTGAAGTGCCTACTGCGATCGGCTTTGGCAAGCCGGCAATCATTTTGCCCGCGTGGCTGCTTGAATCCACGCCTGCGGAAGAGTTGAAGTACATACTTTTGCATGAGCTGGCGCATCTGGCGCGTCGCGATGACTGGACGAATCTGGCGCAAAAAGTTTTGAAGGCAGTGTTCTTCTTCCTGCCCAGCGTCTGGTGGATTGAACGCAAACTCTCTTTGGACCGCGAGATGGCCTGTGACGACGCCGTGCTTGCACAATCCGGCACGCCCCGGGGATACGCCGAATGCCTGGCGCGTGTGGCCGAGAAAAGTTTTCTGCGCCGGCAGCTTGCCATGGCGCAAGCCGCCGTGGGGCGTGTGCGCCAGCTGACTACTCGCGTAGCCATGATTCTTGATCCTAACCGGCCGCGGACAACACAACTGTGGAAGCCGGCCATTCCGGTGGTTGTGGTGCTGGCGGGACTTTCCGCCTTGCCTGCTTCATTCACGCCTGAGTTGGTGAACTTTTCTGACAACACACATACTTTGTCCGCGCAGTCAGTTACTGCTGTGAATCAACCGATGGCGCGACCAATCGCGAAGACGAGATTAGCGCATGCGAACGGCAATGAACAATCCCTGCCAGCAGTCCATGCGGTGCCAGCATCTTTAAGGATGGAGAATGGCAGCGCAGCGTTTACCAAGGCCAAGAACATAATGGCCAAGAAAACTATACGGAAGAACCAAGTGCGTAAAAGTCCAGAGCTGATTCAGAAAACTGGAGCGCCTGTGACTTTGACTGCAATGGCGATTCTTCCTTTGCCAGAACCGCAGCAGGAATATGTGACCGTGCGGGAAGAGTTGGTGGTAATGGTCACGCAGCAGATGCCATCCGGCGAGCAGCAGAGCTGGCAGATGCATGTGGTGCAGGTGAGCGTACAGCCTCAACCTAAACCTGTTTTGAAGCCTAGAAAAATTTAGAGAGTTTTCAACAGCGCCAGTGCTGGTTAGTCCCAGCCCTGGTTTTTAGAGAAGTTTAGCCTTTAATAACTAAATAACTAGTTGTAAGCGAAATTCAGAAAGAAATATTGGCAATCAAAATACGGAGAAGAAGTACGAACATGAAAAATCAAATACAGCAATTGAAACCATTCCTTAAGGGTAAGGTGCTGGCCGCAGCATTGATGTTTGCCCTCACGGCTTTGTTTGGAAGCTATGAACTCATGAAACCCGCAGCGGCCAGTGCAGCAAGTGTGGCGCCAGCTGCAGCAGCGCTAGATGATAACAGCGTTAGCGCCATCACTGCCTTAGACCACGCGATGGAAACTCTGGCAGCCCACGTAACTCCTGCAGTGGTGAACGTGACTGTCGCCTCGCGCGCCAAACAGCAGCAGTTCTCCAGCCAGGACCAGGATGAAATCCAGCGGTTCTTCGGACCATTTGGGATCAATCCGCAGATGCAAGGCAGGCAACAGTCTCCGCGCATTGAGCATGGATTGGGCAGCGGGATTATCATTTCGCCCGATGGTTATATAGTAACTAATAACCATGTGATAGATGGAGCGACCGATATACGGGTAACATTGAACGATAGACGCGTGCTTCCAGCAAAACTGATCGGCGCTGATCCGATGACGGATCTGGCGGTGATCAAAGTCAGTGGCAATAATTTTCCCAGCCTGCCCTGGGGCGATTCCACCTCTCTCAAGCCCGGACAAACCGTTCTGGCTTTCGGCAACCCGTTTAACTTCCGCTTTACCGTTACGCGTGGCATTGTGAGTGCATTGAACCGTCCAAACCCTTACAGCGACGACGCGCGCAAGCCAGGTGAATTCATCCAGACCGACGCAGCCATCAATCCCGGCAACTCCGGCGGACCGCTGGTGAATTCGCACGGTGAAGTGATCGGTATCAACACTTTTCTGATCTCGGCGACCGGAAGCTTTGCCGGCATGGGATTCGCTATTCCCACGCAGATTGCGCGCCCTGTGGTTGACACGCTGCTTAAGGACGGAAAAATTGAGCATGCGCGCATCGGCATCGGCATCAATGACGTAACTCCTGAAAACGCTTCATTCTTCCATCTACAGGACGCCAGCGGCGCGCTGGTAAGCCAGGTTGAGCCAGATTCTCCGGCATCCAAAGCTGGGGTAAAAGTTGGCGACGTGATCACTGAATTCAATAGCAAGAAAGTTGATAGTTCAGGACAGCTTCAAGGCGTGATCAGCGCACAGCGTCCGGGAAACAAAGTAACTTTGGGGATCCTGCGCGACGGCAAGAGCATGAGCATTCCGGTGACTCTGGAAGGCCTCAACAAAAAGAACACTGAGGAAGCCAGCGCCGGCAGTGAAAGCCATGGCAAAGCGCGCTGGGGCGTAGGACTACAAAACCTCAGCGGAGATATGCGTGAACAGCTGCAACTGCCTGAAAACGTAAAAGGTGTTGTGGTGGCCAATGTTGTTCCGGGCAGCCCCGCGGACAACGCCGGAATCTCCCGCGGTGACGTGATTCTTGAAGTGAATCGCCATGCTGTGCAGAGTGCGGACGATGTAAAACGCGAATTGGGCAATATTCCTCAGGACAAAGACGCCATGGTGCTGGTCTGGTCCAATGGCGGCAGCTCATTCCGCGTGATGCATGCCACTGAACCGGGCTCTGACCAAAACGGCGAATAATTTTTCATCCGCTCCACAACTAGCAGCGCACTCTCACAAGGGGGTGCGCTTTTTTCTGCGCGCGATATCCCCAACAAAAAATGGGCTGGCGAATGTTGCCAGCCCGCAAGTTGCTTCTTTTCCGTCGGGAGTTATCGTTACGGTGTGACGGTCAGCGTCCCATTCGAGATAGACACTGAGTAATTGCTAAGACTGCCAGATGCGCCTTGCAGCGTGGGAACAATGGAATAGGTTCCCGCTTCGCTGTCGGCGGTTGCCGCGCTGTCCTGAGTTGCTGTTATGGCATCACCGTTTTTCAGTCCTTCGACTGTTCCGGTGAAGGTGGGGTTGGGGCTGCCAGCGCTGCGCGTCACGTCATCAGCCACAACGATGAGCGGCGCAGGAGTAACCGTCAGATTGCCATTATTGATAACTACCGTATAGGTGGCCAGTTTGCCGTCCGGGTCAACCAGGGTAGGAACAATCTGGTAAGAGCCAGCCGCACTGGTGATATTTGCAACAGTGTTATAAACCACCGTAATGTTGTCGCCACTTCTGAGGCCAGTGATTGTTCCGGTGAAAGTTGGATTCGCATCACCGTAGAATCGGCCAGCATCAATCGCGGTTACCACAAGCGGGGCGGCCTGTGCCTGAGCAGCCACAGTACCCAGCGTAACTAACAGCAGGGCCGTGACGAACAGGGTTATGGATTTGAGGCGCTTACTCTTGCCGGTAGGCATAAGAGTGGTAGAAGAGTGCTCCAAGTGGTACATGTTTATTTCTCCCGAATGTCTCAGCTGAGACAACAACTCGCGATCTTCACGTAAAAATCATGAGACCGCTTCTTTCGCGCCTGGCCTAACTGAGCCAGACTCGAAATTGTCGAGGGATTTTGAGCCCGGAAGAACTATGCTTTCTCTGGTCCCTGCATGACCGCAGCGCCCAACAAGCGCTGTTTTGCCCGCAAAAAAAATCGAACGCATTGAACTTCGAAAAAATAAGGGGTGGAGCCCGGAGAAGATACTACCTCTTTACCCTGCCAACCGATGAAGAAAAAAAACCGGAAGCGAAAAAATTTTCACTTCATCGGGAAGAAGAAACCTTAGAGATCACTCATTAGATCAAGATTAAAGCCAGATTAGAATTTCTAATCTGCGCTGAGCTGATCTTTCCCAAGCTCTTTGCTTCTACGCCAGACTGTACTATCGGACAATGCCCGTTTTATCAATTACTTAGGCCGGAAGGACATATAAGGACATGTACGCGCCCACTGTGTTTTCCCCGGATGCCCTCTTTCCATCAGTTTCAATCAGTATTGCTTTACCGCTTTTATCTTGGTTTCAGCAGTTTTTTGTTTTTGTTTTCAACTGACGGTTTTGGCAATCGTCCTAGCTCGGCTTCTCCCAGCTCTGGCCCACCACGCTTTTCAGTTCCAGCACCTCCAGCGGACATTCCTCCCAGTTATGCCTCCAGCAGACAATCAGGTCGCAATCTTCCACTCGATGGTAGTGCGTCACAAAATTTCGGCTTTCAAATTCAAATTCAATGCGCACTCTCTGCCATCGGTCTTGGTCCAGCTGCCGCATCGCCTCGCCGTCCGGAAATTCGGTTTGCATGCGCGTTACCGCATAGCCCAGCTCCCGCGCCACCGTGCCAAATAAATAAACCACGCCAATTTCGTTCGTCGGAGCGTAAGTCAGCGCCCACGGTATCAAGGGCGTTCCGTAGATCGGCTGGTTCGCCAATAGACGCGGCATCAACGGCGTGCACGCCGCCGCTCTGTACGTCCCGTCTAACACCGGTCTTTGTTGCAGATACGCGGCCACAACGTCCATTACGTCCTTCCATTCGCCCTCCAGTCCGTTTCTTCTGGCATATTCCAGCATTCCCTGGGGGATGTGGTACCAGCTTCTGTAGCGTAAACGCAGCGGACGGACGCTGCATCTTGCCTGGGACTCCCACTCGCTGGTTGAGGGTATCTTTCCCAGCCGGCGTACAATCGTGGCCCATTCAAGAAACAAGTCGCACGAACTCATCACATAGCCCGGACCGCGGCGTGTTAGCCCGCATGCCTCCAGCGCCCCGCTATAAGAGCCAAAGTTCTTCCTGATTTGGCGGTGGCTTATGTCGGCGATCTTCCGCAGTTCCACAGTGCTGGGTGCGTGGCCTATTTTCTCCGCACACTCCTGGATGGCCGTCGTTATTTCTTCTTTTGTCATGGCTTTTCTCCCGTTGCTAAGGTTATTTTTGGGCAATAAAAAGCCACCTTTGGAGGGTGGCGTGGGTTTCTGATTTTTAGGATTGTTTTGGCTAAATACTGATTACGGCTCTTTTGCAGTTGTTTTTGCTAATTGCTGCTGTTTGTTTTTGATCTTCCGATTCCGGCGATGTCGCGCGATTCCGGCGATGACCCGATTCTTCTTAGATTGTGAAAGCTGCTGGACAGGGAATCAACAGAAGCCAAGAGCCAAAAGCTAATGGCTAAAAGCTAGCGGTTCTCGGCTGGTTTCCTAAAATACTGCTTGCATCTGTCATCCTGAGCGAAGCGCCTCAAGGCTGTGTCATTTTTTCAGGATGTGAGGCGCGTAGTCGAAGGACCCCGAGAATGCGTACTGACAAATGCCGCTTCAAGGCGTTCTTACGACACATCGTTACAAACACTGATGATTTAGGCCTCTTGCCTGGGGAAGCTTTGGATATTGATCTTCACAGCTCAAAATTTTTAGGATCTTGAAGGTTGCTAGGGAATCAACAAAGGCCAATGGCCAAAAGCTAGCGGCCATAGGCCTCCGAACACACTTATCCTTACAGCGCAAAAGTCCGGCTTCACAGCGCCAGCAATGGCTCGCTGGCAAGGCCAAACTTTAAGGAGTGAGGTGGGTAAATTGCCGCAAAACTGCCGTGGCTTCCTACCAAGACCGCACTGGATGCAGGCCTTTCCGGGTTGTTTCTGCTCCATGGGCAAAAACCCGTCCCGCCGATGCCGCTCTCGGTCTTTCATAGCGTATAATAGGCGAACAGGAATTCTATTGTCAAGAAGGAAATCGACGCAAAAATTAAATTGGAATAGAATGGCGGTATTTGCGTATTGCCGATGCCATCGTGGTGGGATCGCTTCTTTCTCCGTGCTCATCTTACTGCCATCCGGCCAACCAATGTCACCATGGTCGGGTTCCATGCAGCGCGTTGGCTAACGTCTTAGATTTCCTAACTGGAGAACTGAGCTTGACACAAGACATTATGATGACTATAAGTAGCATGCGGCTCGGAGGAGAACCAGACTGATGGGATCGACGGAACAATCACAATTCGCAAAGCGATATCAGTTTGTAACTGAGGAAAAGTCGGGAGGGGCTACCTATACTCCTCTCATGCTCGCCGACTTTGTGGCAGACAAGATAGTCGAAAGCGCTCATCTTCAAGGAAAGGGCACCATCCGTGTGCTCGATCCTGCTATCGGCGATGGTGTGCTGCTTCTGAGCCTTTTGGATAGATTACGCTCCCAGACCGAAGCATCCATTCATGTTTGCGGTTTCGATACGAACAATAGTGCGCTTGGTGAAGCCCGGCGAAGGCTTTCTACGGCGTTCCCGCAAGCGAACCTGCACCTTGAACTAGGGAGCTTTCTTGAGTTTGTTCTTGAACAAGGCAATGTTTCGCCTACGCCGTCGTTGTTTGCACCCAAGGAGAATGAGCGCTTTGATCTAATTATTGCCAATCCACCGTATGTCCGCACGCAGATTATGGGAGCCGGTCAGGCACAGGCATTAGCCGCCGATTTCGGTCTCTCCGGTCGTGTTGATCTGTATCATGCATTTTTGATCGGTATGTCGCAGGTATTGAGACCTGGTGGTACTGCGGGCATTATCGTATCGAACCGCTTCATGACAACAAAGGGCGGTGCCGAACTGCGCGCTGCGATGAGAAATCGTTTCTCCCTCCGGCATATCTGGGACTTGGGCGATACCAAGCTCTTTACTGCGGCTGTATTGCCAGCCGTTATTCTTGCCGAAGGCAGGAATGGCCTTGACACGACATCGGCCGCATTTAGCTCGATCTATGAGACGGCTGATCCCGCAACAACGGAAGCTCCCAACCCGGTTGCTGCACTTGCTATGGCTGGTCCGGTTGCTCTCAATGATGGTCGCCGGTTTCATGTACAGCACGGAACGCTCGATGATTCCGGTGCTCCCGATGATGTTTGGCGGATTGCAACGGACAGCGGGGACAACTGGCTTGCATCTGTCACAGCTCATATGTGGGGCAACTTCCGCAACATCGGGAAGATTCGTGTCGGCGTGAAGACATGTGCTGACAAGGTATTCATCCGCACGGACTGGAACGATATGGCAGAGGCGGAACGGCCCGAACTCTTGCGTCCTGTCACAACGCATCACATCGCAGGGCGCTTTCGACCAACTCCACACAAAAAGCAACGCTTGATCCTTTATCCCCATGAAATGGTGCAAGGGCAAAGGCGGTCTGTAGATTTGGGCGACTACCCTAAGAGCAAAGCCTATCTTGAAGCACATCGTGCGATTCTTGAGGGACGAACCTACGTTACGGACGGGGGACGTTGCTGGTATGAACTCTGGGTTCCACAGGATCCTAATAGTTGGGCTGCGCCCAAGCTCGTTTTTAAGGATATCTCGGAGCGACCAAGCTTCTGGCTCGACTTGAATGGCAGTATCGTTAACGGCGATTGTTATTGGCTGATTTGTGCGCGGCATGATCAGACAGACTTTCTATGGCTTGCGGCGGCCGTGGCAAACTCTACGTTTGCTGAAGCTTTCTACGATCATCGTTTCAACAACAAGCTTTATTCTGGGCGGCGCCGGTTCATCACGCAATACGTGGAGCAGTTCCCTTTGCCCGATCCAGAAACTCCGCTTGCCCGCGACATCATTGCCGGCGCCAAGGCTATCTATGATGCTGTCGGTTCCTCTGATCTCGACGTGATGGAAGCCCAGCTTGACAGAATGGTTTGGCAGTCGTTTGGCTTCTCAGCCGAAAAAGTCGGCCGGTAGACGAATCTGCAACTTTGCATTGAGCACTTTGCCTTGAAACTGTTGGAAGCGACCAAAAAAACCTTCGCCTGTTGTCAGAAATAGATGCGTTATCTCCACTTGTCCTGCTGTGACTCGAGCATAGAAGACCGCATAACGCACGTCGCAATGCCTGATTTGCTTCCCCTGGATCATTGGCACATCGAGTGCTTCCGTGCTGTTCGGCCGCACTAGGCCCAGATCAATCGTTGGCGATGTCTGTAGCTTTACCTCCAAAAGCTGATGTCTGACATCAGGGAACTGTCCGTTATCTTGATAACTGGTGTAACCGAGCGTCGCACTCACAAGACGATGCAGGGCCGCGCCCCGATTTCGCTCCTGAACGATACCGGCGTCAGCGAACTTCCGTCCGATGAGCAGAGAAAGACGGTCGAAGATTTTTTGTATTGACAACAATTCCCGTGCTTGCGGATGACTCACAGGTGTAGCGACATCGCCAAGATTAGCGTCTGGCACAACGAACGGTGCTAGCAGCGCAGTGTCTGCTGGAGTAATCAGTTCCGTGGATTTAAGTCCAGGAATGCATTGGGCCTGATACTTGCTTGTCAGAGTGCCAGTTGTGTCGAGCAGTGCCAGAGCTTCCCCTGTCACTACTCTGACCCGCGTTACAACATCCTTATCCGATATTCGAATTAGGACGTACCGTCGCGTCGGCGAAAGTTCTTCATTCCAAACCTGAAGATTATTCGACTTCTGTCTGTATATATCAAACATTTGTCCTTGGAATCTGGGTTGAGTCTTCTTGAATGACCCTGGCACAGGGTACCCGAGCACTTGGCAGACCTTTTTCTTGATCACTTTCGAACTTGTGCGAAGTGGCAAGCCCGCTAATGACAGTCCACGCAATCCAGCATCGAGCAAAGCTTCGAGTTCCGGTGCGGGTATCCAGAGCGTCGGATCACCAACCTCGATTGGGTCGTATATTGTTAGACCGCGTTTGCGTATTGCCGTAACAAACAGCTGCGGATCAAGAGGTGGGTTATTCGTCGGCATCGTTTCTCGGTGTGAGCAGTGTAGGAACTGACACACCCAGTGCGCGCGCTAGAACTTCGAGGGAACTGAGCGTCACATTCCGCTCGCCCCGTTCAACTGATCCGACATACGTTCGGTGAAGTCCGCACCGCTCGGCCAATGCTTCCTGAGACAGCTGCATTTTCCGTCTGTAACTGTGTAGATTCGCAGCCAGCACCGAAGTTAAGCGTTTACCTGCTTTACGTACTGCTCTTGCAGCCATATTGGTTCAGAAAAGCCAGTGGTTAGCGTGTCACAAGCATCATTCAAAAAAAGATGCCTCTGAGTCTACAGACTTTGAGTAGCAAAAAATAAACTGCAGTATTGCTGTATGACCACCGAATATGTATATTTTTCGGAGGTGGCGCCGGAGAACCATGCCTTTTCCCATAAACACTGAAGATTTAGTATTTGCCCTGCTCCAAAGGGCTGCCGAAGCAGGGCACCGTTGCCCCACAAATCCCCAAATTGCGGCGCACCTTTCTCAGGGCGAATTTCAAATCTCAGCTACAAGCGTGCCTAAGATTATGGGGAAGCTGGCGCGCCAAGGGCAAATTGTCGTGCGAGTGTACGGTAAGAATTGGCGGGATGTGACAATCTGTACTGGCCCCCATTCCGAGAAGACCACAATGGCGCCGCCGCATGGAGGTAAGCCCCACACCGTCATTACTGCTACAGGGCGGACAAAGACGCTGCAATCCGGCGAATCCCGCTTAACTTCTCGGCACAGCAGGTGGTCCATCCCTCGCATTTTTACGAAAGGGTAGAATTCATTCTGGCAGGGTGAGGTTTTGTTTCCGTCAGCGTCAATCAGCAGTAGGTTTTGTTTTGATCCACTCCTGCCCACTACTCTGATTCCCGCAGATCAATTATTGTGTATGCATGATGAAGGCACATCAGGCAAGTGGCGTTCGCTCGCAGTTAACTAAAACCGCATTCGTACTGGCCATTATTCTGGGGGCCGTCTTGGCGGGAGTGGCCCAGACTGCTTCTCCCACGCCGCAGCCGTCGCCTACACCTCAGCGACCGCGCGGGCCTCATGTGCCAACCCACTTTGACATTCTGCGCGGCGCGTATGGGCCGTATCGCGCCAACAATGATCTGCTTTTCTACCACCTCGATATTCGTGTCGATCCTGACAAGAAGCTTGTCAGCGGGAAGAATACTATCCGCTTCAAAATGCTCAAGGACGATACGCGGATCCAACTCGATCTGGATGGCGCAATGAACATCGACAAAATTCTGCTGGGCGCAACCACGCTCAAATATGAGCGCGATTCCGGCGCGGTCTTCATCGATTTCCCTGAGACCTTGCATGCCGGCCAGGTTTACTCAATTGATTTTTACTACTCCGGCACGCCGGTCCACCAGGGCAGGTTTGGTGCGTTTACGTTTGGAACTGACTCTTCCGGCCATCCGTGGATTTACACCGCGTGTGAGGGCATTGGCGCCAGCATATGGTGGCCCAACAAAGACCAGTGGCGCGACGAAGTGGAGAGCATGGAAATCAGCGTCGCTATCCCGAACAGCCTGGTGGATGTCTCCAACGGAAAGTTCATGGGCAAGACCGATCTGGGCGATGGCTATACGCGCTGGGATTGGATGGTTCATTACCCGATCAATAATTATGACGTTGCTTTGAACATCGGCAACTACCAGCATTTCTCTGATCATCTGGGCAGCCTGGCCATGGATTTTTATGCCCTGCCGGAAGACCTGGACAAAGCGAAGAAACAATTCTCGCAAGCCAAAGGGATGCTCAAGGCATTCCAGCATTATTTTGGCGAGTATCCGTTCAAGAAAGATGGTTACAAGCTGGTGGAAGTTCCTTACGCCGGCATGGAGCACCAGAGCGCCGTGGCGTATGGAAACCATTTTGCCAACGGCTATCTTGACCGCGACTGGACCGGCGTGGGCATCAGCCCGCGGTTTGATTTCATCATTATTCATGAGAGCGGGCATGAGTGGTTTGGCAACAGCATCACCGCCGCTGACAGCTCAGACATGTGGATCCACGAGGGCTGGACAACCTATCTTGAGTGCCTTTACGTGGAATATATGTATGGCCATGAAGACTACCTGAAATACACCAACGCGTATAAAACCAAGGTCAAGGGTGAAGAGCCGATCATTACGGCGCGGGGCGTGAATGGTGAGCCTCCGCAGGACCAGTATTTTAAAGGCGCGCTCTTTATCAATACGCTGCGCAGCATTGTGAATGACGACAAGCGCTGGTTTAAGCTGCTGCATGATTTTTACCAGCACTTTAAATATCAGAACATCATGACGGAAGATGTGGTGCAGTATTTCAATCAGCAGACCGGCATGGACCTGACGCCTGTCTTCAATCAGTATCTGCGCCACACGGCAATCCCCACGCTGGAATTAAAGTTTGATCAAGGCAAGGGAACTGTGCAGTATCGGTGGAAGGTGGATGAGCCAGGGTTTGCGATGCCGGTGCGTGTCGGGAAGAAAGACAGCTGGCAGATCATCAAGCCAACGACCGAATGGCAAAGCATGCCGACTACATTAACGAAAGACCAATTCGATGTCGCTACGGATTTGTATTATGTGAACGTTAGTAAGGAATAAGGCTGGGTGAAAGTCGCAACGTTCAACATCAACAACATCAACAAGCGGCTTGGCAATCTTTTGCGCTGGCTTGCCCGGGCTGAACCGGACGTTGTGAGCCTGCAGGAACTCAAAGCCGAGCAGGGATCATTTCCCGCTGCGGCGCTACGGGCAGCAGGCTATGAAGCAATCTGGGAAGGCGAACGCTCATGGAACGGTGTGGCGATCCTTGCCCGCAACAGCTCTCCTGTGCTCACGCGCTCAACCTTGCCGGGCGACCCTGACGATCACCAGGCGCGGTATATTGAGGCCGCCGTGAACGGAGTGCTGATTACATCACTCTATTTGCCCAACGGCAATCCGCAGCCCGGCCCTAAATTCAAATACAAACTGGCTTGGTTTGAGCGGCTGCTCACTCATGCCGCGGAATTAATGTCGAGTGGCGCGCCGGTGATACTGGCCGGAGACTATAACGTTGTACCGACGCCGCAGGATATATATCCCACGCGGTCGCTCGATGACAATGCGTTGATTCAGCCGGAAAGCCGCGCACTGTTTGCGCGCCTGCTGGCGCAAGGCTGGACTGACGCGCTGCGTAAGCTGCAACCGGAAGGGCCGCTCTGGACATTCTGGGATTACAAACGCGAGCGCTGGCCCAAGGACAAAGGCATGCGGCTGGACCACCTGCTGCTGTCACCTGTAATAGCTGACCGGCTTGCGGGCGGCGGCGTTGACCGATGGGTGCGCGGCGAGGAAAACGCCAGCGACCACGCTCCAGCGTGGATCGAGATGGACATCGGGTGATCGGGAGATCGGGTAATCCGGTGATCGGAAAACCAAAAGCAAAGAATCGCCGTCGGAATTTTGCTGACAGCAGAGAAGGCTACCCCACCACTTTGTATGGACGCATCATTTCGTTATCTTCGTGCTCCAGAATGTGGCAGTGCCACACGTAGCGGAATTCCTGTCCGGGAGTGGTTTGCGTTCCGGGCGGTAGATCAAATTTCTGGATCACGCGGGTGATGTATCCCGGATAAGTCTTGATGGTGTCTTTCCACGCTGGACGCTCATTGGTTTCCGGCGCAATCGGCATGCCGGTGAACTGGACTTTGCCGGTCTGCAGATATGTATTCACGTCAAAAGGCTGGCGATTGAGCACTTGAAAGCGGACCAGATGAATATGGATGGGATGCACGTCGCCGGTGGCGTTGGCAAAAGACCAAATCTCCGTGGAACCGGCTTTGGGATCTTCTGTAAGGGGATCTGTCCAGTGCTTCATGCCGAGCATGCCCATGATTGTGTAGCCGTCAGATTTGCGATCCATCTCAGTCACGGCCAGAATGCGTTCGCTGGCGGCATTTGCGGGATCGAGAGCG
>DASXLK010000109.1:0-14782 GCA_036496365.1 Candidatus Angelobacter sp. | reverse complement strand
ATGTAGCACAAATTCTTCCAGCACCAGCTCTTTGTCAAAATACATATGATCAAGATGCATGATGGGCAAAACTCCGGGATATGTCCGCTTGCGATTGAGATGGAGTTGTATATCGACGCTTTCAAACGATTGTTGCAGCGTCTTTGAAACCAGGCCGCGCGTCCATTCGTTGAAGTCGCCGACGATCAGGCGCGGGTGTTTGAGCGAAGGCGAAAGCAGCACCTCACGGCTCATCAGCAATCGCGCCTGCTTGCGCCGCTCCATGTAGCCCGTTCCCAAATGGATATTAAAGAGGTGAACAATCTTTCCCGGGGCAATCTCCAGGTCGCAACGGATACATCCGCGCGCCTCCTGTGAGGCGGAAGCCGTCAGGTCATAAACCCGGACATCCTTGAACGGAAAGCGGCTCAGCACCACGTTTCCATAAACCGCGCCGCGCAGCTTGCGCGTCTCGCCAATGCGGTAATCGTAGCCCAGAGTGTCCGCCAGAAATTGCGCCTGGTTCTGTTCCTTGCGTCCGCTCTTCAGGCTCACCACTTCCTGCAAGGCGACTATGTCAGCGTCGAGTTCCGTCAACACATCCGCGACTCTGGAGGGCCGTATGCGGCCATCAATCCCCCGGCATTTATGGGTGTTATACGTGGCAACACGAAATTTAGGGTCTTTCATTGGTTCACATTATTTGCAGGATACTCGTTGCTCATCTGGCAGCGCAATGTTACATGCGATATCTGCGCCTGGTGTCTGCACTAAATTCAAGATGGTCCATTTCATCCCGATTCTGACACTCCCTATTAGAATAGATGCGTGCCGACCCCGACTCGAACTCTGACGTCCCGAACGCAGACGTCCAAAACCCGTACGCCCAGAACGCCTAATCTCAAGAAGTCCTCCGCTTCCAGCACTGTGGGGCTGCTCGAATCCCCTGATTTAAAGCGTATTCCATGGCTCGTCCATGGCTTCAGCACGCGGCCCGGCGGCGCTAGCACCACCTATGGCGGACGCACACTCAACCTCGGCTTCACCAAAGACGACAAGCGCGAACACGTTGAGCGCAATCGCAAAATCTTTCTATCCGCCGCTGGTGCGGCAGCAAAAGGCAAACCCTGGCCCCTGGTCACCACGCGCCAGATCCATTCTGATTTGATTCATGTTGTGCGCTCACGCCCGCTGGAAAAATTTGTCGGCGACGGGCTGGTCACCGACCTGCGCGGCATCGCCCTCGGAATCCTCACCGCCGATTGCTTCCCAGTTTTGCTAGTCGATGTCAGGCGCAAAGCCGTGGGCGCATTTCACGCAGGCTGGCGTGGGACGGTCAAGCGCATCGCGGAAAAAGGCGTTGGCATCATGCGGCTGGAATTTGGCTCGCGTCCGGAAGATATACACGCCGCGATCGGGCCGGGAATACAGAATTGCAGCCTTGAAGTTGGCGAAGAAGTGAAGGACGCTTTTCAGACACAGTTCGCCTACGCCGATGAGCTATTCCATGACGTGCAGGAATCAGACGCTGTGCGTGAGCGCTATCCCATGCTGTTTATGAACCAGCGTGCCCCGGGCCATGGCGATCCGTGCCTTAAGCTGCATCTTGACCTGCGTGAGGCCAATCGACGCCAGTTGCTGGCCGCAGGCGTGCCGGAAGGCAACATCACGGCGCTCAAGGACTGCACCGTCTGCAGCCCGCGCAAATTCTTCTCACATCGCGCCCAGCACGGCAAAACCGGACGCATGCTGGCGGTGGTGGGAATCAGTTAATCGCCGGGATCGCGCGCGATCGGAAGACCTGATTGGATAAGGAGTTTTCCGAACTCGCCCTGGAACCTGTCTCGTTAAGTGCGGTTGGAGCTGACTGGCGCGACGCCAAGCCCCCTATACTGCCAGCAAAAACTGAGGTCCGCACCGCTCCCCAGTCGCAACTTTAATACCTGAGATGGGGACTTTCCCGATGACGTGCGATGTCAGCGATCCCGCGCGATGGCGGCGATAAATTGTGTATCCTTAAAGCAGGGCCAAAGCATCTAAAAGACTATGCTGGAAGTCTTTAAATTCGGGTTCCTTAAGACGGTAAAGTCGCCGGTGCAGCGCAAGGCATGGCTGGTGGCCATACTGGCTGACGCGATCCAGATTGTGGGTATGCCCTTGTTCGCTGAGGGCGGGGTCTCTCCTCTGGATACCGCGCTGGACGTTGCCGTGGGAGCGATGCTGATTAAGCTTCTGGGCTGGCATTGGGCTTTTTTGCCCACCTTTGCCGCTGAGATGATGCCTGGACTCGATCTTTTTCCCACCTGGACGGCAGCCGTCTTCTTTGTGACCCAAAGCATGTCCGCGGACGATATGGCAGCCAACGACGAAGGCGAACCGACACGCGTGCGGACGAGCGAGCCGGAAATCCTTAAGCCCGGTCCTGCTCCAGCACCCAGACCATAGCTTTACCTACCGCAGCGCGGATTAGCCCCGTGAATCTGGGCCTGCAAAATACGAACAAATAAAGAATATTTTGATTGATTTTGTTCGCTCTATAGGCTATAAAATATCAGCCGGAATCGAGGCGCCGGTACGCCGATTTACCAAGCCACGGAGTGGCGGAACAGGGTAAATGGAAAAACTACCTCGCACGGCCTGTTGTGCAGGGAGAAATCCCGAAGTGGTACGATCGCCGGTGCAAAGTTGGGCCGGAGAAGTGTGTCCAGAAGAATCGGGACATCGGGATCATCGGATCGTTGCGCGACATCGCCGTCATCGGAAAACCTAAAAACATTTACCGCGGATAAAAGCCGATAAACGCGGATCGGGGAATCAAAGCCTTACCGCGGCTGATATTTAAAATCTAAAAACAGTTACGAACAAAAAGCCACCTAGCAGGGTGGCTTTTTCCATTTAGGAGGAAAAGTGACCAAAGAAGAGATCATTGCCGCCATCAAGGAAGTCGCCAAGAATCTTGGCCGCACACCAAGCCAGCCGGAGCTGACCAGCGCGTTTCCTGCCATCAAGATGGGGACAATCCGAAAACATGTTGGAACCTACCGGCAGGCGCTGGAAGAGAGCGGACTGACGGGTGGCGGATGCGGATACGAGGCGTCAATGGACGAGCTGTTCCGCGACTGGACGCAGATTGTCCGCAAGATGGGCAAGGCACCGACGATGACAGAGTATGAGCGCGAAAGCCGTTATAGCGTGCGTCCGCTGATGGGGAGGTTCAGAAAATGGACGCAGGTGCCGCGAGGTCTGCACGAATATGCACAACAGAAGAAACTGGATGTTGAGTATGCGGACGTAATGGACGTGATTCGCCAACATTACAAGGAAGAACCGGAGTCAGCATGGATGTTCGAGCAGAGGACAGGAATGCCGGTGACGCATGCCCTGCCCATGGTTGACCGCGAGATTTATGGGCCTCCGCTGGTGCAGGCGCACCTGGTGTGCGGGCCGACGAACGAGGCGGGCGTGGTGTTTCTGTTTGGCATGCTGGCCGGCCAGCTGGGATTTATGGTGACGAGAATACAGACGGAGTTTCCAGATTGCGAGGCGCTACGGCGCGTGGGCGAAGAACGGTGGCAGCGGGTGCGGATTGAATTTGAATACGAGAGCCGGAATTTTCTCAAACATTTTCACAATGCAGACGGATGCGATTTGATTGTGTGCTGGAGGCACAATTGGGCGGAGTGTCCGCTGGAGGTGGTGGAGCTGAGGGGGAAATTGCCAAAATTGCCATAATCGCCGGAATTGGAAATTGGACGAAGGGCAAAGATTGGAGTTTATTGCCCGGTAGACCCTAAATCAGGGAAAGGGCGTGGCCTCGTGCTGGCAGTGGATTTTCCATCTTGATCTGCTCCGATCGTGGCTGTCGGCTTTAGCACGATTGGTTTTGTTGCTGGTTTATATTCAGGCAGCAAAGACTCAAACCTCTCAATGACAGGTTGCAAATCCCTGTACATTTGTTCGACATTCCATTTTTTCTTGATTACCCGTTGTTTCGTGCAGTGTTGTAAATATTTTGAAATCTTGTCGGGCATTTTGGAGCCTTCATATTTATCGGAAAGATCCCGCCGGAGTAAAAAGCTGAGGTCTCTGTCACTTGGAGTTTTATTAGGCCACAAATCATTTGGCCGGGAAATGCTTAGATCGTCAGCTCTCTTTGGGTCGCCTTTAAAAAACTCGATCAAATTTCTGAAATGCACTAGAAATATTTCGAGATAGGCCCATTCGTCAGCGTCAGAACGAAAGTTATTCTCTTTTAAGCGCTCTTTTGAGAAACGCAACATATCAATCTCATACAAAACAGTCTCGGCATCTTCCAACTTGTCGGGGCGGGAATGGAGATTATCTGGCATTTGTTTTCTTTCGCAATGATTGATTGTAGCGCTCCGCTTCTGCTGCGCGCTGGCCTGCGGCGCAAGGGGAAATGTTTTATTCCTTTGTCCCGGCACTTATTCTTCAGCGCGCAAGCGCGCCCTCGAAACGTACCGGGCTATTTTCAGTCGTCCTGCCAGGGCAGGACTTTTTGAGCTGCAGGCTTTCTTAGGCTTCGGCGCTAGAATATTGAAGAGAAGAATTTCTCTTGTACCACAGCGGCTAAAGCCGAATTTAGAAAGAGCCAGTGACCGCAGGTCTAAAGGCTCTTCGACACACTCGCTTTGCTCAGTTGGCTCAGGGCAAACCTGCTCCGCCGCGCCCCTGTCCATCTTTAAAGTACTACAGGGCCTCCATTTGCTGATGGTCTGATAAAATCTTGGCCATGAAACTGCCTAGTAAAAACTTGGACATGCAACCGTCCGGTAGAAACTGGTCCAGGGGCGACAAGATCGCCCTCGCAGGTCTTATCATCGCAGCTTTGCCTTTTTCCTCTAGCGAATTCCGCCGCTGGACAGGAATCGATAAAGAACCGAAGCCTGTACCTGGCATTAATGCTCTATGCGGAAGCCAGCTAGTACTTGATAAGGAAATGGACACAAAAGGACGCGTAAAAGGCCATGGCACACTTTTGGGCCACCCTGAAATAAAGTGCCAAGTCCATGTATTTAACACTGGTGATACCGATTTGAAGAAAATAAGATTAAAGATCAGTCCCTACCATCCCGATCAGATATCGCTGATTGATAACGAAGGGAAAACTTCAGAGAGCGGCGTATTGGTTTTGTTCGATGGGCCGGATGTTCCTCCGGTCACAATATCCGGCAGAGAAGATAACGCGTACTTTTCAATAAATCCAAATGAAAAATGCAAACCCTTTACAGTTCTCCTGATTCTATCCGCATCCAATTTCAAGGAAGAAACGGAGGCTTTGGTTGAATTTACGCCCGCCACCCTGTGTAAAAACAGCATCAGTATGAACCCTACCCAGGATCAAGAAAAATAATCGTGACACTCCGCTTACGCTGCGCGTGGCCTGCGGCGCAAGGAAGAAATGTTTTATTCCTTTGTCCCGGCACTTATTCTTCAACGCGCAAGCGCGCCTCGAAATGCTATTCCTGTTTCTTCATTTTTGGCTTGTCTTTACCCTGTTTTTTCTTTGTGCTTTCTGTCTTGGTGTTTGAGTTTTTCTGCCAGGAGATCGCGAACTGGATCTTGCGCTGGGCTTGGGTCAATGCGGTCGACCAAAATGCGTATCTGGTCTCCGATGGCGTAAATTTTCCCTGCTGCTGCGCGCCGATGATCTGGCGGGCATGGTCGCGGCTGAAAACTAAATGTTTTCTTAAAAACGATTGGCTCGGCCATGGGAACGTCAGCTTCAGAGAGAAAATAAAATCAAGCAGGGACTTAAGTCTCGAACTAAGCAAATTTAGTTTCCATCCAGCAGCACTGCAGGAGATATGGTGGTGTCAAGCACCCCATCGCTTCCACAGCGATGTAATGAAGCCAGCTCTCCGCCGGAGGAAGTCATTATGGGCCCTCGCATTTTTCCCGTCTACCTACGAGCATTTGTGACCGTACTGTTCTTCAGCCATTTATTACCGGCACAAAACACAGCCAGCACGCCGCCTATCAACTTCACGGAAATTATTGCCAGCGAGAGGAGCACGGCTTCGTCGATGGTTGTGGCTGATTTCAACCATGACGGAAAGATTGACGTGGCCGTGGTGGAGGGCGTCGATCCGGACTTCCCTCCCCCCAGCAGTATAGTAGTGGTCAGGCTGGGCCTGCCGAACGAGCAAGGCGACTCTGCTTATAATGTCGGCTTTCAGCCGGATGAAATATTGACCGCAGATTTCAATCACGACGGCCATCTTGACCTGGCCGTTGCCAACGGCGGCGGCAACACCGTAAGCATTCTTCTGGGCAACGGAGACGGCACCTTCCGTCCGGCGAATGACGTGGTGCTGGCGGGGAATCCCAAGGCGATTGCCGTGGCCGATTTCACGCGCGACGGCTTTGCCGACCTGGCTGTGATGGATTGCGTTCCCAATGCGCAATGCGACCTCAAGGTATTTCGCGGCAATACCAGCGGCAACCTGACGCTCTGGCAGAAGATCGCGCTGCCAGGCGCGCCGAATATGGCAAAGGGGTTGATGGTAAGCATTGATTTCAATCGGGATGGCCGTCCTGACCTGGCGCTGGTGGCCGGCAACACTGAGGCGATGATATTCACCGACACAGCCGCAGGACAGCTGCAGTTGCACTCGCAGTTCAAGATGCCGAACGGCAGCGTAGCGGGCAGCATGGCGTGGGGCTCGTTCAACCATGATGCACTGTCAGACCTCGCCTTCCGCGTGGTTGATGTATGCGGCGCATCGTGCGGATTTGCTAACTCAGTTTACGTTTTTCTGAATACGGGGAGCGGCGCTTTCGTGCTGCGCGACCGGATTGGCGTGCATCAGGGCGCGGGCGCTAGCCTGCTGGCGGCCACCGATGTTGATGGCGACAACGTGCAGGACCTGGTGACGGTCAGCCAGGACCGCAACAATTCCGTTCTCCAATATTCGCTGGGCCATGGAGACGGGAAATTCAATGCGCCGGTGAACATCTTCCGGCTGCCCTTTGACCCTGTCAATCCGAACGATAATTCACAAGTAGCTCCCGGAGCAATCATTGGGCGGGACGTGAACATGGATTCACGCCATGACCTGGCCGTTGCCGTGGTGGAGTTGTTTGGCGACGAGCACGGCGGTTGGCAGATACTGGGCAATGGCAACGCGCAGACAAATTGTGCGCCGCCGAATTCGTCCCAACTGGCGGCGAAGATCTGTTCACCTGCGAACAATGCGACAGTGGGAAGCACGCTGACCATCAAAGGTTCCGGAAACTCTCCGGCGGGCGTGAAGCGCATGGAGCTGTGGGTGGACGGCCAAAAACGCTTTGAAGAATGGAACGACCAGTTGCGTACGACGATTTCGCTCACGCCGGGCCGCCACCGGATCGTGGTGCAGGCAGTTGATCAGGATGATTCATTCTCACCCAAGGCGATTGAGGTGACAGCGCCGTAAACGGCTGAAATTTTTTAGCCGCGCTTTTTCTTGGATTTGTCTTTGCCTGGTTTGTCTTTGCGGCGGTTATCGGCGCGCTTGGGCTTTTCTTCCGTGGCGATGGCGAACTGTACTTTGCGCTGGGCGTGGTCAATGCGGTCGACCAGCACGCGTATCTGGTCTCCGATGGCGTAAATTTTCTTGCTGCGTGCGCCAATGATCTGACGGGTATTGTCGTGGAAGGAATAATGATCGTCCGCAAGCGAAGTGAGCGGCACCAGCCCTTCAATAAACAACTCCGTCAGTTCCACGAAGAGGCCGAACTTGGTTACGCTGACAATGAGGCCGTCAAACTCCTCACCCACGCGCTGCTCCATGAATTTGAGCTTCTTCCATTCCAGCAATTCGCGTTCGGCATCAGCGGCGGCGCGTTCGGCGTGGCTGGAGCTTTCCGCAATCTCATGCAGCTCGACTTCAGAGATTGGCCCGGCCAGGACGGGAGTGGCGGCACGGCGGCGGGCGGCTGAGCCCTTTTCGGCTCTTTTAGACCAAGGCGTATGCGCATCATGCGATTTCTGGGCGAGAAAGCGAGCGGGCACGCCACTCTCTCCGGGTGAATAACTTTCTCTCGCAGGCGAGGCCGCCTGCGCTCCACGATCCTGGTTTGACCCTGGCGCTTGCGGTCCTTGGCTATCAGTCGCCACGTCGGTGCGCAGCACCCATTTCAGAATGCGATGAATAATAAGATCAGGGTAGCGCCGGATGGGCGAGGTGAAATGAGTATAAGAGGGCGCGGCCAGGGCGAAGTGGCCCTCATTGACTTCTGAATAGCGCGCCTGCTTGAGCGAGCGCAGCATAAGGAAAGAGAGCACACGCTCTTCCGGCTTGCCGGCAATTTTCTGCACCAGCTTTTGATACATGCGCGGCGTCACGTGGACTTCTTCCGGCAACTCCAGCGCGGGCGTTTTGCGTCCGGTGCCGTAATTAGCGCGCTTGTCACCTTTCATCTGCACGCGCTTGATGGGCAGCGACCCCACGCCGAGCGAATAGCCAAAGCTGGCGGCAATGGTCTCAAAGTCATAAATGCGCTTGGCATCAGGCTTCTCATGGATGCGATACAGGCTGGGCACGCCGCGCTGCTCCAGATGGCCGGCCACAGTCTCATTGGCGGCGAGCATAAATTCTTCAATGAGTTTGTGGGCCCAGTTGCGTTCGGATGGCGAAACGCTCTTCATGAGTCCATGCTCGTCAAACTCAATGACGGCTTCCGGCAGGTCAAAATCAATGGATCCGCGCTTGACGCGCTTGCGGTTAAGCACTTGCGCCAGCTCATACATGAGCTGAAAATTCTCCACCAGAGGTTCATATTTCTTCAGCAGCGCTGTATCGCCTTCAATAATGCCGTTCACGTCTGTATAGGTCATGCGTTGCGCAGAGCGAATGACGCCTTCTGCCAGCTCATAAAATGCCACTTCGCCGTGCGCGTCAATTTCCATAATGCAGGAGAGCACGAGCCGCTCAACGTCTGGCCGCAGGCTGCAAATATCGGTTGAAAGTTCCAGGGGCAACATGGGCACGGCGCGATCTGGAAAATAAACAGACGTGCCGCGCTTGCGCGCCTCTTCATCAATGGCTGAGCCATCGTCTACATACTGCGCCACGTCGGCTATGTGGACCTGAAGCTCATAGTTGCCATTTTCCAGGCGGCGGACGAGTACGGCATCGTCAAAGTCACGGGCGGTTTCGCCGTCAATGGTGACGATAGGCAGATGGCGGAAGTCGCGCCGATGCGTGATTTCTTTGGGATCGATATTCGGGCTGAACTCCTGTGCTTCTTCCAGCACCTCCGCGGGAAAGACGTGCGGAATATGGTGCTTGCGGATAATCATCTCCACGTCAACGCCGAAATCATCTTCATAGCCAAGAATTTCTGTCACGCGTCCGCGTGGGCTCTGTGTGGCGGAAGGCCATTGCGTAATGGCAACCTCTACGACGACACCTTCCAGATCGTCCCAGGCTTTGGTGCGCTGGGCTTCTTCACCCAGTACGCGGTGGGGACTTTGGCGGTCAGGATATTTTGGCGTGGGAGCTTTGCTGACAGAAGCATGGTCGTGCGCAGGCGGAGACGCTTGCGATCCACGAGATTTCTCTGGCGCAGGCGACTGCGGTCCACGATTCTGGTAATTGATCGCGCGATTGGTCTCGTGCATAGGGCCGGTCAAGATGGAAGGCAAACGCAAATCGCTGTCATCCTCTGATGGTTCCTCGTCTTCATCGTCCGCTTTGGGATATTCCATACCACGCGGGATCATAATTTCCATCGCCACTTTTTCGTCGATGGGCGTTACATAGTTGCGGCCGCTGCCATAGTGAAAGATTCCGACCACGGTTTCCTGTTCGCGCTCCATCACGCGGACAATACGGCCTTCAGCTTTGCCATCCTGCCGGAGCCGCCCCATCTCAACCAGCACCTGGTCACCGTGCATGGCGTTGCCGACCTCTGGCGGAGGAATAAAAATATCTCCCTGGAGTTTGCCCTGGGCGCGGGCCGGGAGAGCGCCTGGGTCGGGCACGACGAAGCCATAGCCGTCACGATGCATACGTAACCTGCCTACAACAAGATCCTGATTTGACGTGGATGTAGGAAAGCCCCAGCGCTCCTTGCCAATAGCAATTAGTTTGCGGCGGCGAGTAAGGTCACGGAGAAGCTGCTGGAGTTCGCGGCGGTCCCGGCCCTTAAGGCCCAGATCATGGATAAGCTGTTTAAATCCAGCCATGTGCTTGGGCTGGCGGGAGACATATTGGAGAATCTGTTGTTCCGTAAGCATTGATTTAATGGGGTGATAATCGAGACAAAATGGTTAATTTAAAAGCACTTAGGTTCCTGGCATCTGGCTTCTTAACACCTGGGTTAAATGAACGCTAAGAATCGGTCAGCGGTCGGAACTGATGGTTCGATATTACCGGATTGCGCGATAAAGCTGCTGCTTAACCCTATCCTAGCGCGAAAGGATTTTCCAACTAAGGGGGTTGCCCGATATAAGAAATGCCAATAAAAGAGGAATAATTACATTGATAACGCAGTACTGGTGCGCCAAACCGGGTGGCTCCAGTGCTGAAAGATAGCGCCAATACAGTGTTTGCTGCTGAAAAAAACGTTGACGAGTTTGGTTACTAACGTGCCATTGGCTATAAATGCTGTCCTAATTGTCCGATAAGTACATATAGCAGCGGCGCAAAGTAGCTGGCTGCACTGCCAACAAAGAAGCTGAAAGGAATTACAAAATGTGGAAGCCTGCTAGCACGACGCCTAACCCGAATCCAAAACCCGCTACGGAACCGGAGAAGCCAGTTATGAGCACCAATACAACACCTACTCTCGCCAGTGAGCCGACGCCAGTCGCCGCGCCTCGCAATGCTGTCATTAACAACTCCGAGCAAGCAACGATCGGAAAGTCGCTCGTCATAAAAGGCGAAGTCACCGGATCTGAATCGCTTTACATTGATGGCCGCGTGGAAGGCGCCATTAATCTTCCAGGTAACCGCGTAACGGTTGGCCGCAACGGTCAGGTCCAGGCCAACATCAACGCAAAAGAAGTTGTGGTTCTGGGCAAAGTAAAAGGCAACGTAACAGCCAGCGACCGGGTGGATATAAGGAATGAGGGGTCACTGGGCGGTGACGTGGTCTGCCAAAGAATTTCGATCGAGGACGGGGCATGGTTCAAAGGCTCGATTGATATCCGGAAGCCTGGCCAGAAAGAATTGAACGGCGCAGCCAAGGAGAATGTCTCCGTAACTGATCTGCCGCGGATGACTACAGCCACTGCATAAGCTTTTTGGTTGGGCAGTGCATTAAATTTCCCCGCTTCGGGGCGCTTCCCGTGTGGAGCGCCCTGGAATGGTGTCAGTAGAAATGAAGTCCATGGTTAATAAAATCCTGCAATTATTGTCGATCCGCTGTTCCCACAAAAAAATGTCGCAGCCGTTTGCCGCTGCCGTCGCCTCCGGACGCCGCGCCGTGAACTCAGACTGGGACATCCCCGCTCCCGCAGGGCAGCACTACGTGGTCTGCCTGGACTGCGGTCATAAGTTCGAATATGACTGGACCAATATGCGGGTAGTTGAGTAGGGTTTTGTTTTCTCTAAAATCCCGGCCCTGAGTTTGCTGAAGGGGAGGGATCGCTACTTTCTTACTTCTCAAAAAACAGCATTCAATTCAAACTGCAAAGATTCGCGCCCTTTCGCGTTCATTCGCGGCTAACTCTTCCTGGCCAGCAATCTTTTCACCAGCCCGCCGGCCTGCTCCACGCCAAACATCGTTGTACAACCAAGATAGACTGCGCCATAAGGGACAAGAATCAGCACAGCGGCAATCAGTGGCCTCTGTGGATGCAATGCCAGCTTGATTCCCCAACCCACAGCCGCTGCCATCACCGCAGCCAGCCAGAGCCGTGCAAAGTAAGCGGCAGGAAACTCACTGCGTCCAATCTTCTGGTTCATGCCTCTGCGCAGCAGCGTGAATTCCACCCATGCGGCAAATCCGGCAGAAGCCGTAAGCCCTGCCGCGCCCCAGCTCGGAGCGATATGCAAAAGCACCGGCAATGGTCGCGAGCACAAGTAACCCAGCCCAGTCGTCAGGATTACCCGCAAGACGGCAAAGCGAAGCGGTGTTCGCGTATCGCGCAGCGCATAATATGCAGAAGAATAAAGCCGCCCCACTGTCGACGCTACAAGTCCTACACCTGAACCCGCAAGAATGCCCCATACATAGACGGCATTCGCATGAGAGAACGCTCCGGTCTGGTAGATAGCTGCGGCAATTACGTCGCCAAGCGCGATGAACCCAACCGCTGAGGGCACCACAAAAAAACCAACTCGCTTGGTGCTCGCGGCAATCCGCTGTCGCAGCGTTGTTGCCACCTGCTCTTCACTGCCCAGCGTGCTGGACATCGCCGGCAGTTCCGCCGCCGAAATCGACATGCCGAACAAACTGACCGGCAACAGGTAAAGCGTCTGCGCGTTGGCTAATGCGGCTACGCCACCCACCGGCAGCAGGCTGGCCAGCATTCCATCAATAAAAGCGCTTAATTGCACCACGCCCCTGCTGATAAACACAGGAATAAAATTTTTCACCACCACGCGAACATTGTCTGTGAGCTCGCGAAAGAAAATGCGCAACTCCGGCGCCAGACGCAGCACCATGGGAATCTGCACAACAAATTGCAGTCCGCTGCCCACCACTGAGCCCCATGCGGTATAAATGGCAAGATGTGACATATCCTGCTTGCGGAAAATGATCATGGCTGCAATAAAAGCCGCATTATTGACAACAGGCGCAACGTAAGACAGAAAAAATTTGTGATGACTATTCAGAATGCCCAGGCACCATGCGGACATCACCAGCAAGCCCACGCCCGGAAATAAAATTCGCACCAGTTGAATGGCCAGCCGCCGTGTCTCGCCTTTAAAGCCGAAGGCAATAATGTCAATAATGTAAGGCGTCGCCAGCACTCCTACCAGCACCAGCACAGAGGTGATGAGCGCAAGCAGTGAAAAAACTGCGCCGGCAACCTTGCCGGCTTCGTCACGGTCTTTCTGCGCCAGCAGCTTGGCATAGACAGGGATAAACGATGCCGAAAGCACGCCTTCACCAAACAGGTTCTGCAACATGTTGGGAATACGAAGAGCCGCTTTGAAAGCGTCGGCAACATACGTGATGCCAAAATAATGCGCAAAGATTCGATCACGCACCAGTCCGGTAATACGGCTCAAAAAAATTCCCGCGGCAATCAAAAAAGCATGCCGCCCCACGCCGGCTTGTGCCGGCTGTCCCGAAGGATTTTCCGGTTTGTCCGAACTTGTGACCATTACCTTCGTTTCCATGGCTTTGTACTTAGTTTTCGCGCGCCGGTCAGTCTTGTTTATAAATGAGAATGGCACGTGCGGACTGGCGAAATTCTCCGCCTTGCAACTCGCCCCCTCCACTATACTGGGCGAATAAGAAACACGAAATGAAGGGAACCAATTCTATGCGTTTTATACGTACTCTTAGCTTGATCGCAACCATGGCAGCTCTGGGGCAGGCAGGTGGATCGCTATTCGCGCAGGAGGCCAATCCGCCAGGAGCTTATCAGCAATCCTGTAGCGATATCTCGGTGAAAAAAGGGAACCTGTACGCCAAGTGCCAGGACGATAAAGGCAAAGACCACTCCACCAAGCTTGCCGATTACGAAAAATGTGGCCCGGATATCGTGAACAAAAACGGCAACCTGGAATGCGCACGGGCAGAGAGTGCCGCGCCCTCCCAGCCCGCCGGTTCTTATACTGACACCTGCCGGGACATCCGGATGAAAGGAAACACTCTTCACGCCATCTGCAAAAGTCTTGACGGCCGTGAAGCCCCCACCTCTTTGCATGACGCCAACCGTTGCTCTCAGGGCGTGGTCAACCTGAATGGCATTTTGAATTGTGAGGTGAGTGACGTTCTGCCTCCTGGCTCATATATCTCCACCTGCAAAGACGTCCGTATGAAAGGCACCACGCTCTATGCTTCCTGTGATAACGGCAAGAGCCGCTGGCTCAGCGCCGAGTTGCATGACGCCCATAAATGTTCAGGCGATATTGCCAACCAGAATGGCGCGCTCCGCTGTACGCCAATCAGGACCATGGAAAAGCGTTAGCTGGCGAGCGGTTATCGACTAGTATTTTTTAGGTGAGAAGCGCAAAGCCGGATGCGCGCACTCTTCAGCGCCCAAACTTCTTTACACAACTTCCGCTGCCCTTAGAGCGCTAATTTCATCATCACTGTAGCCGATCTCTAGCAACACTTCATCTGTATGCTCGCCCAACGCCGCCGCCCGTTCACGAATGCCTCCCGGCGTCACCGATAATTGCACCGCAGTATCAGCCAGCGGTATCGGCTTGGCCGCGCCCACGTGATCCACATAGCGCAACATCTCGCGCGCTTTTACCTGCGGATCTTCCAATACCTGGTCAAGTTCCAGCACCGGCCCGGCAGGGACACGGGATTTTGCCAGCTCCAAAATCGCCTCCTGCGTGGTTCGCGTCGCCAGCCACGTATTCATGGCTTTGGTGATGGCCTCGCGGTTGTCAGCGCGCAATTGGTCGGTGGCGAAACGTGGATCGGTAATAAAATCTTCGTGCCCCACCAGCCGCGCCCAGCGGGCAAACATGTCGTTACCAACGGCAGAAACCACTATCCAGCCGTCTTTGGTCTTGTAAGCGTCAGATGGCGCGGCATAAAAACTTGCATTGCCCAGTTGCTGGCGCTCTATCCCCAGCACATGCCGCTCGGCCAGCAATCCCTGAACAAACGTGATGCTTGTGGCCAGCAGTGATCCATCCACAATCTGTCCTTCTCCGGT
>DASXLK010000108.1:0-4634 GCA_036496365.1 Candidatus Angelobacter sp. | reverse complement strand
ATCGGTTGGCGGCCCAGGAGATTTATCTTTCGTGGGATCGTAAACCTCATAAAAGAAATATAGGTGCTGGTCCTGGGTAAATACATGCGCAATGTTCGGCACCAGCTCATTGCCGTCGCGCACCAGAGGGTTCTGCGTTTTCTTGTTGCTGGGCTGGCGCTGGCTGGCCAGCACCACGGAGCTCAGCTTGAGCGGCGCTTTTCTAATGTCAGGGACAACAAAGTCAGCCTCAAACGATCCCAGCCGTCCACTCTGATTCTCACGCACCACAAATTTGAAATGATATTTGCCGGTCATAAGCATGAAGCCGGTTGAATACTGGACATTCTTGCGCCGCACTTCCTGCGCGGCATCGAGCGAAAGTTTCACCGTCTCACGAACGCTACCTACCGGGCGCTTCAACTCATCCAGCACTTCACCCATAATATCGAGCGACGCCTTGTCTTTATCGCCACCCTTGGTAAACGGAATCTGCGATCCGGGCACCACCAGCGACACCGGCACGTAAAAGCGGCGGTCGTCCATGCGGAAATAAGAGGCGGCCATATACACGGCCACATCGGTATTGGGCAGCTCGGAATTCAGTTCGTCTTCCATCTGCTGCTGCTTGTCTTCAGCATTGAAGTGCTGAAAATCTTTGGGCGCGTAATAGCCTTTGCGGAATTCCAGATTCAGCCCCGGCCTGTTTACCTTGACTTGAATATGCCGATATTTGCCATCACGCAACGGACTGCTGCTCTTGTAGCCAAGAACGTAATACACAGAGGTGTCTCGCTGCACTCGGTCAAAAACCTGGCCAAGATCGTTCGTATCTAAGAATGCTTTGCCGCCGGTATCACCAGAGAGCGTTGTCAGTGTTTCCTGGCTGGCAAAGTTGGCGTCCAGGCTGTTCTGCACGGCAGCTCCGCTGTACATAGCAGTCCCGCGCAGGCTGGCAGTTGCAGCGGAACCTCCGGGCGGCTGCGCTTCAAGGCCGCGTGCATCCAGCGTGTAAATGGCCACATTCGCTTTGATGGCGGTATTGATTGCTCCCCGCAACGCAGCCTGGTTCTCAATGCCGGTCTGCGTCACGCCGCTGCTGAAATAAATGAGCGACTTTTTCTGATTAAACTTTCCCAGTATCTGCGAGATCGATTGCAGCGCCTGCAATTTGCGGTCAGTATTGAACTGGTTATATTCGGTTTCGTCCGGCGTATACGCGTTGCCTGATTCTTCGATTCCGTCCGCGTCGCCGGTGCTCCCATTGTCCATGCCCTGACCTTCAGAATGCGAGAAGCGGTTCAGCACCTTCAGCAGCTGTGCCTGGTCGCCGGTGAAGTCCTGATCCAGACGCAGAGAAGAAGCCAGTGTGACAATGGCGATCAGGTCCGCCGAAGTCATTTTTGTCTGGACGTATTTTCTGGCGGCTTGCATGGCGCGTTCCGTTTCATCCGGGGCCATGGAGCTTAAATCAAAGAAAAGGACGATCACGCGCTTGTTGCTCAATGCCTGGTCTGCGTCTTTGGTCGTGAGAATAGGTTTGGGTTTTGCCGGAGTCACCGGGCCATTGGTCGACTGCTGTGCAGGCCCCGTGCTGGCTGATAAGGGTTTGGTATCAAGGTTCTCAAAATCAAAGCTCGATATCTTTTGCAGCTTGCCGTCTTCCAGCAGAGTAAAGTCGCTTTGCTTCAAGTCAGTAATCGGCTTGCCCTGTTTGTCCCGGGCCACCACATTCACCAGCACCAGTTCGCTCTCAATGCGCATCCGGTAAAGACCTTGATCGCCTTTTACCGTCTGCGGCTGCTGCGCCGGTGTTTGCGCGACTGCGCTGGAGAACACAAGCACCGTGATCAATGCCGCGGAAACCATCTGCTGTGCGCTCGAAAAAGATGCTTTATGAATTGCCATAACTAGAACCTGTACCTTGCGGTGAGTTGTGCTTTGCGCATTGCACCGGCCCCGATCACCTGACCGAACGTAGGCGAACCGAAGGCCGAGTCAATCGATGTAAAATTCGCGGTGTTAAAAACATTGGTGGCAGACAGCCGCAATTCCATACTCTGCATTTCCTTCACCTGAATGGTCTTGGAAACGGCCATGTTCATGGAAACCATGCCGGGGCCGGTGATCGTGTTGCGTCCAGCGGTGCCAAATACGCCCCCAGGGGCGGCAAATGCTGCAGTGTTGAACCATTCCTGAATCGTTGGATCGCCCAGTTGAATCGATTGCCCCGGCACAACGTCTGGCCGCGCAGCGCCGGTAACACCTCGGCTCAGGTCCGTGGCCGTGCCAAAGAATCGTGGTGAAAATGGAAAGCCCGAAGCCAGCGTTACATTGCCACTGAAAGCGAGTCCGCCAAAGAGCGCTTGAGCAATGCCATTGGTCGTCAGCCATTTTTTGTCTTTACCAAACGGCAGGTCATATAAATAGTCAGCCACAAAGCGATGACGCTGATCAAAGCTGGAAAGGCTGCGCTCAGCGGAGATGTCCAGATCATTCTGTGCCACTACCGTTGCGCCGCCTCCGATGGAAGAGGCATCGTCAATCGACTTGGAATAGGTATACGTTCCGCCCAGCGAAAGCCCATTCCGCAATCTCTTACGCACTCGCAATGTTCCCTGATGCAGGATGGACGAGCCTTCTGACGATTCAAACAGAAATGGTTGCACGCATGTGGTTGCGGCCGCCGTGGTTGGAGTGCAAGCCGCAAAACGCGGATTACCGTCGGGTAATTGGTCTGGCGCGCGGACAATATCCAGATGCGTCCCTTTTGATCCCGTGTAACCAATGTTTACCACCAGGCTGGTTTTAATTTCCTGCTGTATGTTCAGGTTCCAGGACTGTACATAGGCCAGCCTGTAATTGGGATCAACGGCGTATGTGTTGGTGATGTGATTGGCGCTGGACGTGATACCAGCCGGAAAACCGTTTTGCAGTGTGAGAGCAGTCGGATCGCCGATTGGCGCAGGATTAGTTTGTGCTACGGCGAATGGCGGCTGGAAGCCCAACTGAGTGGCCATTAGTCCGTATTGCCCAATGTTGTAATTAATGCCGTATCCGGCGCGGACCACTGTCTTGGAAAATGGCTTCCACGCAAACCCCAGGCGTGGAGCAAAATTATTACGATCAGGATTCACCAGGCCATTGGGAAATTTCTTGCCCGTGATGGGGCCAATCTGTCCCGGCAGGACTGGCGCCACAGCGCTGAAATCGGGGGCTACGTCCAGGTTCACCAGCTGATTGCTCAGTTCAATGAAAGGCGTCACATATTCATAGCGCACGCCCAGGTTGAAAGTCAGATTCTTGGCGATGCGCCAGTTGTCCTGAACAAAGAGATCCAAAGTTTTGGACCGGAAGTTGTATTCGTCCGCGCCGGACTGGAGAGACGTTTCCTGGGCAAAGCCCTCAAGAAAATCAGCAAACGGTATGCCCGTTACCGCGCCGGTGAAAAGGAATGTTCCGCGGGCGTTGGTAGCATTGCTGGTGTCAACCAGCTGACGGCGGAAATCTCCGCCCCAAGTAAAGCCATGCTTCCCCCGCGTCAAACTCATGGAATCGCTGATGGTATAAGTCTGCGAGGTGCGCAGAACCGGCGTGAGGTCCTGCAAACTGCTGAACTCCGGCGATAGGTTGATGTTGGGCAAGCCAAAATCAGCCGGACGTTGTGATACCCCATTGATCCCAAGCTGGTTCTCAATGTTGTTGCTATTGGTGAAATTGTTGGTGGTGTTGTTTCCGCTGCGATTATAGGTAAAGCGCAGCGAATTCAAAAACAGCCCCTTCACCGCCGTATGGCCAAGATTTACGTTGTAATTTTGCGTTGATTGCTTACCGCCGAGTCCGGGAAAAGGATTCAGCACCGAGCTGCGAATGTTGTTATAGATAAACATCGCATTGATGCTCTGCGACCAGTGTTCGTCCTCTTTTTTCTGCTGGTTCTGCTGTTGCTGCCGACGTTGTTGCTGGCGAGCGCCTCGCCCAAAGCCGATCTGCTGCGGCCCAAAATTGTGATTGAAACGGATAAACCCGGTGTCACTATTGGTTGGGCTGGCAGAGACAAAATGGAAGTTCCTGACGTCTCCAGGCAGATTTGGCAATGGAATAAATGAAAGCAGCTGCGCTGCCGCCGGATTGATATTCGTGACTTGCAGGTTGGAAAAATTACCGGCACGCTCTGCTGCTGTCGGGACAGTAGAAAAAACGTCGTAAGGATTGGTGCTGCGCGATCCCGTATAGTTGCCGAAAATAAAAGTCTTCGTTCCGCCGTTATAGACGTGGGGGATATTCAGCGGCCCGCCAATGGTCACACCAAAGCGGCTCTGGTTGTAACTGGCCTTGCTTTCCGGCTGGCCGTTGAGCGAATACGATTTCGCATCCAGCCCTGAGCCGCCATAGTTATAAAAAATGGAGCCATGCGCTTTGTTTGCGTTAAATCCGCGCATGCCCCGTCCACCTCCGCCGCCCATCATCACGCCGATTGGGCCTGCGCCGCCTCCCCCAAATCCGCCGCCACCTAAAGAAATGGGGCCTCCACCTGCACCGCCAGCACCACTGCGGCCTGCCTGAAAATCAGCCATGCGGTCTTGCATCTCTCCCGGATCAAACATGTTTTGTTCCGCGCGGCCTTGTGCTCCGGAGATAGCCACGGATTCATT
>DASXLK010000107.1:0-24846 GCA_036496365.1 Candidatus Angelobacter sp. | reverse complement strand
TAAAGAAATGGGGCCTCCACCTGCACCGCCAGCACCACTGCGGCCTGCCTGAAAATCAGCCATGCGGTCTTGCATCTCTCCCGGATCAAACATGTTTTGTTCCGCGCGGCCTTGTGCTCCGGAGATAGCCACGGATTCATTGCCAGCGTCCGCTGCAAGCCCGGTATTGGGCAAGCCTGCGCCAGCCAGTGAAGTGGGGTCCGTACCCGCAGAAGCTCCACCGATATCCACTCCACTGCTGGAAAGCGCAAGCTGTTGGATTGCTCCTTTGCCTGAGGTCGCAAGCTGTTGCGCGCCTTGCTGCCGTTGCTCTTGCTGAGCTTCCTGTTGCGCTGCTTTCTGCGCGCGAGAGAGCAGCACCATCGCCATTTCAGCTTTGCCGGTTCGGTTTTCGTCGTTGATTACGATTTCTTGCGTCAACGGCGAGAATGCGGAGAACTCGGCTTTAATGACGTAACGTCCTTTGCCGGTAACGGAGATTTTGAAAGTGCCGTCCACGTCTGTCGACGTGAAATATTTTTCCCCAGTCAGTGTATTGGCTGCGCTTACGGCCACACCCGGAAGCGGAACGCTACCCGACTTCACTACGCCGGTAATTTCCCCATAAGGCACAGACGCAGTAACCGAAGAAACCACTGCCTGCGATGGCGCGGCATCCTGCTTTGGTTGTGGCGCCTGCACAGGCGGCGCGGTCTGGCCTTCCGGGACAGCAGGCGGAACTTTTTGTCCCCAGGCTGCGGACACCAGACCCAAAACCATAGCCACGAATATCTGAGACGAATAGCGCATAGTTTATTTTCTGGCTTCGCTTATTTAGGCGTTGGCGTAACAGCAGGCGCGGCGGTTGCCGGTGCAGTTGCAGAGGGCATAGCACTGTTCGGTTGCATCCGATCTGGCATCTGATTACCGGATCCATCCATCCCGCGCATGGGCCGCTGGCCTACAGACAGTTCTTTAGGAACAAATGTTGTGCCTTTGAGTTCTCCGCGGCCGCGGACGAAATCCCCCACCTTGATATCCGGCAGCGTAATGCTGTAGCCATCTTTCTTGAATGAAGTGTTCTCGTCTACTTCAATCTCTTGCGTCTGGCCATCCATGCGGGCGATTGTCAGCTTGGTTTCATTGATGGCTTTGACTTCCCCAACAATGAATTTCTTGCCCATGTCTTCTGGCTTAAATCCAATTACGCCACCACGAGCACCTGGACCACCAGCCCCACCGTTAGCGATCCGCTGTGCCATTTCAGGATTTACAACCGCCAACATAGCCGCCTGCATCACGCCATTCTTGAGATCGCCACGCGCAAAAACTGTCTCATCCACCTTGATCTCTTCCAGCTTAAACGGCTGGCGGTTTTTGGTAACGCGAGTCGTGCCGCTTACCTTGACCGTGACGGGTTCTCCACCCTGCAATTGCGAGATGGTCAGCGAATCCTTGCCAACTGCCGTCACCTTGCCAACAACATTCTCGCCAGGAGGCCGCCTCTCACGCTCCTGTTGTTGCCCTGCAGCCTGCAACAGAGCCAAGCCTATGATCGCCATCATCCAAAACATTTTTTTCATCAGTCATTCCTCAAAAGTCATTCCTTGAACAGGATTTTTTCTTCCCGGATCTGAAGATTTTACAAAGACAAACTACCGCAATTAAGGCGAGAGATATAGCTATAAAGCTTGGACCTTGAGTATAGGAGCAACTCCCGAAACAAGCTGTAAAAAGATTGTAAAAGAGGGGTTTACAATGCAGATTGAAAGTAAAACTGCTTTCGTTTGTCCGAGCATGTTCCCGCTCTAAAGACATTCCCGCCAGCGGCGAGTTACAATTTCTTTGATTTATATCGCGCTGCCACTCAATTCAGCCAAGTCATGGAGGCATCCTGTGGACGATCTGCCTGAGAAGCCGAAGCTAGAGAAAGACGACAAGCCTGAAAAATCCAAAACCTCATCCAGCCCTGGCGTGTCCAGACGCGATTTCCTGAAGATTTCCGGCGTGTCCGCTGCCGTGCCCCTGGTTTCACAGGTTAGCGCACTTGCTCTGGCTGAAGAAGATGGCGTGGCCACGCAGGGACCGGGCAAAGTGCCGGTGTCACTCAATGTGAACGGCAAAAAGCTCAGTGCCTCTTTGGAGCCCCGCGTCACATTGCTGGACGCTCTGCGCGACCAGTTTGAACTCACAGGCGCCAAACGCGTCTGTGATCGTGGCACCTGCGGCGCATGCACCGTTCTGCTTGATGATAAAGCTGTCTACTCATGTTCCGTGCTGGCTATTGACGCACAAAATCATCAGATCACGACGGTGGAAGGCCTGGGAGAGCCAGGACATCTCCATCCCATTCAGCAGGCGTTCGTCGATAACGATGCGCAGCAATGCGGTTTCTGCACGCCCGGCTTTGTGATGGCCACCAAGGCTTTTCTTGACCAGCATCCCAACCCTACGCAAGAACAGATCAAACATGGGTTGGGCGGAAACTTCTGCCGCTGTGGCACCTATGCTGGAATGCGCAATGCCGTGATACAGGCGGCAAAGACGAAAGGAGCCTGATCCATGCCCGACGATAATGCCAAATACGGATGGCCCTCAGCAGAAGAAAGATCACTGATAGGCAAGCGCATCTCCCGCGTGGATGGCCCAGAGAAGGTTTCCGGGCGCGCCAAATACACCTATGACCTGCATCGGCCTGGAATGCTTTACGGCAAAGTGGTGCGCTGCCCGCATGCGCACGCCAAAGTCACAAGTATTGATATTTCAGCGGCCGAAAAAATGCCGGGCGTAAAGGGCGTTTACATCATTCAGGATAAAGGCAGCGAGATCCACTGGGCCGGGGATGACATTGTGGTGGTGGCTGCCGTGGATGAGCCGACCGCAGCGGACGCAGCGCGCGTGATCAAAGTTGAATATGAAGTGCTTCCCCATTTTGTGGACGACTTTACGCAGCCTAGAAGCATTCCAGAAGATACCGGGCCGCTCAGCCAGCGTGATCTCTTCCAGATGTTCAACAATGACGCGGAAGACGACGAAGTAATTGCCGCCGTGCAAAAGCGCGGCATCACTTTTCAAGTGACACCTCAACTCGTCCAACGCATGAAAGATAACGAAGTCAGCGAACCGGTGATCAAGGCGCTCCAGGCTGCGCCGATAAAAGAGGCTCAACCAAATAATTCCCCTTTCAAAAAGGACGCAGAACAAGTAAAAGGCGATCCAGACACAGCCTTCAAAGAAGCCGACGTTGTTTCTGAAGGCGTTTACGGCTGCCCGGTAATAACGCACTGCTGCCTGGAAAGCCATGGCTCTATTGCCGAATGGACCGACAACGATCATCTCTTCTCGCACATCTCCACACAAAACGTTTCTGGACTAGCCGGACAATTTGCGCAGGCGCTTAAAATTCCGGAAGCGAACGTCCATGTGCATCAGGACCACATTGGTGGCGGCTTTGGCAGCAAGTTTGGCATTGACCGCTGGGGCGCTTACACCGCACAGGTTTCCAAAAAGGCCGGAGGCAAGCCGGTACGCGTGATGCTGGAGCGTGACGCCGAACTGGAAGTGGCAGGTTGCCGCCCGTCGGCATTTGCAAGAGTGAAGGTCGGCGCAAAGAAAGATGGCACACTCACAGCGTGGCAATCGGATTCTTGGGGCACGGGCGGTCCCGGGGGCGGTGGCGCTCCCCCTATGCCATATGTGCTGAATATTCCTAACCAGCGCAAGCAGCATGTGGCTGTGGCCACCAACATTGGCCCGGCGCGCGCATGGCGTGCGCCGAATCATCCCCAGGGTTGTCTTATTACTATGTCCGCCATAGAAGATCTGGCAGCGAAACTCGGCATGGACCCGCTGGACCTGCTCTTGAAAAACATTCAGATCACAGCACCGACAGAAGATACGTATCATCGCGCTGAAACATATCGCGATGAATTGATGATTGGCGCTGATTTAATTGACTGGAAGAAGAATTGGCATCCACGCGGACAAGGTTCTGGGCCGGTAAAGCGCGGACTGGGGCTGGCCATTCACACATGGGGCGGACGTGGGCACGAAAGCAATTGTGCTCTCACCATCCGTCCTTCAGGCTCGGTTGAGATGCGGATAGGAACGCAGGACCTGGGAGTAGGAACGCGCACGGCGATCCTGATTGTTGCCGGAGATACTCTGGGTCTGCAACTCAACCAGATGGATTTGAAAATCGGCGACAATCAATATCCAGCTTCAGGCGGATCGGGCGGAAGCACCACGATTGGCGGCGTAAGTTCATCCACGCGGCGGGCTGCTATAGATGCACGCGACCAGCTCTTTGCAAAAGTGGCATTGGCGCTTAAAGCCAAGCCAGAGGAACTGGAAGCTGTGCATGGAACCATCCGCGTCAAATCAGCACCCGCACGCAGCATGACGTGGAAAGAAGCTTGCGCCCGGCTGGGCACACAACCAATCCAGACGCTCGGCAAAAATCCCGGGCCGGGGGATTTGATCTCCAGCGGCGTGGGCGGCGCGGTCATGGCTGATGTTTCCGTGGATGTAGAAACCGGAATCGTCAAAATGAACAAAATGGTCGCCGTGCAGGATTGCGGGCTAATCATCAGCATGAAGACCGCCGAGAGCCAGGTTTACGGCGCTCTGATTATGAGTATTGCCACCACGCTTTACGAAGAAAAAATCATGGATCCCAATACCGGGCAAATGCTGAACCCCAATATGGATTTCTACCGGCTGGCTGGCATTGGCGATATTGGCGAGTTAGTAGTCCACATGATGACTGGTAAAGGCTATGACGAACGCGGACCAATCGGATTAGGCGAACCGCCTACGGTTGGACCGATGGCCGCGATTGGAAACGCGGTAGCCAATGCCATTGGCGTGCGCGTTCCCTTCCTGCCCATCACGCCTGACCGCGTTGTGGCAGCGCTGAATGGTTCCCAGAATCATGTTTCTCAGAAACAAGGAGGCCGCAATGCGACCGTTTGAGTACTCCTCTCCAACAAAGACAGACCAGGTCTCCGCCCTGCTCGGCAAAAGCTGGGGCGAAGTGGAGATTCTGGCTGGCGGCAGCGATCTGCTTTCCCTGATGAAAGACGAGATCACAACGCCGAAGCGGCTCGTCAATATCAAACAAGTAGCGGGACTGCATGCCATCAGCAATGAAGGCGGCGCTTTGCAGTTGGGGACGCTGGTTACTCTGGATAGAATCGGCTCCGCGTCCCAGATCAAGCAACAGCATCCAATGCTGGCGGACGCTGCCGGCGGCGCAGCGAGCCCGCAGATTCGCAATGTGGCCACCATTGGCGGAAATCTCTGCCAGCGTCCGCGCTGCTGGTATTTCCGTGCCGGACACGGACTGCTCGCTCAAAAAGATGGCAAGTCCATGGTTCTGGACGGCGACAATCGCTATCACGCAATTCTGGGCAATGAGGGGCCGGCTCTCTTCGTAAGTCCCTCAACCGTGGCTCCTGTTCTGATTGCCTATAACGCAAAAGTCAGGATTGCCGGGCCGCGCGGCAATAGAGAGATTCCCGTCGAGAAATTTTTCATCATTCCAAAAACTGATCAGGAACGCGAGCACGATCTGAAACCTGATGAATTTATTACGCATGTCATCGTTCCGGCTGCTCCGGGCGTTCGCGCTGCGCACTATGAAATCCGCCAGAAAGAGGCTTTTGACTGGCCTTACGCCACAGCCGCTGTTGTTCTTACAATGAATGCCAGTACAGTACAAACGGCACGAGTGGTGATGAGCCACGTAGCACCCATTCCGTGGGTTTCCATTGAAGCGGCGCAGGTACTGCAAGGCAAGGCAGTAACGCAGGCCACGGCGAATGAAGCGGCGGAAGCGGCCGTATCCAAGGCTAAAAGCCTGGGCCACAATGAACAGAAAATTCATCTTGCCCGCGTGGCGGTAAAGCGGGCCATATTGGCGGCAGCAGGCACGCCGCCCACAGGAGGCACAGCATGAGCCACGTACCTGAGAGATTTAATACTGAACAACCGGGGCTATGCTCCGCGCTGCATTGGAAGAGCCAGTATATCTGGTCAGCTCCTGATCCAACCGTCCCGCGCTCTGGCGATGGACTTTTCTGGTGTGCTATGACGCAAACATGCATTGGCCCGGATGGTCAGCTTGCCGAACCGGGCAATTGCTGTTCAGGCGATCGCGGCTGCCATTGTGGCGCCAGCAAATAGGAAGTTCAGGCTAAAGCAAAGGCTGGGATAGATTGCTCTCTATTCCAGCCTTTTGCTTTTTCAATGCAACTTGCTTATTTGGCGTCAGGCCCTGCAGCCTGGTTGACCCGCGCGGGCTAGGCCTCCAACCGGCATGAAGCTGGGCAGTGGCAGCCTCTTTTACATCTTTACATTCTGGGAATCAGCATTTTTTCGCAATTATCGGCGGGTTCTGCATTCTTTCACACAACTGGCGCGTAATTGCTCCGTATAGCCTTTAGCTATCCCATTGCCAGGCGTTGGCAAAGCCTGATCTACAAAATTTGGCTTGTCTGGCTATGCGGTTTGTGGTCTGATGCCTTGCGGAAAGAGTAAGCCCTTATGAAATCGATTATCGCGGTATGCATGGGTTTATCAATTTTCAAGACTTCAACCTTCATCTCCGGAAACTTCCCTCCTGACTTTTTACGGCCTACAATAAATAAGAACGTTGTGGAGTATCTATGAGTCGAACTTTCGCGATCACTGCCATTCTCTTTCTATTTTCTTTAGGGTCCGTTGCCCAATCTGCCCATGTGGCAAATATAGCTCCTCATATCCAGGGCCAATATCTTGAAACCCGCAGCGCCGATGTTTACGTGGGCCAGTGCTTTGCCAATGGGGAAATGAACCTTTCCGGTCAGGAGGCAATCGTGGCGTGGCACATCGCTGAAGGCCAATGGGATGGCGTCTCTCTCGAGGGGTTGACTGTGGTCGGAGCCATCAAGGCCCAGGCGACGTTGGGTGATCCGTATGGCCAGCCGTATCCCGCTAAATCAGTGCTGCTGGTGGACAAACAAGCTACACCGGAGCAGCGCCAGGCTCTGATCAATTTTGCGCAGGAGATGGGCGGCGAACTGTTGCGCCACGTAGTCCGCGTGGTTGATACCACGATTGACATGGAAGTGGCTCAGGGCGAGCACAGCACCAGCGCACGTCTGGAAGCCGGTGATATTGTGACTGTAGAAACCCGTGCCATCGGCGACAAAGACCATCTCTGTGGCAATGAAGACACCTTCTACAAGCCGCTAACCCAGACGGCACACGCCATGCCGGCCGTTGCGATGACGGATGAGTATCGCGGCAAAGACCTGAATATCTCATGGACACTCCACAACAAGCGGAGCGCGTTTGTAGGAACGTTTGCCCGGTAAAACCAAAAAACAGAAAGCTGCCAATCATAGTGGCGCCAATATGGCGGCTTTTATCTCGCTGAATTTTTGTTATTTTACGCGCTTAATCGTGCCATTCGTTTCCACTGGTGTATTTCAGCTTCCCGGCGCCAATCATTTCAGGAATTAGAGGCTCCCTGGTCAAGACATAAAAAACATCCGTGTCTTCGGGACCATCACTTAAAACATGTATGTAAACTCCCATAACAACTTTTTGCCCGTTCGGACCAACAGGGCTGGTTTCCAGAATACTTTTGTGGAATTGTCTCTTTTCGACAATCGTATTTCCGTCTGCGGTCACAAGATACCGCGCGTCGCCACCCAAGGGATAAATGCCGGCTTTCGTCTGTGCAGGAACCAGATACACGTAAAACTGTCCAGCCGCTGCAGGTATGGCACTCGGGTTATAGGGGCGGTTTTCTGCTGTTGCCTGAAAATCTTTTCCGGCAAGCAGCATAGCTTTCACTGCAGCAAAGTAAAAACCTGTATCTTCACTCGGAGGTTCATGATGCTGGACCTCAAATTTTTCAGGGCTGGCTCCCTGTACTGCCTCATAATCAATCAGAAACTTGTCGGCCCCCAGATGCCCAAACACACAAAGTCCATTTATTTTCTTTCCTGCAGGCGAAACGACTCCTGTCGTCCTTCCTGGGGTTTATTGCGATTACGGCATCCGTGGCATGCCATGCAGCCTGATCATATTCGGCTAATAGTCTTCCACGTTCAGTGATTTCTGCTAATTGCTCCTGCGAGGGTGGAGCACCTTTTTGCTCGGCCACAGCAATCGCGCCATATGCCAGCAGGACAGCTATTCCAAGAATAAACCTCATATTATTTGATGAGCTCCCGGGTATTTGAACGGTAAGGTTGAGATCTCTTGCTCTTAATTTGTTGCGATATGACTTTTTTGGGCATCATTGGCGATTGAATATTCGTTGCGGTGACAAGTTGCAAGGATTCCTGCAATCGTCTTCCGTGATAAGCTTCTCTGTTTCATTTCTAACCTATGAATAATAACAATCCCTCCCACTTTGATCTTCAGGCTGCGGCAAAACAACTCATGCTGGAAGATGGCTTTCATCCGGATTTCCCTCCGGAAGTGCAGCAGCAGCTTATGCAAATAAAGGCCCAGCCGCCGAAATCGGCGGCCGCAGATGTTTGCGATCTCCGCAACCTGCTCTGGTCATCCATTGACAATGACACTTCACGCGATCTTGACCAGATTGAGTACGCGGAAAGGCTTCCGGATGGCACGACCCGAGTCATGGTCGGCATTGCCGATGTTGATGCTTTCATCCCCAAGGATTCGCCGATCGATAAGCACGCTGCTAGTCAGACCTGTACGGTTTATACCGGCGTGCGCAACTTTCCCATGATCCCCGAGGAGCTTTCCAACGGCACCACTTCCCTGCTGGAAGTGGATGGGAAACTCAGTATGGTTACCGAATTTGTGGTCAACAGCAATGGTGAAGTCACAAAACAGCAGATTTATCCGGCGATCGTAACCAACAAAGCGCAGTTGGCTTACAACGGAGTTGGCGCGTGGCTGGAAGGCCGCGGACCTGCTCCGGAGAAGGTGGCGGCCTCGGCCGAGCTACAAGCACAGCTCAAATTGCAGGATGAAGTTGCTCAGTGTCTCAAAAGTGAACGCCATAGCCATGGCGCATTGAACATTGAAACCATTGAAGTCAGTCCGGTGATTCTCAATACAGAAATTGTTGATCTTAAGAAGTTGGAGAAGAATCGGGCCACTGAATTGATTGAAGACTTCATGATCGCCGCCAATGGCGTGGTTGCGCGCACGCTGGAGCAGGCTGGCATTTCTTCCATCCGCCGCGTGGTGAAAACGCCAAGACGCTGGGACCGCATTGTGGCTCTTGCCGCCGAGCATGGCGGCAAGCTGCCAGCTGAGCCAGATTCAAAAGCATTAAATGATTTTCTGCAAATCCGCAGGGAACAAGACCCTGACCATTTTGCCGATGTCTCTTTGACCGTGATTAAACTGATGGGTTCAGGCGAATATGTTCTGGAACGCCCCGGCGAGCCTTCGCCCGGACACTTTGGTCTGGCCGTGCAGGATTACACGCACTCCACCGCACCCAACCGGCGCTTTGCAGATGTGGTTACGCAACGGCTCATCAAGTCCGTGGTCCACCACCAGAAAAGCCCTTACGCGGACGGTGAACTGGGCGCCATCGCCACCAACTGCACGGAGATGGAAGACGCGGCGCGCAAGGTTGAGCGCGGCATGTCCAAGCGGATTGCCGCCGTCACCATGAGCCGCAGGCTGGGCCAGATCTTTGATGGAATCGTAACTGGCGCGGGACCAAAAGGAACATTTGTGCGCGTACTCGATCCGCACGTGGAAGGCATGCTGATGCATGGGCAGGGCGTGGATGTGGGAGACAGGTTGCGGGTCAAGCTGGTCAACGCTGATCCGCAGCGCGGCTTCATTGATTTTGTCAGGGTCTAAAGCGCTAACGCTTTTTCACATCTGCAATTCCGCTATGCGTTCATGCCGGCCGGCTGATTGCACTGCCCGGGGAATCACTTCTGCCTCATAAGGCAATATTGAGTCCAGCCACGCGGTAAGATATTTGTGCTCGGCCATGGATACATTCGTAAACCTGAGTCCAGTGCGCCCAGAAGCGCGGGTCCACATTACGCTGCCGGTTACATGAATTAATTCCTTGCTCTCAGGCAGGTGAAAATCAACTTGCAAAGTTGCGCCTTGAGGCAGTATCTCTTTGGTTTGAATGCACAGCCCAGTCTGGCTCAGATCCAGAATGATTGACGATTGCAGATTTTGCTGGCCATATTCTTGTATAAGCACGCTGGAAGCGGGCTTGATATGGACAGGATGCCGGAAGCCAACCCTCCGTTCCCGAATCATGGTCCCATAAGCGGCGCGCAGGCTGCGAGCAAACAGATCCGCGGTAAAAGGCTTCTGCACTACAAAGTGGATCCGCTTGCCGCGAACGTCATTCACCTGAGTGCTGCGCAACATCGCAAAAACCATTTGCGGATTCGCGCTCGTTCCCCGCTTGGCGGTAAGATTCAGCGCGTCTGGCACGTCACGATCAAAAATGCCCAGATCAAATTTGGTTGTCTTGATCAATTTTTCCGCTGCCTGCGCAGACGCTACAATTTTTACGCTCACTCCGTACTCCTCCAGAACTTTCTGGGTGACGGTAAGTGATCCAGGATCGGAAGACACCAGCAGCGCTAAAAATGGCTCCATCAAAATTAACCTCGGACAAAGGCCTCATCGGCAACATCTGCCGCAAACTTGAGCGTCCAGGGCAGAGTGATCAATAACCTTGAAGCCCCAGTCCCCATATCTGGAAATGCCCTAGATATGGGGCAATTCAGCGTGTCGTTGTAGGCACAGAAAATTGTGATTTTCCGATAAATAATTTTGACTCCAGCCCAAAATGGGAAAAAACAGTGTCACTGGCCCAATGCGTGCGTACTCTATATTTTCAGAGCGGGTTTTGACTCTTATAGATAGCCGATAAAAAGAGGCTACAAAAGTGGCCGAATGGGCGCTAGATCATTGAAACACTTAGGTTTGGGCTGGTACTAAAAACCATGGCTTTTGTTAGCAAGGGCAATGCTGGCCGGGTAATTCTTGCAGTGAAATTGGTAAGTAATTCATAGGTTGGGAGACCAGGGACATGAATGACGATCAGAAATGGCTTGAAGCGGCCGCAGGGATTGAACAGGACATTGGTTATCTAAAGGCTGCGATTAGCTCGAGCTTAATGAGCGGAGTCTATTCAGTGCTGGAGCAGGACATCCAGAGTTTGAAGACGGTTCTCTCGGTCTATCGCAAGAATGCGGCCAAAGGTGTTGCGTGGCCCAGGCCGGACGATCTTTTTTGCATTCAAACGCTCCCCTATGGAGCGCAGCAGATTTCCACGGCAACCCGCAGAGACTTTAAGACTGCGTAAGACTGAATCTTTGAACTAAGAACTTTATCTGGAGACTGGATATGAGAAAACTGAAAGTGCTGATTGCAAGCGCAGGCTCGGTTTTCGGCGATGTCCGCAAGGCCGCACTGGAACACTGGGGCTTTGATGTGACCGTGGCAACGGATGGAAAACAGGCGTGCGCCACCTTGGTTTCAACCCAGGTGGATCTTTGCATCCTGGATTGGGAACTGCCCAAAATGTCCGGGCTCGCAGCTTGTAAATGGACACGCTCAGTCGACCTGAAAACGCAGCCTTACATCGTTCTCATGACTGATAAAAACCTTCCGGAACAGGTGCAGGCCGCTTATATGGCGGGTGCGAATGATTACCTAGCCAATCCGTTCAACTTGGAAGACCTGCATTTCCTGGTTTCAACATTTGCCCAAAAAGTTTCACAGAAGGATGTTGTCTCGCGTGAACTCACGAACATTGATCCTCTGGAACTATACAGGCGCGATCTGACTGCGCCAAAAGCCTCTTCTCAAGCGTAAAAACGCAACAGTCAAATTCAAGACTGTTGCGCCCCACAAATGATTGCGCTTATCCGTTAAAACCAAACTCAACCAGCGCGGTGCGCAGCTTGTCCAGACATCTGCCGCGGATGAATCCAATAGAACCGGTCGCCAGTCCCATGCGCCGGGCAACTTCAGCATATGGCAGCGGCGGCTGCTGAAAGAAAAGAAGCTGCACCAACTCACGATGCCGGGGGGCCAGTTTGGCAACCACGTCCCGCACAATCTGCTCTTGCTCAATCTGCTCCAGTGTTTCCACTGGCGGTATCCAGGCAAGTCCTGCGGCAACTTCAGGTTCCATTGCATCCAGTTCAACGTGGTTTGTCTGTTTTCTTTTCCAGCGATAAGCCTGACGGATGGTTACGGTAATCAACCATGAGCGCAAAGACTGTACGTTCTTTAGTTGCGGAAGGCTATTCAACACTTCAATACATACGGATTGAAAAACATCTGCAGCGTCAGAAGATGAAGCGCCATATTTAATGGGAATGGAGTAAATCAGGCGCTTATATTTATCAATGAGTTCTTCCCATGCCTGCTGGTCGCCCTGGATACATCCCTGGACAAGCCATTCATCTTCACTACGCTCACCATCATTGCAATCACACTGCTCAATTTCTGTCTCGTCCAGTAATGTCGTCCGGCTGCCGGCAATCACCGCTGCCGGCAGGGCCGTGTATATCTCTGAGGATTTCATGGTCCGTTCCTAATCTTTTCGTTAACAGTCATAAGTCGGTTCCAGGCTGGCCCGGAATAACAAGACCAGCCCAAGTCAGTGTCCGGAAAAAAGAGGCTCATATGATTCGCAGATCTGCGAACCTCTTACGGAACACACTTTGGGATTGGGAACGACTCAGATGCGCAAAGGAACGGCAAAACAGAAGAGATCAGTTTCAAGCGGAGATACATCACGGCTGAGGCTGGAAAAAATCATTGCCGGCGGATGCACGCTGGAGCATAGATGCGACGGAAATAGCTGCAATATGCCGGCAATGACAAAAAACATTCCGGTTTCAAACAGAACGGAAATAATATGCAATTCAATGTCGCCCGTGGCCACCGGAAAGCGGTCCCAACTATCCAGTTGCATGAACGGCGAAAATACCGCCATCAACACAATCAGGATAAGAATGATTTTGGGCAACTTATGCATTGTTTTCACTGAAACAGCAGTTGCCGAGGGAAATCGCGCGGACAAGTTCTCTCGGCAACTGGGGCGAATATAGCATTCAATTTCTCATCTACAAGGTTTTACCCTTGAAAGCCCCTTTTCGGCTCACCCAAAACGCATATAACCATATGATTAAATTGGGGTTACCCCCACCTTCAAATCATGGGCTTCACCGGCCCAAGATTGGAAAACTTTTAGAGTTTCTAACAAAATTGCAGATAGGTATATTTATTACGATTTTGCCTGCCACCATATAAGTAGCGACCGCGCTAGGGTTTCGGGATTGCCATTGTTCGTCGAAAGGCGCCAGCGGCGTTGTACGGAACTCAACCGCTTTCTGTTAGGCCCAGCTAAGGAGTTGGTTCAAGCAGGCAAGGAGAGCGGGAGAGCGAGTGGGGATATAGCACGTTCTCCCGCATCTTCAATGCATTGGAAATGGTGAGCTTTCCAAGTCAAGCCCAAGCTGCAACCTTGCAGCTTCACTCATCTTGGTGGGATCCCAGGGTGGCTCAAATACCACCTCTACATTCAATTCCTTGACCGTAGGCAGCCCCAAGAGCTTGCGCTGGATATCCGCCTTCAACACGTCAGCCATGCCGCAGCCAGGGGCAGTCATCGTCATCTTGATATCGAGCTTATTGCCCTCAGCCACCGGCGCGATCTGGCAATCGTAAATCAGCCCCAAATCGACGACATTGACCGGGATTTCCGGATCATAGACGGTGCGCAACTGGTCCCATACCAGCTTTTCGCTGAATTCCTGCGGTGCCTCTGGAGTGGCGGCAGCGGATGGCTCAATCCCAAGAGCGTCTGCATCTTTCGCGTCCAGGCGGACCATATAGCCCATATCGCTCATCACGGTATAGCTGCCACCCAGCGCCTGCATGATCCGCACTTTGGTGCCGGCCGGCAAGCGATGAGGTATGCCGCTGGGAATTTGCGTGGTATCGATGTCACGCGGAAGAACGATTTGTTCGTTGGATACCATGTTTTTTATTCGGTAGAAATCGCTTCCTGATCGCCGTGTAACGCCGCCCGCAGCGCATGCCATGCCAGCGTGGCGCATTTAACCCGCAACGGGAACTCTGATACGCCGGCAAACACCGCCAGCTTGCCCAGATCTTGTCCGTCACCACCTGTGTGCCCGGTGACCAGATCGTGAAACTTGGTGAAAACTTCTTCCGCCTCGTCGGTGGTCTTGCCTTTGAGCATCTGCGTCATCATGGAAGCTGATGCTTTGGAAATGGCGCAGCCGCTTCCCTGAAATCCTATGTCGCTGATGGCACCGCCTTTTACGTCCACATAAACAGTAAAATGATCGCCGCACAGCGGGTTATAGCCTTCGGCTTTATGGTTCGCGGCCTCAAGCGCGTGAAAGTTCCGGGGCTTCTTGCTGTGCTCTAGAATCAGTTCCTGATAAAGTTCGCGCAGTTGCTCAGACATTAGCCCATCACCTCTTGCACCTTGCGAATGCCCGCCACCAGCGCGTCAATTTCTTCACGCGTGTTATAGAGCCCAAAGGACGCACGCGCAGTAGCAGGAATCCCGAAGCGCTGCATCACCGGCTGAGCGCAGTGGTGTCCCGTGCGGATTGCAATGCCTTCCGTATCCAGAATCGTGCCAATATCGTGCGGATGAATTTCTCCCATCAGAAAAGAAAGCACGCCGGCTTTTTCATGGGCTGTGCCGACAATCTGCACACCGGAAATTGCTCCAACGGATTTAGTGGCGTAAGCCAGCAAATCGGCTTCATGCTGTTCGATTTCTTCCAAACCCAGATGATTCAAATAATCGATAGCTGCACCCAGACCGATTGTGTCTGCAATGTTTGGTGTACCGGCTTCAAATTTGTACGGCAGCCGGTTGTAAACCGTCTTATCAAAAGTGACAGAGGCTATCATGTCTCCGCCGCCCTGCCACGGTGGCATGGCTTCCAGTAGTTTGGTCTTACCGTAAAGAATGCCAATGCCCGTAGGGCCATATAGCTTGTGGCCGGAGATGGCGTAAAAATCGCAGTCCAGGGCCTGCACGTCTACCTGCAGGCGCGGCGCAGCCTGTGCGCCATCCACCAGAACAGGGATATCGCGCTCATGCGCCATGCGGATGATCTCACGCACAGGATTGATTGTCCCCAGTGCATTCGAGAGATGAGTAATAGCGACAATCCTGGTTTTATCGCTGAGCAGCTTTTCAAAGTCTTCCAACAGCAGTTCGCCCTGGTCGTTGATAGGCGCTACGCGCAGCTTTGCGCCCTTCTCTTCACACAACATCTGCCAGGGCACAATATTGGAGTGGTGCTCCAACGCCGTGATAAGCACTTCGTCACCGGCACTCACGTTCTTGCGGCCATAAGTCTGGGCAACAAGATTGATGGCTTCAGTGGTGCCGCGGACAAAAATGATCTCTTTCGTACTGGCGGCATTTAAAAATTTACGCGCAGTTTCACGGACCTTCTCATACGCTTCTGTCGCGCGCTCTGAAAGAGTATGCACGCCGCGATGAATATTGGAATTGTCGTGGCGATAATAATTTGAGATCGCATCAATTACTGCCAACGGCTTCTGCGTGGTGGCGGCGTTGTCCAGATAAACCAGCGGCTTGCCGTGCACCTTCTGATGCAGAACCGGAAAGTCTCTGCGCACCTTCTGCACGTCATATCCATGGGCAGGGTGAATCTCATGAGGTGTTTTGATCGCTGTACTCATCCCACTTCCTCCACATTCCGTTCCGCACCCTCCGCTGAACGCTCGCCAGAGAACGCCGCGGCCCCAGGTAAAGCTTCCACTACCAGCTTTTCCAGATGAGCGCGCACCTGCGGAGAACTCATACGGTCCAGGCATTCATTGGCAAATGCCAGCAATAGCAAATGCCGAGCGGAAGCCTCAGGCAATCCGCGCGAGCGCAGATAAAACAGCGCATTGTCATCGAACTGGCCAATCGTGGCGCCGTGTGTACACTTCACATCGTCGGCGTAGATTTCAAGCTGGGGTTTGGTATCGATCTGTGCATCGTCTGAAAGCAACAGGTTGCGATTGGTCTGCTTGGCGTCAGTCTTTTGTGCGTCTTTGTGAACGATAATGCGACCGTGAAATACGCCGTGTGACTGGCCATTCAAAATGCCGTTGTAAAACTGGCGGCTATCGCAATGCGGACTGGCATGCTCCACGAGCATGTAATTATCCATATGCTGGCTGCCATTGGCCATGAACAGGCCATTGATCAGACACTCGCTTCCCTCGCCTGCCAGCATCGGGTGAACGTTGTTCCGTATCAGAGCGCCGCTCAAAAGCAGAGAATGTGTAGCGACATTGGCGCTCCGTCCCTGCTGAATGCGAAGCGTAGAGAAGTTATTTGCTCCTGCGCCCTCGCGAACAATCATATAGTGCGACACATGCGCATTATCGGCGGCGATCAACTCGGTTGCCGCGTTAGAGAAAGATGTGCCTTCGCCCAGAGAAACGTAGTCTTCTACTACCGTAACCTGGCTGTTCTCGCCTGCTACGATCAGATTTCGCGGATGATTCATGGATGGAGTAACGCCCGGAGCCGTAACGTAAAGCACATAGATCGGCTCTTCCACGACTACACCCGGCGGAACGTGCACGTAAACGCCATCTTCCGCAAAAGCCGTATTGAGCGCGCAGAATGCATCGCGCTGGTAATTCAAATAACGTCCAAAATGGGGCTCAATACTGGCCGGATCAATCCGCAGCTGAGCTGCCAGACTTACCATCCGTACGCCTTTGGGCATGGTGGCGAGAGTTGAAAGCTTTTCTGAATACAAACCATTGATAAAGACCATCTGAGAAGCAAATTGTGATGCGCCCAATGGCTCCAGCTGTTCCTTACTCACAGTTTCCGCTCCGGCCAGTTCGAACGGAGTATTGGATACTTCCGAGACATTCGTGAAGCGCCAGTCTTCATCGTGCGTGGTAGGAAAACCGGTTTCAGAGAAGCAGGCAAACGCTTCTTGCCGCAGCGATTGCAGCCAGCGCGGCTGGGAGGCGGCGCGGCGATTGAATTGATCGAAAATTTCCAGATATTTTTCCGGAGCCTGGGTTGCTGTAATCACTTTTTTAGCTTCCTCAAAATTTTTGTCGCCCCATCCGGAGCTTGGCAGGACTACCGCTTCGCGCCTGCCAGTTCGCCTTCAGTCCAGCTATAGCCTTTTTGTTCCAGCTCAAGCGCCAGTTCCGGCCCGCCGGATTTCACAATGCGCCCATGGACCAGCACGTGGACAAAGTCCGGCACAATATAATCCAGCAGGCGCTGATAATGCGTTACCAGAACCATGCTGCGATTTTTATTGCGCATGGCATTCACGCCCTTGGAAACAATCTTCAGTGCGTCAATATCAAGTCCTGAATCGGTTTCGTCCAGCACCGCCAGTTTTGGCTCAAGCACAGCCATCTGGACAATCTCGTTGCGCTTCTTCTCGCCGCCGGAGAAACCTTCGTTCACCGGACGATTCAGGAAGCGCTCGTCCATTTCCAAAAGGCGCATCTTCTCCTTGAGCAGAGGAAGAAAATCCATGGCGTCCATTTCATCTTGTCCACGGAATTTGCGGGTGGCGTTCAACGCCGCGCGCAGAAAATACGCATTGCTGATGCCGGGAATTTCCACCGGATATTGGAACGCCATGAACAGCCCCTCGCAGGCCGCGTCTTCGGCTTTCATTTCCAGCAGATCTTTACCGTCAAACGTGATGGAACCGTCAGTCACTTCATAGCTCTCACGGCGGGCCAGCACCTGCGCCAGCGTGCTTTTGCCGGAGCCGTTGGGGCCCATAATGGAATGCACCTCGCCGGGATTCACCGTGAGATTGATTCCCTTCAAAATCTCATTGCCATTCACTTTTGCGTGCAGGTTTTTGATCTCAAGCAAACTCATTGTTTTATCCAACGCTCCCCTCAAGACTGATGCTGAGCAGCTTCTGCGCTTCCACGGCAAATTCCATCGGCAGTTCTTTAAACACTGCTTTGCAGAAGCCATTGATAATCATGCTGACGGCCTCTTCTTTGGAAATGCCGCGCTGCTGCAGATAAAAAATCTGGTCTTCGCCGATCTTTGAAGTCGACGCTTCATGCTCCATGCGGGCGCTGGCGTTCTTCACTTCGATATATGGGAAGGTATGCGCTCCGCATTTATCGCCGATCAGTAGCGAGTCGCACTGTGTGTAATTGCGCGCGCCTTTTGCACCTTTCAGTATCTTCACCATGCCGCGGTAGGTATTCTGTCCGTGGCCGGCAGAGATTCCTTTTGACACCACCGTGCTCTTGGTGTTCTTGCCGATGTGAATCATCTTGGTGCCAGTATCGGCCTGCTGATAATTGTTGGTCAGTGCCACCGAGTAGAACTCACCGACAGAGTTGTCGCCCTGCAGAATGCAGCTCGGATACTTCCAGGTGATGGCCGAGCCGGTCTCTACCTGCGTCCAGGAAATCTTTGAATTTTTGCCCAGCGCCTTGCCGCGCTTGGTCACAAAATTGTAAATCCCGCCCTTGCCTTCTTTGTCTCCCGGATACCAGTTCTGCACCGTGGAGTATTTAATGGTCGCATTGTCATGCGCAATCAGCTCAACCACAGCGGCATGCAGCTGGTTCTCATCGCGGATCGGCGCAGTGCAGCCTTCCAGATAGCTGACGTAAGCGCCTTCATCGGCGATGATCAGCGTGCGCTCAAACTGCCCGGTGTTTTGCGCATTGATGCGGAAATAGGTCGAAAGCTCCATGGGGCAGCGGACGCCTTTAGGCACATAAACAAATGAACCATCACTAAAAACGGCAGAGTTCAGCGCGCCAAAGAAATTGTCTGTGTATGGGACCACCGAGCCCAGATATTTTTTCACCAGCTCAGGATGGTTCTTGACCGCCTCAGAAAACGAACAGAAAATAACGCCCACTTCAGCCAGTTTGGCCTTGAATGTGGTTGCCACGGAAACGCTGTCAAACACGGCATCTACGGCCACTCCGGCAAGCAACTTTTGCTCATGCAGTGGAATGCCCAGCTTGGAATATGTGTTGAGAATTTCCGGATCTACCTCATCCAGGCTCTTGAGCTCTTTCTTCTGCTTAGGAGCGGAATAATAAGAAAGCGCCTGATAATCGATGGGCGGATACTTTACGTTGGCCCACGTCGGTTCGGCATGCTTCTGCTCCAGAGAGGCCCAATAGCGATACGCCTTCAGCCGCCATTCCAGCATAAATTCCGGTTCGCCTTTTTTAATAGAAATGGCGCGGACAATTTCTTCATTCAGCCCCGGAGGCAGACGGTCTTCGTCAATGGAGGTGATAAATCCCCATTTATATTCTTGCTGTGTGAGGTCGTTAATTTGGTTGACTGTGCTGCTCATCTCACTCCTTCTGCTACGTTGCTTGCCGGTTTGATCGAAGAAACCAGATGTTCCTGATCGTGCTGGCGCTCATGGTGTGCCATTTTATGGTTCAGATCGGAGAGGCTCACATGGTCCAGCGCGTCGCGCAGAGCATCGCCGATAATCTGGGAGTTGCTTTTGATAGCGCATGAGCGCTCCATGTTGCAAAGTCCTTTAAAAACGCTGCATTCCGTGAAGCCAATCGGCCCTTCCAGAGCCAGTACAATCTCAGCTACGGAAATCTTCCCCGCATCACGGGCCAGGTTATAACCGCCCTTGGTGCCGCGATGCGAACTTAAAAGGCCGCGCTCAGAAAGCTGGCGCAAAAGCTTGCCCACCGTGGGCAGCGGCAACCTGGTTTCTTTGGCCAGACTGCGCGCCGTGTGCGGCATTTCTTCAGGACTACGCGCCACATGCGCCATAAGCACAATGCCGTAGTCCGTCAATTTATTTAATCTGAACATCTATTTTCTAGCGGATCGGCAACAGGCAAGGCCAGCAGCCCAATACAATACCGATCCAGTATTATTTTATCGGGTGGGGCCGGGGAATACAAGACCGGAGCGGTCTTGTATCAAAATGGGATTAGTTTGTACGAGTAGGATGTAATTTGAGAGCCAGTACACGCGAATATATTTTAAAGTCTGGGTCCGTGGTAAAGATAACCATGTCTTTGCGCAAAACAATTGCACAAATGAGCGCATCAACAGCGGACATTGCAATTCCTTTAGCACGGCAGCTATTGTTCGCAGTAGCTGCCATTTCATAATCTTCAACTTCCAGAGGTTCCTCAGGAAATGGCCGAAAAAAAGCTCTTATCTTTTCAAATTGAGATGGATTCTTGATCCCTGAAAGCACTTCCTGGCGCACGATCCCCGGCAGAAATACTCGACTTTCACGAACCAGATCACGAAGTTCGCTCACGATGAATCGTTCAGCAGCGCTTAAATCTTCAGGTTTACGGCGCAGAGCAAGTGACCAGACTGTTGTATCGACCAAAACCTTCATCGCGATTTCGGGTTCCGGTGGCGCTCGCTCTTATAGTTGTAATTCTCGTCAAAATCGACCTTCCCAAACATTTCGAGAATTCCCTGTTGCTTCCGATGACGAATATATTCATCGAGCGCCGCAGTTACGGCTTCTTTCTTGGTCCGGTGGTTTCCCACTTTTCGGGCCTCTTCAATTAGGCGGTCGTCAATGGCAAGGTTGGTAGGCATAATCCTACACATGACACTACACACTTTAAAGTGTAGATACAAGGGTAAACCTGATTCAGCTAAACTTGGGCTTTCGTTCAGGAGATCAAAATCATGGCGGGGAGATTCACAAGTAAAGTTGCTCTCATCACCGGCGGCACTGGCGGCTTGGGACGCGCCGTAACACTCTCATTCCTCCATGAAGGCGCATCGGTGATCGCCACCTATATAAAGAAGGATGAAGCGGACGCACTGAAAGATGCGGTTGGTCCCAACGCTCTGCTGGAACTGCTGCCGCTTGACGCCACGGACGAATCAGCCTGCCGCGCCCTGGTGGACGGAATCACCGCCCGCCACGGCAAGCTGGACATTCTGGTAAATACCATCGGCGGATTTGCAGGAGGAAAAGCTCTGTGGGAAACCGATCCCAAAACCTATCAACTCATGATGACTCTGAACGTGCATGCAGGGTACAACATGGCCCGCACTGTGGCTCCGATAATGCTCAGGCAAAAGAGCGGCTCGATTGTGAATATTGCCTCCAAGGCTGCATTTGATCACGCGGCAGGCGCCTCAGCGTATGCCGCGTCAAAAGCCGCGGCGCTGGCGCTCTTTGATTCTCTGGCGCAGGACCTAAAAGATTCCGGCGTGCGCGTGAACTCCATTCTTCCCAGCATCATTGATACGGAACCGAATCGCAAGGCCATGCCGAACGCGGATTTTTCCAAGTGGCCCAAGCCGGAAGAGATTGCGCAGGTGATTCTGTTTTTATGCAGTGATGAAGCCAAAGTGGTCCATGGGGCAGCTATTCCGGTTAACGGACAAAGCTAAAAACAGCGGTAATTTTGCGGCCAATCGTTTCGTCACAAACGTACCGAACGTAAAGAACTCTTAACACAAACTTCGCGAATCTTCAGGAAGGCAAGTTTAAGACTGCTCTATAATCTAGACTTGAATCCTCGAATCAACTCAGGTCGTCAATATAGGCGTGCCTCAGTGCCGCCGCACTGGATGGATGTCCCGGTGAATCCGGCCCAATTTAAAGGACCAAACAGATGTGGATAGTCCGGCTGGCCTTACAGAGGCCTTACACCTTTATTGTGATGGCGCTGCTGATTCTTATTCTCAGTCCCATCGTGATCCTGCGCACGCCAGTCGATATCTTTCCTGAAATCAACATTCCAGTCATCAGCATTATCTGGCAGTTTACCGGCTTGTCTCCGCAAGAGATGGCGGACCGCATCGTTAGCAACACGGAACGCGGCCTGACCACAACGGTCAACGACATTGAACACGTGGAAACGCAAGCCATGGATGGGCGCGCCATTACCAAGGTCTTTTTCCATCCAGGCGCAAACCTGAACATTGCTCTTTCACAGGTTACGGCCATTTCACAAACAGCTGTGCGGCAACTCCCGCAGGGGACCACTCCTCCCTTGATCATTGTGTATTCGGCCTCCAGTGTGCCGATTGTGCAGGTCGGTCTCAGCAGCAAGAGTCTCTCCGAACAGGCGCTCAACGATCTCTCGGTCAATTTCGTCCGTCCGCAGCTAACAACCATCAGTGGCGCGGCAATTCCTTATCCGTATGGCGGAAAGCAGCGCCTGGTTGCTGTGGATCTTGATATTCCCGCAATGCAAGCCAAGGGGTTGACGCCGGTGGATGTGGTGAATGCTATTGGCGCGCAAAACCTGATCCTGCCTTCAGGGACGGCCAAAATCGGCTCTCTGCAATATGAAGTCTCAATGAACGGCAGTCCGGACACAATTTCTGAGATCAACAGTCTTCCGATCAGGACACAAAACGGGACCACAATTTATATCCGTGATGTTGCGCACGTGCGCGATGGCTACTCACCGCAGACAAATGTGGTGCGCCAGGATGGACTTCGCGGCACGCTGATTACCATCATGCGAAATGGCGGCGCTTCCACATTGGACATTGTGCGCGATGTAAAAGACACGCTCAAACGGATTGCTCCCACACTGCCAGGAGACCTTGAACTCAAGTCTCTCTTTGATCAGTCATTGTTTGTTCGCGCCTCAATTAGTGGTGTGCTGCGCGAAGCGTTGACGGCCGCGTGCCTTACGGCCGCCATGATCCTGCTGTTTTTAGGAAATTGGCGGAGCACGCTGATTATTGCAATCTCCATTCCTCTTTCGATCCTCTGCTCCGTAATCACGCTCAGTGCCCTGGGTGAAACCCTGAACATCATGACCCTGGGAGGGTTGGCCCTTGCGGTCGGCATCCTTGTGGATGACGCGACAGTAGAAATTGAAAATATTGACCGTAACCTGGCCCAGGGCAAGGAACTGAAGCAGGCCATTCTTGACGGCGCTTCGCAGATCGCAGTGCCGGCCTTTGTTTCCACGCTTTGCATCTGCATTGTGTTTGTGCCCATGTTCTTCCTTACGGGTGTGGCCAAGTTTCTGTTTGTGCCGCTGGCGGAAGCCGTGGTCTTTGCCATGCTGGCGTCTTATCTCCTCTCGCGAACCTTGGTGCCCACGCTGGTCATGTATCTACTCAAAGGCCATGAACATGAAGACAAATTCAGGGTCGGCACAGGATGGTCAGCACCATTTAAGCGGATACAGATTTGGTTTGAAACACATTTTGAGCAGCTTCGCGATGCTTATCACCGCACTCTGCGCTCGGCCATGGATCATCGGGCGCTTTTTGTCAGTACATTCCTTGGCTTTTGCGTACTCTCTCTGGGCCTTGTCTTTTTCCTGGGGCAGGATTTCTTTCCTGATGTGGATGCAGGTGTTTTCCGCATGCACGTGCGCGGTCGGGCCGGCCTGCGGATTGAAGAAACGGCACGTCTCTGCGACGAAGTGGAAAATTATGTCCGCACCAGAATCCCTAAAGAAGAGCTGGTCACGGTTCTGGACAATCTTGGACTGCCATACAGTTCCATCAACAACTCATACAGCACGGCTGGCAGCATAGGCACATCGGATGCTGAAATCCTGTTTTCGCTGAATCAGGAGCGCCACCATCCTACCGCGGACTACGTGAAACAGCTTCGTGAAGAACTGCCAAAGCAATTTCCCGGCGTGGAATTCTTCTTTCAGCCGGCGGACATTGTCAGCCAGATCCTGAATTTTGGCTTGCCCTCGCCCATTGATATTCAAATTGTAGGCAAGAACCTGGAACAGAATTATCAGGTTGGCCAGGCACTGGCGAATGATATCCGGCACGTATCCGGGGCCGCCGATGTTCATGTGCAACAGCTCATGAACTCTCCTGCCCTGTTTTTGAATGTGGACCGCAGCCGCGCCCAGCAGGTTGGGCTGCAGCAACGCGACGTGGCGGAAAACCTGCTGGTTTCTCTTAGCGGCAGCTTTCAAACAACCCCTACATTTTGGTTGAACCATGAGAACGGGGTTACATACAGCGTCGCAGTACAAACTCCGCAGTACCGCGTGGACTCCCTGCAAGCGCTAATGAATACGCCCATCCGCGCGCCGGGATCGGCTACTCCACAGGTGCTGGCCAATCTAGCCACGGTTTCACCGGGCGTAACACCCGCAGTGGTTTCGCATTACAACATTCAACCTGTCATTGACGTTTACGCCGCAGTGCAAGGACGCGATCTGGGCGGGGTTTCACGCGATATAAAAAAGATTGTCGATAGCTACGAGAAAAAACTTCCCAAGGGATCGTCCATCGTCATCCGTGGGCAGGTGGAAACCATGCGCAGCAGCTTCTTTGGACTGGGCATCGGTCTTGTGATGTCGATTGTGTTGGTTTACCTGCTGATTGTTGTGAATTTCCAATCCTGGCTTGATCCATTCATCATTATCACAGCTCTCCCGGGAGCCCTGGCGGGCATTGCCTGGATACTGCTGCTTACTCATACCACGCTGAATGTGCCTTCGCTTACAGGCTCCGTTATGTGTATGGGCGTGGCCACGGCCAACGCCATTCTGGTGATTTCCTTTGCCCGGGAACGAATGCAGGAAGGACTCACCGCTTTTGATGCCGCCATGGAAGCAGGTTATACGCGCATGCGCCCCGTAATTATGACGGCGCTGGCCATGATTATCGGCATGGTGCCCATGGCCCTTGGCTTGGGCGAGGGCGGCGAACAGAATGCTCCACTTGGACGGGCCGTGATTGGTGGGCTGATTTTTGCCACAGTCGCTACCTTGTTCTTTGTTCCTGTGGTTTTCAGCATCATTCATGGACGCCGCGAAGCCAAAGCGGCCAGAAAAGCTGAGATGCCGCAGGAGATTTATTCAAGAACTTAAACGGAATTTATA
>DASXLK010000106.1:0-8328 GCA_036496365.1 Candidatus Angelobacter sp. | reverse complement strand
GCGGCCGACGGTAGAAGGGCTGGCAGAAGCGGTGAAGCAGGGGCGGGCGGCGGAAGGTGGAAGGATAGTAACGCCGCTGGTGCGAGTGGAGAAGCGAGGGGAGTTGCCGTTGTCCTTTGCGCAGCAGCGGTTGTGGTTTCTTCAGCAGATGCAACCTGCAAGCGCCGCATACAACTGCCCGGTAATGTTGCGGTTGAGCGGAGAGCTAGATCAGGAAGTGCTCGCAAGGAGCTTTCAAGGCATGGTCATGCGGCACGAAATGTTGCGCACAACTTTTCCTTCACATGATGACAGGCCAGTCCAGAAGATCAACCTGGACATGGCCCCTCAAATACATGTTATCGATCTGGAGGGCTTGCCCTATGAGGAAAAGGAAACGACTGCTGAACAATTCGCGGCGGAGGAAGCTCGCAAGCCCTTTGATCTAGCGGCCGGACCACTTTTCAGAGTGCAACTGCTCCGCCTCAATCCGCAGGAGCACGTGTTGTTGGCGACGATGCACCACATCATCACGGACGCGTGGTCCAATGAGATTCTCATTCGAGAATTTGTTGAGCTGTACGCTGCCCAGTGCCAGGGGCGCGCCCCGCAACTGGAAGAGCAGTCGCTTCAATACGCTGATTTTGCTGTTTGGCAGCGGAATTGGTTGGAGGGAGAAATATGTGAAAAGCAGATGGATTATTGGCGGAAGCAGCTTGAGGACGCTACCACTCTGGAAATTCCAACCGATTATCCAAGGCCAATGAATCCAACTAACGCCGGCGCCGTCTTGCACTTCAATATCTCAGCAGACCGGTTTGTGCGGTTGAATGAATTAGCACGCCGCCAGGGCGTCACCCTTTTCATGATACTGCTGGCTGCTTTCAAGGTTTTGCTGGGACGTCTTACCGGTCAAACAGATGTTGCCACCGGCACTGTCATCGCAAACAGACGGAACAAAGATATAGAGTCCCTGATTGGCTTCTTTGTCAACCAATTGGTATTGCGCGCTGATCTGAATGGCGATCCCAGTTTTCGTGTCTTCCTGGAACGCATACGCAAAATCCTGCTCGATGCTTACGACAATCAGGATGTCCCTTTTGAAAAGCTAGCGGAAGAGTTGATGCCTGAACGCATGTCAGCAAGGTCACCTTTTTTTGATGTCGTATTTGCAATGCAGAACGTACAAGGGGAAAAGATCGAATTGCCTGGACTGGAACTGCGGCCTTTTGCTGCCGCAGAGCTACCCACAAAATGGGATCTGACACTTATTGTGCAAAAAAAGGAAGCAGGCCTGACGGGCTCCTTCTACTACGCAACAGAGCTATTTGCCGAGATTACTGCCCGCAGATTCACGGAGCGCTATGATGTGCTTCTTGAGAGTATTGTTCAGGATATTGAACGACCTATTTCCGAATTGAACCTGTTGAGTCGCGCAGAGCGGCACCAGTTGGAGGTGGAATGGAATAACAGCCGAAGAGCATTTCCAGACCTAACAGCGGCGGATCTTTTCAGAATTCAAGTTGAAACAAAGCCGCTTGCAAGTGCGGTGGTCTTTGGGGAAAAGACGCTAACTTATCAGGAGCTGGATAAACTCACCAATCAGCTTGGCAGATATCTAAGAAATCTCGGCGTACAAGCAGAAACCAGAGTCGGGCTATATCTTGAACGTGGAATTGAATTGATAACGGGTACGTTGGGGGTTTTGAAAGCTGGTGGTGCCTATGTTCCACTGGACCCCGCATATCCAGCAGAGCGTCTGGCATTCATGGCTGAAGATGCGCAACTCAGCGTCATTCTCACCCAGAATTCTCTTTACAGTACTTTCCCAAACCAGTGGATACAGAAAGTCTGCCTGGATCAAGACTGGAGTCAGATCGCTAGCGAAGAGTCAGGCGCTTTAGATTCCGTCACATCTCCGCTGAATGCTGCTTACGTGATCTATACCTCAGGATCCACGGGACAACCTAAAGGGGTTAGCCTCAGCCATCAGGGATTATGTAACCTTGCTTTGGCGCAAAGAGAGATTTTCCATCTTTCACCGGATGCTTCAGTCCTGCAGTTTTCCTCTTTCAGTTTTGACGCCGCTACCTGGGAGATGAGCATGGCTTTGCTTTCAGGCGCACGTTTTGTGCTGGGGAGTAAGGAGCAGATCTTGCCCGGTCCGGGACTGCTTGATTTGCTCAAGGCCAATTCGGTCACTGTGGCGACCATTCCGCCTTCTGTTCTGGCGGCACTGCCGGAAGAGCAACTGCCAGCACTGGAGACATTGGTCGTGGCTGGGGAAGCCTGCAGCAGTGAGTTGGTGAAGCGATGGGCCAGTGGTCGCTGCATGCTGAATGCCTATGGTCCAACCGAAACTACAGTGTGCGCAACAATCTCCCAACCTTTAAATCTCACTCAACTAACGCCTCCGATAGGCAGGCCAATCGCCAATATGCGGGTGTATGTGCTGGATGAGCATTTCGCATTTGCTCCGATTGGTGCGGGCGGAGAATTGTGTGTTGCGGGCACCGGACTAGCGCGTGGGTATCTAAACCGTCCAGAACTCACGGCCGAGAAATTTGCACCCAACCCGTATGGAGACGCAGGTGAACGGCTTTATCGGACCGGAGATCATGTGCGTTGGAGGTTTGACGGTCAACTGGAGTTCCTGGGGCGTCTGGATGACCAGATCAAATTGCGCGGTTTCCGTATTGAGCTGGGGGAAATCGAAGCCGTGCTGCAGCAGGTTGCCGGGGTGCGACAGGTTGTTGTGCTTGCTGCTGACGAAGACTCTGGAGATAAGCGACTCGTAGCATACGTGGTGCCCGATCGGTGGGCGCCCAAGTCCCTGGCCAATGGATACTTGCTTGCCAACGGAAGACGCATTTCTCAAGAAAATGCCAATGAGACAGACCTACTGTTTCGTGAAATCTTTGAGCGATCAGCCTATGCGAAGCATGGGATTAGCCTTCACGAAGAGAGCTGCGTTCTCGATGTAGGCGCCAACATCGGCATATTCATGTTATGGGCGAGTGAACAAGCTCCTCGCGGTCGAGTCTATTGCTTTGAGCCTATTGCAAAGGTGTTTGAGCACCTCCGCCGGAATTCAACCCTGTGTGATTGTGCGGTAAAACTATTTCCCATCGGCCTGGCGGAAGCCGATATGACAACTGAATTTATCTATTATCCGCGCTGCACGGCCATGTCAGGGCTTGGCAAATATGCTGATCCGCAAGCTGATCTGGAACTTGTAAAAAGGTTTATTGCTAACCAGCAGCAAGACTCGCCTGAGGCCGGTGACTTTCTGCGCGAGGCAACGGGCGTCCTGGCTCCCCGCTTTGAGGGGGAAGAATGCGAAGTGAGGGTGCGGCGGCTGTCAGATGTGCTGCGAGAAGAGAAAATCGAGCACGTTGACCTTCTCAAGATCGATGTGGAGCGCGCGGAGTTGGATGTTCTTTTTGGGATTGATGCGGAGGACTGGGAAAAGATAGACCAGATTGTGATCGAAGCGCACGATGAGGCAGGCAGAGCAAGCGAAGGGCGAGTTGAGATCATTCGCAGCTTGCTGCGTAGAGCAGGTTATGAAGTGGTCATTGAAGAAGAGGCAAACTTGCGTGGCATCGGCCTGTGGAATGTTTACGCGTCACGCAGAGGGCGTTCGGAATTGCGATCTGCCGGAGATGAGCAATCGCAGTGGGCGCGTGTCCAGGCGAAAGAACTGGATGGAGCGGCTCTGAAGCGCCATGCGCAGGAGCGCTTGCCAGACTATATGGTGCCCGCCCTTTATGTAGAGCTGGATGAAATTCCCCTGACGACAAATGGCAAAGTTGATCGTAAGGCACTGCTGGAATTACGTACTCGGGCAACCGGGAACACAGATGGACAGGCACAGCGGAAATTATATAGCCCAGTGCAGGAAATCATCGCCGGAATATGGTGCGAAGTTCTTGAGTTAAACCACGTCGATTGTGAGGCAAATTTCTTTGAAATCGGAGGGCATTCACTGCTGGCAACCCAGGTTATATCGCGTATCCGCGAAGCATTCGGCGTTGCTTTAGAGCTGCACGCCCTGTTTGACAATCCACAACTGCACCGCTTGGCAGAGGTTATTGAGGAAGCAAGACAGGAAACAGCAAGTGTGAGCATGCCACTCATCCAACGCACGGACAAATCAAAGGATCCGCCTCTTTCCTTTGCTCAACAACGCCTCTGGTTCATTGACCAGATGGACCCGGGAAATCCCGCATACAACGCAACTTTTGGAGTGCGCCTCTCTGGTGAATTGAATTACAACGCCGTACGGCAGAGCCTTACCGGCATTGTGCAGAGGCATGAGATCCTGCGGACAAGTTTTCAGATGATTGGGAACGAACCCAGGCAGATTATCGGGCAGGTTGAGGACATGGCACTCCGGTTCATTGATCTGAGTGGAACCGACCCAGAGAAGTGGGAAGTAGAAACCAGGCAGTTGGCCCATCACGAATACAACACAAGATTTGATCTAACCCAGGGGCCGCTCATGCGAACTGTCCTAGTGAAGCTCGATAAGCACGAGCACCTGTTGTTGGCAACCATGCACCACATTGTGAGTGACGGTTGGTCCTTGGCCATCGTGGTGCGTGAATTCAGCAGGCTTTACGAAGGGCATTTGCAGGGGAAAAGCGTACAACTTGAGGAACTGGCCATCCAATATGCTGATTTCGCCGTCTGGCAACGGGAATGGTTGCAAGACGAAGTCCTGAAGGAACAACTCGAATATTGGAAGGCGCAGTTGGCTGGAGCGCCGGTTCTTGCGCTCCCCACGGACAAGCTGCGGCCGGCAGTGGCCAGCCATCGTGGACAGAGTGTCACGTTCGAATTGAGCCAGGACCTGACGGAGAAGCTGTTCACCGTTGCCCGCCGTGCAAGCGTTACCCCATTCATGCTCCTGCTGGCTGCCTACCAGGTACTGCTTTGTCGTTATACGGAGCAAGGAGACATCGTAGTAGGTACTCCAATCGCCAATCGCAACCGGGCGGAGATTGAACCTTTGATTGGTTTTTTCATCAACCAGATCGCCTTGCGCTCAAAGATCAGGCGCGATGAAAGCTTCTCAGAATTACTGGCCACGGTTCGCGCAGTATCTCTTGACGCCTATGCCCATCAGGATCTGCCTTTCGAAAAGCTGGTGGAAGAGCTTTCACCGGAAAGAACTCTGAGCCATGCGCCTATGTTCCAGGTGGTATTTGCCTTGCAGAACGCGCCTTACGAAGAGATTCATCTCTCTGGTCTTAAGCTTGCTGCGTTTGCTCCGGAGCGTGAGTTTGAAAAGGTTGACCTGAGCCTTGTAATGGAAGAGCGAGAAGGTGTTTTAAAAGGGGAGCTGAGCTACGCCACGGATCTTTTTGAGAAATCCACGATAGAACACTTTATAGGACATTTCTGTTGCGTTCTGGAGGATGTGGCTCAGGATCCTTCAAAATCCATTCAGGACCTGACTTTGTTGACTGGAGCCGAGCGCGAACAGTTGCTGGAAAGTTGGAATCCTCTTCGTGTCGCCCACCCTGCTCCATCGCAATGTTTGCATGAACTCTTTGAGGCCCAAGCGAAGAGAGTCCCGCAAACAACCGCCGTTATGTATGAAGGCGAAGCGTTGACCTATGCCGAATTGAACCAGAAGGCTAATCAACTGGCGCGGTACCTGCGTAGCCTGGGAGTAGAGCGAGAGCTGCGCGTAGGCATCTTCCTGGAACGATCTTCGGAAACCATCATGGCCGTACTGGGCACGCTCAAGGCGGGCGCCTCATATGTGCCCCTGGATCCGGGGCTCCCCGCAGAGCGGTTGGCGCAAATGATCGAGGACGTACAAGTCGCCGTTCTGATCACTCGAGAAAAACTACGCGACAAACTGCCAAATGTATGGGCACAGGTAGTCAGCATCGATCAGGATTGGGAGACTATTGCTCAGGAAGAGGCAAGCAATCTGGCGGTAAGCATAAGCAGCGACTGCCTGGCCTACGTGATTTTTACATCTGGCTCTACCGGCAATCCCAAGGGCGTGGGTATTGAGCACCGGCAGATTTGCAGGTACACGAATGCTGTTACCGATTGCTTGCAGATGCAGGAGGGCTGGAGTTACGGGCTGATCTCTACCTTCGCGGCTGACTTGGGAAATACCATGCTTTTCCCATCGCTCTGTGTAGGCGGAACTCTGCACGTAATTGCTGAGGATCGCAGCCGTGATGGAAACGCGATGACCCAATACGTGCAGGAGCATGGAGTGTTGGATTGCCTCAAAATCACACCTACACAATTGAGAATTTTGGTTGAAAACGGCGGATCATCCATCGTGCCGGCAAAACGGCTTGTCGTTGGAGGAGAGGCGAGTACTTGGGAGTGGGCGCGGGAGTGGCAGACTATCCGTCCGAAGTGCCATATATGGAACCACTACGGTCCGACGGAAAGCACAGTTGGTGTCTGCACCTTCAATATAAGTGGAGCAATGGCCGAATCTGCACCCGAGCACGGCAACCTACTTCTTGGAAAGCCGTTGCAACACAGTCGCTTGTACGTTTTGGATGAAGCTGGTGAACTGGTGCCGGTTGGTGTACCCGGTGAACTCTACATCGGTGGAGAAGGTGTTGGGCGCGGCTATCTGAATTCCAGTTCAGCAACTGCAGAAAAGTTTGTTCCTGATCCGTTCAGCGGCACCGGAGCGCGTCTGTACCGCACCGGTGATCGAGTGAGATGGGTTGCAAGCGGGAACCTGGAATTTCTCGGCCGCAAAGATAAACAGATCAAGCTGCGTGGCTACCGCATCGAACTGGGAGAAATCGAAAACCTGCTCAACGAGCACGCTGATGTGCGCTATGCAGCTGTCATGGTTCGGGAAGATGAGCCTGGCCAACAACTAGTTGCCTATGTCGTGCCCCGGTGGCGGGACGACCATTCCACCACGCAAGATGCCTCTTGCTATCGCCTGCCCAATGGCTTGCGAATTGCACAACAGAACAAGAACGAGTATCTCCACCCCAAAATACCGCAACTTGCTCCGGCCCTTGCAACTATCGCCACAAACAACCATGAGCCGGTTGCTGCTAGCAGCAGCGAATTGAAGGCGTATCTCGCAAAGAAACTGCCGGAGCATATGGTCCCCGCAGATTTTGTAATGATGGACGAACTGCCCCTGCTTGCGAACGGCAAGTTGGACTACAAGGCGCTGCCTCGCCCCAAGGAACGCGAAAGCCTTGAAAGTTACAAGAAGCCGAGAACTCCACTGGAGGAAATTCTGGCCGAAATCTGGTCGGATGTTCTTAAGGTTGACCACGTTGGAATCGAAGACAACTTCTTCGTACTGGGTGGACATTCGCTTCTTGCTACCCAGGTCATATCACGGGCCCAGGTTGTGCTCGGAACCGAGATTCCCCTGCGGATGTTGTTCGAGGAACCAACAATTGTCAGGTTTGCTGCCTGTGTTGAGTCGACAATCAAGCAGTCTTCTTTTCCGATCTCGCCAATCCCGAGGGTTTCGCGTGACTTGCCATTGCCATTGTCATTTGGTCAGCAGCGGCTCTGGTTTTTGCAGCAATTGGATCCGAATAGCAATCTTTATAACCTGCCTTATGTCTTGCATCTCACTGGTTCGCTGGATCAGTCCTCCCTCCGCTCGGCTTTTAGCGAAATCGTTCGCCGGCACGAAATTTTGCGTACCAGGTATGAAATGGTGGGCAACGAAGCCGTGCAGCGCATTGATCCTGCGGGCGCAGTTCCTATTGAATACATAGATTTGCGCCACGTTGCTGAACCGGAAGCGGAAGCGCTGGCGCTCGCGGAGAAGTATGCGCGAGAAGCCTTCGACCTCAGCCGCGGTCCGTTGATGCGAATTCGTTTATTGCAGCTGATGGAGCGCGACTACGTCCTCTGCCTCGTCCTGCACCACATCGTGAGTGACGGATGGTCGATTGGGGTATTGGTGCGGGAGTTTATGGCCCTGTATGAAGGATACGTGACGGGGCGGGAAGCGGAATTGGCGGAATTGGAGGTGCAGTATGGGGATTATGCGGTATGGCAGCGGGAGTGGCTGGGAGGAGGAGAGCTGCAGGAGCAGATGGGGTACTGGAAGGAGCAGTTGGTGGGGCTGGAGGGAATGGAGTTGGCGACGGATCATGGGCGGCCGGGGGTGATGAGCCATCGTGGAGCGACGGTAGAGATGGAATGGGGAGAGGAGTTGACGAGGGGGATCAGGGGGTTGTGCCGGCGAGAGGGAGTGACGTTGTTCATGGCGTTGCTGGGAGGAGTGGAGGTGGTGTTGGGGAGGTATGCGGGGCAGGAGGAAGTAGTGGTGGGGACGCCGATCGCGAACCGGACGCGGCAAGAGATAGAGCC
>DASXLK010000105.1:0-9818 GCA_036496365.1 Candidatus Angelobacter sp. | reverse complement strand
GACCAGTCGCGGGTAAAGCGGACCTGCGCGCCGCCTGCAGGCGGCAGCAGCACCAGCCCAATATTGATGAACTCATTCTTTACCGCGTCGGGGGCGTAGCGAAGGACAAAAAATCTGCATTGAGTTTTGCCGGCCATCATTGCACCCCCAGTTTCTTTGTAGAAGCCTGCTTTGCTTCGGCTGTGCCCCAGGCAGGGAAAGGCTGGCGCGAGGAATTGCGGAACGCCGTAATCAACTCACGCACCTTGCTTCTCCGTTCCACAATTTTCTCTATCAGCTTCTCCAGTGCGCCCCAATCGTTGCCCGTCCACTCCGGTGGGACAGCCCCAGCGATTCCCTCAATCGTAGCTGGCGCAAGCCCTTCAATCCGTGAGAGCCACGGTTCAAATGATTCCCATCCACTCACTTGCTGATAGACAAAATTCCGTGCATAAACGCCGCGCAGCGCCGAGTCAGGGAAGTCCCATTCCCCTGCGTTAAAACAATAACCCTGGTCAATGAATGTAGCGGTATATTTTCGTTCCTGTGGCTTTTTCCAGAATACAGCCTGGCGTCCGTTTGCATTGCCCAGCCATTTATCCACCGCAAGCATCCCGGCAAAGGCCGCCAGGTTTTTCACCTTTGGCAACATGCTTTCCGGCAGATAATCAAAGACCTGGCCTTCGGCGGGATCGCAGACGTAACGTGCGCCAAATTGCAAACCCGGCTTGTAATGTGCGGATAGGCCAGCTGCGTCCAGGCGCAACTCCGGAGTGTTTTTTATCAGCCACTCCTTCACGGTGATGATTTCAGCTACTGGAACCGGCAGACCAACGCTTTCTGCCAGACGCGTGGCCAGCAATTCATTGGCAAGCACGCGCAGGTGTTGTGGATTGTTCTGGAATTTCACCACATAGAAATGGCCATCATCGGCGCGCATGAGATGGGACTGCGCGCCACCGCGCATGCGCCGGATATGCTGGACGGCCTCAACAGGCATGATTCAAAAGATTGTACTAGCAATGTGTGCTGGAAAGATGTGTGATGAAAAAACGTGTGATGGAAACGGCTACTTCAGTTTTGGACTGCTATTGGCCGCTTCATAGACCTTCACAAAATTTTCCACGCTTTCAACATAGCATTCGGCCCAATCCACCACATAACGCCGTTCCAGAATCGTGTCTTTGGCTTTTTGTAGCGGCCATCCCAGCACGCGCAGGATCGCCAGGGTCATCATGGGGGCCCGGTGGACTCCAGCCGCGCAGTGTATATAAACCTTATTGTCAGGCTGCTCCAGCGCTTCCAGGGCAAAGTCCACGCCTGCCTGAAAAAGCTGCGGAGGCTTAGGCTGAAAGTCATCATCCGTGGGGTTGAAAAGCACTTTCACAGGATAGGGCTCAGCCAGAGGACGGTCGTCAAATTCAATTTGCATATCGATAATATGCGTGACGCCGCGCTTTACCAGTTCAGCCATGTTTTCGTCATTCCAGATGCCGCCGCCCACCGCAATCTGATCAGTCACCCACGTCATGTCCATGGAAATATGTTAGCATCCTGCGCCGGTTTACAACTGCCGTTTAGGTGCCATCAATAACTATGAAAAATATGAAACTTTTTATTCGTGCCGCAATGCCTGTGTCGGGCTTACCCGCGCCGCGCGCGCAGCAGGAATATAACCGGCAACCAACGCAACCACGCCTAAAATCACTACGGCACTCAGCACGGCCCAGGGATCAAGCACGCCAAGTCCGTATAGCCTTGATTTGACCAGCTGTACGCCGATGGCGGTAAAGATCACGCCCGCGGTCACGCCAATGGCAATCATGATTCCCGTTTCGCGCAGAATCATATTCACCACGCGGTTGCGGCCCGCGCCCAGCGCCATGCGAATTCCAATTTCATTGGTCCGCTGCGCCACGCCATAAGAGAGCACGCCGTAAAGTCCTGTTGCCGCCAGCAGCAAGGCCATAATCCCGAAAATAGAGCACAGGCGGGCCACCATGCGCGGCTGCGCGTTGGTTCGGTCCACGGCCACTACTACAGGGCGCGCGCCTTCAACCGGCAGGTCTTCATTCACAGAAAGGATAGTCTTACGAACGGAGGAGATAATCTGTTCCGGATCGCCGGCAGTTCGGATCTCAAAAAAGGCCCACTCATTCGGTCCTTCCATGCCCTGATCACCGGGAATGTAAAAGCGCGGCGGCACATCGTCACGCAACGCATGATCGCGGGCATTTTTCGTTACTCCCACCACTTCCATCACGTTGTTTTTGCCGCCAAATTTTTCCGTTATGTGGCGGCCAATGGGGTTGCGTCCAGCAAAGAAACGTTTCGCGAAAGCCTCATTGATCACACAAACATGCGGCGAGGAAGAATTATCTTGCTGGGCGATCTCACGACCGAGCAACAGTGGAATTCCGACCGTGGAGAAGTATTGCGGCCCGACCATATCAAAGCGGGAAAATTTTTCGTTGTTTTTTGTTGGCGTAAAGCCCTCAACCTCAATTTCATCCACGGATTCCGAATTGTTGAAGAGCCCGTTGTCGGAATATGTCGCTCCCTGCACGCCTGGGACAGAGCGCAGGTGTTCTGTAAGATCGCGCCATAGATTGGAGAGCCTGACATCTTTATATCCCGCGGTCACTCCATCCACATTCACAACGAGCAAATGTTCTCGCGGATAACCCAGGTCCACGGCTTGCAGGTTCCATAATGTGCGCAGGAAAAGACCGGCGCCGGCAACCAAGAGCAGAGAAAGCGCCACTTGCACAATGACGAGTCCCTTGGCCAGATTCAGCTTGCTTCCTGAAGCTGTGGTTCGACCACTATCGCGCAAGCTGTCATTCAGGTTCACGCGTGTGCCGCGCAAGGCCGGTGCCAGTCCAAACAAAATTCCCGTGAGCAATGTTACTCCGACTGTAAAAGCCAGTACTCGCCAGTCAAGTGTGGGCTCCAGAGAGAAATTTTGTCTGCGTTCTGAAAGTAAGAGCACCAGCATGTGCGAAGCGCCCCAGGCCAGAAATAATCCCGCAATGCCACCCAGCAAAGAGAGCACCAGGCTTTCCGTAAGAAACTGCCGCATCAGGCGCAGCCGAGACGCGCCAATCGAAAGCCGCACACCCACTTCCTTGGTGCGCGCCGTGGCGCGGGCCAGCAGAAGATTGGCCACGTTGATGCACGCAATCAGCAGCACCACCACAGACGCCCACAATAAGACTTTGAGTTGCTGCGCAAAATCATCACGGCCACCGAATGCGCCAGTGCGGGCGTCGTGCAGTTTGATGTGCTGGTCCAGCGCTTCTTTGCGGGTTTGCGGATCAAGCGTGGTGGGATAGCCATTCTCAATAATGCCACGGAAAAGAACATCAATCTCGGTTTGCGCGCGGGCCTGCGTTGTTCCGGGCTTCAGGCGTCCGAAAGAGTGAAGCCATTCCACTTTTTCAATATGCTCGCTCAAGTCTTCGTGCAGCCAATCGCGGCCCGGCATGACCAAAGGCTGCATCATCATTGGCATCCAGAAATCCGGTTTGTCGCCCACGCTCTCTCCGGTAAAGCCGGACGCAGCCACTCCAATGATTGTGAACGTAACGCCAGGCATTTTAATGGGCGTGCCCAGCACGGATACGTTTCCGCCAAAGCGTTTCTGCCAGTAGTCATAGCTGATGACGGCGTAAGGGTCTTGCCCCACGCCTTTGGCTTCTTCATGATTAAAAAATCGCCCGATGGCCGGATCAACTCCCAGGACAGAAAAATATTCTTCTGATACCAGGCGGGCGCCGGCATCTTCCTGCTGTTCTCCCCCAATGCGCACATGCAGGCGGCTCATCTGCGATTGCGCCGCGCAGAGCCCCTGAAAGGTGCTTGCATGGTCACGCAGTTGAGCGAATTCCGCGTAGGTGAGCATGCCCCGTTCACCCGTGCTCATACCGGTGGATACGCCAGATGAATTTGGATTGGTCAGCATCACCAGCGCCTGCGGATCACGGACCGGCAGAGACTTAAGCATGGCTGCATCCATTACGCTGAAGATTGCCGTGTTGGCGCCAATGCCAATGGCCAGTGACGCAACAGCCACAGCTGTGAATACGGGGTTCCGCGCAAACTGGCGTGCGGCATAGCGAAGGTCTTTGAGCAGGTCTTCTGTCCAGGCAGCAATAGGCATGTATTTTCTCCGGCAGGGTATTCAGAGCACAGTCTTCCGTCTATCTGACCGGTAATGTGCTAACAGGTTAGCACGTCAAGACAGAATTAATTGCTAAAAAGAAAACGCAACAGAATCTCCGTTGCGTTGCTCATTTCGATTTTGAAGTGCCGCGCTAACCCAGATATTTCAGAAAATCTTTAGGAGAGCTCTTGTCAAAGCCCGGGAAAACCTTGGCTAGCTGCTGATTTCCCAAATGGTTGGCCACAGCTTCACCCAGCACCTGGCGGAAGTCAGTGGTAACGGCCAGATCGCGTCCTTCATAAAGTTGACCGGGTTGCAGCCCCGGCCAGTGGCCATACATTTTGCCGCCCTTCACCGGACCGCCCAGAACAAACATCACGTTGGCATGGCCGTGGTCTGTGCCACGGTTGCCGTTTTCACGCGCCGTGCGTCCAAATTCTGACATGGTGACGATGACTGTGTTTTCGCCCAGGTCACCCAAGTCAGTCCAAAATGCGGCAATTGACTCAGAAAATTCGCGTGTCAGGTTGGCGATCTGTCCTTGTACGCTGCCTTCATTTACGTGGTGGTCCCAGCCGCCGATGTCGGCGAAGGCCACTTCTACTCCAAGATTGGCTTTCACCAACTGCGCAACCTGGCGAAGGCTGTCACCAAAGCGCCCGCGCGGATAGTTGGCGCCTGCGGCAGGAGCATATTTTTCCGGATCAGCAGACTTAAGCATCTTCACGGCTTCAAAAGTTTCATTGCCTGTACCATGCAGAACGCTATCGACCGACTTCTCATACATGGCTTCAAACGTAGTGCTGGCGCTATTCTCTCCGCCACGTCCGCCCACGGAGAAGCCGCGAATATCAGACATTGCGACCGCCGGCACTGCTCCCGCCAGCGTGCGGGGCAACGCTCCGCCCATGGCTACAGCGCGGAAGGGCGATGCCTCCGGCTCTTTTATTCCGGCAATCGCGCGATTCAGCCAGCCATCTTCCGTGGACTTTACGCCGGGCGTGCCGGATTCCATGTAGTCCTGCGCGTCAAAGTGTGAGCGCGTATTATCTGGCGAGCCCGCCGCATGCACAATGGCGAGATGTTTCTGGTCCCACAGTGGCTTAAACGCGGTCATGGAAGGATGCAGGCCAAAGAAGCCATCCAGATCAATGGCGCTTTCATTTACTTGCCCAACCCGCGGACGCGGAATGGCGATGCTTGGCCGCATGCCGTAATACGCCTGCTCGCCGTGAGGCACAACAATGTTCAATCCATCAGCAGCCCCGCGCTGGAAGAGGACGACCAGCCGCTTTGCGCCCGGGGCCGCCGTTTCAGCGGCATAAACAGCGCGCGTCAAAAAGCTGGGAATAATGCTGGTGCCCACAATGGCCAGTGCGCCGTTCTTTAAAAAAACTCTGCGTGTGATGGACATTTGTATTGCTCCTAAAAACTTACCACGAACCAGAAATTGCCATAACCGCCGGAATTGCCAAACAATCCAAAATTGAAACCAGGCTTTAGGTTTACGCCGCGATTTGTCATCGCGCTTCGTTTCCACTTTCGGCGATCTTTTGCCAATTTTGGCAGTAATGGCAATCGCTTCTTACCTTCTCTGAAATTCCGGCGAGCCCATAATCAAGCCGGCAATCGCGCCATAATTTGACTTGTTGTCGGCATCATCCAGCTTGCGTTGTGAAATTTTCGGATCGCCCAGCTGCTTCTGCATTACTGCATGCGTCTGTGCAGAAACGTCGCCGGCCAGAATGGATTGCTCCAGCGTGCTCAACGCCGCCTGCGCATCAGTGGGTGCAGGGCCATGAATCAGCGTTTGCGGATCAAGCGATGTTCCGGGCAACTTACCTGAGCCCAAAGCCAGCGCAAAATTCATGCGATTAAGCAGCGCGGAAGAGTTGACCCACGCGTCAGCTTTCATGGAATAGCCCGTTGGCGGCTGCATGCCATAGAGCGGCATGCCCATGCGATTCAAAGTGCCCACCAGCGGCAGTGCATTCTGAATATCTGCGCCAGAGGCGCGCGCGGCGGAAGCCACAAACTCAAACGGTGTCTTCATCTTGGCGCGGTAAGTATCGGCGGCCCAGAATTCAGGCGAGTGGAAGAGCGTGCGCAGCACCTCACGAATGTCGCCATCTTTTTTAAGGAACGTCTCCGCCATGCTGTCGACCAGCGATTGCGGGGGATTGTCCGAGACAAAGCGCATGGCCAGCTTGCGGGAGATAAACTTGGCAGTGGCCGGCTCGTGTGCCAGTATGCCCAGCATCTCCTCGCCTTCTTTTTCTCCATGCTCGCTGATCCTGCGGCCCAGGATAAATTTGTCGCCGGGCTCATGGGCGCGCTCATTGAAGTGGAAGCCGCCGCCCAACTGCGGACGCTCAATGCTCCAGCCGGTCAGGACCTTGGCTAGTTCGGTCACGTCTTTCTGTGTGTAGCCGCCGTCAACGCCCAGAGTGTGGAGCTCCATAATTTCGCGCGCGTAGTTTTCGTTCAGGCCGTTGGGCCGGTTTTTGGCTTGCTGCTGCGGACGGATAAACCGCCTGCGCGGCCCTCTGGGGCGTTGCTGGCCATAGAGCGCCAGCTCGGAATCAGGGCCAACGCTCTCCCAGTTATCCAGATAGAAAAGCATGGCGGGGCTCTTGGCCGTGGCCGCCAGAATATCTTTAAATTTGCCCAGAGCATGCGGACGAATCACATCACGCTCATAGGCGTTGATCATGTAGCGGTCCGGACCTTTGCCGTTAAACACATTGAAGTGATTGAACCAGAAGTCTGACATCACTTCTTCCAACTGGCGGTCACTGTAAATGGCGCGCAGCAATTTTGCTTCCGCCAGCTCGCCCAACACGGCCTGCGGCTGCGCAATGGCTTCCACGGTTTCGCGCTGGTCTGGTTTCATGCCGTCTACCAACTGCGCTGCCTTGGGGCCTTTATAGATGCGGGCCAGATCAAGCCGTTCCTCGGGTGACATCTTTAAGATTGCCTTATAACGCGCGTCCGGCTGCATTTGCAGCAGGGTGTCGCCCGCGATGTCGGCATACATGGCGTCTTCACGCTGCTTCTGTTTTCTGGTTTCTTCCGCATTCATTTGCGGTGGAGCAGCGATCGATACAGGCTGCTTGCTATTGGATGAAGAAGAGGTTTTTGAGTCAGCGCGCATTTCCGGCTGAGTGTTGTCGGCGCCTGCCATCTGCGGATCTACTACGGCTGGTTTTGCTGGCGGCATTTCCTCCGCATTGTTTGCTACGGCGTTGTTGCCGGCTGCGCTTTTATCTTCTTTATTCTGCTGGCGCTGCTGGTAGGCGGCCATGCGCGATTCATACACCGCTTTTTTCGCGGGGTCAGACGGCATGGACATGCGTCCATTTTCAATGGCTTTCAGCACCTGCGGGGGAGGAAAATTCTCCACCATCTCTTTAGTGCTCATGTTCAGCGTGCGGAAAGGCGCCAGCCGGGCTTCAATGGCGCTGTCATCTATTTTTTCGGGATGGAGTTGCTCGTCAAACCATTTGTCCAGGCCCATGGTTTTGACGCGTTCAACGTCTCCGGGGCGAATGCCAAAAGTAAAGCGATTCAACGCATGGACGATGCGTTTGTCGGCTTCCATGGGCGTTTGCGCCGCTGAAGGCACAGCATCTGCCGATTTCGATTTAGACTTTTTATCTCCTGCCAACAGTACAGCAGTGGAAACCAGTAAAACGAGGCCCAGCAGAATCAGGTGCTTACGCGCTACGGGCATAGACGCTCCAGAAGGAAGTCTTACAATTCGCAAGGATATTAACCCTTGGTTATAACCCTAAGTTACGCAAAAGTTGTGGAGAAAAGCGAGATTACGCCAGGGTCATGCGGCCGCGGGTCATGCGGCGGTTCAACTCGGAAACCATATGATCAATGTCCGTTGGCGAGATATTGCAGCCCACGCTGGGGTCCAGAAACATCTTGCGCGCCTTGGTTTCATGCCCTGAAGAAGACCATGGACGCGGCGGAGAAATGTGGCTCACGGCATCGCGCCGCAATTGTACCAGCAGAGAGAGGACTACTTCGCCATCCAGCTTGGCGGGCGCCAGCCAACTCAATTGCGCCGCTGCTTCTCCCAGCAAAAGCTTCTTGCGGTATGGGCGATCACTGAGCATAGCGTCAAAAGTATCGGCCACGGCCACAATTTTTACCGCCATCGAGACTTCGTCATTATGCAGGTGGTCGGGGTAGCCCGATCCATCGGCACGCTCATGGTGTGAGCGCACGACTTCAGGAATCTTGGGCCACGGAAATTGTACCGTGGAAACAATGCGGTGTCCCTGGACGGTATGCTCGGCCATCTCCTGAAATTCGCCGGGCTCCAACGCGCTGGGCTTGGTAAACAGATGCTTGTCCACCGTCACCATGCCAATATTGTGCAGATATCCGGCGGCGCGCATCTCGCTCACTTCAGAAGCGCCCAGGCCCAGTGATTCCGCCATGCCCGCGGCATAGCGGCCCACGCGCAGGGAATGGCCTTGCATCTGGATAACTTTTCCGTCAATCGTTGCGGCGAAGGCTGCAAGCGCGTCATCCCAAAAAGAGTGGACAGAGGCGATCAGCTTTAGATTGTCCGCGGTGCGCTCTTCCAAAGACATCATGAGCTGCTGATTATGCATGGCCAGCGCGATGAACGGGGCCATGTCCCCTATTAGCTTCAATGCTTCGGGTGTATATTCCGCACCCTCTTCGCGTTCACCCAGCAGAAGCGCGCCTATCAGCTTGCCGTGGACCTTCAGCGGCGCAATGCAGCGGAACCACACGCTGGAGATATTGCCGGTGGAGCTTAGAAATGTGTCGCAGCGCTCGCGTGAAATCCGTTGCGGCCCCTGGACATTGGTTAGAGCATGCACATGTTTGGGTAGCAGCGGGAATACGGCGGTCTGGGGAAAGACAACAAAGCCCTGGGCCGCAATGGAGGCCAACATGGCTGGTTTTTCCTGAAAGCGAAAGAGCGCGCCTGAGCCAGCGCGTATTGCCGCCATCACCACTTCCAAAGCACCGTTCGCGGTGTGGGAAAGGTCTCGCTCACCCGTTAATACGGGACCCAGTTCGGCCAAGACCTGGGAAGCGAGCAGCGGAGGCCTGCTTGTATAAAAAGAGTCGGCCAAATCTTGCGAGCGGCGCGAACTCCAGAGCACCTTGAGCGTAACAGCTTAGTGCTTAATGAGAAAGGTCTAAGTATCGGAGTGGTTACTAGGGATTTATCATCGAGTATTAGAAGTCAGGGTTTAGCAATGCATGCCAATCTTGGATATTTAAAGGCTTCACAGCTTATAAGTCATAAAGGCATAATCTACAGCACTATGCCGGTCAGATTTCTGATCTTCATGGTCCTTTCCGCAACCTTTGCAAGGGCCTGCAAATGCGCACCACCACCGCCACAAGTAAGTGGCTATCGAGCCATGGCGGAATGGCGGGTGAACCACACGACCGTGATTTTTGAAGGCAAAGTGGAAAGCATAAAGGTTTCTGATTGGCCCATAAAACCCATAGCCGGGGAAACCATCTCACTCGTTCCTCGCCTCACCGCCACTTTCAGTGCGGTTCACATATATCGAGGCGAAATCCCCGGTGATGCCATCATCGAAACCGGGCTGGGCGGAGGAGACTGCGGATACAATTTTGTGGCGGGTGAATCTTATCTGGTTTTCGCCTCGAA
>DASXLK010000104.1:0-54195 GCA_036496365.1 Candidatus Angelobacter sp. | reverse complement strand
CGCCGGCTCTTTTGTTTTGCGGTCTTTCACAAATTCAATTGCCTGCAGCAACCCCATCCCTCTCACGTCGCCTACCAGTTCATGCTTTTCTTTCAGCCCTTCCAACCCATTGCGTAAATAGCTGCCAACCACATCAGCATTGTCCATCAAGCGGTCTTCTTCAATCAGGTCTATGGTGGCCTTGGCCGCGACGGATGTTACAGGGTTTCCGCCAAAGGTAGAAATCTGCAGGCCCTTAAAGCTGGCAGCAATCTCAGGGCGCGTTGCGGTCAGGCCCACAGGCACGCCATTTGCGAGCCCTTTGGCGGCAGTAAGAATGTCTGGAGTTACCTCCCATTGCTCAATGCCAAACCAGCGTTTGCCTGTGCGACCCCAGCCGGTCTGCACTTCGTCGGAAATAAAAAGGCCGCCATAATCTTTTACGATCTTGAAAACGATCTTGAAATATTCCGGCGGCGGCGTAATGAATCCGCCTACGCCCTGAATCGGCTCCGCCAGAAACGCGGCAATTTGCCCGGATGTAGAAGTCTGGATCACCGCTTCCACGTCTTTCGCACAAGCCACCTCGCAGCTCGGATAAGTTTTGCCCAGCGGACACCGGTAGCAATACGCATTCATCGCATGCACCACGCCGGGGGCCGGCATGGGCAATGACTTGCGCCACGTGTTGTGCGCCGTAACGGATTGCATCAGCTGTGAGCGGCCGCTGTAGCCATGGCGCAGCGCCACCACTTCAAATCTTCCGGTATACATGCGCGCCAGTTGGATGGCGGTTTCATTGGCCTCAGTGCCGCTGCAGGTGAAGAAACTCTGCGTAATCTCACCCGGAGTGATCTGCGCAATCTTTTCCGCCAGCGCCACCACCGCCTCATTCGGAAACACTGTTGAGGCATGCTGCAATTTATCAATCTGCGCTTTCACCTTGCCGGTCACACGCGGGTTCGCATGCCCCACTGAGATGGTTACAATCCCGCCAAAGAAATCGAGATACTTGTTGCCCTCCACGTCCCACACGTGCTGCATGCTGGCATGGTCGGTCACCAGCGGGTCAGCGTAATAGGTAAAGATGGAAGGGAAGAGGTATTGCTTGTGCTTTTTCAGGATCTCGTCTTTTGTCATCGGGTGCCCCACGCAGTGGAGTTGCTTCCTGCATTTGATTGTAGAAGTTTGGCGCACGCTTGGGATAAAAAATCTAAATGCAAGGCAGAAATGGGAAGGGAGATTTTTACCGCGGATTAACACGGATTCGGAGTAGAAATAGAGACGCAGGAGACAGTGAAGCTTGTGGGCCGAAGCGAAATTTAGCGACGGGACGCAATAGGAAAAGCATATAGACCCACTTTCTCACAAAAGCTAAAAAGTTAAAATGCCGGGTTCTGGGAAAGGATGAGGCACCCCGCGTAAAGGATTTGCATTGCTGGGCCAGTCTCAGCTTACCGAAAACCTCGTTCATCTTTCACGATCTTAAACTCTTTGAACCCTGCTCTTGCTTTAATAACGTCAACTTGGCTCGTCATACTCCCCAACGCATTGATGACGTCAGATTGAGAGAGTGTGCATCGTAGCCCGACAATCACCTTTGTAGGTTTCAATATTTCACTAAAATCGGCGTAGTAGAGCCCATCAACTTCATCTTTTAACGTCAACAGAGCACGGACTTCGTCCTCATATTGCCAACTGCTAAATTTAGTAAAAAGCATGTCTGTTGAATCTTTTATGGTCGGCGATTGCGGGAACGGACGGCGGTAAGAGACATATCGAACTTTTGTGAACCGATCATTTTCAGTTCCATCGTTATCTGGAACCTCAAACTCAATGCACAAACCGTAATGTTTATCAGAGTAGTGGGCCCAGAGTACAGGATTTTGCCAGTTTCCACTGAAACACAGAACACCGTTTGTTTGATTCAAATAGTTTTTTGTGGCGTAAATGGCAAAGCGGTGGTTACGATCTGAGATGTCATACGGGAACAACTCAAATGGATCGTTGAGTTCATTGATTCGTGAGATTTTCAACCTGCGTTCGAGAATAGACTTCATCCCGAATTTTGAATCGAGAAATTTATAGACTTTCATCTGCTCTAGTCAAACGAGAATTCCGAACTAACTAACGTTGATAACGTACACGAAAAAAAGGCGAATCTCAATAATAGGAATTCTTTGTTAAGAAGTCGCACGTGCTAGTTTTTGAATGAGAGCCTTAACCCAAGAGTCTGGCTTATCAGCTAATTCGCTGGGCTCCAATTCTCCCGAATGAGTGGTTGGTCTAAATTTCGTTCCTTCCGGTGTAGCCCTGAATTTTATTTCTGTGGTTGACTTATCAAATTCAACCTTCATTCCTAGTTCAGCAGCCAAGCGGACCACCCGATTGCGCTGAAACTCATAACTGTCCTTCTCAGGCTGCCCCAATCTCTTGAGCTCACTCCCACAAAGAGGACACACTTTTAAATCAGCATCGATTTGTCTGGTGCAGTTGGAGCACATTATTTTCTGCTTTTCACTTTCAATCATCGAGGCCTCCTACATAAATTCAACAGGAAATTCCATGGTACCCCAAAAGAAAGGACTTAATCGTACATCGAGTTGGCTCATTTTTCTACTTGCAATTCGCTTCATTTTCGCTTATAGTCAAGCTTGGTTTGACCGAGAGCGGCGTCGGCGGGGAGACCCGGAAAGGCCTGCACCCAGATGGCTCTGGCTAGCATTTTGGCCCAGTCTTCTCGTGAAGAGCGCTACGCGCTTTTTAAATCGCCTTCACACCTAGAGGGGAGAAGTGTGTGCGAATCGGGTGATCGCGCGACATCGCCGACATCGCACGTGATCGGAAAAGCCAAACCCTAAATACCAAGATCTGAAATACAAGAGAACTTAAATATCTGAAGCCACCTGCGGGTGGTTTTTTTATTTGGAGAAGAGACATGACGAAAGAGGAAGTTCTTACGCTTATTGCGCAGTGTGCCGAGAAATTGGGGCATGCGCCCAACCTAAACGAATTGACCGAAGCGGGAAACGTTAAACGGCAGCATATCCGGCGGCTGTTTGGCTCTTATGCGCGGGCGCTGCGGGCATGCAATCTGGAGCGGGGCGGCCCCGGCCATACGCTAACGCTGGAAGAGCTTTTTGTGGATTGGGCGACCGTGGTGAGAAACCTGAAGAAGCTGCCCAGCCTGGCCGATTACGAGTTGCTGAGCCGATACAGCCAAGGGCCTTTGACCAGAAGATACAGAAGCTGGATGAGAGTGCCGCATGGGATGAAACAGTTTGCCGAAAAACAGGGCCTGGCAGAAGAGTGGAGCGACGTGATGGAGATAGTTTCCAACTCGATTTCACCAGGAGAGGGAAGGGGCAGGACTTTGGGGTCAATCTCCGGGTGTGCAACACCGTTAAGGGTACCTTTCAATGCGCCTGTCTATGGACCTCTGGTTCAATCTCCGGGTATAGCTCATGGCCCGGTGAATGAGATTGGGGTGGTGTTTCTATTTGGGACGCTGGCGGAGCGGCTTGGCTTTGTGGTGCACAAGATGCAGACAGAGTTTCCGGATTGCGAAGCGATGCGAAATATTGGAGACGACAAATGGCAGCGGGTACGGATTGAAATTGAATACGAAAGCCGCAATTTTTTAAAGCACATGCACGAAGAAAGCGAATGCGATTTGATTATCTGCTGGCGGCATAACTGGCCGGAGTGTCCGCTGGAGGTGCTGGAGCTGAAAACGGCGATGATCCCGCCCAAGATTGCGAAAGAGGAGACGTATGAGTTGGGGTGACGCGGTTGTTTTTCTTTCTTACGCTTTCCCGCCGTTGAAACGGCTCGTTCGCCTGCGGCGAAATCTGGCCTAAAGGCCAGACCTGAAATATACGTCCGGCTGGCGCGGGACTGGATTGTGGCTGGTTTGGGAGACGTAGCATGCTACGTCTCTACGTTGAAACCATTTTCTCCACCATGCGCGAATTTTGCCAGATGCCTGGTTGCGCTGCATTGCCTAGAATGCTTTTGGTTTCTCCGTGCCTCTGCGTCTCCGTGGTGGAATTTGGTTTTGCATTGCGCGATGAAAATTTCTTCTTGCGAACTATCCCGGCAACGCCGCCAGCAAATCTTTCGGATTGGCGTTGTCGCCGAAGGTTTCGCTCACATGAACAAATAGATCCTTGTTTCCCGGAGCAAACACAAAGCTGCCGCCGAGCTGAAACGGGTCTTTGCCCAGCTTGTGCTGTTTGTGTCCGGCGGCCTGGGCGCGGCGACGGGCCTGCATGTTGTCCCGGCGCAGCAGATGAAGCAGGGAAGCGCGCTTTAGTCCCACGGTTTTATAGGCTTCGCACTTGTCATCGATGAGAAGAGGAAAGTCGATGCCGGTTTTCTCACGGAAGAAGCCGGCATACCTGGCGTCTCCCAGGCCGACCACGGCCATGCTTGCGCCTTTTGCCTGAAACGCTGATTCGAATGCGCGCAACTGCGCGACATGCTCTCCGCAAAAAATTCAACCATAATGCCGGAGAAACACCACCACCGCCGGCCCCTTTTCCCACAGCGAGCCAAGGCGCGTGGCCTTGCCTTCAGGATCAGGAAGCGTAATATCGGCGAGTTTGCTGCTATAGGATTCGGCCATGCCGGACATTCTTATTGGGTGCTGCTGGCCCTGTCAAGAGAGATGACGGAGCGCCGTGGACCATGGCAAGCCGGGACAGGTTTGCGCGGACGTTCCCAAGTCAAATTCAAAACCTCACCATGGATCAACACGGATGGATTCAAATCGGGTGATCGCCAAGATCGCGCGACATCGCACGTCATCGGAAAACCGGCGCCGCAGATTGTTAAAGGATCATGAACGCTGTGGATGCGTCCCAATGCATATATATAAGGATGGAAGCTGCGCGGCGCGCATGCAGCCTGGCTGTACTGAATGCCCATTCAGCGAGTGCATTCCTTATGCTATGCTTTCCCGCTTATGCGTGAACTCAAAGGTGCAGTTGCCGTGATTACCGGAGCAGCCAGCGGAATTGGCCGCGCCCTGGCCATTGATCTGGCGAAGGCTGGCGCCCAGCTTGCCCTGGCGGACATGAATGCTGCCGGTCTGGAAGAGACGCGCAAGCTGGCGGGCAGCGCAACGACGCGCACCTACACGGTTGATGTTTCCAAGGCGGACGCAGTGGCGGACTTTGCGCAGAAGGTGCAACAGGATTTTGGGCGAGCGTCCTTGCTCATTAATAATGCCGGCGTCGCGCTGATGGGGACGTTTGCTGAAGTCTCAATTGAAGACATGCAGTGGCTGGTCGGCATTAATTTCTGGGGCGTGGTGCATGGCTGCAAATTCTTTATGCCAATGCTGGAGCGCGAAGCGGACGCGCATATCGTGAACGTCTCCAGCATCTTTGGATTGATTGGACCGCCGGGGCAGACTGCCTATGCCGCCAGCAAGTTTGCTGTCCGCGGATTTAGCGAGTCACTGCGGGAAGAGCTGCGGCCCAATACTTCAATTAAAGTCACGTCGGTCCATCCGGCGGGAATTGCCACGCCGATTGCGCATATGGCGCGTGCCGGTCGGGGAATTACGGCTGAGGCTCGCGAAGAAGCTGAGCGATATTTCAAGAAGGTTGCGGTCATCACGCCGGAAGAGGCGTCGCACGTGATCATCAAAGGGGTTCTAGGCAACAAAAACCGCGTACTGATTGGCGCGGACGCTTACCGCATTGACCGCATCCAGCGTCTCTTTCCCGCGCGTGCCAGTGCCATGTTTGCCAAATTTCTGGCAAAACGCGGCGGGCGGAAACAGGCTGCCTCTTAGCCATTGGTTTCTATAATTTTAGATCACTCATATTTATATTTGTGGCTACTATACTAAATACTATAGATAATTTGCCTTCCCGTTATGGGATTACTATATTCCTGTTTTTATCCTTAGTTATCGACATTAAGCAGCTTGCAATGCTAGTATCCCTCATCGATAGCATGAATCTAGATTTGTCTAAGAATCTAGCTTGTAGCCATGCTTCAAGGAGAGAGATATGTCTTCAAAACCTCTAAGCCGTTGGTCACTATCTTTACTTGTGCTGCTTTGCCCCGTCTTTATGAATTTTGATGGCTGTAGCCCAAAGATCACCACTACTGGGCCACCACCACCTCCTGGTGGTTTTTCAGTCCAGATACTTGATCAAAATCGAAACGGAACGACCGCAGTGCACTCTGGAGGAACAGTGAGCGGCAACTGGGTGCGAGATCCGAATCCAAATACCAGTACAGTCGGAAGTTTAGAAAGTTTTGGAGTCAACCCACAACCTTTCAGCGTCGTAGGCGGACGTGCGCCAGCCACTTGGTCTGGAACGTGGAATCCACTTGATGATAATTGTCTTGATAGAATCAATTTTCCTAATGGAGCAACATGGAGCGGAAGTATGGCGCTGCATTTGGGCAACACCGTGGCTATCTGCAACACTCCTCCATTGGGCGGGGCTTTTGTGTTCAGTAATTCATTGCCTTCAACTCTTACTGCCACAGGCACTGGCTTCAGCAACGGTGGGGGCATGCCCCAGTTGAGCTTGTTTGATGGAAGCCTCAGTGCCGTCAAGCAAGTTGCCGCATCTTCAGTCGCTGCAGACGGAACAACCGCGACCTTTCCTTTTCCCACAAATGCCGATGGCAGTCCGCTCACATTTGGACACTATAGTTACAATGTAGCAAATGCTACCGGTTCTGGCCCAAGCAAGGTCGGTGTGGGTGTTCTTAGCGTAGCTACAAATGCAACCTACAGCGGTACTCCATTCGGTATTGACGCTGTGGATATTGCCACTACATACGTTCAATGCCCTATTGGAGGCTCATGCTCGACATTTGTTTCGAATGGGCCTGGCCCCTTAATCACTTTTGCAGGGTTGAATAAGGTGGTATTGGGAAGTCCCAATATTCCTTCCGATGCAGTTACGGTTGGAACCACTCCTGTGGCAGTTAAGGCATATGGTGTGACTACCGTTAACACATCTGGAACGTTTACCATCTTTGGAATCCCGGAATGGACCTGGACTGAAACAATAACAGGCCCGCACTATGCCCTGGTAGCTAATTATGGAAGCAATTCCGTCAGCCGCATCGATCTTTTATCTCTAAATACGGTTGGAACATTCAATCTGCTCAATACTATTACAGTTGGATCTCAACCAGTGGCTCTTGCTATTAAACCTGACAATACGAAAGCCTATGTCGCCAATTATGGGTCTGCCAGTATTTCAGAAATTGACTTGGCTAGCCAGACTCAAACGCGCGTTCTCAGCGTTGGGACATCGCCTCTTTCGTTGTCAATCGATTCGAGCGGGAGTACGCTTTGGGTCGGAGGGTTGAATTACATCACCAAGGTTGATCTTGCAAGTTTTACGGCATCGTCTACCTTTACAGTATCTGGCCAAGTGGGCTCCGTTGCCGTTGCATCGACGCAAAATGCACTTGTATATACGGCGGTTTCCACCGGTACAAGTACATTTCAAGCCCAAAATGCCAGCATCTCGACAGGAACTCCGATGCAAACATTCGTTTCTGCTTCCACCACAGGCACGGCCTTCGCAAGTGGGACTCCAGGATATCTGCTTTCGGGCGTTTCGGCGGTCAGCAGCAATTTTAATAATCGTTATGCTTTGACCAGTACTCCAACTGGATTTGAGCTCATCGATCTCCAGACGCAGACCGTAATTATGGATGGCACCACGCCCTCCGCGATACGGGGTATGGCCATCGATCCTTCGGGCCAGATGATTTATCTCACTGCCCCCGAGTCCAACTCAGTAATTTCAATACCAGCCCCGCCTCCAAATGCACCACAGGTGATAAGTAACATAGGGTCGAAACATAGCGGCAGCGGAGCAAATTGTTAGGGAGGACCTGTTTTCAACCTAGCACCATGTATTTGATTGCAGATATGCTTTGGAAAATTGAGATGAAACGGACGGAACATTTATTCCCTCATGTTCCGTCCAATTTTTATTTAGGCCAAAGAGCGAAGGATTGCATATTTGCTTCTTTGACAATTCTTTCCCATCGCGACATAATTCCACGCGGCCAAATGCAGTGCTTTGGCTGATGCGCGAAATAAAAAATCTGATGCACAAGTGGCGGTTTTGCCATAGAGTGTCCCTGTCCACTTTTAAGCGCCCATTTTTTGGCCGGATGGCTGGAACGGTGTGAAGGCTTCGTTCACGGGTGATTTGTATTTTTAGTAAGGTTTAGTTTGAAGAAAGCACTAAACGCAATCCTGTGTGATAATACTCAGCCGATGAAGGGCGCTAGAACTATTCATTTCATGAATGAGCACTCATTCACGTATTTACTGGCTTTTCTGCTTGTCCCAGTCAAGCGGAAATCCCTGGCCATTTCCTCACGTTTCGGCACTGCCATCTTGGAGGGTTTATGAGGTCGAAGATCTGTTTGTTGAGAATCATTTTTGCCTGCCTGCTGCTTACCGGCATGGTTTACGCGCAGGGCGTCGGCGCCTCTGGCGACATTCGAGGTACAGTCACTGATCCGTCGGGGGCCGTTGTAGGCGGCGCTACCGTCATCGCGACTGACATAGATAAAGGAATCAAACACACGGTGGCCACTGACGAGAGCGGCCAATTCCACCTCTTTGCTCTGCAGCCAGCACGATATAGCGTGAGCGTAGCGAAGTCGGGCTTTCAGAGTGAAGTGGCAAAAAATGTTGTGGTAAACGTCGGCCAGACCAGCACGGTGGATTTTCCCATGAAGGTCTCGCAGGTGTCTGAGCAGGTTGAGGTCACGGCGGAGCCTCCGGTGGTTGAGACGGAAAGAGGCGCGCAGGCCAACGTGGTGAATGAGCAGACCATCCGCGAACTACCGATTAATCGCCGCGACTATCTGACTTTCACACTGCTGGCGCCCGCTGTCTCTGACTCCACGCGGCTCGCATCTGATCAGGATTTTCGCGTCAAACAGACGCCCCAGAGCGGTCTCTCTTTTTATGGCAGCAATGGCCGTGGTAACAGCGTAACCGTGGACGGCGGAGAGGCAAATGACGACGCTGGAGGGGTTCGTCTCAATATGGGACAAGATGCGGTACAAGAATTTCAAATAAACCGCAGTAATTACGGAGCTGACCTGGGCGGAGCCAGCGGAGCAACGATCAATATCGTGACCAAATCCGGAACCAATGACGTTCACGGTTCGCTCTTTGGCTACTTCCGCAATGACGCGCTCGATGCCGCGAATCCATTCTCCATCACGCAGGCGCTCGCTCCTGGACAAACATTCAATCCAGCCTTGCCAGATTCGCAAGGCGTTCACACCAAAGATACATTGACGCGTGAGCAATTTGGCGGCTCCATTGGATTCCCGCTTAAAAAAGATAAAACTTTCCTCTTCAGCTCGTTTGAAGGGCTGATGGGCGACGCGCAAAATGCGGTTCCTTTGCTGACGAACACGAATATTTTCCGGCCTCAGGGGGCTAATTCAGGTAACAATCAGACAGCAATTCTGCAAGGGCTCGCCGGATCAGCCGCTGTTGTTCCCTGCATTAACAATCCAAATGGGACAGTTACAAATCTTCCTGGCCCAATATGTGCGGGCGTATTGCAGAGCCTGTTGACTGTTGACCCGAATGCCAACCTGGTACCCATTCTGGGGCCCGTACAAGGCCCACTCCAGACGGCAAGAAATGCGTTCACGGTTGGGCAATTTGAAGCGAATGGCGGACTGTTCCCTTACGACAACCGTCTTTATCTGGCTTCCACCCGCCTGGATCACCAATTCAGTGACCGCAACCAAGTTGCTCTGCGTTACAGCTTCGGCCATGACCTGGAGCAAAACCCTGACGTTACTTCACTCACTGGTTTTTCACGCGGTAGCGCCGTCAAAGCGTTTGATCACACCTTCCTGGCTTCATGGTTCCATCAGTTCAGCGGAAGAACGTTGAATGAAGCGCACGCGCAGTGGAACTATTCCAACTTTGATGTCATCCCGAACAGTCCAGGCCAGGTAGGCTTGGATATTCCGGGATTCGGTAATATTGGCACACAAATCTTCCTGCCTAGCCTCACTATCATGCGGCGGTATGAGTTTGCTGATAACGTCACTCTGGTGCGCGGCAAGCACAATATCAAATTTGGCGGTTATGAACTCTATCGTGGCAACCATTCGGAGTCACACACATTCTTTCCGGGACGCTTTGTTTTCGGCAACCTTCCCGGTGGCTTGCTTAGTTCCTGCCTGGCAAATCCATCTGGGGCTATTACCGCAAGTCCCACCACTGGTTGCGGTCTTCCAGGCTCGTTAAGCTCCGCTAGTATCAATTCTATTCAGTCGGTATCGCTTGGCCTGCCTCAGTTCTATCAGCAGGGCTTTGGCAATCCCATTTACAACTACCCACGGCCTTTCACTGCCGCATTTGTTCAGGACCAGTGGCAACTGAAGCCGAACTTTACCTTGAACGTTGGCGTTCGTTACGAGCTTGACTCTCAGTATGGAGCCTTGCCGACTGACAAGAATAACTTTGCTCCGCGCGTCTCTTTCGCATGGGACCCGTTCAAGGACCATAAGACGGTTATACGTGCCGGCTATGGAATCTTCTATTCGCCCATCTACGGTCAGATCGCTGATGTCGTCCAGACTCTGGGCTTAGTGAATGGCATCCGCCCAATCGCGCAAGTCTTTGTGCCGCTCACTGCTTCACCAGTCAGCTCGGCGGCTATCTTCCAGACGCTCTTTGCTCAAGGCGTGATCCAGTGCACCACTCCTGCCGCCGGTAATGCCGCGTGTATTACCCCGGCAAACCTTTCGCAGTTCGGCATCAACGTTACCAACTCTGGCCCCGTTCCTCCGGGATCAGCGCTCTTTAGCGCGCAGCCAGGTTACAAAAATCCTTACTCACAGCAGGCTGAATTTGGCATTGAACGTGAAATCGCCAAAGGTTGGGCTGTTTCTCTGAGCGGTATTTACGTTCACACCATCGGCTTGCCCGTCGCGATTGATACCAACGCAAACACGCTTGCTCCTTTTGTCAGCGTGCCGTTGGCAAACGGCAGCACCGCAACTTTCCGTAGCTGGAGTCCAACTGCTTTTCCTGGCACTCCGTGTACGCTGATCGGTGGCGTCATCAACCCTTGCTTTAACAATCCGCTGCTGCTGCAAAACAATCAGTATTCATCTCTGGGATCTGCCTTATATGAAGGCGCAATCCTGGAAGTGAAAAAGCGCTTCAGCTCACATTTCTCCGTGCTTGCGAATTACACGCTGAGCAAGGCCTTTGATACCACAACGGACTTTAACAGCGACTTTGGTCCGGTGGACAACACGAACCTGGCGGGTGAACGAGGGCTTTCCAACTTTGATCAGCGGCATAAAGTTGTCATCGCCACCATCGCTGACACCGGTACTTTAGGCGGACGCATGTTCTCCAACTTCCAATTGGCGCCTATCTTCCGCTATAACAGCGGCCATCCGTTTGACCTGCTGGCAGGAGCTGACGTGAACGGTGATAACCATTCCACCAATGATCGTCCTATCGGCGCGGCTCGCAATACCGGTCTCGGTCCTGATTTCATTGACTTTGATATGCGTATTTCCCGCCGCTTCAAAATGGGTGAAAGGGCCAACGTGCAGTTCCTGGCGGAAGGCTTCAACCTATTCAATCGCACCAACTTCGCCAGCGTGAATAACGTGGTTGGTCCCAGCTTCGGCTTGCCGGTTGCTCTGGGCGGCACTCCTGGCTTCAAGTCTTTCAACGTGAGCGGAAACAGCTCACTTTCGCCGAGCGCGCCTCTGGGCTTCACCTCGGCCTACCCGATGCGTCAGTTGCAGTTAGGCATCCGCTTCGGCTTCTAGCTCTTAACCTGAAAACGACGGAGACCAGTCCATCGTCTCCGTCGTTTTCTCTTTTGCGCATTCATATTCTCTAACTTTGTATCCGCATGCCCGTTGCTCATGATCCCCCCAGCATTAGCCAGATGACCGGCGCTCAAGCCGTGGTCTCCGCTTTATTGCGGAACCTTGTTACCACCGGCTTCGGTATCCCTAGCATCCATAACATTCCAATTTACGAAGTGCTGCGCCAGACCCCGAAATTCCACCACTGGATTGTTCGCCATGAGCAGGCTGCAGGCTTTGCTGCGGATGGCTTTCATCGCCATAGCGGCCTAGTTTCCGCTGTATTTGCCTCCACCGGTCCGGGCAATCTCTTTACTCTGGTGCCGCTGCTGGAGAGCTTGCAGACGAATACGCCCGTGCTTGTGATTGGCACCAACATTGCCTCATCGTTGCTTGCCAAGACCGGCGGTGCATTGCATGAAACGCCGGACCAGCTTGAAATAATCCGTCCCTTAACTCGGTTTGCTCGCCGCGTGGCGCACCCTGAGGAGTTGACCGCAGCCATCGATGAGGCTGTCGCAATGTTTCGCGGCCCATTACCCGGTCCGGCCTTTATTGAAACTCCTCACGATTTCTTTCATGCTCAGGTAGAAGTGAACACCGCTGCAGTCCGTACTCCGACCGGTACGGAGCAGTCTGTTCCCACCTCAGAGATACAAGAACTCTCCCGCCAGATTGCGCTAAGCACCAAACCTACGATTCTTCTTGGCGCTGGCGCTCGCACTGCTGTCGCGGCGGTTCGGCAACTAGCGGAGCATCTACAATGCCCCGTATTCACCACCACGGCAGGCAAGGGCATGTTCCCCGCGGACCATCCGCTTTCCCTGGGCTGCATCTCCCGCCTTGGAGCGGTACAGGACGTTTTTAGCCAAAGCGATCTGCTTATCTCTTTCGGCGCTCGGCTCACTGAATTTGATACCGGACGCTTTGGGCTGCAGTTTCCGCCGAAGCACATTCAAGTGGTGGCAGACAAGGACTATGCTGGCAATCGCATGCCCTCAACCCTGGTAAGTGGCCCGGTTGATGAGATTGCGGAATCCTTTGCGAAAGCAGCCACTGCTCGTCCCGGGTGGTGCAACATCGCCGAAATAAAAGCCACCGAATCTGACCGCCTGGAAGCGCTAGGGCAAGATAGCTATGCAGCGCTCAAACTGCTTCGCGCCTCTCTGGATCGCAATGACGTGCTGGTGAATGACCAGTCCATTTTGAATTACTGGACTTCGGCATTTTGGCCGGCGTTTGAACCCGGCACATTTTTTTATCCGCTGGGCTCCGGCACGCTAGGCTATGGGCTACCTGCTGCCATTGGTGCTGCATGCTCAGCGCGGCGGTTCAATAGCTCTGGCAAAATCGTCTGTATCGCCGGTGACGGCGGCTTTCAATATACGCAACATGAATTGGCCACGCTCGCGCAGTACGAATTGCCGGTCAAAATTCTTCTGGTCAATGACGAATCCTATGGCGTTATCGCGTTTCTACAGCGCTCCATGTTTGGCCAGACGCATGAAATTAAACTCAAGAACCCCGATTTTTGCCGCGTGGCTGAAGCCTATGGAATTGCGGCCACGCGCGCAACATCATTCTCAGAGTTGCAACAGAAAATGCCTGAGTGGCTCAACACGCCTGGCCCAGCACTGCTGGAGTGGCGCACACAACTCAAAGCGCCCTGGGAAGCAGGCGCTATTCCCCGGCCAACTAGGGTTACGCAGACTAACGTTGCGCCAAAAGCTTCATAAAGTTTATTGCCCAAGGAGATCAGATCATCCATGTCCGCTCAGCAAGCTTCAAAGACTGTAAAACAACTGTTCGATCTGACTGGCCGCGTTGCCATCATCACAGGCGGCTCCATCGGACTTGGCCGCCAGATGGCGGAAGCCCTTGCTGAAGTGGGGGCCAACCTGGTCCTGTGTGCGCGCAAGAAAGAGCGCTGTGAAGAAGCGGCCCATGAGCTGGAAAAGCTCGGCGTCAAAACCCTGGCTCTTGCCTGCGATGTAAAAGATCAGGCCAGCGTGGAGCAGTTGATCGCTGCCACTATGGCAAAATTCAACCGCATTGATATTCTTATTAACAACGCCGGAATTTCCTGGGGTGCGCCCACTGAGCAAATGACGCTGGCGGAATGGAACAAGGTAATTGAAATCAACCTCACCGGAGCTTTTCTTTGCGCGCAGGCTGCCGGCAGAATTATGCTCAAGCAGGAGAGCGGTAAAATCATCAATATGGCCTCAGTTTCAGGGCTAAAAGGCGCGCCGCCGGAAGCCGTGCAGGCCATTGCCTATCACGCCAGCAAGGGCGGCGTGATTTCATTCACGCGGGACCTTGCCGTCAAGTGGGCGCGGAACAATATCCAGGTCAATGCCATTGCTCCGGGTTGGTTCCCCACGCACATGTCAGACAAAGTGATTGAACACAAAAGAGACTATCTGCTCAGCCACATTCCCGCGCGCCGTTTCGGGACCGATTACGACTTGAAAGGCGCTGCCGTATTTCTGGCTTCGGACGCATCTGCTTACGTAAACGGCCACGTGCTTGTGGTAGATGGAGGCCAGTGCGCCTGAGCCCACTGAGGTCATCATGATTATCCCCCTTACTCCTTTACGGTTTCTCCGCTATGTTACCCAGCAATATTCCAGCCGGACGGCTGTAGTTTGCGGCGATCAGCGCTTCACATACGCACAATTTTCTGATCGCACTGCGCGGCAGGCGGGAGCGTTGCTCTCTCTTGGCGTCAAGGCTGGAGATCGCGTGGCTTTTCTCAGCGCAAATTGTCACCGTCTGCTGGAAGGATATTATGGCGTGATTGAAGCAGGCGGCGTCCTGCTGCCGCTCAATATCCGGCTGGCCTCACAGGAGTTGGCATATATTTTGAATGATTCTGAAGCCACGGTGCTCTTCTTTGAAGAGCAGTTCATCCCGCTGGTGGAGTCCTTCCGCAACGATCTTAGCTCAGTTAAATTTTTCGTTCCTCTTGATTTCGCTCCCAGCGCGCCCTGGATGGTGCAGCAGAACTATGAAAGCCTTCTCGCCGCGGCCACGCCGCATCGCGCGGACGTAATGAAAGTGGATGAGAATTCTCTGGCCGAACTTTTCTATACCAGCGGCACCAGCGCCAACCCCAAGGGCGTAATGCTGACGCACCGCAATATTTATCTCCACGCTCTTAACGTTGCTGTGAATTTTGGAGCGACATGCGAGTCCGTGGAATTGCACACCATTCCGCTGTTTCATGCCAATGGCTGGGGCGTGGCGCATTCGCTCACATATGTTGGCGGCAAGCATGTGATGATGCGCAAGTTTGAAACCACTGAAGTCTTCCGCATGATTGAGAATGAAGGCGCGCAGTCATTGAGTGTTGTTCCGGCCATGGCAACGGCATTAGTCAACTGCCCGGAGCGGACAAAGTTCAATTTAAAAAGTTTGCAGCGGATGAGCATTGGCGGCGCTGCTTCCTCGCCCACGCTGGTGCGTGAAGTGGAAGAGAAGCTTGGCTGTGCCTGCTATTCAGGTTACGGACTCACGGAAACTGCTCCGGTGCTGACCACGGCACGCATGAAAGCCGGGCTCAACTGGCAGGGGCAGGCCCGCTATGAAAAGCTGGCCAGCACAGGCCATGCAATTCCCGGAGTCGAGATTCGTGTTGTCGATCCCGAGGGTAATGACGTTCCTCGCGATGGCAAGAGCATTGGTGAAATTGTTGCCCGCAGTGACGGTGTGATGGATGGCTATTGGAAACAGCCAGAAGCTACGGCCGAAGTCATGCGCGGCGGCTGGTTCCACACCGGCGACATGGCCGTAATGGACGAAGACGGCTATGCGCTCATCGTGGATCGCAAGAAAGACATTATTGTGAGCGGCGGCGAAAATATTTCTTCGCTGGAAGTGGAAAAGGTGATGCTTGCGCATCCCGGTATTTATGAAGTTGCCGTGATCCCGGTGCCAGACGATAAATGGGGAGAGGTGCCGCGCGCTCTGGTTGTAATGAAACCTGGGGTCACAGCCACTGAAGCCGAATTGCTGGAATTTTGCCGTGGACGACTCACGCACTATAAATGTCCCCGCACCGTAGAATTTCTTGATACAGCGCTCCCGCGGACAGGCACCGGCAAGGTCCTGAAAAAAGAGCTGCGCAAAAAATACTGGTCAGGGACGGAAAGTATTCGCCCGGAATTCGCGACGAGAAAATAGCTTCTTTTCTGTAATCCCGAGCAAAGCGAGGGAACCCTATCAGCTTTTATGAACAATTGGGCAAGAAGAATCCTGCAAAATCAAAATAAGCAATTAAGATCATAGGGCTCCCTTTTCTGCTCGGGATTACAAAAGAAAAAATACATGCCCAAACGCCTGCTCAACTCGCCCTCCTCGCTCAAAGAGCTGATCGGTCAGGAAATCGCCGTCACAGATTGGTTCAACATCACGCAAGAGCGAATCCAGCAATTTGCCGATGCCACACTTGATCACCAATGGATACACGTTGACGTGGAGCGTGCCCGCAAGGAATCTCCGTTCCGCGCGCCTATTGCCCATGGATTCCTTACGCTCTCCTTGGTTTCACATTTCATGCATGAGGCGTTTGGCTTTGAACAGGGCTTGCGGATGGCGGTGAATTACGGACTGAATCGTGTGCGCTTTATGTCGCCCGTCAAGGCCGGATCAAATATTCGTGCGCAGGTCGTTTTGCAATCCCTGCAGGATGTTTCCCGGGGGATGGAAGCAGTCTTCAGCGTAACCATTGAAGCAGAAGACGGTGACAAGCCTTGCTGTGTGGCTGAGTGGGTTGTGCGGTATTACCAGCACCAGACTGCCTGACTTACAATCCCGTTTTTTTACTCGCGCCTAATCCCACCCGCATGAGTGTTTTTGCCACTTCACCGAGCGCCGCAAAACGCTCGTCCTTGGTAAAGCCGTGAAAGTAGCGGTAATAGATCTGTTGAATGATCACCGCCAGTTTGAACATGGCAAACACATAATAGAAATTAATTTCAGAGAGATCGCGCCCTGTCGTCTTCGCGTAGCGTTGTGCCAGTGCTGAGCGGCTGAGCATTCCCGGAGCACCCGTCGGCCCCCAGCGTACGGCCTGCATCTCTGGCGGGTCATCGGGATCTATCCAGTAAGCCAGTGCAGCTCCCAGGTCCGTAAGCGGATCCCCGAGGGTACACATCTCCCAATCGAGCACCGCCTTGATCCGCGTAACGTCAGCGGCGTCGAGCACCATATTGTCAAACTTGTAATCATTGTGGACCAAAGTTGCGCCGCTGTGTGCGGGCATGTGCTTACCGAGCCACGCAGAAAGCGGTTCTACTTCCGGTAGATCATGCGTCTTTGATCCCTGATAGCGCTCCATCCACCCGCGCACCTGCCGCTCCAGATAACCTTGTGGTTTGCCCAGTTCGCCCAGACCAAGCGCCGTGTAATCCAGGCCGTGCAGGGACGCAAGATTATCGATAAACGATTCGCTCAATTGGCGCGCCGTTTCTGGCGCCAGCTTTAGTTCAGGCGGTAATTTTCGGCGCAGAATTATGCCGCGGACACGCTCCATCACATAAAACGGCGCTCCCAGCACAGACTCATCTGTGCAGTAAACCAAAGGCCTGGGTGTGGGATAAGCCGCGTGCAATTTTTGCAACACGTGATATTCGCGCCCCATATCATGCGCGGACTTCACCTTGCTGCCAAATGGCGGACGCCGCAATACCATCTCCTTTTCTCCCAGAGAGACGGAATACGTCAGGTTGGAATGGCCGCTGGGAAACTGCGTGACCACCAGCTTTCCGCCAAACTCCGGAAGCTGTGCGCGGAGATAAGGCTCTAGCTTTGCCACGTCCAGTTCTTCGCCTTGGCGGACAGGTTTTGAGCCATCCTTCAGTGAGTCGGCAACAGAGAAGTTATTCGTGGCTTCGGCTGACATCGACGCGCATCCTCATTCCGCTGCAATCCTTTATGTTCGCTTGTTCGCCTCGTTTACCGGTGCGTAAGGAACTCCGGATCAGTAAAGTGCGGGGTGTTGTTGTATGAACTTAAGGTAAATCGTCCGGGTGAAAAAAGAAATTCGCTGAAGGAGCCGTTGCGCACCATCCACGCGGCTTTCAGCGTGGCCTCAGTGGAGAGATCAAGCGCACGCTGCATTGCCACTCCCACCGGTCCGCCCGAGCTGAAGATGGCAATGTTCTGGCCGCCGCTGCCATTCACGGAAAGCTGCGCCAGCCCGCTTTGTACACGATTGCTAAAATCCGCCCACGGCTCAATGCCTTCCAGTGGCAGATTGCCCGCAGCCCAGCGGCCTATGATTACCTCAAAGATCTCCTGAAAGGTCTTGAACTGCTCCGGACGCGTGCACGCATTCTTGAACGCCGCATGCATCTGCCGTATGCCCGTATCCGTTTCCACCAGTTCAGGCAATGAGCGTTCCATTACTAGTTCGGCCTGAAATTCATCAAAGGCGTTCAGCACTGTTGGTTCAGGCCAGGGAATGCCGGCTGCTTTGCAAGCTTCGCCCGCCATGTGCGCCGTTTCTTTTTGCCGGACTTTTGGTCCCGAATAAACGCGGTCAAAAACAACATTCAATCTGGCCCAATATCTTCCTAAAATGCGGGCTTGCTCTTCGCCTTTGGCAGAGAGCTTGTCGTAATTTCGTTCCAGGAAAGATGCTTGACCGTGTCGGATCAGGAAGAGTCGGCTCATTCGTTGTTTTTAATCTCGAAGTTTAAATCTTGAAGGCTGAGAATATCATGAGCACCGGTTCCGTGCCGCGCTGACTAGGGCTTCTTGTCCTCTGGTTTAGCCGGTTGATTTGCCGCCATCGCGGGGACTGTGACATGTCCGTTGGCCGTACCAATCAGGCCGTTGAAGTCATCGCGCACGGCAAGCCGCAATGTATATTCTCCGGGAGGAAGATCCAGAGATTGATTGCAGGGAAATATCTTATGCAGCACTTGCTGGTATGGTTCTGGCTTGAGCGCGGCACTAAACGTATTGCCCTGGATGTGCACGGATGCGCCTTTGCTGTTAAATACTGAAACAGCGCAATCAATGGAGGCATGTTGCAGGCCGTCATCTTTCAGGTCAAAGCTAATGGCATGTGGATCAACGCCAAAATTGATCTGGACTTTATTTCCATTCTGCGCTGAAGGCGGCACGACCATGGCCTGAAACGGCAATGCCGTGGCAACAGGATTGTTAATGTCCAGGGCGGCGCCAATATCTATCCCTTGAATTTTTGGATCTAGCTTGATGTAATCTGTCGGTTCCACGGCAAAAAATCCCTGGCGGTAATGCAGCTTTACACCGGGCCGGTTTACTTTCACGCTGATCCGGCGAAAATGCCCATTCCAATTTTTATTTTCAGGGTAATAGCCCAGCGTGTAATAGGTGGAGCCGTCTTCCACGCTTTCACGAATGGCCTTCTCGATATTATTGGTGTTATAGAAAGCCTTGCCGCCGGTCTGGTCAGCCACGGAATTCATCGTAGAGTGAGCATCAATTTGAGTGGCAGCAGCGCGAGAGAGCTCCGCGCCTTGCTGCGATCCACGGCCTATTCTTCCGTTTCCGGTCGCGGCCCTTCCAAGGTATTGCCCATTGCTGTCAGTATTGCTGAGCGACGAATAGGCATCGCGGTTGGATAATGTGCCTGCGTCCACGGGATACACAGCTACCTGCGCATTGGAAAGCAAGTCTGCCGTGTGGTCAATTTGGGCTTGATAACTCTTAACTATGTTCTGGTTAAGATTGGATACTCCGGGACTAGCGCCAACGGTCAGGTCTGAAGGAACAAAGAAGGCTGGAAAAGCTTCAGAAACCCAAATCAGATTTTTTCTTCCCGCATATCCCGCAAGGTTGCGGGCAAGAGTTCCCAACTGGGCCAGAGTCAGCTCAACCTGCTGATCCATTTTATTAATTGCCTGGTCCTGGCCAAAGCGGAGGACTGACTGCAGCATTGCGTCGGGCATTTGTTCCAATATTCCTGCTGGAAGATCGCCGGCATTGGATATTGGTGTGCGGATACCAAGTGAATTTTCTCTGGCTTTTTTAATGGTATCTTTCAACGCTGCCGGATCAGCCGTAAAATCCTGCAGCATGCGGAGCTTGGCTCCAAGCGCGTAGACAGCAATCGGCTGTCCCGCGGGCAGCTTCTCCAGAAACTTGAGCATTTGGTCGCGCATGTAAGCCTGGTTTGCATTACTTGTGTTAATGCCATCCAGCAAAAGTATGTTTAGGGCACTGGTAGTCTTGAAGCGCGGCATGTTGGTAATGCGGTTTGCGGGCAATGTTGCCGGGACCAAAGTTGCAGACGCCGCTTGCGGCTGGTTGCCTTGCTGGAAGCTGAACGTACGGATTTTCTGCTCTGTGTTTTCCTCGCTCAAACTAAAGTCTTCAGCTTTCAGGTCAGTCACCGGAGCCCCTTTGTGGTCCAGTGCGATCACATCCACTATTACCAGCCTGGTTTGCACCTTCAGCACTGTGGCGCTGCCCGCCTGGTTTGCCGATGGTTGGTTTGTGGGCGGCTGGTTTGCAGATGATTGGGCCGGAGCCTGAGCAGGATTTGTCTGGGTATTCGCGGCGGAAGCATCGGCGCCCGGCGCGGTCTGCTGCGCCATGTTAATAACGGCAATACTTGTCAGCAGAAAAAAAAGGCAAACAGAATGGCGCAAGGCTTTACGCATGCTACTGCTCCAGAGTTTAAGGATTGATGGCTCGTCGATAACTATATCTCAGCCAAGGAAGCGAATCATAGCAATCTGAAGTAATAGGTTTGAAGATTTACTTATTGCTTGTCCGGAGGTTTAGCCGCGCTTGCCGCAGGCTGTGCAATTGTAACCGGGGCATTGAGCGTGCCTATCAGGCCGGTTCTGTCATCGCGGACGCCCAGGCGAAACAGATACTCTCCAGGCGGCAGCTCCACGGACTGGCGGCAGGGGAACGATCTTTGCATGACGCGTTGATATTCTTCCGGCTTCAGGGCAGCGATCATGGTATTGCTCTGCGCTTGCACTGGATCGCCTTTTAACGAATAAGCAATCACGGCGCAATCTACATTGGCATGGCGGATTCCGCCTTCCGCCAGCTCAAATGTAAGCGCGTGCGGGTCCACTGCGTAGTTGATGAGTATCTTTTTGTTTTCTGCTGATGGCTGCACTACTGCAGCCTGGAAAAGCAAAGCCGTGGAGACAGGGAAGTCCAGGCTCATGGCCTTCGCCAGATCACTGGTCTTCTGCGCCTGATCAACCTTTGCGTATTCCTGCGGTTCGGTCGCAAAGTATCCCAGGCGATAGTGCAGTTTAATGCCTGGCCGCACGGCTTTTACGGTGATACGCCGGAACTTGCCATCCCATGTTTTGTTTTCCGGGTAGTAGCCAAGCGTGTAGTAAGTTGAGCCATCCTCCAGGCTGTGCCGGACTGCTCCTTCAAGATTATTTGTATTGTAAAAAGCCTTGCCACCAGTTTTTTCTGCCAGGTCATTCATGGTGCCGCGAGAGGCCATGCGGTCTTCGCTTTCGTGGTTTAGGTTCTTCCCAGCGTCATCATCAAGAGTGCTCGATAGAATCGCCGGTTTCCCCATCGGGTCAGAACTATTGCCGACACTAAACTGCGTGTTGCCGCTCAGCGCCTTTACGTCTACCGGATAAATTGCAACTTGTGCATTGCTTAACAAGTTGCCGGTGAGAGCAATCTGGTGAGAGTAGTCGCGGCTGTTATTGGCATTTTGCGCTTCTGTACTCACACTGCCGGAAAAATTCCGATCACTCGCGGTAGTCAGCTTGTCCACAAAGATCGTGAACGGAAATGTCTCAGAGATCCAGACAAGATTCTTTCTGCCAGGATATCCGGCCAGAGAACGGGCCAGAGCATTGAGCACATCCAGTGAGAATTGAGCGCGATAATCGCCCTGTGCCGCAGTTTGCTGATCGCGGAAATTTTCCAGCGCCTGTGCAATCCCAGGCACGTCTGCCATGGTATAAAGCGCCACACTTCCCGCTGGCATATCTGCAATGGGGGTTGTGCCGGCTGCGTTGCCAAGATTCTTGGAGCCTTGCCGCTTTATACCGGCAATGGCTTGGCGCAGCAACTCTGGATCACTGGTGAAATCCTGTATTAGCGTTAGCTTTGTGCCCATCAGGTAAATGGCAATGGGCTGCCCTGCGGGCAACTTATCCAGGAACTTGATCATGGTGTCGCGCATGGCGGCCTGATTGAGAAGGGTACTGTTCAACGTATCCAGCAGGATCACATTTAGTGCGCCATTGGTTTTGTATCGTGGAACGTTGCTGTAATAGCCTGGTGGAAGTTTGGAAGACGCCGCCGCAGCCGCGGCGGGTGAATTTGCCGCCTGGTCCGGATGATGAAAGCTGAAAACTTTTATTGGCTGCTCTTTACCTTCTTCCTGCACAGTGAAATCTTCGGCCTTTAAGTCAGTTACCGGACCGCCTTTGTTGTCCGTGGCTACCACGTCCACTGTTACCAACCTTGTGTTCACTTTGAGCGTAGTCTCGCTGGCAGCAGGGGATGCTGAGGATTGCTGACTAGTATTGTGCGAAGCTGCCGGTTTGGTTTGGCCTTGCACAGGCGCTGGCGTCGCGCTTTGTTGCGCAATAGCCAGGCTACCGGACAACATAAGAGCAAACACTGCGATCACGTAAGAGAAGGGAGTCCATCTGGCCATGGCGTTATTGTGCTCCTTACGTGAAAAGGCCGCAACCAGTGGTCGCGGCCTCTCACAAGTCATTGCGTGTGGAGTTTAGTGCCTGTCCTCGCCGCCCGGAGCGTGAAATTCAACGCCATTGGCTGCGTTGGCTTTTTCTGTTGCTGCGGTATCAAGATCAGCCAGCGGAAACTTGCGCGCGCTATGCTCGTTGAAGATCCAAAGCGTCTGGCCGGTGATGGCATAGTTTTGGCCGGAGATACGATTGCCATCGTGGAAAATAAAAATAGTGGCAGCAGCAGGACTATTGGCGGAAAGCGATGTTCCCGGAGGCACCGGGCCGCGATCAGTGAAGTGGCTATAGCCTTGTTCGTCACGAAGGTCGGCAACTTCATCAGAGAGTTGCTGCACATCGGCCGATAGCTGGGCTGTGTCTCCATTGTCATTATTCGCCACAGGCTGTGAGTAGTCGGAGGGCCCACCATATCCATAATAGTCCCCGGGGTAGTAAGGGTAATAATAGGGATAGAATGGCGAACCTAGGAAAAAACCACTACTAAAGAAGAAAGGAGAGAAGCAGCCAAAGCATCGATCAAAGAATCCAAAGCGCCCAAAACCGGAGCGGCGGAACCCTGCGCCGATAAATACATTGCGTCTGCCAAATCGGGTGAAGCCTACTGAGCGAGAGGCAAATGTTCCTCGCGAAGCAAATCCTCCACGGGTAGCGAATCCTCCGCGCGTTGCGAATCCGCCTCTGGAGACAACCCCGGAGCGCGCGCCGAATGAACGGAAGCCGCCTGATCTAACACCAACCCCGCTTGTCCGGAAGCCACTGGATCGGAATCCATTGGAGCGGAATCCATTAGAGCGGAATCCACTCATGCCGCCTGAACGAAATCCAGCGGAGCCTGACGAGCGAAAGCCGCCAGATGGTCCTGACGAGCGAAATCCTGCTGAGCCGCCAGAGGAGTGGAAACCACCACCACCGCCGCCAGCGTGTCCTCCGCGCATTTGTGCATTGATTACCGAGGAAGGCAGAAGAAGAGCAGCCGTTCCAAGTACAGCGAGTGAAAGCAGCCGTTTCATACCCATATTCTAGTCCTTTTCAATAGCGCTTGAATGCAACTATTTTTCCAATGTTTTCAATCATCTGCTGCGGTTTGACAGACGCAACTATAATTCTCGGCATGAAAAAGACGGTATTCGCCCTAGTCCTCACGCTGTTATCCATTGCTTCTACCGCAACCTCCGCGCAGGTAAAGCTTGCGCATGTAAAGAAAGATAAAGCTGCTTTGCCTGCTGGATCGGATATATATAGGATGCAGGAAGGCTTCGTGGATGCTCACGGAGTTTTGATTTATTACCAAATAATCGGGGCTGCCGTCACTGGGCATGCGCCGTTAATGATCGTCCACGGCGGTCCGGGGGCTTCGCACGATTACTTTTTGCCCTACCTGCTTCCGCTGATGCGGACCAACCAGGTCATCTTCATTGACGAACGCGGCTCAGGCCGGTCAGAAAAGCTTGAAGATGCCACGCAATATACCGTCGAGAACATGGTGGAGGACGTGGAGAGCGTCCGCGTGGCCCTGCATCTGGGCAAGATAAACCTCATGGGCCATTCCTATGGTGGCGTTCTGGCCCAGGCTTATGCATTCAAGTATCAGCAGAACCTCACGCACCTGATTTTAGGTGGAACTTTCTACAGCACCACGGAGATGAATAAAGTCCTGGCCGCGGAAAAGCAGAGTATGCCGCCTGAGGCGCTAGCCAAGCTGCAAGAGTTGGAGAAAGCCGGACTCTTTGGCAAAGGTAAAGATTGGGAAAAAGGCCGCTATCCCGACGAATATGCCAAGCTAGCCTGGGGCGATGGCTACTTTCCTTATCTCTATCAAAAACACCCAGACGCAAATTACGACCCCGTCTCCGGCAACACGACGAACTCCTGGGACCTCTATCGTGAGATGTGGGGCTCAAATGGCGAGTTTGTGATCGACGGCAATTTGAAATCAGTGGAATATCTGGACAAGCTTTCTTCTATCCACGTGCCCACGCTCCTGATCTGCGGCGACCACGATGAATCCAATCCCTCGCTCTCACGCACTATGCATGAAAAGATTGCTGGATCAAAACTGGTTGTGGTGCCGCAGGCGGGACATTTAGCGTTTGTCGACCAGCCCAATTTTTATATCAAGGCCCTGACAGAGTTTTTGAAGGGGAAGTAAAAGACTTCGATGCCCGGCAACCACGCGATACTTCGCAACACGGTTTTCTGCGCGATTCTGATTTTTGGTCTTGCATCCGCCACGGCCCAAGCAAACCGGACGAAGCCAGTCTTTGATCAGGTGGACGCATATCTAACCAAGGAGGCGCAGGCCCATTTTTTTCGCGGGGTGGTTTTAGTTGGAATAGATGGCAGGATCGAGTTTGAGAAAGGCTACGGCAATGCCAATGATGAATGGGAAGTTCGCAATACGCCAGCAACAAAATTCCGGATTGCTTCTCTCACTAAGCAATTCACAGCGGCTTGTATTCTGCTTCTCCAGGAGCGTGGACGGCTCAATGTCCGCGATCCAATCTCAAAATATCTATCTGGCCTGCCTGATATGTGGCGTACGATTACCATCCATCAGCTGCTGACTCACACTTCCGGGATACCGAACTATACAAATGAGGCAGCATTCGCAAGAATCCGGCGCACCGGCGCAACTCCAGCGGAAATGGTTGCGCTTGCCGCAGCAAAGCCGCTGGAATTCACTCCAGGCACCAAGTGGGCTTACAGTAATACGGGTTATATTTTGCTGGGCATGCTGATTGAGAAGGCTTCTGGCCAAACTTACGCTGATTTCTTGCAGAGCAACATTTTTGGACCGTTGGGGATGACAAATTCAGGATATGATCGGACGGCAGATATCCTTAAAGAAAGGGCCTCCGGTTATGAGCTCAAAGACGGTCATCTGGTGAATGCTGACTTCATTGACATGAGTGTTCCTTACGCTGCTGGTGGCATCTATTCCACCGTTGAAGATATGTATCGTTGGAATGAGGCGCTGGCACATGAGGGAAAACTGCTGTCAGCGGGTTCACTGAAGCAGATGTTTACTCTCTATCCTGAGGCGGCATATCAAGGGCAGCATTATGGATATGGCGTTGTCATTTCTGAACTAAAGTTTGGAAAATTGCTCTACTACCACGGCGGTGGAGTGGATGGCTTTTCCAGCAGTATCCAACGCTATCCCAAAGAGCGGGTATGTATCGTCGTGCTAACCAACCTGGGCAGCCTTAAACCTTGGGAATTGGGAGACCATATCGCTGCTGAAGTCTTTAAGGAACCCGGTCCGATTGCAGCCGAACCTGCTGTGCTGCCTTTCATAAAGCGTTAGCGGTAGACTGCGCATCCACGCGCTTCGAGATCAGCTATCCAGTGGGGCAATGGCAGCGTATTCACCCAGCGCAAGTCCAGCTTCTCTAATCGCGGCAGTGCGGCGATCGCCGCAGGCAAGTGCGTGAGCGGGTTCCCCCGCAGATCAATTTGCCGGAGTTCATGCAGCTTACTCATCGATTCCGGCAACGATGAGAGTTTATTGTTTCTGAGGTGCAGCTCTCGCAAGCGTGACAGGTGTCCAATGGAATCGGGAAGCGACTTCCAAGTCTCTTCTTCCATAAGTTCAAATGTTGTTTTGGTGAATCTTGCACGCCGCCATAGTAGCGCATATAGTCCATATTGCGAATGCAGCTTAACGAGTTCATCCCCAGTTTCGTGTTGCTGGTCGCTGTGTTTTGCGGATGGAAAAGCCACAATCCGGGTGTCCTGCGGCACGCCGAACCACATGGCGTTCGTGGACAGCCTAATTTTTATATAAAGGCTGTGACGGGTTTTGAAAGAGAAGTAGGGAAGGATAATTTCGAATGAGCGTTGATTGGCAAAGTGTGATGACCACTGTTTTGCTGGGAATTGGTGGGACTACGTCATTCACGCTGGTTAGTGCATGGCTACTAAAAACTGGGTTGAAGGAGTGGCTTGCGCGGGAAACTGAGGCATTCAAGTCTCGGTTGCAAACCGGAGCTCAGATCGAAGTTGAAAAACTACGGAGTGCTCTTCAGATAACAGCCACAGAACATCAGATTAGATTTTCAAGATTGCATGAGAAACGAGCTGATGTCATTGAACAAGTGTTCAATAAACTTACGGAAATTCAGCAAAGTGCGGAATTTTTTGTCGTGGGCAGCGAGAATAACCCAAACCCGCAGCATAAAGAGAATTCTGATAAGTTGCGGAAAAAACTGGTTGAATATTCATCCTACATAGATTGTCATCGTATTTTTCTTCCCGAAGAGGTTTGCAAATTACTTGTTAACCACTTGGTGCAGATCCACAAGACAGTCCATATTGCCTCAGCCTATGGCGGCAAAGAACACTTAATTGAGTCAACCGCGCAACGAAGTCACGATGCTTTTACAAAAGCCTATGAAGCCTTGAACGAGGACATTCCAGCCGCCCAATTAATATTGGAAAGGGAGTTTAGGAAGATACTCGGCGCCGAACCCGCCTAAAATGGGAGCAAAAACCTAAAACGCATCTTTTTTAAAGCACCCTCCGATAAGTCTAGTATCTGATAATTCCTTGGTAAAAGAGCACCGACCACTGGGCAGTCAATGGACGATGTAACACACCAGTTCATTCAGAGCTTCAGCTGAAGCTAAACTTCCTGGTAGCTCTCTACCCGTCGCGTTGTCGGGCTGCTTTTAATTAAATCCGCTGCTTTCTCTGCGATCATCATTGCAGGCGCATTGGTGTTTCCGCCAATAATTGTTGGCATGATAGACGCGTCAACCACGCGCAGGCCTTCTACGCAATGAACGCGCAGTTCAGAATCCACGACGGCTGCTGCGTCCTGGCCCATTTTGCAGGTGCCTACAGGGTGATACAGAGTTTCAGTAAACTTAGCATTGTGCGCACGCAAGGCGTTGTCGTCTTTTGCGCCAGGGCCGGGATGAAGTTCTGTGCCGCGATATTGATCGAATGCCCTGGTTGCAGCCAGCGTGCGAGCCAGCTTTACGCCTTCCAGCATTACATCCATATCGCGAGAATCAGAGTAATAGTTGGCGCGAATGGACGGTGCATCCAGCGGATTGCTGGAACGCAGGCGGATTTCTCCCCGGCTGTAAGGATGCAAAAGCGTTGGCCCAATCGTGAAGGCATGGCCTTTGATTTTTTGAAATCCATGCTCAACAAAATAGCCAACGCCAAAATGAAATTGCAGATTGGGAACCACACATTGCGCAGAGGTCTTGATAAAAGCGCCAGCCTCAGCCACGTTGGAAGTAAGCATGCCTTTTTTAGACATCAGGTAGCGCATCATTTGGGAAAGCCCTTCTGCGCTAGCCAGGCTGACTGGTTTGGTGCATTCATAAACTACGCCGCTGGCTGGGTGGTCCTGTAGATTTTTGCCAACTCCCGGAAGATCGCAGACGAGAGGAATATCCAACTGGCGCAAATGCTCTGGCGGGCCAACGCCGGAGAGCATGAGCAGTTGCGGCGATCCCACAGTCCCGGCGCATAGGATAATTTCCCGTTCAGCCCGCTCCTGTACGCTTCCACTCTCTTGCTGAAAGCTGACAACGGCTGCGCGCTTGCCTTCAAAATAGATTCCAAAGACGTGAACGCCTGTCCGCACGCTCAGATTCTTGCGCGACATTACGGGGTGCAGAAAGGCCGCGGCTGCGCTGTGGCGTTTGCCACCACTTTGCGTAACCTGATAAAGACCAAAACCTTCCTGTGTGGCGCCATTGAAATCAGGATTGCGTTGAAAGCCCGTTCCCTCTCCTGCGGCAACGAATGCCTCAGCCAGTGGATTGGGTGAGCAAAGATCGTTTACATGCAGCGGCCCTGAAGCTCCGTGATATTCCGAGGCTCCGTGTTGTTGCTTTTCCGACTTTTTGAAGTAGGGCAGCACATCGGTGTAGCCCCAGCCGGGATTTCCCAGGTCGCGCCACTGATCATAGTCAGCTTGGTGTCCACGGATATAGATCATGGCGTTGATCGAACTGCTTCCACCCAGCACCTTGCCGCGCGGCCAATAAAGGCTGCGGTTTCCCAGCTGCGGCTCCGGTTCAGTGAAATAAGTCCAGTCACATGGACCTTTAAAAAGCTTGGAGAACGCCACGGGGATGTGAATCTCTTTTGCGGTGTCCCGGCCGCCGGCTTCTAACAACAGCACTTTTACCTTGGGATCTTCACTCAGGCGGTTGGCGAGCACGCATCCGGCAGACCCGGCGCCAATGATGATGTAGTCATACATTCGCGAAAACTCCTGGGCGGAAGGAACAGGTTGAGGGAATTGTAACCCTTTTACCGGATGGCCTCGAACGTCATCTCCGTGGCTTTGCTCTTGGTTTTGCTTTTCCAGGCGAGGAACAGTTCTGCATAAGACTCTTTTAGGTATTGATCCATTGAGATATTAAGACGCTGGGCTGTGGCGTCAATCCATTCGGGTGGCCCTTCAATTTCGCCAAAAGTCCCAATCGGTGTTTCGTCAATCACCACATGGCCGGTTGAATCACTCCATTCGCTGCGGAACTTCTCATAGCGGAAGCTGGGGCTATAACCTAACGCTTCCAGCATCTGGGCCATGGCCTGCCCGTTTTCGATAATGGTCTCAATCTCACGGCGGGATTTATGCCGGCCAGACTGGGGGCCTGTCTTGTCTTTATAAGTGAGCGTCCACTTAGGGCCATATTCTCTGAGCCTAAGCAGGGCTCCCCGCTTCCTGAGCTCTCCTCCGGGCTGCTCATAAAGGGTGTTCATCTCCCGGGTGCGTGGGGTAACCAGATGGAACCCCTCCATTTCGAGCCCTACAGTCAAATTGTCTGCGTTTTCTACCCTGAATTTGATCTCAATTTCGCGGTTGGAAGCCATAGAGTTCCAGTATAGAAGAAGGTCTTGACCGGTCTGCGGCAGGGAATCAAAACGCTGATTCGTCCTTTGAATAGAGCCGGGGGGAGGCGACGTGATCTGCTTCTTCGCCTCCTAATGTGCAAAAAATTTACCTTATAAACTGTAAGATAATGAAAATAAACATCTTATATTTTGTAATCATCAGTAATGGTTGAACAACAGGTTTATGAGGGCAGGCATCTAACTTCAGGTAGAATAGTTAAGGTAAGTTACTTAGCCCGAGGATTAAAACTGAGTTCCCAGGAGTGGTAAAAAAGAGACGGATGAAGTTTTAGGAGAACACAAGGCGATTGCTAATTTGTCTTGTGATTTCATAAAATTACCAGCGTTGTCTCCAGGGGAATTCAGATTCTTTTATGTCAAGGAGTTTGCATGAACCGAGCACTGTCCATTCTGGCGGCGGCCTTATGTCTGGCTGCCAACGTGAGGGCGGCTACAGTTCCAAACCACCAACAGCCCCAAGCTAAATCAAATGCCATCCCCGTGGCAGTGAAAGCCCCAAAAACCCAGATCGCAAAAACGAAGAGTACAAAAGCTGACCCCAAGCCTTTCCAGGTGGGAAGCGCCTCCTGGTATGGCAAGCAGTTCCACGGCAGAACCACAGCCAGCGGTGAAGATTTTGATATGTTCGAGTTTACCGCCGCTCACCGTACGCTTCCTTTGGGAACCTTTGTTAAGGTAACCAATTTGAAGAACGGCAAATGGATCGTGGTTCGGGTCAATGATCGTGGACCTTACGTGGGAACCCGCATCATGGATTTGAGCTATAGCGCTGCCAGAATGCTCAATTTCCGTGACGGCGTAGAGCGCGTCCGGATTGATCTGATCCAGCCGGAGCACATGGCCTTAAACCAGGGCTTTAGCGCACAATAAGCGAAAAAAGGATATACTGGGAGCATGGCCGCACATTCTCCTGTATCTGTAGCCTCGCCTGCATCCCCCGCGACATCTTCTAAGCCCCAGGGGATGCGGGATCGCCTTATTGTTGCTCTTGATGTTTCCAGCGCCGCTGAAGCGCAGCAAATGGTTCAGTGCGTTGGCGAAGCTGCCGGCATATATAAAGTGGGATTGCAGCTTTTTATCAATGAAGGTCCCGGCTTGGTGAGGGATCTAGTCGCCTCCCGGAGGCGTGTCTTTCTTGATTTAAAACTGCATGACATTCCCAATACCGTCAGCCATGCGGTGAAAGCGGCTGCGGAGTTGGGAGTGTACATGCTCACCGTGCATGCCAGCGGTGGAACAGCCATGCTTCAGGCTGCTGCAGAGGCGTCGGCTGGGCGGGTAAACATTCTGGCTGTAACGGTACTGACCAGCCTGAGCGTAGACGACCTGCACCAAGTTGGCGTCTCCAGTGAAGTGGCAGATCAGGCCGTGCGGATGGCCGCTTTGGCGCAAAGCGCCGGATGCCAGGGAATTATCAGCTCTCCGCGGGAACTTATTCCACTCAGAAAACAGGTAGGTGACAACTTCATGATCGTCACGCCGGGCATACGTCCAGCAGGCTCTGAAACACACGACCAGCAGCGTATCGCAACTCCGGGTTTGGCAATCAGAAATGGCGCCAGCCACATTGTGGTTGGGCGTCCGATCACGCACGCGGCAGACCCGGCAAAGGCTGCGCACGCCATCATTACGGAGATGGAGCAGGCAAAAAACGGTAAATAGATGCGTTCTAGTTTTTAGCTCTATCAATCACTCAATGTTTTGAGGTGCTCTCAATGCGCGCTCTTCTTGCATTCCTTTTCATAGCTTCGTTAGGCGCTGTTGCGCAAACGGCCGCCACAGCTACAGACAGTCCCGCGAACACGGTTGCGCCAACGGCTGCCACAAATGCGGTTAGTCCAAATGCGGCCAGTGCAAATCCGGCGATCCGGCAGATGATTGTGCCGGCGGGGACACAGGTCCTGCTCAGCTTGAAGAGTCCCATCACCACAAAAAGCGCGCGCGTTGGCGACGGTGTTTACTGCCAAACCAGCTTCCCCGTGACCCAGGACAATGTAACCGTGATTCCTGCAGGCACATACGTGAAAGGCCAGATTGCCGAAGTGAAGCGCGCTGGAAGAATCAAAGGGCGGGCTGAAATTCTTTTTCACTTCACCACTCTGATCTTTCCCAATGGATACACCATCGATTTGCCGGGAGCTTTAGAAAATGAACCGGGCGCACAGAACCATGAGGTCGCTGACAAGGAAGGCACCATCAAGGCCAACGGCCAGAAGGGCAAAGACGCTGGCACTGTGGCAAAAACAGGCGCAACCGGCGCTGTAATTGGCGCAGTGGCAGCTCGAAGTGGCACTGGTGCTGGCATCGGCGGACTTGCCGGAGCAGCGGTTGGCCTGGGGCAAGTGCTATTTACAAGAGGACAGGATGTCCGCATTGAGCAGGGAACCGCGCTGGAAATGGTTCTTCAGCGACCACTCTCAGTGGACATAATGCATAGTGATTCAGCGCGGGCGGAAAATGACGTTACGCCTCGTGCCGGCAACCGTGCCCGTCTCCCAATCCCTGCTGCTCCAGAGAATCCTAAATAGCATTGCTGGTCTAACGCTTTGTAACAATCTTGCTTCCCATTTCGGAACTGGATGACAGTCTAGTTTCCCGTTAGAAGTATGCGTTCTGACAAGTAAAAAGTTTGATATTGAACTGAATTCACTTGGGTGCCAGAGCTTGTGCGCTCTCCATTTAACTTTGTCCCTCAGTCGATCTCAGTTCCAAAATTAGTATCGAATAGTTGCGTCGCTACATATTTTGGAATCCACTCGCACCGTCCTTCCATAAATAACGCGGTATCTATTGATTTTGCTATCTCTGGAAATGGAACTATGAATGCACAAAACAAATAAAGCTTCGCGCGATGGGCATTTGCGAAGATTATTAAGTGAAAATCAAAATTCAGTCTTGATTGAAGATAATTCGCATTCGTTTTCTGTGCATATCGCTGTCGTTTCCTTAGGAGGGAGATGAGATGTTAAGAAAAGTGGCTTTTTCCCCGTGGCTGCTCTCGTTGCTGATTCTGATGTTCGCTGCGACCACATTTGCCCAAACCACCGCAAAAATTCTAGGCACCGTGAACGATCAAAGTGGTGCCGCGGTCGTGGGCGCCAAAGTAACCATAAAAAATGCAGCTCTGGGAATCGAGAGGACTACCCAGACTTCAGCCACTGGCACCTATGAAGTCCCTGCGCTGCCGCCGGGTGTCTATAGCGTTGAAGTGGAAGTGAAGGGCTTTGAAACTCAGCTGGCCAAAGATCTTGTTCTGGAAGTAAATAATAATGCGGTGCAAAATTTCGGGTTGAAGGTGGCTAATAGTACTGAAGTTGTTACCGTTGAGGGCACAGCGCCGCTAATTGAATCAACAACGATGACCGTTGGAGCAACCATCAACCAGCGGGCCGTGCAAGAGCTTCCACTCAATGGCCGTCACTTCGTGGATTTGGCATTGCTGATTCCCGGCACTGTCACCGCGCCTCAGAATGGGTTCCTTACAGCACCCTTGCGGGGCCAGGGTGCTTTTGCCGTGAATACCGCCGGCATGCGCGAAGACGCTGTGAACTGGATGGTGAATGGAATTAACCTGAATGACATGGCGCAGAATCAGGTCACTTTCCAGCCAACAATTAACACCGTATCTGAATTTAAAGTGGACAATTCCACGTATAGCGCGGAATACGGGCGGAATGCTGGCGCAATTGTTACCATCGCTTCTCGCTCAGGTTCCAATCAATATCACGGCGAGTTGTATGACTATGTGCGCAACAATGTTTTTGACGCCCGGAATGCTTTTAATCCTCGGCTTAGCTCTACCGGCGCATCACTGCCGCAAAGCCCGTTCAAGCGTAACCAATTTGGCGGCGATATTGGCGGGCCAATTCAGAAGGACAAAACCTTCTTCTTTGCTACCTATGAAGGAGAACGTCATCGTCAGGGCCTGACGACTACATCGCTGGTGTTTACTCCCGCTCAGTTGGCGCAAATTGCAGCCAGTCCAAATGCCACCGTAAGGTCGATTGCCGCATTGGTTCCGACCGCCAACGGAACAGTGGGCGGCGCACCTGCGTTCCTGGGATCGGCAACTGCTCCGGTCAATATTGATCAGGGAACCATCGATTTTCAGCACAGCTTCAGTGAAACAGACCGGCTCCATGTGTATTACGTGTATCAGCACGATTTGCGGCAGGAGCCGACGCAGGGCGCGAACATTCCCGGCTTCGGAGATACGCGTGAAGGCAAAAGACAGGTCTTCACTCTGGGCGATACGCACGTGTTCAGCTCCGCTCTGGTCAATGAGTTGAATCTTGGTGTCAACCGCATTCTGATTACATTTACGCCTAACAATACAACAGACCCTAACTCACTGGGGCTGGGAACAACGTTGGGACCGAATGAAGCCTTCCTGCCGACCATCAGCATTGGCGGACTTGGCCTTGTTTTTGGAGATGAGCGCACATTCCCACAAGGGCGCGGCGACACAACGGGGGTAATTGCCGATAACGTCAGTTATCTCAAAGGCAGGCATTCTTTCAAGTTTGGAGTTGAGTTCCGCGACTTCAAAAACTCGAACTTCAACGGCGATCCCGGCGCGTTGACATTCAACAGCGTAAATAACTTTATTGCCGGCAATGTGGATTCTTCCGCTAGAACAATCGGGAATGTAGCCAACCGCATCAATGAAAATGCGCTTGATTTCTATGCCATGGACAGCTTCAAACTCAAGACATATTTAACTGTTGAGCTCGGCTTGCGCTATGGATGGAACATGACACCGTCAGAAGGCGCAGACCGGTTTGTAAACTTTGTGCCGGGTGGCGCATTAGGCAGCACACTTGTACCCACAACCGAACCCTATGCTCAGCAAAATAAAAACTTCCAGCCACGCGTTGGTTTTGCCTGGGATGTCTTCCATAACGGCAAAACTTTACTGCGTTCTGGTTATGCATATCAGGTTGATCAGCCGATTACAGGAGTCGTAACTGGCCTTACCTCCAACCCGCCGTTTGCATTGCCGATCAGCATCGCGACCCAGCAAACGTTTGCCGCGCTGCCGACGCTATATAACGGCACGCCGAGCAGCGTTGCCCCCATTTTTGTGAGTCCCAACTTCAAGAACGCCGATGTTCAATCGTGGAATTTGAATATCCAGCAGCAGCTGACCCGCAGTTCATCCGCGATGATTGGTTATTTTGGAAATAAGGGAACACATCTTGAAAATGATATCAACGCAAACCAGACGGCGGTCTTGGGTCAGGTTGGGACAGGCGCGACGAACCTGAACTTGCCATTCCAGAAACTTTCACCCAGCAGCCTGTTCTTGCCGAACGTGCCGTTGGCGGCTTCCATCACAGAGCGCGAGAGCGGTAGCAACTCAATCTATAATGCTTTCTGGGCAACATTTACCCAGAAAACATCGAAAGGGTTGCAGTTCAATGCTTCGTATACCTATTCGCACTCAATAGATGATGTCTCTCGGAATGATGCGGGTGTTCAGGTTCAAAACAGCAATAACATCTTCCTGAGCCGTGGCAGCTCAGACTTTGACGCTCGTCATCGTTTCGTTGCAAACGCTATCTATGATCTGCCTTTCAAAGGCAACCGTTTAGTCAGTGGCTGGGAACTAGCGCCAGTCATAAGCTGGCAGACCGGCAACCCATTCAATCTGGTTGCATTCAACTCATCCAGCTTCAATGGTCTTGGCAGCACGATCACTCTCAATGCCAGTGGGCCAATCAAGACCAGCGGCAATCCGTTAGGGCAGTGGATATCCAATCCTAGCGTGTTGTCGGTTCCTTGCACACTGACTTCAACGAGCCCGACGGCAACACCAACCTGTGTCCCCGGCACTCTGACATTTGGCAATATGGGTCGCAACAGTGTATACGGACCCGGATTTGCAAATATGGATTTGGCCCTGGCTAAGAACACAAAGATCAGCGAAAGGTTGAATATGCAGATCCGTGTTGACGCATTCGATGTGCTCAACCACCCGAACTATGGCCAACCTGGCGCGTCCGGAGGTTTTCTGGCAGCATCTCTGCAGCCAACCTTTGCGAGCAACGCGGGCAATCAGTTCACAACCTTTTCAACTATCGGCAGCACGCGCTTCCCAACCGGCGATTCAGGTTCTGCCCGCCAGTTGCAGTTCGCGGTAAAGCTGCAGTTCTAGTTAGAAAGATACAAAGAAACTTAAGCGCATCGGCTTTGGCTGGTGCGCTTTTTTATTGTTAAGTGGTAAAGAGAGCCATGACGACTTGCGCGCCGAGCCGCCTGCAACAGGCGCTGAAAAGATTTCAGGATAAGCAAAACTACATAAGTGGTTGGGAGCGAAGCGACAAGAATTGCCCCCACCATAAACAGTGGCAAGACCGACTTGCGCGAGGAACTGCCTGCAACAAGCGCTGAGAAATTTCAGGATAAACAAAACTGCATAAGCGGTTGGGAGCGAAAGCGACACTCTTGGACATAGAGGGTTTAGCAGCGAGGCCGGCTTGCGCGCCGAGCCGCCTGCAACAAGCGCCGAAATGGACTCAGGATTTAAGAAACTGCTTAGCGGGTTGGAGCGAAGCGACAAAAAAAGAAGCCCCGCATTTCTGCGGGGCTTGAGTGATACGGAGCGTAACTTAAACTTATCCGCCGTAGGGCATTCCGCCGTGGTCGCCAGCTGCCGGAGCTTTCTTGTCTTCCGGTACATCGGAGACAAGGGCTTCGGTGGTCAGCATGAGCGCAGCGATGGAAGCTGCATTCTGCAGGGCAGTGCGCGTCACCTTGGTAGGATCAATCACGCCGGCTTTTACAAGGTCCTCGAACTTATCGTTCTGGGCGTTGTAGCCGAAGTTGTTGTCCTTGGAGTCGCGAATCCTACCAACGACGATTGCACCCTCTTCGCCGGAGTTTGAAACAATCTGGCGCAAAGGCTCTTCCAGGGCGCGACGAACGATTGCCGCACCGGTTTCCTCATCGTCATTCTTGAACTTCAGGTCGTCGAGAGCCGCCTGGCAGCGAACCAGAGCAACACCGCCGCCCGGGACAATGCCTTCTTCCACGGCAGCGCGGGTTGCGTGCATTGCGTCTTCCACGCGGGCTTTCTTTTCCTTCATTTCGGTTTCAGTCGCAGCGCCCACTTTGATTACGGCAACGCCACCAACCAGCTTGGCCAACCGCTCTTGCAGCTTTTCGCGGTCATAGTCGCTGGTGGCTTTTTCTGACTGTGCACGGAGTTCGCGCACGCGGCCTTCGATCTCACCGCCCTTGCCTTTGCCTTCCACGATGGTGCAATTGTCTTTGTCCACGGTGATTTTCTTGGCGCGGCCCAGGTCGGTAAGCTCAATGCTTTCCATCTTGATGCCCAGATCGTCGGTAATCGCTTTGCCGCCGGTCAGGATTGCAATGTCCTGCAGCATGGCCTTGCGGCGATCGCCGAAGCCCGGAGCTTTTACTGCGCAAACCTGAATAGTGCCGCGGAGTTTATTCACTACCAGAGTTGCCAGCGCTTCGCCGTCAACATCTTCAGCAATGATCAACAACGGACGGCCGGCTTTGGCCACCTGTTCCAGAATCGGGAGCAGGTCCTTCATGGTGCTGATTTTCTTTTCGTTGATGAGGATCAGCGCGTCATCCAGGATTGTTTCCATGCGCTCTGGGTCGGTCACGAAGTAAGGAGAGAGGTAGCCGCGGTCAAACTGCATGCCTTCCACAACTTCCAGGCTCGTTTCCATGGTGCGGGACTCTTCCACTGTGATCACGCCGTCTTTGCCGACTTTTTTCATGGCTTCGGCAATAATGCGTCCAATGGTTTCGTCATTGTTAGCGGAGATGGTGCCAACCTGAGCGATCATGTCGCCGCTGACCGGCTTGGAGAACGTGTCCAGATATCCTTTGCTGCGTTCGCCGTCTTTATTCAGAACGCCGCAGATGGTGTTGACTGCGCGCTCAATGCCGCGCTTCAGGGCCATCGGGTTTGCGCCGGCTGCCACGGTCTTCACGCCATCGCGATAGATGGCCTGGGCCAAAACAGTTGCGGTGGTGGTGCCGTCACCGGCAACGTCGCTGGTCTTGCTGGCGACTTCACGCACCATCTGTGCGCCCATGTTTTCCAGGGTATCGCCCAGTTCGATTTCTTTTGCCACGGTCACGCCGTCTTTGGTGATGATGGGCGAACCAAATTTCTTGTTGATGACAACGTTGCGGCCGCGAGGGCCCAGCGTAACTTTTACTGCATCTGCCAGTACGTTGACTCCGCGCAGGATCGCCTGGCGAGAGTCTTCACCGTGCACAATAATCTTTGCCATTGCTCAAATCTCCTATCAAGATTCTTTCCGCTTCTGGAGCGGTAAATGAGTTCCTTAAAAAACTTGCTGCTGGCTGTTGCGCGTTTTTACCGCTTGCCGGCTCCGGCCTTTTCCTGTTTTTCTGAAGGCTTGCTGGTGCTGCCGGTGATGATTCCCAGGATTTCGTCTTCCTTCATGATCAGCAGCTCTTCGCCATCAATCTTGATTTCTGATCCGGAATATTTACCAAACAGAACGCGATCACCTTCTTTTACTGCCAGGGGAACGGTCTGACCTTTATCAAACTTTCCAGTTCCGGCAGCGACTACAACGCCTTCCTGGGGTTTTTCTTTTGCGGTTTCGGGGATGATAATGCCACCGCGAACAGTTTCCGTTTCCTGTATCCGACGGATGACTACGCGGTCATGCAGCGGGGTCAACTTTTGTGCCATGCGACTACTCCTTTTCAAAATGGTGCGTATTTAAATTATGGGGTTTACAAAGGCTGTTTAGCAGTTGGATGGGGTTGCTAGCACTCATTCCCATCGAGTGCTAATTATGGGGTAAAAGCTGTAGGTTTGTCAATACCAAAAGTTGAGTCACTTGCACTCACTTAATTTTAAATGTGGAAGGTTAGAGGCGAATAAAATTAAATAAGTACAAGTGAATCATATAGATAAAATGGGACAAATTACCAAGATTGTTTCTTGATAATTTGTCCCAAAGCTTTGAACTATGCTCGTGCCGGGTCAACTTTTTCGATGTTTACACCCAGATCAGTAAAGGCCTTTTGCGCCTTTTTGGGATCAAATTTGCCGTCCCGGGCCAGCCGGGAGAGCGCTGCTGTAGCAATTGATTCAGCATTGATCTCAAAGTGTCGGCGCAGATGCTCACGGTTGTCGCTGCGGCCAAAGCCATCAGTCCCCAGCGTGACCAGCCTGGTGCCCAGCCAGGGCGCCAGTTGATCTGGAACTACTTTCATGTAGTCAGAGGCGGCTATGATTGGGCCGTCAGCCTTCTCGAGAGTAGTCAGAATGTGCGGTATCTTCTGCTTTTCCGTGGGATGCAAGCGGCTCCAGCGGTCTGCTGCCAGTGCTTCACGCCTCAGTTCGTTGTAGCTGGTTACGCTCCATACATCGGCCTGGACGCTGTATTTTTCGGCCAGGATGGTTTGCGCGCGCAGTGCTTCATTCAGAATGGAGCCGCTGCCGAACAACTGCACCGTGGCCTTCTTGCCTTCCGTCGCTTTCAGTTTGTAAATGCCTTTGATAATGCCTTCTTCGCAGCCCGCAGGCATTTCCGGCATCACGTAATCTTCGTTGTACAGCATGATGTAATAAAAACGGTCTTCGCCTTCCTGATACATGCGGCGGATACCGTCCTGAATAATCACAGCTGTCTCGTAAACGTAGGCTGGGTCGTAGGTAGCGCAGGTTGGCACCGTGGACGAAACCACAATGCTGTGGCCATCCTGGTGTTGCAGGCCTTCACCGGCCAGAGTGGTGCGGCCGCCAGTTCCACCCATCAAAAAGCCCTTGCCGCGTGCGTCAGCAAATGCCCAGATCAAGTCGCCAACGCGTTGGAAGCCAAACATTGAATAATAGGTGAAGAAGGGAATCATTGGCACGCGATAGTTGGAGTATGCCGTGCCTGCGGCAGTCATTGAAGCCATGGCGCCAGCTTCAGTGATGCCTTCTTCCAGAATCTGACCTTCTTTTGCCTCGCGATAATACAGCAGCATGTCTACATCGTGTGGCTTGTAAAGCTGGCCCTGGCTGGCGTAAATGCCTACCTGCCGGATAATCGACTCCATACCGAAAGTGCGGGCTTCATCAGGAATAATAGGGACTACCAGCTTGCCGGCCTGCGGGTCTTTCATGAGATTACGCAGCATGCTGACAAAGCCCATGGTGGTGGAAACGGCACGGCCTTTTGAGCCTTCCAGCGCTTCCTTAAAAGTTGCAAGCGCTGGAGCTTCAAAGCCGCTCAGTCGGCCATCGCGCTTGGGTAAATAGCCGCCAAGCGCCTGGCGCCGGGCCTGCATATATTGGATTTCCGGGCTGTTCTCCGGAGGACGATAGGGTGAGCCTTCTTGCGCGGATTTGTCCGGAATAGGAATCTCGAAGCGTGAACGGAAAGCGGTGAGCGCCTCATCCGACATCTTCTTTTCCTGGTGGGTGGCATTGCGGGCCTGCGCCGATCCCAGGCCATAGCCTTTGATCGTCTTGGCCAGGATCACCGTTGGACCGCCTTTGTGCTCCACCGCGCGTTTGTATGCGTTGTAAACCTTTTGCGGATCAAGACCGCCACGCTGCAGATGGAAAATCTCATCATCGGTCCAGCCGGCGACCAGCGCCGCCGTTTCCGGGTACTTGCCGAAGAATTCTTTACGTACGTAAGCGCCATCTTTGGCTTTAAAAGCCTGATATTCGCCGTCCACGCACTCTTCCATCCGTTTCAGCAACATGCCGGAGTGGTCGCGGGCCAGCAGATCGTCCCAGCCAGAGCCCCAGATGACCTTGATTACGTTCCAACCTGTGCCGCGGAAAGCCGATTCCAGCTCGTTAATGATCTTTCCATTGCCGCGGACTGGGCCGTCCAGGCGCTGCAGGTTACAGTTCACCACAAAAATCAGGTTATCCAGCTTTTCCCGGGAAGCCAGCGTTAGCTGTGCGCCCAATACCTCTGGCTCGTCGGTTTCACCGTCCCCGATGAATGCCCACACTTTGCGCGGCGTCGGCTTGATCAGCCCTCGGTTTTCCAGATAGCGCATAAATCGCGCCTGATAGATGGCATTCAGCGGCCCCAGACCCATGGAAACGGTGGGGAAGCGCCAGAATTCGGGCATAAGCCATGGATGCGGGTACGATGAAAGTCCAGGCTTGTCACGCAGCTCGTGGCGGTAATTTTCCACCTGCTCCTGGCTGATGCGGCCTTCCAGATAGCCACGGGCATAAATACCGGGTGAGGCATGGCCCTGAAAATAGACGAAATCGCCGGGTTCTTCGCCGTGCGTGGCGTGGAAGAAATGGTTATAGCCTACTTCAAGCAGCGTCGCCAGGGATGAATACGTGGAGATATGACCGCCAATGCCGGGATCTTTCTTGTTCTGGCGATGCACCATCGCCATGGCGTTCCAGCGAATCAGGCTTTTAATGCGACGCTCCATCATGCGGTCGCCCGGATACGGAGATTCTTCCTCTACAGGAATTGTGTTGACGTAAGGGGTGTTTAACTGGACTGGCACGTCCACGCCGTGTTGGCGCGCGCGACGGGTAAGGGCATCAAGCAGCCGGGTTCCCTGACCAGGACCTTCCTGGTCAATCACTTCATCAAAAGCTTCAATCCACTCTAAAATTTCCTCGTGATCGGGTTCCAGGGCTGCGGCGTGTTTTGCATTCATGCATACAGTATGACGCGAACCCCGCACAATTTCCACTGGCGGTCGTGTGAAGTAATGTTAAAGCAGCGCCAGACAGCATTGCAGGATAAATGTGTGCTGCCGCTGCTAGACCCGTTGCGATGCGCTGCCAGAATCGGCTGAATACACATTATCAAAGGCCGCATCAGTGCCCGGTTTTTCGTGGGCGGCAGCAAAGGCGTCATTCAGTTCCTTAGTAAACTCTCTGACCATCCTGCGAGACCATTCCGCTGACCACAAATCTCTGCGCTTTAAATATTTCTCCATGAAAGGCAGCGGATCTTCAGCGATGTATTGTGCAATTTTCGAGGTCCCAATTTTCGTGGTACCAGAGTCCCCAGCCGCTTTATTGGCGCGCGAGGTCATACATTCAATCAGCGCCGGACCATGGCCTTCCCGGGCGCGACGGATTGCCTCTTGCGCTACGCGAAATATCCCAACTACATCGCAGCCATCCACCGCGATCTTCGGATAGTAGCCACTGCCAACTCCGTGGGAATCGCTGGGAACAGGAAGAGTGTGCGTCTCTGCCTGAGCATCAAATCCGGTTTCCACCAGGCAAACGATAGGAAGTTTCTGTGTGGCGGCAATCACCATGGCTGCCGGCTCAAAAGCTTGAGACCCTGGCTCCTGTGTGCCAAACATCAGCGTTACCGCGCTTGTTCCCTTTTGTTTTTGGGCCAATGAGAGCCCTATCGCCATGCCCGGCGTTACTGCGGAGCTCGCTTCGCGCAGAGGAGAAGCCGGAATCTGATGGTCATTGCTGCCCTGAGACTGGGCTATCTGCGCAGCGATCAACTGCAGCGGTGTGCCTTTGATCAGGCTTGCTAGAAAGCCGCCGTGTTCCAGCGCCATGCAGTCTTGTGGCATAAGATGCGCGGCTGCTCCCACCAAAATGGCTTCCAGTCCAGAGTCGAGACGGTGGCCGTGATTGGAATGCTGAACGCGCTCAGCCAGCATGCGGCATTTCATCATGGTGGCGTAAAGTTCTTTGAGCTTGTCCGCATTCAAAACCGGCAGAACTATATCTTCGGCCTTGGCTTTCCTGGCCGGAGGCCTGCGTGGTGTGGGCTTTGATTTTGCTCTGGAAGGTTTGCCTTTGCGTTTGGGCGCGGTTGCGGATTTATTTTTCTTTTTGCCAGCCATGGGAGAAAACATTCTATCGCATGCGAATATTCCGGTGAGCGGCAGGAGGTTTTCAAGGCAAAAGCCTATGCGCAAATTTGATTCCATTAATTCATACTGGTTTTCAACAATTCAGTGAAAAAGAATGTGGAAAACGAATGAGGCAGGTAACTAACGTCGCTGAACCTGCGTGTTCTGACGCTTTGCACAGATTCAGGTGCGCACGACTGGATCCAAAGAAAAAAAGATTCCAATACAAGAGTTGAATCGCGGCGGGAATGTGCAAACTATTGCATCTTGCGCTTGCTGCTTGTGAAATTGCCAAGCAGCGCAGCCCGTCCAAATACAATTGCTCTCATGAAGGTGCGTATTAACAAACTTCTGGTGGAGCGCGCTGCTGCCTTCGTGTGAGCACGTGCAGGCCAGTGGGCGGGATTTCAGTTGTATTTGCGACTTAGTGCAAGGAGGAAACCAAATGAGAGTAAAGCACGGGGTGATACTGGCGACGATTGCGGCTATTGTACTCGTATTCTTCGCAGTTCGTGCGCAGACTCAGGCAGTAGAGAGCTCTGGATATCAGGCAATTGCAGACAAATTTTTCACGCTACTGGAACAAGGTAAATCGGAAGACGCTATTGATTATGCATTCAGCACAAATGTGGCACTCAAGAATTTGCCCGGCAAATCCGAGCAACTTAAAGCCCAGTTTGGCCTAATTGAAAGACAGCTCGGCGCTTATCATTCGCATACCAAGATGGCGGAAACAACAGTTGCTGGTATGTTCGTGTATCAGCACTATTTCGTTGCTTATGACCTTCAGCCAATTTCCATTCGGCTGAAGTTTTACAAACCCCGCGATACCTGGAGGGTTCAAGCAGTTCAATTCGATACGGAACTACCAGAGTTGATTGAGAAACAGACCGATCAGAATCTGGATCGCCAATTCAAGTAGCTGGGAAGCGATGGCGGTGCAACGCGCTTTCGGTTTTGTGTTATGCAGAAGCCTGGAAAGTAAAATGGTGAAAATGAAGGTGCGTATTGACAAGCTTCTGGTGGAGCGCGGGCTCGTTCCCTCACGCGAGCGTGCGCAGGCCATGGTGCTTTCCGGTCGCGTGCTGGTGAATGAACAGAAAGTTGAGAAGGCCGGAGCAGCAGTCGATCCTGAGGCACAAATCAGGCTGCTGGGCGATGATCTGAAATACGTTGGCCGGGGCGGTCTAAAACTGGAAGCAGCGCTTGAGAGTTGGAAGATTGATCTCACCGGCAAGTCTTGTATGGACGTGGGTGCTTCCACCGGCGGATTTACGGATTGCATGCTGCAGCATGGCGCGGCTGAAGTGATGGCAGTGGATACGGGGTATGGTCAGATACACGCAAGATTGCGCTCTGATCCTCGCGTAAAGCTGCTGGAAAAAACCAACGCACGCTATCTTACACAGGAGAACTTGCTCAAAGCGGAGGCGCGCCTGCCCATTGATTTCATTGCCATCGACGTTTCGTTTATCTCTGTTACACTCGTTCTCCCTGCGGTGCTGGCGGCCGCATTTGGGCAAGCGACAGCCGTGCGGCGTGAGGCCGTAATCCTGATCAAGCCGCAGTTTGAAGTTGGGCGTGATCTGGTAGGGAAGGGCGGCATCGTGAAGGACGAGCAAGCCCAGCAGGGCGCTGTGATGAAAGTTCGGCAAAAAGTGGAAGAGCTGGGTGGCCAGCACATAGAATTGATGGAATCTCCTATCCTGGGTATGGAAGGTAACCGCGAGTTTCTGTTGCATACGGATTTTGAGTAAGGAAGCGTTTTGACGAAAAAAATATTCCGATGAAGAAAGCATCCATCATCTCTAAGCTGGGCAAGCCGGAACTGGGCAAAGTTGTGGTCCAGGTCGCCGAATGGCTACGCAGCAATGGCTATACCATTACTGCTGACGCCGCCACGCTTGAATTTTGCCCTGATTGCGAACATGTTGACCGGGAAAATCTGGCCAGCGCCGCGCCGAACTTTGTGATTGTGCTGGGTGGTGATGGCACGCTGCTTTCCACCGCGCGCAATGTAGCGCGCGCAGGCATTCCCATTCTTGGCGTGAATCTGGGCTCGCTGGGCTTTCTGACAGAAGTTAAGCAGGAAGAAATTGAGCAGGCGCTTGCACTGGTTGACGCGGGAAGTTGCGAAGTAAGCCCGCGGCCCATGCTGCACTGCCAGTTGCAGCGTGATGGTAAGTGCGTGGCCACTTATGAAGCCCTGAATGAAGTGGTTCTGAACCAGAGCGCTGTGGCGCGCATTACCGATTTTGAAGTACGCGTAGATGGGCATTTCGTCGCCAATTACAAGGCGGATGGCGTTATTATCTCCACCCCTACAGGCTCAACCGCGTATTCGCTGGCTGCAGGCGGGCCCATTCTTTCTCCTGACGTTCCAGCGTTCGTGATCACCCCAGTTGCATCTCATGCTTTAACCAACAGGCCGCTGGTGGTGAACGATACGGCGGTGATTGAGGCCAGAATTTTGGTGACCCGCGAGCAGGCCTATCTCACGGTGGATGGTCAGATAGGTATGCAACTGGCTGAGTGTGACATTGTGCGCTGCCGGAAATCAGACTACACAGTGAAACTGTTCAAGTTGGCAGGGCGGTCATTTTTTGATGTGTTGCGGACCAAGTTGAAGTGGGGAGAAAGATAGCGGTATGCGTTTGGTTGCACAAACCGGCGGCAACAAGATGAGATTGCGTCACATAACCACGGTTTTTTTCTCCTTGCTTGGGTGTATCGCGGGGATGTCTTTAGCGCAGGCCCAGGTCAAGCCCGCGGCAGACCTCATCGTGACCAACGCGAAAATCTATACCGTGGACAAAGCGCGGCCCCATGCAGAAGCCCTGGCAGTCCTGGGAGATCGAATTGTCGCCGTGGGCTCTGCCGCCGAGGTTGACGCATGGCACGGACCGAAGACCAAAGTCCTGGACGCGCAAGGTAAATTGCTGCTTCCTGGTTTCAATGACGCTCATGTCCATTTTGTTGACGGTGGCGACCATCTTTCTGCCGTGCAACTCAAAGACGCGGCTTCTCCGCAGGAATTTGCCAGCAAGATTGGCGAGCGCGCCAAGACCACACCCAAAGGCGAGTGGGTTGTTGGCGGCGATTGGGATGAGCAGAGGTGGTCGCCAGCCAATCTTCCTACTAAAGAACTTATCGATCCTGTCACGCCGGACACGCCGGTCTGGGTGAATCGCTATGACGGTCACGAGTCGCTGGCCAATTCCGTTGTACTGAAGCTGGCGGGAATAACTTCCAAGACCACTGATCCGCCGGGCGGAGAAATTGTCCGCGATGCCCAAGGCAATCCCACAGGCATTTTGAAGGATGCAGCACAAGACTTGGTCAATAAAGTAATGCCGCCAATGACCCCTGCGCATAGAATGAAGGCAATCCATCAGGCGCTGGACCATGCAGCTTCACTCGGCGTAACCAGCGTGCAGGACATGAATCCCACATACGACGACGTGCGGGCTTATTCTGAGCTCCAGGAGCAGGGCGCGCTCACCGTGCGTATCTATGCCGCTCCAATGGAGACAGGTTGGAAAGACCAGGCCAAGCTCGGTATTCGGCACGGATTTGGTTCGTCACTCTTGCGGATGGGCGCAGTCAAAGGCTATGCGGATGGTTCTTTGGGATCGGAAACTGCGTATTTCTTTGACGCCTATACAGACGCGCCCGATAAGCACGGCCTGCTGAGCGACGAGATGCATCCTGTCTCGGCGATGCAGCAACGCCTGCGTGGCGCCGATGCTGCAGGCCTGCAAATCTGTATACATGCCATCGGCGACCGCGCCATTTCCATGACGCTGGATATGTTTACCCAGATCGAAAAGACAAACGGCAAGCGTGACCGGCGCTGGCGCATTGAGCATTCGCAGCATATGGCGGCAAAAGATTTTGTCCGCTACGCGAGGCTGGGCGTGATTGCCTCTGTGCAGCCGTATCACGCAATTGATGATGGACGCTGGGCTGAGACGCGTATTGGCCCGGACCGCATCAAGCGTACTTATGCGTTTCGCACATTTCTCGATAACGGCGTGCGGCTGGCCTTTGGAACGGATTGGTCTGTGGCTCCGCTGAGCCCAATGTGGAGCGTTTATGCAGCCGTGACCCGGGCCACGCTGGATGACAAAAATCCTGGCGGTTGGGTACCTGAACAAAAGCTTACTGTAGCTGAAGCGATTGAAGCTTACACCATGGGCTCGGCTTACGCGGAATTTCAGGAAAAAGAAAAAGGCTCCATCACGCCGGGCAAGCTGGCAGACTTTGTATTGCTCTCCGATGATATCTTCAAAATCCCGCCGGCTTCCATCAAGAACGTAAAGGTAGAAGCGACTTTCCTGGGCGGAAAGCTGGTATATGGCGGGCTGGAATAATTTGTTTTGAATCCCGAGTTTGGCGAGGGATCCCTACAGCCGCGAAAAACTTCAAAGTCGCAATCACAAGTTGGAATTTGCGTTCATGGATTTGTAGTCACTGAGTAAAGCATCTACGTGATAGGTCCAGGCGTATCGGAGCAGGTAGGGATCCCTCGCTTCCGCTCGGGATTACAGATAAAAACAGTAAGAAGCCCCGAGTTCTTGTTGACCCATTCACCTCAACCAGCGGTTCGCTATAGACCCTTGCCGACCAGCCTTCTTTATGTCAGTTCCTTGCGAAACTCATAAAGTGCGATCTTTAATCAGCTTACGCTGAAGCTTGGGCTCCGGGCTCTCCGCCAACCGGGTAAATCGGTCAACACCTCGGGGCTTCTATCTTTGCCTTTAGACGGTTTCATGTTCTCCTCAACCAGCAGTTCGCATAATAGACCCTTACCGGCCCTCCACCGCTTTACAGCTTGCGCTGCTGCATGGTGACCTTGGCTTGGGCCCCGGACTCGCCGCCAACCGGGAAAACGTTGAAATGTCAAAGAACAATTGTGAATTTACGCTTCATGTGTTTTAAGTCAATTGGATTTTCATGGTTTTTATCTTGCCTGAAATCAATCATTTGGCGGCTCGTCCACAAGGCGCTTCCAAGAATTGGTGCAGCCCTTTATCAAATGCAATAACCATGCGGGTAGAGCGCGTTTTTTGGGGGTTTTTGGAATGTGCAAATATTGGCCAAAATCGCATCTGGAGCGGATAGGCCGCAACCCTCCGTAACTTTACTCGGCCTGATTCCTAAGCAAAAATTTCATCTATGAACAAAAGCGTTCGTCTTGTACTTGCGGTGGCTGGCGTTGCTCTCTGTATGATCGGCCTCTATATTTTCGGTTCCAGTGTATTAGGCAGCAGGCACGCGGCTGCCCATGAACCGGCAGGCACCATTGCACCAGCAGCTGCGCCAACTTCAGGTGCTGGCGGAACCGCCGCTGCAAGCGCATCAGCTGGCCCAACCTCAGCCGACCCTTCAGTAAGCACGACTTCTCCGGAATTGGCCACCGCCAAGCTCACCATGAGACCGCTTGCCGAGTCCGACGAAATGGGACTCCTTGGCCTGGCTCCCCAGCAGCAAGCCGAGAAAATGATGATGGCTGCCGTGAATCACTATGAAGGCGCAACCAAGCTGGTAGAAGACCATGTGCAAAGCTGGCGAGGGCAAATCAAGAAGACGCCGGAATGGGACAACGTGGAACTGGAAGCGCGTTATTCCAGCGACCTGCGCGTGCGCGATGCTGCCATTGACGTTGACCTGGTGATGAACCAGCTGGACAAAAATTCAGACACAGTAGACCGCCTTATCAGTGATGCTCAAGCCAATGCCGCCAACCGCGGCTTTGATTTCACCATGCTGGGCATGCTGGCAAATCGCGATGTGGAGATATTCCGGGTGCACTCAGCACTCAGGGACTGGGCGCACGATCCTGACGAGACCACGCGGTATTGGGCCATTGAAGGCTTAGCTTATCTTGGCACAGAAGACACAATTCCGGACTTTCTTGAGGTCTTCCGCAATGATCCGACGCTTAAAGTGCGCGAGCGCTGCGGCGCCAGCCTGGCCAAATCCGGCATGCTCACGCGCGAACAACGCATGCGGGCAGTGCCCGGTCTGATTGAGATTGCCGCAGATAGCTCTCAAGATCCCACGACCCGAGCCTGGGCTTTTCAAGCGTTGCGTGAAATCACGGCCCATCAGGCAGGCAATGATGTTGGCGTCTGGAAAACGTGGTTTTCAGCGCATGGAAGCGAGCGAGCTGAAGAATTTCACCGCGGCGATCCTAATGCGGTTCTCGGAAACAGTTAAAGACAACATCGCCAATCAAAAAATGATTTGAAATGAGTGGCGGATTACATTTGCTGCCTAGGCAGCGCCGGCTTTGCCGGTCCAATCTCCCAGCAACTCAACTTCGCCGCCGGGGTTGCGCGCTTCATGTGCGGGATGAAAACTGATTTGATCGTCGCGGCGGAAGTAAGGGCAGATCAGGCTCCAAGTTTCAAAGCCGCTGCCGGAGATCGTGATCACAATGGCTTCTGTTGGCGATTTGGCCAGTTCGCCCCAGCCCTCCCCTTGCAATTGAACGGGCGCGCCGGGGTTATCGTCAGGATAAACGTCATTCACGGTGATAATGGCGCCGGCATTTTTCTCGTGGGCCACTTCCATCATCTCCGCATAGATTTCATCTCGCTCTTCCTCGGTTTCAAACTCGATATCAAAAATCAGGTTCTCTTCCGGCGTGATAACAATGGCTGTAGGGTTTAGGTAGCCATCACTCTTGAGCGAGTGCTGGGCCTCATGGAGAAATTCATAGGCCAGGGCCTTCAAGTCGGTCATAAGCAGGCGGCCTCCTCTTGCAACAGATCTTTTATGGTCTCACGGCGGCGGATCAACCGTATGCGGCTCCCGTCTACCAGTACCTCAGCTGCACGTGGCCGGGAATTATAGTTCGAAGCCAGCGACATGCCATAGGCTCCCGCGTCCAGAATGCAAAGGTTTTCGCCGGGTGTAAGTTCTGGCAGCATTGCATCGCGGGCCAGAAAATCCCCGCTTTCACATACGGGGCCAACGACGTCCGCCTGGACGCGCTCGCTGCGGTCTTTAGTAAATGTGACCGGCGTAATTTCATGCCGCGCCTGGTAAAGCGAAGGACGAATCAGGTCATTCATAGCGGCATCGACCACAGTAAAGCGCTTGTTGCCATTACGCTTGAGATAGAGCACGCGCGTTACCAGCACTCCGGCGGGCGCAATAATATAGCGACCAGGTTCCAGCAGAAGATGCGGAAATGGTTTTTTCAGTCGCAAGAATGGTTCCGTAATAGCCTCGGCATAGCGATGGGCAAGCTCAGTGAAATCGATGGGTGCGGCACTGCTGTATGAGATGCCAAGTCCACCACCGGCGTCAATGAACTGGATTTTATGTTTGTCGGCGAGAAGTTGCAGCACAAGATCTACCGTGCGTTCCAGGGCCAGATGAAAAGGGGCAACGTCGCCAATCTGAGAACCGATATGCAGGCTTACTCCGGCCACACGCAGATATTTGTGTTGCGCAGCGCGGCGGCAAAGCTCACGCGCGCTGCTGATGGGCACGCCGAATTTGTGCTCGCGCAGGCCGGTGGAAATGTAAGGATGCGTTTCTGCAGGGACATCCGGATTTACACGTAGCGCGATATTAGCGGTTTTGCGCAGCTTTGTGGCAGAAGCGGCCAACAGCTCAAGTTCGCCCTCGCTTTCCACGTTGAAAAGAAGGATGCCATTGTTGAGAGCGAATTCCAACTCCGCAGCCGTCTTACCGACGCCGGAGAATACAACTTTCTTGAGCGCTTTTTTCTGCGCCTTGCGGACGCGCTCCAATTCGCCGCCGGAGACAATATCAAAGCCTGCCCCCATCCCGGCCAGCAGACGAAGGATGCTCAAATTGGAATTTGCTTTGACCGAATAACAGAGCGTATGCCGCACATGATGAAACGCGCGTTCAAGAACTCGATAACGCTCGCGAATCGCGGTGGCGGAGTAGACGTACAAGGGTGTCCCAAACTTTTTGGCAAGTTTGTTCAGCGACACATCGTCGCAGTGGAGTTCGTCTTTTTTGTACGTAAACCCTGGAGGCCGCGTGAACATGAGTTAGGGATTGTAACAAAGAACAGCTCTTAGCTTTTGGCCATTAGCCATTAGCCTTTGGCTTGGCCCAGAAAGGGAATTGGTGTCACGCCGTGCCTTCGGCGCTGGATCGTTATTTGCTCAAGAGGCCCGACAAAAAATCAGAATCGCGACAAACGTAATATTGGTCGTGGTCTGTTTCAATTACCAGCCAGCTGAAATCTTTGGCAACGACGTTGTATTCAAAGCCAAAGCAGTTATTGATCAGCTTCTCGATTTCAGTTACATCTATTTCAAAGACGGGCAAATCCAACTCGTTCGCGGAGTCGGTCTCAGGTATAAGCAAGCATGCGCCAGATTTTTGCGGCACTACGTCAGTAAACTTTACAGAATTTCTATCGTAATATTCGTCAATTGGCTTTATCAGGTCCATCCACAAAACACGGGAATGAGGATTGGTATCTTTGATGTAGCGGCGTATCAATTCCCGCAAAATATCTTCCGCTTCATCGTGCGGTAATTTCCTGATTTTTATGAATTGATTGCGTGCGGCTTCTTCGATCCACTGTTCAATTTCATGCATTGGCTTTGCTCTGCAAGTCCATCTTATAAGGGCCAAAAGCTAAAGGCTAATTACTGTTCCTCAACAAAAAACCGCCCGACGAATTTTAAGCGTCGGGCGGCCCACTAGCAATCAAGCGTGCAGTCAGTTGCTGCCCGGTCCCTGATTGGTCGTTGTGGAAGTGGATTCTGCCTTGGTGGCGCCGGGTGTCCCAGAATCTCCAGCAGCGCTGGTCTTCTGGCCCACTGCGGCGGTTTGAACCTGAAGATATTCGATCAATATTTTTACGTCCTGCGGAGGCATATGCAGGTTCGGCATTTTTACTTTGTTGTATTTGTTGAATAATGCAACGGCCACTGGATCGTTATCCGCCAGCACTTTGTCAGGAGCCAAAAGGAATTTGGTGAGCCACTCGCGATCACGAATGGTAGTCACGCCTGCCAGGTCTGGTCCAACAAAATCGCCTCCGCCAACTGTGTGGCAAGAGGCACAACGTGTGCGAAACATGGTTGGGCCGGCGCCGGCCGTTGAAGGATCAACTTTGGGTACATTCAGATAGCTGTTAGCAGCGCTCTTGTATCCGGGGGTAAGCCAGTTATCCACCATGGTGGCGATGAAATGCGGGTCATCAAATGAGCTGTCCTGCATCCACTGGCCTTGCGGTTCGTTACCCAGAGTCAAACTTGTGGTGTGCCCGGTAACAGGATCTTCATCCAGGCGTCCGGCCATGCCGATTTTTTTGCGAATCGTATCAATGTCTTCACGTTTGCCGGTAAGGAAAAGCCATCCGGCGCCGGTTTTGAATTTTTTGGAATAAGCCTTGAGTACTTCCGGCGTGTCCCGTTTGGGATCAACACTAATGGAATAAAAGAAAATGTCTTTGCCCATGCGGTCGCCCAGCAGCTTGGCAACCTGGGCAAGCTTTGCGGTTTCAAGCGGGCAGGTTTCGCCGCATTCGGTATAAATGAAGTTGATCACAACGATTTTGCCCTTCAGCATATCGTTGTAAAAATGGACGGTCTTTCCGTCTTGTGTGATGAGAGGAACGTTGGGGAAGTAGTTCGCGCCCCAGTGAGAGTTGTCAGCTGCGGCCGGTTTAACGCCGACCGTTAAAAATCCTACAGCAGAAAGAAAGAACGCGGCTGTCGCCGCCAAGATGGCCCAACCATTCCGTCGCATGGTATTTGTTTTTCCTTTTTGTGGTTCCGAACTTGTAAATGCAATAAAGCAGGCAGGACGTCCCCGAAGACGTCCCGCCGCTGTTGGAGTTATTTATCTTCCGCCTTTACCGGAGCCGCCCTTGCCAGAACCGCCCCCGCTAGAGCCTTTTCCGCTGCCAGAGCTAGAACCACCACCACTGGAGCCTTTGCCGGAACCAGAGCCGCCGCCGGAGCTGACTTCGATGACAGAAGAGCTGCTGCTGCCACCCTTGCCGGAGCCAGAACCGCCACCGGAGCCAGAGCCACCGCCGGAACCAGAGCCACCGCCGGAACCGCTACCTGAGCCGCCGCCCGAATTTGAAGTTGCCGGGGCGTAAGCTGTGGGCAGAGTGGTTGAGGCAATGTAGCCCACTCCCTGCGGTGTTGGCATTGGAGTCGGCATGGGAACCAGGCCGCGATCCAATTCCCAACGAACCAGCATGGCGTGATCTTCATGCACGGTGTTGTGGCAGTGCTCCATGAACATTCCGAAAAATTCGCGGAACTGCATGGTGAGGGTCACACTGCCACCCGGACGCAGACGGTATACGTCTTTGCGGCCTTTTTCCCACGCCGGCACATTGGCTGCGCTGCCGTTGCGGGCAAGGATCTGGCCTTCTTCAAAGTGGATGTGAACTGGGTGGTCCCATCCGCCGCCACCGTTTTGCAGGGTCCAGATTTCGCGTGTTCCCGGTTTGGGAGCAGCGGCAACCCGGCCGTAGTCAGCAGTGAGCATGGTTCCCAAATCTGTCTTTACGCCCCATGGATCCTGATCGTTGGGATCTGTAGGATTGGTCGCGCCGCGGCCGAATTCAAAGATGCGCTCGCGAACCACAGGAATGTTGGAAAGATCAGGGTTGGGAATCATTTGTGCAGGAACCTGGCTCAGATCGGGCTTGGCCGGGTTCTTGGTGATGCGGAATTCCAGGAACTTACCGACGCAAGGATCAAGCGACTTTCCGTTCAGTGCGTCAGCCAGGGTGCGGTCAGCCGAAGGCTTTTTGCCATCAGTGTGTTCGCACAGGTTTGTCAGCCAGACTTTGCTTCCGATGGAATAGCGCGAGAAGTCGATGACGATGTCATAGCGTTCTGCAATACCTTGCTCGTCAAGCTGAGTCAGGACCACCGGCACGGGCAACAAGTTGCCGTCGTTGGCGATCTGAATCATCGGCGAACCATCGCTCAGGGCCAGTTTGAAGAAGCGAGAAACGCTGGCATTAAGGATGCGGAAGCGATACTTGCGGCGCTCCACTTCAAAGAACGGCTTGTAGCAGAGGTTCACGGTCATCACATCGCCGATAAATCCATCAAGCTGGAAGATATCGAAATAGAGCTGTCCGTTTGCGTCCCATGCTTTGTCAGCCAGCATCAGGTTCACGTCATAATCCAGGTTGCCCCAGGAATTTGCCGTGCCGCTGGGCAGACGGAAGTTTACGCCGTCGTTGATTTCTTCGTTACCGCGATCCAGGGCGCTGTAAAGGTTGAACATGGCAGCGTTGCCTTTGTACACGTTCTGTGAGGTGAAGCTGAACATGTGATCGTGGAACCAGTGAGTTGACATGGTTTCATGCCAGTCACCAGGCACTTTATTGATTCCGCCGCTGTCGTCAGGGCTGCCGGTGCGAGGATCTGTTGCGTCCACATTGATGCTGTCATGTCCGGCCAGAATAATTGGCCAGTGATAGTCATAGAACTGACCAGGGAAGAAGAATGCGCCGGTAAAGCCATCATTCTCCGCGCCGTGGTGTCCGTTGTGTTCGTGCGTTGTAATCGTGTGACGTCCGAAACCACCGTTCTGCGTTACATCAGCAGGCAGCTTATTGTGGTGGCGGAAGATGATCGGTTCGCCGTAACGGCCAATGGCTAGCTTGGGTGGAATAGTGCCGTCAAATGTCCACATTGCCAGCGGACCCTGGTCAGGCAAATTGGGGTGGAACTTGGGCGGAATGTTGACGCCATTTTTGGTGTTGACCTTTGCGCCTTCTTGCGTGGTCTCAATAAAAACCTTCGGTGCAAATTCATCAAAGCGCTGGTGGGCCCAATCCTGTCCCGGAGGACGGCCTTCCATGGGACCAAAACCGCCGCCTAATGCTGGGTCCATGGCGATGGCAGTTTGATTGGAGAGGGCTGTAGGC